>CAZTXB010000005.1:0-208938 GCA_964617955.1 uncultured Chitinophaga sp.
AACTCTGAGTAATCCCTCTGTTTATACTCCGCTTAACTGTGTTAAAAAAAAAGAGTCGTCTTACTTTTGACTTTGCCACAATTCAATCCAAACCTCCAAGGTTCTGTGAACCTTGGAGGTTTGTTTTTTGTAATCGGTCTTTGGTAAAAACGCTAAAATATTACTTTTTACTTTCCTTCTGCCTTTCTATCAACTTTTCCAATACCTCTACCGCCGCTGCGGTGATAATGGTTCCAGGGCCAAAAATAAAGTCGGTACCCGCTTTGTATAAATCTTCATAGTCAATGGCCGGAATAACGCCACCTGCAATGATGAGGACATCCTCTCTTCCATATTTCCTCAATTCTTCAATGACTTCCGGTATCAGACTTTTATGACCACCGGCTAAGCTCGATATGCCCAAACAATGGACGTCATTTTCTACAGCTTGTTTGGCCACCTCCTGTGGGGTTTGAAATAATGGGCCTATGTCCACGTCAAAGCCCAGATCGGCAAAAGCTGTCGCAATCACCTTGGCCCCTCTGTCGTGACCATCTTGCCCCATTTTGGCTACCATTATTCTCGGCCTTCTGCCTTCTTTGGCAGCAAAGTCATCTGATAAACCCGTAGCTTTGATAAAGTTTTTATCCATTTGCGATTCTTTTTTAAACACCCCTGAAATCGTTCTAGTCTGGGGTTGATAACGGCCATACACTTTTTCCAAGGCCAGTGAAATTTCACCCAAGGTTGCTCTGTGTCTCGCAGCGACAACCGCTAAATCCAGAATATTCTCGCCTCCGGAATGGGCGGCTTTTGAAATGGCCTCCAGGCTTTTGTTCACCTCCCATTCATTTCTATTTTTTTTGAGCGTTGCTAAACGCGAAATCTGCTGCTGTCGCACAGCCCGGTTGTCGATCGATAAAATATCAATGGGAGCCTGCTTGCCCACTTTGTATTTATTTACCCCTACGATAACATCGCGTCCGCTATCAATGCGCGCCTGTTTCCTGGCTGCTGATTCTTCTATTCTTAATTTTGGTAAACCGGTTTCAATGGCCTTGGCCATGCCGCCCAAGGCTTCTACTTCTTCAATCAAAGCCCACGCCTTTGCAGCCAGCTGACCGGTTAAATATTCTATGTAATAAGATCCACCCCAGGGATCAATGGCCCTGGTGATCTGGGTTTCACCGGCTAAATATTTCTGAGTATTTCTGGCAATACGTGCCGAATAATCGGTAGGCAAGGCGATGGCCTCGTCCAAAGCATTGGTATGCAGACTCTGAGTTCCGCCAAATACTGCTGCCATGGCTTCAATGGTGGTTCTTGCAATGTTGTTGTAAGGATCCTGCTCGGTTAAACTCCAGCCTGAGGTTTGACAATGGGTGCGCAAAGCCATGGATTTAGGATTTTGGGGATTAAACTGCTTGATGATTTTGGCCCATAATAGTCTCCCGGCCCTCATCTTTGCAATCTCCTTAAAAATATCCATGCCTATGCCCCAGAAAAATGAAAGACGGGGTGCAAAATCGTCAATGGCCAATCCCGCCGCTATACCGGTTCTCACATATTCTAACCCATCAGCAAGGGTGTAAGCCAATTCTATATCGGCAGATGCTCCGGCCTCATGCATGTGGTACCCGCTTATGCTAATGCAATTAAATTTGGGCATGTTGGCCGAACAATATTTAAAAATATCGCCTACCAAACGCATGGAGGGCAAAGGGGGGTAAATAAAGGTATTGCGAACCATGAACTCCTTTAAAATATCGTTTTGTATGGTTCCTGAAAGCTGACCGGGTTTAACACCTTGTTCCTCAGCGGCCACTATGTAAAAAGCCATAATGGGGATGACCGCCCCATTCATGGTCATACTCACGCTCATCTCATCGAGTGGTATGCCATCAAACAATTGTTTCATGTCCTCAACCGAATCAATGGCCACCCCTGCCATGCCAACATCACCCGATACGCGGGGATGATCGCTGTCGTACCCTCTGTGTGTGGCAAGGTCAAAGGCTACCGATAAACCTTTTTGACCACCTGCTAAATTTCTTCTGTAAAAGGCATTCGACGCTTCGGCGGTTGAAAACCCGGCGTATTGCCTGATGGTCCAGGGTTTTTGGACAAACATGGTGGCGTAAGGACCTCTTAAAAAAGGGGGTACTCCTGCTCCAAATCCGGTAAATCCCAAATGGCCAATATCTTCGAACCTGAAACTGTTTTTTACCGCAAACCCTTCGGATAGTTCATTTGAAACAGTGGCTTCGGGATGAACCTCCACACACTGACGCTTGGCTTTCATGGTGGTTAAATTTCCCACCTTTTCCATGAGGGCGCTGTTCACATTATCGAAAAAATAAGCCCCCCTGGCAGGGTCATGCACATCACAAACAAAGCTCTCTTCTTTTAACAAACCTTGTATGTTTCGAATCATTCGCGCCGAAAATGACGGCTCGGCTCCCTTAATATTCTTAAGTCCCTTTACAACCAGGGATTGTACACCGCCGGCCATGGCAGCAAATGCCATGCAGGTCAGGGCTATCATATCCGATTCGGCTTCATGATCCGAACCTGATAAATCAATGGTTTTGCAAATAATATAGGGCTCAAACACCGACTGTTCATGTTTTTGCAACAAACGGTACCAACCTTGCTTCAAGCTTCTTATTTTCGAAAGATTGAGGTAAAAATTATGACCCACTTCCATCCTAAAAAAAATGTCGCCGGCACCCAAAGGGTGGTTTTTTCTCTCTTTTATAAACCAATCGGCCTGCACCAGGGCTTGCTCGAGTTGTTTTTTATCATCGAGATGTGGCCAGGAGGATAAATCGATACATAGATTTTTAAATCCCTCGATAGGATGCTCAATAAGACTTTGAATGGCCAGGGCATAGTTTTCCTGGTTGTTTGATATTTTTAAGGCAATGGTTCCGCCCGACAGCTCATTTGCCGATTGCCTAAGACCCTGCAAATCGTAATCGTAAATGTCGATATGCAGGTTATAACCTTGAAGTTTTAACCAATCTAAATTTTGATCGAAATCGACTGAAAAGGCCTCCACCCCTTCTTTAATTGAATCAAGCCATTCAGGATTTGTGTTTTCTAAGGGAACGCAAAGCCTAAAAGGTTCTGGGTTGGGTATAATGATTTCTGATTTTTCAGGTCGGCTGTGCTCATCATAATAGGCTTTGACCTCTATTTCAGAAAAAAGCTTGAATTTTAACAGGGAGGCTACCTCTTCCCCCTTGGCCTGTTTTAAGGCTTCGGTACGCCAATCGGCTTCGGATTGTGGTGAAAACTCCGGGAATTTCATTTATAATTTGGCCAACAAATTTTTTAGGCTGGTTTCTTCACTCAGTATAGAGTGAAGTTCATTGATTTTGACTCGTTTTTGTTCCATGCTGTCTCGGTACCTTAGGGTAACATCCTCATGGTTTACACTGTCATAATCAATGGTTATGCAAAATGGCGTGCCAATAGCATCCTGTCGACGATAGCGCTTGCCTATGGTGTCCTTCTCCTCATAAAAGCATTGAAAATCAAATTTGAGGTCGTTGTAAATCTTCTCGGCCATTTCGGGCAAACCGTCTTTTTTTACCAGGGGTAAAATAGCGACCTTGTATGGAGAGAGTGCCGGATGAATTTTAAACACCGTGCGGGTCTCCCCGTTTTCTAGCGTTTCGTCTACGAGGTTTTCACAGAGCTGGACCAGAAATAAACGGTCAAGCCCAATTGAAGTTTCGATCACGTAGGGCACATAATTCTGATTGGTTTCGGTATCAAAATATTGAAGTTTCTTGCCTGAAAACTCCTGATGCCTTCCCAAATCAAAATCGGTGCGACTGTGTATGCCTTCCACTTCCTTAAATCCAAATGGAAACTTATACTCAATATCGACCGCAGCATTGGCGTAGTGGGCCAACTTTAAATGGTCATGGAATTTTAAATTTGTTTCATGGGTTCCCAGTGCCTTATGCCATTTTATGCGCACCACTTTCCAATAATGATACCACTCCATTTCCGTGCCCGGTTTCACAAAAAACTGCATTTCCATTTGCTCGAATTCTTTCATGCGCATAATAAACTGACGGGCTACGATTTCATTGCGAAATGCCTTGCCGGTTTGCGCGATTCCAAATGGTATTTTCATGCGCCCGGATTTTTGAACGTTCAAAAAGTTTACAAAAATTCCCTGGGCTGTTTCCGGCCTTAAATACAATTCGGATTCTCCATCGGTGGCCGACATTTGGGTGCTGTACATCAAATTAAATTGACGCACGTCGGTCCAATTTTTCGTACCGCTGATAGGGCAAACAATTTCAAGTTTTTCGATAAGATCCTTGATCAAACTCAATTCCCCTGTTTCCAGACCTTTTTTTAAGTTTTCATCAATGGATTTTATGGTATTCTGGTATTCAACGATCCTTGGATTGGTTTCGGCATAGAGTTTTGGGTCAAAATTCTCACCAAAGCGCTTAGCCGCTTTTTCCAATTCTTTTTCAATTTTGTCCCTTACCTTGTCCTGATAGTCTTCGAGCAGTTGGTCGGCCCTGTAGCGTTTCTTGCTGTCCTTGTTGTCAATCATCGGGTCGCTGAATCCATCCACATGTCCGCTGGCTTTCCAGGTTTTTGGATGCATAAAGATGGCCGAATCAATCCCAACAATATTTTGATGCAGCTGAACCATGCTTTTCCACCAATACTGCCTGAGGTTATTTTTTAGCTCAACGCCATTTTGACCATAGTCGTAAACCGCTGTCAGGCCTTCATAAATTTCACTCGACGAAAAAATAAAACCGTATTCTTTACAGTGGGAAATAATTTTTTTAAATTGCTCTTCTGCGCTCATCTTTTAATGGGGCAAAACTAATTATTTTAACCCTATATCTGCTTTTTTTATACTTTTGAAGCGGTTAAAAAAAAATGAATCGCGCAAAATTATACCTCATTTTACTTTTGCTGTCTCCTTTCCTCGGCCTATCGCAATTTGGCCCAAGGAAAAAGGATTTGGCACTGCGAATCGACACCCTTCAGATGAAGAATCATCTGCTGGAAGGTGAACTAAAATGGCTTCAGGTAAAGGATTCATTAAACAGCGCTGAACTTAAAAAACTGCACAGCGAACTGAAAGATTTGAAGAAGTACGCATTGGATATCCATGATTTAATGGCTAAACTTGAGGAAGAACACGAAAACATTTCAAAAGATAATCTTCGACTCAAAAAGCAATACGACGATTTGGTAAAAAAACTTGAAATTCAACAAATTCTCATGAGAAAAGTCATTGGCGTAGATTCTCTTGAGCTTTTTGAAAAAAAGATCGCCTCCGAAAACGCGCTCCCTCCTTCGCCTGAAATTGAAAAATTCAAAACCTTCGCTTCAAATTTCTTGGCCGACCTCAATGATAACAGTGAATTTGGACTTGAAAAATATTTGAATGAGAGCCATACCTTCTTCTATTTATCCAAGCCCGGATTCATCACTTCGGTATCATCCATTAAGGACCTCAACGAATTAACCGAAGAAATTCCATGGCGTATTGGCTACGACGCATTTAAAAAAACCAAATTCGCTCTGCAGGAAGGCGAAAAACCCATAGTGAATTGTGAAATGGTTCATCTTTACAACAAAAGGGGCATCTATGCCGGCTTTGAACAAGATTTTAACAAGGTTTCGAAAGCCCTTGTTGCGCTAAAAGAATTTAGTCCGGATGAAGAAGCAAAATTAAACACGCAAATCGATGCCATTTTGAAAGAGGAAACCCGGGTGGTGACCTATATCTTTAGTACAGACGGAAACCTCGGTTTTTATTTTATGCGATCAGGCGACACTTGGAAACTGTTCTGTCTTGAAGTAGATGACCCATGCAGCGCTTAGTGTTTTAACCTCTCGCAGCCGATATTAGGTATGGGCTGATATATAAATTAAGTATGTTTGCCCAATACACCGATAAATCTGCTAGTCATTTATGAATTTTGATTGACCTCTCAACCTCAACCTCAACCTTTACCTCAACCTCAACCTCAACCTTAACCTTATCCTCAACCAAATCTTTTAAAAAAGCTTTTGAAAAATGTAAACAATTTTATTACATTTGCAGCCCTTAACAAAAAATGGCAAATCATAAATCCTCATTAAAAAGAATTCGTTCCAATAATACCAAGCGTTTGAGAAATCGCTACCAACACAAATCTACAAGAACTGTGATCAAGGCGATTCGCAAGTCGACCGATAAAAAGGAAGCAAGCGCACTTATTCCAAAAATATTTTCTATGCTTGATAAGCTGGTGAAGAAAAATATTATTCACCGCAATAAGGCAGCCAATCAAAAAAGCAAGTTGAGCCGCCATGTCAACACCATGGCTTAAAATAATAAGCATAAATTAAAAAAATCTGCCCTAAAGCAGATTTTTTTTTCGGCCGATAGTAAAACAAAAAGGCCGTTCCTCGTTTCATCACCTTTGTAAATCTGAGGGTTACATTCTTCTACTTACCCATTAAAAAACAAAAAATATCATTATTCCGTTAAATTTAATGCATTGGTAACATAATAATTTTATTTTTGCCATCCGAATTATAAATACGTATATAAATAAAAAACAATCAATAGAATGAGTCATCAAAAAACATCATCCAATTTAAGCCGATTTTTTGCCGGCCTGGTTATTTTAATCTCCTTAGGGTTAGGTATTGTGATCTATGTATTTGTGCTTGGCGCAAGTGACAATTTCGATGCCGAAGGACATCCAATTACCCTCTTGGGTATTATGTACAAAGGAGGATTTATCGTTCCCATCCTGTTGGGATTGGTAATCACCGTAATCACGATTAGCATCGAACGGTTTATTACCATCATGAAAGCCAAAGGCAGCGGCTCCATCGACATGTTTGTTAGAAAAGTTAAAGGCATGTTGGCCTCCGATCAAATCGACAACGCCATTGCCGAATGCGACAAGCAGAAAGGCTCATTGGCCAATGTGATGCGCTCAGGTCTTGAATTGTACAAAGTAGTGATCGACGACAAAACTATGGATAAGGAAGAAAAGGAAGCCGCCATTCAAAAAGAACTGGAAGAAGCCACGGCGCTTGAATTGCCTATGCTTGGTAAAAATTTACCCATCCTCTCCACATCAGCCTCTATCGGTACATTGATTGGATTGATCGGAACGGTTTTTGGAATGATCAGGGCCTTTAAAGCACTTGCAGCTGCCGGACAGCCGGATACCACTGCGCTTGCTACCGGTATTTCTGAAGCGCTTGTAAACACAGCGGTTGGTATTGTGGCCTCCACATTGGCTATTATTTTTTATAATATCTTCTCCACCCGTATCGACGCTTTAACCTATAGCATTGACGAAGCCGGCTTTAGCATACTTCAAACCTTGAAGTCGAAAAAACATTAAAATGGGTTTACCCCCATTTACCAGTTTATAAGTTTGATTATTAACCATTACTTAATATAAAAATAAGCATATGCCAAAAATTAAAATGCCCCGCTCTAGTCCGTCGTTAGACATGACGCCTATGGTGGATTTGGCTTTCTTGCTCGTTACCTTTTTTATTCTTACCGCTTCCTTTCGAAATCCAGAGCCCATACAAGTTACTACCCCGAGCTCTACCTCCGACAAATTAATGCCTGAAAACAGTTTGCTTATTACCATAAGCGATTCAGGAAAGGTTTTTTATACCATTTCAGGTTACGAGGTACGAAAAAAGGTATTGCAACGCATGGCCGAAAAATACAAAGTAAGTTTTACAGCCAAACAATATGAAGAGTTTGGAGGCATGTCGAGTTTCGGTGTAGGGATAAAAAACCTTGGACTGTTTATTAATGCCGAACCCGGGCAAAGAGAGAAATTCCCATCCAATGGCATTCCAATGGATTCAATGAACAACCAACTTAAAGACTGGATAAATTTTGGACGCTACGAAGGAGCCGTGGCCTATAAAGAGCTTAAAGACGAGGCAGAGGCCGCCGGGCGAACTGTAAAGACTGAACCTCTGCGTATGGCCATTAAAGCCGATGGCAAAACCAATTACATTGTTGTGAAAGAAGTGATAAAAACCTTTACAGATTTGAAGATTTTTAGATTCAATTTATTGACAAATTTTGAAAAAGGAGAGGAATAATTTTTAACAGATATGGCAGAATTAAATCCCGAATCGAGTGGTAGCCACAAAAAAGGCAGTAAGGTAAAAGCCAAAAAACAAAGCACCAAGGTGGATATGACCCCCATGGTGGATTTGGCCTTCCTGCTTCTCACCTTCTTCGTACTTACCTCCACATTCAGCAAACCCAAAACCATGGAAATTACTTTTCCGGTTCCGCCCGAAAAAGACGCTCCTCCGCCCCCGCCGATGAAGGTAAATGGGTATACTTTTTTGCTGACTAAAGACAACCGAATATTTTGGTACAATGGTGAATTCAAAGATGCTCCAAAAAACAATTTGCCTGCCACTACCCTTACTGAAGTAAAATTTGGTGAAGATCTCAACAAACTGCTTCTCGACAAAAACGATATGGTAGTCTCGATTATCAGGGATTTGAAGAAGCAAAGAAAATCCGATGCGATTGACGACACCACCTACAAGTTAAGGGCCGTTGACGCCAAAGGTAAGTCGGAAGCACCTTTCTTCGTTATCAAAGCCGATGATAAAGCCATTTATAAAAACCTTATCGATTTGATTGATGAATTTAATATCTGCAACATTGGAAAATACGCCGTAACCGATATTATGGCCAGCGAAGTTAAACTGTTAAACGAGGCAACTAAATAGACAGAAATGATAATCGATAAATTATTTAATGGCTGGGTTAATGTGACTTCCGATTTCAGAAATGAACTGGTTTTTACCGGCAGAAATCAAGAATATGGTGCCTATCAGCTTAGAAAAAATTATAACAAATATTACACGCTTGCTCTACTCATTACCATTGGAGCGCTAATCGCCGGCATAGGTGTCCCTAAATTGCTTCAGGTAATCATACCCAAAGACGTGGTTGTAGGCAATGTGGATACACAACTCGACCTTGAGCCGCCTCCGGTAGACAAGGATGAGCCGGAACCACCACCACCGCCACCGCCGCCACCTCCTCCGGTTCAGGAAATGATTAAATTTATCCCTCCGGTAGTGGTTGATGAAATTATTAAGCCTGAAGATTTACCTCCCCCTCAGGATAAATTGATTGATCAAAATGTAGGAAAAGATAATCAAAAAGGTACAGGTGATGACGATAATATTTTACCGGATTTAGGAGGCGACGGTGATAAGCCGATTGACCCGCCCAAGGCCCCGGAAATTTTTACCGCAGTTCAGGAAATGCCGGAGTTTATAGGTGGAGAGGCCGCCATGATGAAATTTATTTATGAAAATATTCAGTACCCCGAACAGGCCAAGGCCAATGGGGTAGAAGGCAAGTTAAGGGTAAAGTTTACAGTGACCCCCGATGGCTCCATTAAAAATGCGCATATCATAAGCAAAGATAAACTAGGCTCCGGTTTGGAAGAGGAGGCCATACGCGTTATACAGAGTATGCCAAAATGGAAACCTGGTCGCCAGAACGGTAATGCGGTGCACGTTTACTTTAATCTGCCTATAACCTTTAAACTATTTTAATCTGTGCGCAATGTCCGATTATGTGAAACGGATTCAAACACTAAAGTTTAAAGATTATATCCAACTTTTCGCAGGACTGCTCTTTTTGGTTTTGGGAGTCTTTATTCTCATCACCAACTTTGAGAACAATTATATTTTGAAGGGTTCGACCAAATACTTATTCGGTTCTATTCTCGGACTGTATGGCTTGGTGAGAATAACCAGAGTGTATCAAGCAATGAACAGATTAAGAAAAAAAAGTTATGAAGATGAAGACTCATTTTAAATTTCTGTTCATACTCCTGTCCTTCATTGCCTGCAATGGATCAAGGCATGAACCTAAGGACACCATCGACTCAGGCAAAACAAAAATTGCCATAGATGATTCTTATTCCTTTCTATTCGAAACCCTCATCAGAATTTTTGAAGACGAACACCCTAAAGCCGAGGTCAAGGCCCTCATCAAAAACGAATCCGATGCCATCCAGTGTCTGCTCAACGATTCCTGTAAAGTGATTGTGCTCAATCGGGAACTGACCAAAAATGAATTGCTCATTTTTAAAAATAAAAATATTTACCCGAAATCTATACGATTTGCATACGATGCAGTAGCATTAATTGTACACCCCGACAACCCCGATTCCAGTTTGGACGTTGAAGACGTTAAATCGATACTCACGGGTAAACTATCTCGATGGAATCAAGTTGGAACCAACAGCGATAAGGAAATTGTAGTGGTCTTCGACAAACCCAATTCTGCCAATTTTCATTTTATGAAAGATACCTTGCTGCAGGGTAAAGACCTCCAAAAGAACTGTTTCGGAGTCAATAGCAATAAGGAAGTGATTGATTATGTGATAAAAAACAAGCAAGCCATAGGCATCATCAGTGCCGCATGGATAACCGACGACTACAGCAATGCTGCCAAGGCCTTTTTGAAAAGTGTGAAAGTGGTAGGCATTGGGCATAAAAGCTCAGGAATTTACCGCAAGCCCTACCAATATTACATTCACGATGGAAGTTACCCCTTTGTGAGAAGCGCTTTTCTAATTAACCGACAAACAACCATGGGGCTTGGCACAGGTTTTGTCAACTTCGTATGTAGAGCCGATAAAGGCCAATTTATAATTACAAAATCCGGACTGGTACCGGTGTTTTCATATATCAGAGAAATAAATGCAAAAGAAGAATAATCACAGTGCGATGAAGAAAAAATTAATGTTTGGAATGCTGGCCCTTATGATGACGATGGGAATTAACGCTCAATCGCTTTCAGAAACCATGAGGATGGCAGAAAACGAACGCTTTGAAGGTGCAAAAGCTTCCTTTAAGCGTATGTTAATCGCTGAGCCTGCCAATGGAAATCTATACTATTATTTGGGAGAAACCTACTTTAATCAGGCCATTTCCCTGAAAGATACGGTTTATGCCAGAGCTTTAAAAGACTCTGCCAATATGATGTACAAAAAGGGCGCTGAAGTGGACCCCAATTTTCCTTTGAACTTTGTAGGTTTGGGAAAGGTGCTTTGGTACGATAAATATATCAATCAAGCCGATGCTCAATTTAAACAAGCCCTCGATATTAGCAAAAGCAAAAGTGCCACGGTGATGCTTAAGATTGCCGAAGCCTATATCAATGCCAATTTTAAGAATCTTAAAGGTGCCAATGAATTGCTCGCCAAGGCACAAAAACTCGAGCCTAAGAACCCGGATGTGCTGATGCTCATGGGAGACGCATTGTTAGAAGCCGACCCTATGAACGGAACAGAGCCTATAAAAAAATACAACGAAGCCGCTTCGCTTGATACCAAAAACCCGAAACCCATTTTGAGAATTGGGAAGTTGTATTACAGGGCTAAAAACCCGACCGAAGCGCTTAAATGGTATAAAAATGCCTTGCTCCTCGATTCAACCTTTGCACCGGCATACCTTGAAATGGGTGAACTTTACATCTGGGCCTCTTATAACAAAAAAGCCCTTGAAAGCTATAAAAAATATTTAGCCCTTAACAACGATATGGAAGCCCGTGACCGGTTTTCACAGGTGCTGTGGTTAAATAAACTTTTCCAGGAAGCCGTTTCTGAAATTACAGAAATTCAAAAAATTGACAGTTCAAGCTATACCTTGTATCGACTTCTGGGTTATAGCTATGCCGAAGTTGGAGATAAGTTTCCACCCGATGGCTATCAAAAAGGACTGTATGCTATCCGCAAGTTTTTTCAAATGACCATGGAAAAGAAGGATTTCAAGTATTTGTCGGGTGATTATTCAACCTACGGAACCTTGCTTTCCAAAGTTGGACAAGATTCACTGGGAATTGTGGAACTCAAAAGAGCATTGGAAATTGACAGTACAAAAATCTCGCTCTACAGCGACATCGCTTTGGCCTATTACAAATCTAAAAACTTTAAAGAAGCCATAAAGTATTACACTAAAAAAATAAGCTATGGTCAACCCACTGTTAATGATTATGTTTACTTAGGCCTATCGTACTATCTCACAAAACAATTTGTAGCTGCTGATACCGCCTTTAAAACTGTAATTATGGTAAGTCCTGAGCTCACAGTTGCTTATAAATACCGAGCCAAGAGCAATGTTCAGATAGATACATCCTCAAAGTTGGGATTGGCAAAACCCCATTATCTCAAGATGATAGATCTCATCTCTGCCAAGCCTGAAAATCTAACCCGTCCTTCATATATCAAAGATCTTGTGGAGGCCTATGAATACCTGGGAGCATTTTACTTTTTGGTGGCAAAAGACTACTCCAAATCAAGGGATTATTTCACTAAGCTCACAACTTTGGACTCTGCCAATAAAAAAGCCAAAGCCTTTTTCGCAAGCCCTGAAGGAAAAAGCCCGGAAGCAAAACCTGCCTTGGCAAAGCCTTATTATGATAAATTGGCTGAGCGCATACTTTCTAATCCTGAAACGATGACGAGTGCAATAAATAGAACTGAACTGCTCGAAGCATACGAGTTTTTAGCCACTTATCACCTCAATGTCGCCAAAGATTTGCCTAAGGCTAAGGAATATTTTATAAAGATAAAAGAAATTGATGCCACGAATAAGAAGGCTGAAGAATTCTTTAACAGCCCCGAAGGAAAAGGATAAAAAAATAAGTATAAAATGAAAAGCCCCGGATAAAATTCGGGGCTTTTTTTTATTTTAGCCGTTCTAAAACTTTACATATGAATAAACCTATTAAGTTATGGGCCAGCGACGAAAAGCCCCGTGAGAAATTATTATCAAAAGGAAGGGAAAGTCTAAGCAATGCCGAATTGTTGGGAATCTTGCTTGCCACAGGAACAAAATCAAAATCTGCCGTTGACCTGGGCAGGGAAATCATGACTCTGGCCCAGAACAATTTAAACTCCCTTGCCCGATTCACACTTTCAGATTATAAGAAAATATCAGGCATTGGTACTGCAAAAGCCATGACCATTATTGCTGCCATAGAGCTGGGAAGTCGTCGTAATTTTGGCGAAGCCCTCAGACAAAAAGTGACCTCGAGTAAACAGGCGTCAGAAATTTTACAACCCATTATGGGTGACAAACACTACGAGGAATTTTGGATTTTAGCGCTCAATCAGGCAGGAGTCGTGCTTTCGAGTCAAAAGGTTAGCGAAGGAGGAATGACCGGCACGGTGGTAGATATCCGCCGCATATTTAAACTCGCCCTTGAACTTAACGCTTGTTCGCTAATCCTGGCTCATAATCACCCCTCGGGAAATACCAACCCCAGTGAAGCCGATAAACGCATTACACAGAATTTAAAAGAGGCGGGAATCGTCATGGATATTCAAGTAAAAGATCATTTAATTATTTGCAATAATGGGTATTATAGCTTTGCCGATTCCGGTTTGATGTAAAAAAAAAACAGTAGGCACATCCTGCCCCTTCGATATTTGTTAAATACCTTGCTAATTGACTTAATTTATTTTAAAATTGAAAAGTCAATAGTAAATACCTATGAAATCTTTTTTGACAGCAATTGTTCTGTTTTTTTGTTTCCATGGCTTCTCTCAAGAGTCGGGAAACCCTATCATTTTCAAGCTAATGGGCCATTCAGATGATTTGGAATGCATGGCTATTTCCGGCAACGGGAGATATCTGGCCTCCGGATCTTGGGATGGAATGGTGAGCCTGTTCACCACCGATTCTCAATATACTCCCAGCGGTACCTTTATCGACCACTTTTCGGCTGTCAATGCCATCTCTTTCACCACCAATGGTAAGTTTATGGTGACTGCAGGAAACGACGGAAAAGTATTTACCTATACCATTGATACTTTTGGCTATGCCGTAAAAGACAAATCTCTCGCACTTCATCGCATGTCCATTAATGCCGTATACATCGATCCCGGCGCCAAATTTATTTTTACGGGAAGTAATGATGGAACCATACTTCAATATGAGTTGGCTAAAAACAAAGAAAGAAAAATCAATAACAACAACGCTGTAACGAGCATTGCCGTTGGCCGTGACAGGCGAACCGTGTATTGCTCCGACAATACAAGCATTATTAAGCGCTATGATATGTTAAACCCAAATTTACCGGTGATTAATTATGAAGGTCATAGCGACCAGGTGAATTGTGTGGCACTCAACCGAGACAATAAATGGCTCGTTTCTGGCTCAAGCGATAAAACCATAAAAATCTGGAATACCTTGAACGGAAAATTAGAAAGGACGCTTGAAGGGCACGATTGGAAAGTTCTCACCTTAGCCATCTCCAACGATTCCAAATACATTGTATCCGGCAGTAACGATGGAAGTGTAAAATTATGGGATTTTGAAACCGGCAAGGAACTCAAATCGTTCAATGATTTGGGAACCAATGTAAGAGGAGTGGCCTTTGGCAACGACAATTCAATCATTTACACGGTGCTCAATTACAAGGTCGATTCCTTCGAAACCAAAGGCATTCTGGCCATCGCATCAGGTATTGAAAAACCCAAAAAAACACCACCTAAAACGCCCAATAAAACCAGAACCCCTAATGTAGCAACACCCAAACCCTCAGAACCAGAAAAAACTCCGGACTCCAGTACAACCAAAGAAATTATTAAAAAAACCGAAGACATCGAAATTTCAAAAGAAAAGAAAAAATGATGGATACTGAGAAGATAGAAAGTAATAAAGCGCCTGAACCGGTAGGTCTTTATCCCCATGCGAGAAAAGTAGGTCATTTGCTTTTTTTATCAGGTGTGGGACCTCGTGAAAAAGGCAATAAAAAAATACCGGGTGTTGAACTCGACGAAAATGGAAATATTTCGAGTTACGATATCGAAACCCAATGCCATTCTGTGTTTCGAAACGTAAAATATATTCTTGAGGATGCAGGGAGCTCCTGGGAGAACATTATTGATGTTACAGTTTATCTCACCAATATGAAAAATGATTTCCCAACTTATAACCGAATTTGGGCCGATTATTTCAAAGACAATTTGCCTTGCAGAACTACCCTCGAAATAAATTGTTTGCCTACACCTATTGCCATAGAGCTAAAAGTTATAGCTACCATTTAACTTTATTAATATAATTTCATGTCTTTCAATAACATTTTAACCCATATTCAGGGGAATGCGTTTGTAATAACCATTAACAGGGAAAATAAACTCAACGCCCTGAATCACGAAACCCTTCAGGAAATAAAAACAGCTGTACTCTCTGTTCAGGAGAACGCAAGCATCAGAGGAATCATACTCACCGGATCAGGTACCAAAGCCTTTGCCGCCGGTGCGGATATTGCCGAATTTGCAAAATACAATGCGGTTCAGGGGACCAAACTCAGTGCCGACGGACATCTGGTTATGGACGCCATTGAAACCTCAAAAATTCCGGTCATCGCTGCCGTAAATGGGTTCAGTCTTGGAGGGGGTTGTGAGTTGGCCATGGCCTGCCACATACGCATCGCCTCCGACAATGCAAAATTTGGCCAACCTGAGGTAAACCTTGGCTTACCTCCGGGATATGCAGGTACGCAGCGACTGGTTCAACTCGTTGGCAAAGCCAAAGCCCTTGAAATGCTGCTTACAGCCGAAATAATTTCGGCGAGTGATGCCTTGAACTTTGGTTTGGTAACCAAAGTGGTTACTCAAGATAAACTCATGGAAACCGCCTTTGATATGGTTCAAAAACTAAGTACCAAATCTCCCATGGCTATACAGGCTGTTATCCAATGCGTGAATACGCATTTTGAAAGTACCCGTCCGGGTTTTGAAGCGGAAATATCAAAATTCGGTCAGGCTTTTGGCACTTCCGATTTTAATGAGGGTACAAAAGCTTTTATGGAGAAGCGTTCTCCAGCCTATTAAAAATTTTTTTGGTATTTAAATTGCTCTATATTTGTGAAATTAAAATGAAAATGAAAATGAAAAGAATCGTATTAACTATTATTTTAGGTGTTTGTGTAGTGGGATTTGCAGCTGCTCAAAAAAACAAATCAACTAAAAAATCTAGCACTCCTGCAGCTCCTGCAGTAACTCCAACTGAAACTGCAGTTGAAAAAGTAGAAATTGTAGCCGACGGATTGGCAAAAATCAAATTTGTTGAAGAAACGCATGATTTTGGAAATATCAAGGAAGGAACTCAGGCCACTTATGAATTTAAGTTTACCAATGTTGGCACCGCTCCTTTAATGCTCGAGTCGGTTCAAGCCAGTTGTGGCTGTACCACTCCTGAATGGAGCAAAGAGCCTATAGCTCCTGGACAAACCGGTAAAGTAACTGCCACCTTTAACAGCTCTGGCCGTCCTGGAACTTTTACCAAAACCATCACTGTAAAATACAATGGCGCTGTTGAATCAAATACCAATTACTTAACCATTAAAGGTTTTGTTGAATCAGCCCCTGTAACCCCTCCTACTCCGGTTGCAGTACCTAATAACAATTGATAAGATTTATTATACATTCAAAAAAACCATCCGCCACCGGCAGATGGTTTTTTTTATGCCTCCTTCCAAAGCCCATATTTTCTTGGCTGGCCGGAAATTTACGCGTTTTGTTTTTCTTGCTCTTAATTTCATCTACTTCCCTTTTTGGGCAATCCACAGATTCGGCTCAGAGTTCGAAAATTAAGACAAGTGAAACCATAAAATTGGACAGCCTTATTGAAAAGGTGAATACAGGAATTGCTTTTGTAAAATTTTTAGACACGCTGCATGATTTAGGAATCATTAAACTGAATGATCCTGCCAATTTTATTTTCGAATTTATCAATACAGGCACCTCCCCGGTATTCATATTAGATGTGCAAAGCAGTTGCAATTGTGCCACCCCTGCCTACAATTCAAATCCTGTAAAACCAAAAGAAAAAGGAAGTATTGGTGTCTCATATCGAAGCACCATCCCGGGTCGCGCAAGCAAATCATTTTTGGTTAGGTTTTCAAATGGGCAAACGCAAGTTCTTGCCATAAAGGTTCATGTTGTAACCTCATAACTAAATTACTCTTGGAGTCGACGCATGCAAAGTTAGCGCTCGCGATACTTCTGATCTCAAGGCTCAATCTAAAATCAAATGGATGATGGCATATTATTTGTAGATGCTATAGCAGTATGAAGCAAATTTCTCTAGCGCTCTTCTTTTTTCTTGGTTTTGCTACCCTCTCTTTAGCGCAACCAAACCCAAAAAAAACCATAACCTTGGAGGCCGAAGGTCAGCCCGCCATTCATTTTGAAGAAATGGTGCACGACTTCGGAACCATAGTAGAAGGCACTCAGGCTGTTTACGAATTTACTTACACCAATACGGGTAAAACGCCACTTATTTTATTGGATGTTAAACCTCCTTGTAGCTGCACAACGCCTGAATGGCCCAAAGGTCCCTTGGCTCCCGGACAATCGGCCAAAATAAAGGTGACCTTCGACAGCAAAGGAAAATCAGGTAGCTTCAGCAAGACCATAGAAATTAAACACAACGGCGAATCGGCCCGTGAATATATTACCATTAAAGGCCTTATTCAGTCATAAAAAGATCTTAGGATTGCAAATAAATTTTCAGTTAAAAACCCTTGTCAGTGTGTGACGAGGGTTTTTTCATTATAGACTATTCTGTACAGCGTTGAGCATTTTTTCGGACATAAGCCCGAGCAGTCCGCCGGTATGTAAGAGTATTATTTTTTCTTTCTTGCCAAAATACCCCCGGTTCAAAAGCTGAGTAAAGCCATAAAATAATTTTGCAGTGTAAATCGGATCCAATAGTACGCCTGTTTCACTGCTAAACTTACCCATGAATTGCATCAATTCAGGGTTTGTTTTGGCATAGCCACCCAAATGAAAATCGGGGTGAACCTTGAAGCGCTCAGACTCTGAAAAATAATGCTTCATTTTCTCCTCAATAAACTGCCCTCCTTTTAGAACAGGAAAGCTATGACAAACCATTCCAAGGCCTTTTTGTCGAACCCCCTTTATCAATCCCATCACGGTTGTGCCTGTGCCTGAAGCACATAAAATATGGTCGTATTCACCCCTTAACTCTGAAATAATTTCGGCACATCCTTTCTGGCCTTCCTCTCCCTCCCCGCCTTCGGCAATGGTGTAAAATTCCGGCGCCTCCCGTTCTAAAAAAGACTCACTCTTCAAACGGTATTCTTCTCTGGAAATAAATTTGAGTTGCATGCCCCACACTTTGCACATTAAAAGCATGTGATTCAATTTGCTCGGTTGCTCGCCTCTCACCACACCTACACTGGCTATTCCTCTCTCCGCACAAAAAGCTGCCGTCGCCACCAAATGGTTCGAATAAGCCCCACCAAAGGTCACGATTCCTTTGCATGACGAAGCTTCAAATTGCATATGGTGGTATTTCAATTTGCGCCATTTGTTTCCCGAAATAAAGGGATGAATGAGATCGTCTCTTTTTATGCAGATTTCACCCTGATGGCTGCTCCACCCTGAATAATTAATTTTTTGTTCGACAGAAACGTTGGTACTTAGCAAAGAATGTTTAATCTTCGCAATATTACAGTGAATCGATATATTTCTGTAATAAATAAGTGCATCACGGTGAAAAGCCTGCTTAAAATTTTATACCCTTTTTCCTTGATCTATGGTTTCGTTACCTGGATAAGAAATAAGCTCTTCGACTATGGTGTACTGACCTCTCATAAAATGAAAGTGCCGGTAATCAGTGTTGGCAATCTCACCGTAGGTGGAACCGGAAAAACCCCACATATTGAATACCTTATCCGTTACTTTTACAAACATAAACGCATCGCAGTGATTAGCCGGGGATATGGACGTAAATCAAATGGCTTTCGGTATGTCGATGTTTTTGATAATGCCATCAATGTTGGTGACGAACCCCTGCAGATTAAACAAAAGTTTAGGCATTGTATAGTGGCTGTCGGAGAAAAAAGGGTTCCAACCCTTTCAAAAGTATTAGCCGATCACCCTGACATCAATCTGGTGCTTTTAGACGATGCCTTTCAGCACCGCTATATTAAAAGAGATTTGAATATACTTTTAACCGATTACAAAAAACCTTTTTGGCGTGACACCCCATTGCCATCAGGCCGGCTAAGGGAATTTCCACGTGGATGGCAAAGGGCCGACATGATCATTATTACCAAATGTCCTGAAAAGTTCAACCTCAAAATACCCTCTTCCCTTTTGAAAAAACCGCTTTATCATTCCCGAATAAATTATCAAACCCCTCAAATTATACACGGCGATTTTTCGAAAAATGTAATCCTTATCACCGGAATTGTCAATCCGGGCGTGCTGGTGCAATTTCTCCTTTCACAAAATTTTTCGATCTTACGCCATTTCAACTTTACCGACCATCATCTCTTTAAACCGAAAGATATTCATCTCATTATCCAGGTGGTAGAGCAACATAAAAACTGTCTTATTCTCACTACGGAAAAGGATTGGATGCGTTTGAAGCCTTTTCTTTTACACGAACATTACAACATTGGCTTTATTCCTATCGAGGTTTCTATCGAGAATGCACCTGATTGGAATCTGCTCCTTAAAGAATAAACCCCCGGTTAAGTATATTTAGCTTACCTTTGCACCTATTCATTATAAGATTTCAAATTTTTCAATTCCCAAATTTTCACTTTTTCTACCGCACCCTAGCCTCTACGCTTTTCAGTTAGCGGTAGCTCATCATCAAAATATTTCATGTCATTTCAAAAATTAAATTTAATCGAGCCCATTCTTAAGGCGCTCGAAAGTGAAGGTTATACTCAACCTACACCCATACAAACCGAAGCGATCCCCTTTATATTGGAAGGTTCCGATTTATTAGGCTGTGCCCAAACAGGTACAGGTAAAACAGCGGCATTTGCCATTCCTATTCTTCAACTTTTAAAAGGGCGACAGAATTTCAACGGCTCGAGAAGGATAAAAACACTCATTCTTACTCCAACCCGAGAATTGGCCATACAGATAGGGGAAAGTTTTCACGCCTATGGCTTGCATTGTGGATTAAAACACGTGGTGATTTACGGTGGAGTTTCTCAAGTACCTCAGGTCAATTCGTTGCGACAAGGTATAGAAATTTTGGTAGCTACCCCGGGACGACTACTCGACCTTACAAACCAGGGATTCATTGATTTAAAAAATCTGGAAATTCTTGTTTTGGACGAGGCGGATAGAATGCTCGACATGGGTTTTATTAACGATGTAAAAAAAATAATAGCTAAAATACCTGTCAAGCGCCAAACTTTGTTTTTCTCGGCTACCATGCCCCCTGAAATTCAAAAATTGGCCAATACCATTTTAGTTCACCCTAAAAAAGTGGAAGTATCTCCTGTATCCTCTACTGCCAATACAGTGGAACAAGGCATTTACCTGGTCGAAAAAAGCGATAAAAAAGCTTTATTGAATCATTTATTGCTGGATAAAAAAATAGTTTCTGCCCTTGTGTTTACCAGAACCAAGCACGGTGCCGACAAGGTGGTGAAGGATCTCAGTAAAACAGGCATTAAAGCAGAGGCCATCCATGGTAATAAATCGCAGAATGCGCGCCAAAGGGCTCTCACCAACTTTAAAACCGGAGCAACCAGGGTGTTAATAGCCACCGATATCGCTGCAAGGGGTATTGATATAGAGGAACTCTCCCACGTGATAAATTACGAGCTGCCCAATGTGCCAGAAACTTATGTTCATAGAATTGGCAGAACTGGAAGGGCCGGCGCCGATGGCATTGCCTTGTCGTTTTGCGACGATGAAGAAAAGGCATACTTGAGAGATATCAATAAATTGATTGGTAAACAAATTCCTATTATGTCGAGCCATCCTTATCAAATGAGAAATACCTCCATTGAGAAGTCCGCATCGCCTTCCGGAGACTCTGCAAATCAAAAATCTGCTAAAAACAAATCCGACAGAGGAAGTGGCCAATGGAGAAACAAAGGCGGGAGAGGAAGAAGGTAGGTTTGTAGCCATCATTCTCACTAGCTCTGAAGCCTGGAAGGGGGTATTTTCAAAAATAAAGACCTTTAATTTTACGCTTAACTTTGTCACTTTATACCAATGTGATTTACATAGTATTGGTATTTTATGTAGGGCCTGCTGAAAAACACTTAAAAGCTTGATATGATTAGGTTCACATTAGCTTCTATTTCTTTTAATGCACGATAAAATCAGTAAAGTATGAAAATGTCATGCATCAAATTCCTTAATAATGTCGTTAGTTCATTGCACATGCATTACTTCGGCGGCTGCAGCTTGAGGTACGTCAAGTACATCTGCGCTTTGCCGCCTCGTCCTGCACGCACACTGAACTTTTTCAGCAGGCCCTATGTACATCCTCCTGGGGTAAGTGCCCATGCATACAAATGTTTAGGACAAATTGAGGAACGAAAAGTTGGACTATTTCACTTGATCCTTCGGTATTAATTGAATCCCAAAGATTCAAATTGCGTATTTTTGCACCATGCTACAAGTAGCCTATCTCCGCGAAAATACACAAGATGCCCTAACTCGTTTGGCCAAGCGAAACCTTATGGCCGAAAACGTCATACATGAAATTATTGCCCTCGACGATAAGCGCAGGCATCAGCAAAGTGAAATGGATAATTTGTTGGCCGAATCCAATGTGTTATCAAAAAAAATAGGAGAATTATTTCAAAAAGGCCTTAAAGCTGAAGCAGAGGGACTCAAAAATAGAACACTGGAAATTAAAGAATTAACAAGAAAAATTGAAGACAGCCTAAAAGACATTGAAGAAACGTTGCATGCACTTCTGGTGACTTTACCTAACACCCCAAGCCAGCTCGTGCCTGACGGCAAAACCCCTGACGACAATAAAATAACGTTTGAGTTTGGATCTGCCCCTCGTTTTAACTTTGAACCCTTGCCCCATTGGGAACTCGCCAAAAAATACGATCTAATTGATTTTGAGCTCGGAGTAAAAATTACAGGCGCCGGTTTCCCAATCTACAAAGGTAAAGGCGCGCGATTGCAAAGGGCTTTGATTAACTTTTTTCTTGACCAGGCTCTTGCTGAGGGATATTATGAGATTCAACCTCCCATCTTAATCAATGAGGACTCAGGCTTTGGAACAGGTCAGTTGCCTGATAAAGAAGGACAAATGTACCATGCCAAGGACGACAATTATTTTCTGATTCCGACAGCAGAAGTGCCCATCACCAATATCTACCGCGATGTGATTTTAAAAGAAAATGATTTTCCGGTTAAAAATGTAGGCTACACCCCGTGTTTCCGACGCGAAGCGGGCAGCTATGGCAAGGATGTGAGGGGATTAAACCGACTCCATCAGTTCGATAAGGTGGAAATAGTCCAAATTGTTCGACCTGAACACTCTTATGAAACATTGGAGCAAATGCAGCAATATGTTCAGTCGCTTCTACAAAAGCTAGGATTGCAATACCGAGTTTTACTTCTGTGCGGGGGAGATATGGGGTTCACCAGCGCCATGACCTACGACATGGAAGTTTACAGCGCTGCACAAGAAAAGTGGCTTGAGGTGAGTTCGGTTTCCAATTTTGAAACTTTTCAAAGCAACCGATTAAAATTAAGATTTAAAGAGGAAGGTGGGAAAACAAAGCTGGCACATACCTTGAATGGAAGTGCTTTGGCACTGCCAAGAATTGTGGCTGCTTTGCTTGAAAATAACCAGACAGAAACAGGGATAGATATGCCTGAAGTACTCTGGCCCTACCTTGGCTTCAAACACATATAATTGTAAACTGTAATGCAAAAGTTTAAGGTATTAAAAAGATTGCGCGAGCATTTTCTCATCATCCGACCTCAACTTTTACTGATAGGTTTTGTATTGCTTCTCTCTCTAAATGCCCATTCGCAATGGCAGCTGCCTTGCGAAGACACCACTCGAAAAAACAAGTATTACCAGTGCAATGACCCTGCCTTTAGACCGGTATGTGGCTGCAACAGTAAAACTTACCGAAACGAATGCGTGGCACGAAATGTGGAAGGGGTAAACATCATTAACAGCTCCGGAGTTTGCCAGCAACAGGTTTTTGAATTTGACTTTTATCCCAACCCTTCAAGCGAGTACATAAATTTTGCCGTCGAATTTTTTAGCGAATCCAATCTGACGATTCAAATTTTTGATACCTACGGCAAACTGATGTATTTTAATCACAGGGCCAGCCTAAAAAGGTATGACGATGTAATAGATGTTGGTGGTTTTAAAACCGGATTGTACATGGTGAGCGTACTTAGCGGAACAACCTTTAAAAATAAAAAACTTATAATCCGATGAATCTTACGACGATTGACACAGGATACTTCAAATTGGACGGAGGGGCCATGTTCGGCGTAGTACCTAAGGTCATATGGCAAAAAATAAACCCGGCCGATGAGAACAATCTTTGCAATTGGGCCATGCGATGCCTGTTGGTGGAAGATCAGAATCGATTGTTGCTTATTGATACCGGGATAGGTCAAAAACAAAGCGAAAAGTTTTTTGGGTATTATTACCTCAATGGGACCGACAATTTGCAAAAATCTTTAAATAAAGCCGGCGTGGATTTTGGTGACATCACCGATGTGGTGCTCACACACCTGCATTTCGATCATTGCGGAGGGGCTGTAAGTTGGAACAGCAGTAAGGATGCCTACCGCACCACCTTTCCCAATGCAGTATACTGGAGTCATGAGGAGCATTGGAATCACGCCCTGAATCCAAATGTAAGAGAAAAACCCTCCTTTTTGTCGGAAAATATTTTGCCAATACTTGAATCAGGACAGCTACAATTTGTCGGTGACGATCTTAAAATCACCGACCACATTTCTGTTATTTTAGCCAATGGCCATACCGAAAAAATGATGTGTCCTAAAATTAATTTGGGTAACCAAACTCTGGTTTATATGGCCGATATGATACCCTCTTTGGGACACTTGCCGGTGAATTATGTGATGGGATATGACATCAGACCGCTTCAGGTAATGGAGGAAAAAGCAGCATTTTTAAATGAGGCGGCACAAAATAATTACCTTTTGTTTTTTGAACATGACCCTACCATAGAATGCTCAACCATTGAAAAAACAGAGCGCGGTTTTAAAAGCCTTCAACATGGAGATTTAAAGGCCTTGATTTAAGTTTATCACCCTATGCAAATAATTAACCGGGTACTGGAATTTGGCTCTGAGGCCCAAAGACTTTCAGTTGAACTCAGATTCGAGGTGCTGCGAAAACCTCTGGGATTGAACTTCGACCCAAGTGATTTAGCACGTGAAGGCGAAGATTATCATTTAGCCTCCTTTATAGATTCCAAAATTGTAGGAATTTTGCTGTTAAAGCCGGTTTCAAAAGAAACAGTCAAAATGCGACAAGTCGCCGTTAAAACAGACTCCCATAACAAGGGAATCGGTAAATCACTGGTGCGCTTCGCTGAGGAGTTTGCCCAAAAAAAAGGCTATACAACCATGCAGTTAAATGCCCGCAAAACAGCTTTGCCCTTTTATCTTGCGCTTGGGTACCAAACCCTTGGAGATGAGTTTCATGAGGTGGGAATACCTCATTTGAAAATGGAAAAAAATTTAACCCATGGCTGAAAATATGCTCTTCGACCCATTGGTTGGCGTGATTATTTGTGGCGGAAAAAGTACACGCATGGGATTGGATAAAGCTTTTATGGATTATCATGGAAAGGAACAATGCTACCATCTTTATGAATTGTTGTTGCCTTTTTGCAAATCGGTTTATATCTCATGCAATGAGCAACAAGCGAAAACCCTTAAGCCCCAATATCAAAAAATATGCGATGCACAGGAATTTGAAAACAAGGGACCCATGGCAGCACTGCTCAGTCTTGAAAAATCTATACATTCCCAAAGTTTTTTAATATTGGCCTGCGACTACCCCTTTATAAATAAAGAATCCATTGAAACACTCATCCAGGGGCGCTTAGTCAATGGGGATGCCCTTTGTTTTTATAATGAGGAAGAGAACATCTTAGAGCCCCTCCTGGCTATTTATGAAAAGAAATGCATTTCCCGGTTAATTAGATTTTCTAATCAAGGAAATTACTCCCTTCGAGACTTTCTTAAATCGATAAATGCAAAAAAGATTAAACCTGCCGCTCCCGACAGCCTGTTCAACGTAAACTCCATGGAGGATTACAGAAGAACAATTCAGAAACTCAAGCCTTAGGTTATAGCCTTTTAATTAAAAATTGTAAATTTGAACTATGGGTTCTGTATCGATTGAAGAGGTGAAAATTTTGAATGTAGATGATACGGCATCTCCATTCGAGGCTAAAGAAAAAATTGATTATTTAGCTGTTGAGGAACCACTTGAAATCAGGTTGATTTATGGCGGGATGGAAGACAGAAAGCGCAAAAGCGTTTCTATCACCATGAGAACCCCGGGCCACGACTTTGAGCTTGCTCAGGGCTTTTTATTTACCGAAGGGATTATTGACAATTTCGCCGATATACTTAACATTAAGCACCATACCTCGCTTCTAAATCCTGAAAATATTGTAGAGGTCGAACTGCATTCCCATGTAAAATTAGACTTAGAAAAACTTGAACGGCATTTCTATACCACATCAAGCTGCGGTGTGTGCGGTAAAGCATCCATTGACGCCATCAAAACTACCCGGGAAGAGCATGCCAATATAATGACGGAAAAAATTTCGGTATCGAAGCAAACCCTACTCTCGCTTCCCGATTCCTTGCGAAAAAATCAAAATATTTTTGAGTCTACCGGAGGCTTGCATGCCTCAGCCTTATTTGACCTCAGTGGAAATCTTATACTGAGCAGAGAGGATGTAGGACGTCATAACGCACTTGACAAGCTCATAGGAGTGGCAATTGCGCAAAATTTATTACCTTTGAGCAAGTATATTTTGTTGCTGAGTGGCAGGGCAAGCTTTGAACTCATCCAAAAATCGGTGATGGCCGGTTTTAAAATAATTGCTGCTGTTGGTGCTCCCTCAAGCCTGGCTGTGAATATGGCCAGGGAGTTTGACATGACCCTTCTTGGGTTTTTGAGAGGTGCCCGGTTCAATGTGTACTGCGGAGAGCAACGTATAAATTTGTAAATTTTGAAGTTAAGAATCAAGGGCAATTCCATAAGGCTGCGTCTCAGCCAATCAGAGGTAATCTCTTTTTCCAAGACAGGCTATCTGGAGGAAAAAACAGATTTTGGCCATGCCTCTTTGTACTATGCCTTAAAAGCGGAGCCAAGCGAAATTCATTTGAGCGCAAATTTTAGCCATAACAAAGTAACAGTTCTCGTGTCAACTGAATTAGCAAAAAGCTGGGCTAACAGCGATCGGGTTGGGTTGGAAAATAAACTAGACATAGGCCATGGAAAACAATTATTTTTATTGCTCGAAAAAGATTTTGTTTGCCTTGACAATACATTAGAAGATCAAAGCGATAACTTTCCCAACCCGAAAGCGGTTTGCTGAGCTCTAGTTTTAATTATATGAAGAGATTTTAAGAGAAGATGTCAAAAAATTTAAGTGAACTTTCGGGCAGAAAAGGCCTTCAGGAAAACCTCTTTGAAGAGTTGGGAATTGCTGCCAGAGCTACAGGTACTCCTTCGGCCAGGCGCATGGACGAATTGGCAGAGGCGTTCGTAGTTGGCAAAGCCAATGTTTATGGAGCGGCTACCTTTTACGATTTTCTTCGACCTGAAAACCAGGGGAAGAAAGTTTATATCTGCAATGGGAGTTCATGCATGACCGCAGGCACACAACCGGCTCTGAAAAATAAATTACTTCAAAATTTTAAGGAATCTGAGATTGGTGAAATGTGCTGCTTGGGTCGCTGTCATGAAAATTCTTCCTTCTTTTTCGATGGAAAAAACTATTCAGGACATGCCATAGACGCAATAAATGATATCAAGAACCATAAGCGGGTTGTTGAGGATAACTATGCAGTAAATCATATAGGAACCAGGGTATTAACAGGTGACGCCCCCGAAATTGATGCATACTACGCCTTACTAAAAGCAGCTCTCGCCAAAGCACCCGACGAGTTATTAAATGAATTAAAAATATCCGGCTTAAGAGGCCGAGGCGGCGCGGGATTTCCCATCGCCTTTAAGCTGGACTCCTGCAAAAACACTCCGGGTGCACAAAAATTTATTGTTTGCAATGCCGATGAAGGGGATCCCGGCGCTTACAGCGACCGCTACCTGCTCGAAAAACAGCCGCACAGTGTGTTGTTAGGCATGATGATCGCCGGATACATAGCCGGTGCCGATACCGGGGTTATCTATATTCGAGGTGAATACCCCGAAGCCATAGAGATTACTGAGGAAGCCATAAAAGATTTACGCTCCAAAAACCTCCTTGGCAAATCTATTTTTGACACAGATTTTTCGTATAATTTTAAGGTCATCGCCGCTCAAGGGGCTTACATTTGCGGAGAAGAAACCGCCTTGCTTTCATCCATTGAAGGACAACGGCCGGAGGTGAGGGTGAGGCCACCCTACCCTGTTCAACAAGGCTTGTTTAATAAACCTACAGTCGTTAACAACGTTGAAACCCTGGCCTGCATCCCATACATCATTCAAAACGGAGGGGCTAAATTCGCCTCTATCGGAATTGGAAAATCAACCGGTACCAAATTGGTATCCCTCGACGGTTTTTTTAAAAGACCCGGAATCTATGAAGTTGATATGGGAACTCCCTTATCCGAAGTATTTAATACACTCGGAGGCGGTTTCAAATCGAAAATAAAAGCCATGCATATTGGTGGGCCTTTAGGTGGGCTGGTTCCGCTCGATAAGATGAATGAACTTACCGTCGATTTCGAATCATTTTCACAAAAAGGATTTTTGTTGGGTCATGCTTCAGTGGTTTGCATCCCTGAGGATTTCCCTATCGTTAAATATCTTGAACATCTTTTTCAGTTCACCGCCCATGAAAGTTGTGGCAAATGTTTCCCTTGCCGATTGGGCTCAACGCGTGGAGCTGAACTGTTGAGCAAGGCTCAAACGGGTGAATATAAAATTGACCCTGAATTGTTTAACGACCTCATCACTACCATGGAAATAGGGTCACTTTGTGCACTGGGAGGAGGTTTGCCCTTACCCATAAGAAATGCATTGCAGTACTTTGAAAAGGAGCTTTCCATCTATTTTAATAAAAGTTAAGTTATGGATTTAAAAATTAGCAACAACTCGTCTAATGGCCATGGAGCAAACTCTGATCATTCCAATTCAGATCGCACTCCTGAAACCAAAGTCAAAAAAGCTTATATCAATAACCAAGCATACGATATAAAAGAAGGGGAAACCATTCTGTCGTTTATGCGTCGTCACCATGGGCAAAAATCTGTCCCTACCTTGTGCGATGCCCCTAATCTGGAGCCCTTTGGTTCTTGCCGGGTTTGCTCTGTGGACGTGGCCTTGATAGAGAATGGTCCGGTAAAAACTCAGGCCTCTTGCCATACTCCCATTATGGTTGATTCTTACATTTACCCCGACTCCGACCGCGTACAAAAGCTGCGCAAAAATATTATTGAACTTGTGCTCACCGACCACCCTTTGGATTGCCTCACTTGCGAGGTTAACAACAATTGCGAGCTACAGGAAGTAGCGGCAAAAGTTGGCGTGAGAGATGTTCGGTATCCTGAAGGCAAAAATCATCTGGACAGAAAAAAAGATCTGAGCCACGCCTATATGACATCAGATATGTCGAAATGCATCAATTGTTTCCGGTGCGTTAGGGCTTGCGATGAAGTGCAGGGCCAATTTGTTCTCAGCATGGCCGGGCGAGGTTTTGATAGCCATATTGTCAAAGGACAGGAAACGACATTCGCCTTGTCGGATTGTGTGAGTTGCGGGGCATGCGCACAGGCTTGTCCAACTTCGGCAATCAGCGACGTATTTGAGTCAAAATCCATTGTTTTCGACAAAAAAGAGAGAACGGTGTGTACATATTGCGGCGTGGGCTGTAACCTTGATGTAGCCGTGAGTGCCGGAAAAATAAAGTCTATACAGGCACCTTTCGATGCCGAAGCCAACTCAGGGCATACTTGCCTTAAGGGCCGATATGCCTTCTCCTTCTACAATCATCCTGAACGCTTGCGCTCTCCAATGATTAAAAGAAATGGGGAATTTGAAAATGTAAGTTGGGATGAGGCCTATGATTTTATCGCCAACAAACTCACTGAAATAAAAAATACTTACGGTCCCGATTCGATTGGTGGTATCTCATCAGCGCGCTGCACCAATGAAGAGAACTACATCATGCAAAAGTTCATCAGGGCTGTTATCGGAACCAATAACATTGACAGTTGCGCCCGAGTATGCCACTCTCCTACGGCTCTGGGCATGCAAAGAACTTTTGGAACCGGTGCGGCCACCAATTCTGTGGTGGATTTAAAGTTCACAGACTGTATGATGGTGATTGGGGCCAACCCCACCGACGCACACCCGGTTACAGGAGCCAAAATAAAACAAACGGCCATGAAGGGTAAAACACTTATTGTGATTGACCCGAGGAAGACCGAATTAACCAAATATGCCAATTTCCATTTGCAATTGAAACCGGGGACCAACGTGGCCTTGCTCAATATGATGCTTCACTATATTGTAAAGGAAAACCTTGAGGACTCTGATTTTATAAATAGACGGACCGAGGGCTACGAAGACTTTAAAGCAAGCCTGCTCAAATTAAATATGGACGAGTTGGCAGAGATTACAACGGTCGACAAAAACCTGGTAAGAGAGGCAGCCATAGCTTATGCTTCGGCACCAAATGCTATGTCGTTTCATGGTTTGGGGGTTACCGAGCATTCGCAGGGCACTTACACGGTTATGCTCATAGCCGATTTGGCCATGATAACCGGTAATATCGGACGAAGAGGAGTTGGAGTAAACCCACTTCGCGGACAAAACAATGTGCAAGGTGCCGCTGATATGGGATGCCAGCCTCACCAGGGTGCAGGTTATTTCGATGTCGCTCTTCCCGATAATCACAAAATGTATGAAGATTTTTACCAGGCTAAATTGCCAAATTATGCAGGTTTAAAAATCCCACAGATGTATGACGCCATGCTAGCAGGTAAAATGAAAGCCCTTTGGGTTGCAGGTGAAGATATGGCGCAAACTGACCCTAATACCCATCATGTGAATGCGGCTTTGGGGAAACTTGATCTGTTTATCGTTCAGGAACTTTTTATGACTGAGACTGCCAAATTAGCCGACGTCATCCTGCCGGGAGCTTCATTTTTAGAAAAAAGCGGAACTTTTACCAATGGTGAAAGACGCATTCAGAGGGTAAACAAAGTGGTTGAACCTATCGAAGGCTGCAAATCTGATGGACAAATTATTGCGGATATTATGAATCGCATGGGCTATAAACAGGCCGATTATGACCCAAAAACCCTGTTAGAAGAAATTTCTCAAATCGTACCTTTTTTCGCAGGCGTTAAATGGGATGAATTGGGCGATAACGGAAAACAGTGGCCTGTTTTACCGGATGGGTCCGATACGGAGATTTTACATCTTGAAACTTTTAAAAGGGGATTGGGCAAGTTTGTTTACAACGACTGGAAAGAATCGGAGGAGATTGTCCAAAACGGAAAAGTATTCCCCTACATTATAACCACAAACAGAGAACTTGAACACTATAATTGCGGAGCGATGACCCGTAGAACGCGCAATGTAGATATACTCACCGAAGATGTCTTACTTATCTGTGCTGAAGACGCAGCTAAAAACTTTATTAAGGACGGCGACATGGTTTGTGTGGAATCAGCAAGAGGAAAGGTCGACATTAAAGCCAAAATTACTGATGAAGTAAAGCTGGGTGTGCTCTCAAGTACGTTCCATTTCCCGGAAATGATGCTGAACAATATTACCTCCAGTGTGGCCGATACAGAAGCTATGTGCCCCGAATATAAAGTCGTGGCATGCCGAATCCGAAAAAGTAAAGGCAAATATAAAGAAGCGGTAAATGCCTAAAAGGCTCAGGCCCTATTTAGGGCCTGCTCAAAAACACGCAAAAACCTGTTGTTATTATAGTTTGATACATTTTTATTCATATTGATGCAAAGTATTATACCAAATAGCTTAAAATTCCTTGCATCTAAAATTTCAAATCCGCGTTAGTTCATTGCACGTCCCTTACTTCGTCGGCTTCGGCTCGAGGTACGGCAAAGTACATCTTCGCCTTGCCTCCTTGTAATGAACGTACACTGAACTTTTTCAGCAGGCCCTATTTATCCAAGCACAAAACCTCGATATTTTTGTCGTTGGTGAGTATTGGAATAAGGTGTTCGGCGTCCTTTCCATTTCTATTGAGAACAATTAAAGATGCAGGCTTTTCGCTCACGAGTTTGATCAATTGCCCTGCCATTGCTGAATTCATTTCCAAATATTGAATGGTATGAGGCATGTTTTCGCTTCTTAATTTTTTTTCAATGTCCGTCACCATTTCTGATACTTCGTAACCTGTTGAAGGTTCGGTAAACACAAAATGAAGCTTGGCGTTGTACAAGTTGGCCAACTCAAGGGTGAGTGGATGTAAGGCCCGGGTTGGAAATTCATCGAGATATACAAATATGTCCTGATAATCAATGATATCTGTTTGCTTTTGTACTACCCAGGTCGGTTTATGTGCATTGTTAATGGTTTTGGCTAAAAAACTCCCAATCAAATGTTGAACACCATGTATGCCATGAGTGCCTATATACAAAATATCAGAATCGGTTTCATCCAGCACTTCCGAAATTCGTTCGTAAAGATTGCCATCTTTTGTTAAATAGTTCGCTTTTAGCTGATGTTGTGATTCGATCTCGTTAACTGATTCCTGTAGTTGTCGTTTTATATCGCGACTTAAAAAATTAGTCGCTATCATCTGTCTGGCATATTCATCTACATCGGCCAATTCAAAAATATGAAGCAAAATAATTTCAGAATTGGTTTTTTTCGCCAACTCAACGGCACATAAGGTGGCCTTGTGAGAGGCATCCGACAAATCGGTTGCAACTAAAAGTCGTTTACTTTTCATAATTCAAAGATAAGATTTAAAACCATGATTTTTAAAATTGCGATCCTGTTCAATCCAATATTTGTCATAAAAAAAGAGGGGCGCCTAGCATGGGCACCCCTCTTTTTGACTGCATACTAAAAAGAAACCCCTAAACGGTATCCAAAGTATCCTATTTCTTTGCCAGCATTGGCATATAAACCGGCGTGCATAAACTTGTAACTAACCGTTGCCCCTAATCTTAAATAAGTGGTTTTATCCATTACATCGTTCCCATTAATGGAATTGTTGTTTTTGGATAGGCCATAACTGTAGATAGCCTCCGGCGCAATGACAAAGCCCTTGTACGGTAACAAAAGTCGCGCGCCGACAGGCACATTGATATGGAAATAATCTTCCGTACCCGTTTTACTTTTGGCGAAGTATTTTGATTCCAATCCTAAAATGAGGTTTAATGGCAGTCCTGTGATTTCTTTCATTTTTATCATATTAAGATAGGTGTAACCTGCGCCGAATTGCGCCAAATCTGGATTCCTAAAGTAGTATTCAAAATGGTGTTCGTGCAATTTCTTCTTTTTTACCAAAATCATAGATGCACCTTGCGATTGTTTATCTAAACTGTTGTAATTAAAATTAATAAGGCTAAAGTTAACCTGTTTAAAAATATTCTCTTTTATCGTTAATTGATCTTTGTCGAACCATTTGTTCCATGAGCTAGACTTGGTTGGTTTATAGGTCTTTTCCGGAACATACTTGGGTTTATAGCTTTCGCTGTTACAGTCACTTCCTGAAGGAAGCCCACCTTTGCGCGCCGCAGCCTGAAGTATGGGCAACATTTCTCCTTTTTTTGCGACGGTTTGGGGCTCAATGTCCTTTTTCTTCTTGTCGGCATCTGTTACAACATCTGCTCCCTCTTTGTCGGCTGTAAGTTTTAGAATTTTCACTTCAACTCTTCTGTTGAGCTGTCTACCTTCAGCAGTGGCATTGGGCGCTACAGGTACTTTTTCGCCATATCCTACCGCTACTAACCTGTTTGTTGAAATTCCCTTCTCTACAAGATAGTTCTTAACCGACTCTACCCTTTGTTGTGAAAGGTTTTGATTGGCTTCATCACTTCCTATGCTATCGGTATGCCCACCTAACTCTATAACAATTTCACTGTTTTTCATAATTTCAACCAGCTTGTCGAGTTCCTTTTTCGAATCTTCTTTTAAAATGGCCGAACCCAATTCGAAAAATATATTTTTAAGTTCAAAGGTGGCGCCAATTTTAGCCCTTTTAACGTGAAAATCCCTTTGCATCGATAAATCTTCCTCCCCCTCTGTCATCCAACTGTATTTTGCCTGATAAATGAGTTTATCCATTTCCGCTATTGCAGATCTATACTCCTTCAATACTCTCTCATAATTTTCAAACGTTTCTCTCAAATTCTCTGAATTTGAATTATTCAAATCTTGAATTTTAATATTGCAGGCGTCTAAATTTAACTTTAACTGATCGAGCCTGGTTCTTTGCAGGGTTATTTTTTGTTGAAAAGTGTAGCGCTTCCTGTATTTGTCCGGGTCAGTTAAATCAATAATCTCTGAATAATACAAGAACCCCTTCATATCAATTATGGCGAGATACTTTTTGTTTAAGGGCAATGAAGCACTGTAATATCCATTTTCAGGATTGCTGGTCGACTTGGTCACTTCCTTATTGGTTTCCATGTCAACAAATCTGATGTTGACCTCAGCTGCTGAATCTTTTTCATTGGTTACAAATCCGTATAGCTTAAATAGCTGCTCAGGACGCATGGAATATGGCATCAAAAACTTGTAAATATCGCTTTTGCCATAGCCTTCAGGTGATCCATCTCTTACCACATAGGCCATTTTTCCTGAGGCGGGAATAGACAAATCCTGATCGTTATCAAGGGTGTTGATGTATTTTCCCATATTGATAGGTTCACTCCAATTGGTCCATGAATCATCAAGTCTTCGGCTAACAAATATGTCATTTCCACCAAATCCAAAATGCCCATCGGATGAAAAGTAAAGGGTCTTGTTGTCGGCCGCGATAAATGGAAATTTTTCGGCGCCGGATGTATTGACTGTCTTGCCTAAGCTAATGGGCTTACTCCAGCCTGTTTCGCTCAAAAAGGTTACATACAAATCTGCCCCATTTCCATCGCCCATATCGGTGGTGTAAATGAGGGTTTTACCATCGGAGCCTATGCAGGCCAAAGACTCCCATCGTTTGGTATTGATGGTGCCTCCCAGATTGCAAGGTGGCGTCCAACCATTTTCTGTCTTCACTGAATAAAACAAATCGCCGCTGCCAAATGAACCATTGTAATTACCAAAAACGATGGCAACCTTTTCGTCAGGCGATATGGCCAAAAGCCCTTCATTACTTGGGGTATTTAATACGGTGAGAGGTTGGGGTGCTCCCCATTCGCCTTTTTCGTTTAGAGTGGAATACCAAATTTCTTCGCCTCCCTTCCCTCCCGGGCGGTCGCCGGAAATGAAGTAAAGGGTTTTGCCGTCTTGTAAAATACGGGGTAAAAATTCCGTCGCCGAAGTATTGATTGTTAATCCAATGTTTTCGACTTTGACTTTTTCGTCATTTCGTTCGAGCAGGCTTATGTATTTATCTGCGACGGTCTTATCCGCTAAAGGGTCCTTTTCCTTATACATTTTCATGGCGTCGATCGCTTTTTCAAATTCTTGCAAGGCGAAATAAGATTTCGCCAAATTCAGATACAGGGAGGGCTTGCTAATGGCCTCTCGCTCATAAGCAAAAACAGCCCTTTGATAATCTTTGTCTTGAAAATACTTGTCACCGCTTTGTCCCTTTAATCCAGAAACACTTGCGAACAGCGTTAATAGTAAGATAATTTTTTTCATGGTTCTAATCTTTTCTTTTATTGGGTTAGGTAATAAATTCATCTAACATACTTAGAACGGGTGTTAGGTAAACGGTACAAAAATAGAATTATCCGCGACTATTATCTAAATGATTAAAATCAGGTAAGTTTGTGGTTTACGATTTTTTGAAAACCTTAACACGCACGGTCTGGATTTTATCTTTTGTAAGCCTGTTTACCGACATGGCCAGCGAAATGCTTTATCCCATTATGCCTATTTACCTTAAGAGTATTGGATTCTCGGTTCTTTTAATTGGAGTGCTTGAGGGCATTGCCGAAGCCGTTACAGGTTTAACCAAGGGTTATTTCGGGCGTTTGTCGGATCAAACGTTACAAAGGGCAAAATTTGTTCAATTCGGGTATTTGCTAAGCGCCGTTTCTAAACCCTTAATGGCCCTTTTTAGACAGCCCTTATGGGTCCTGGGAGCAAGAAGTTTGGACAGGCTCGGAAAAGGCGTTCGCACCGCTGCAAGAGATGCCATACTCTCTGATGAAGCCACACCACAAACCAAGGGAAAGGTGTTCGGTTTCCATCGATCGATGGACACCACGGGGGCAGTTTTAGGGCCACTTTTTGCCTTGATCTTTTTGGTATTCTACCCTCAGCAGTATACCATCCTGTTTTTTCTGGCCTTTATACCCGGCATGCTTTCCGTTGGGGCATCGCTTCTTCTTCGAGACAAAAAGATACCCAAGCCTCTAAATAGCAAACCCAAGGTATCCTTCTTTGACTTTATGTCGTATTGGAAAGAAGGAGGCTTAGCCTACCGGAAGCTGCTCATAGGATTGTTGTTTTTCACCCTCTTGAACAGTTCAGATATCTTCCTGCTTCTGAAACTGAAGGATTCAGGTTTAAGCGACAGTTTTGCAATCGGAGCCTATATTTTTTACAATTTAATTTATGCCCTTTTGGCCTTTCCTATAGGGACAGCAGCCGATAGTCTTGGCCTAAAACCTACCTATATCCTGGGTATTTCAATGTTTGTGATTGTGTACTTGGGAATGACTTTTGTGGATTCCCTTCCGGGTTTTCTGGTCCTATTTTTTCTCTATGGAGTCTATGCAGCAGCTACTGAGGGAATAAGTAAGGCCTGGATTACCAACATCTGCAATAAAAGTGATACCGCAACGGCCATTGGAACCTTTGCGAGCTTTCAAAGCATTTGTACCATGCTGGCGAGTTCTTTAACAGGTTTGATCTGGTACATATTCGGAGCCATGTGGGCCTTTGGGCTGAGCGCAGTTATGGCCAGTCTGGTGGTTTTCTATTTCATTTTTTTTATTGAAAAACCGGAAAACAGCACAGCAATCTGAGCCCAGCAGGCCCTAGGTAATGAGAGGCTACTTGTGATGGTTTATAGCACCACTTCTTTAGAATCTAAAAACGCTTACTTTAAGAAGAAACGCCGATACGCTTCCTTTCCAGGCCCGGCGATTTTTAAAATGTATATTCCAGAGGGCCATCCACCCAGGTCCAATTCAACGCTATCGTTGTTTGGTGAATAATTAGATTGAAACACCTCGATTCCAAGCGGATTAAAAATTTGAATTTTGGATTTGTCCGGCCATTCCCCTTGAATTTTTAATTTCACTTTGCCGTCTGCAGGATTTGGATAAATGGTAATGGCCTCGGAATATTTGAGTTTTTCCTGAATTCCGCTCGCGCTGCACATCACCTTTTTCAATAACATAAAAATCGTGTCATTCATCAAGAATGGTACCTCATTGCCATCAGGGGCATTTCCCATCCTGATGACCACCAGATTTTGGGAGGGTACAACATTCATAAATTGGCCATTTTTTCCCATAGCCGAATACATGTCGTCCGGCGCATTTGGATTCAGAGAGCCTTTAATGACCCACTGTAAGCCAGGCACCATATAGTTTTTCTGCCCGTTGAGCCAGGTCAAGTACCCATACGAGTGATTGAGCGTTTGTGAAGAGTGTATCATCTGCCTGAAGTAAGCAGTATCGCTAAGCACCTTGAGCCCATTCCATTGCCCTTTACTGAGCATTAACAAGCCAAATCGAGCCATGGATCTTGGGGTGCTAAAAAACACATTGTCATAACCAAGCTTAATGAACAAGCCCTTTATTCCGGTGGGGGTCCCAATTTTTAAAGAGATGTAATTGTTCAGGCTTTTTCCGGTGGCGGTCTCCAACACTTTGTCCAATAAGGTGTATGGGGCATTATGGTAAGCCCATCGCTTTCCGGCGTCGCTTAAATATTGAAGACATGTGTCTAAGGTACAATGGTTATCAGGTATGCCGTCGTCCAATCCTGTGGTCATGCTCAGTTGATTTTTAATGGTAATCAATGCTTCTTTTTCAGGTGCCCCTTCTGTCCAACCAACGCCTAGATATTTCGACGACTTATCATCTATTGAGAGTAAACCATCCTGCTGGGCAATGCCCACCGTAAAGCCGGTGAGGGTTTTGCCCGCTGATGCCCAGTACCAAATACTGTCGGCTATAAATTTATCAAAGTATTTTTCAATAATGATTTTGCCATCTTTCAATACAATAAAGGCTTTTGTATTCTTGGCTTTTAAATAGTTGTGTAAGGTCGGTATTTTATCTCGGCACCAACCTTGCGATTCGAGCGACAAAGTATCCCAAACCGGTCCGCTTGTCGGTGGGAAATAGAGCGTCTGGCATCGGACCTTAACTTCACGGCCAAAGGTAAGTAAGCTCAGTGCTGCAAATAATCTTATACTTTTCTTCATTCTTTCTCCATTTTCCATATCACTTTACCTTTTCGGTCCAGGTAACCAAAAACACCTTCCTCTACGTAACATGGTACCAATCCATTTCCAAAAACCATTGGGGCATACACATTGTAATAGGAGTGAATTTTAAATGGAATGAGTTGTACGCCTTTGGCACTGATAAAACCCCACTTTTCCTCTAAAAAAGGCCCTTTTGATACTGCAGCCAATCCATGTAAAAACTGCTCTGCACCATTAAATTGAGGCTCAATAACCCAATCCCCTGTTAAGTTAATATAGCCATATAAGCTGTCCTTTTTAGCAGGGGCCAGGCCCTCCGAAAATTTCCCTATAAATGACCACTCATATTTCAATATCTGTTTCCCGGTTTTGTCGATTAGCCCGTATTTTTCTCCATTCTGCACAGCTACATAACCGCTGCTGAAGTTTTTATCTGAAAAATCATATTCTCCCCCTATTTTAAAGGTCCCTCCAATTTCATAAGTGGGTTCGATGGCCCATTCACCCTTGGCATTGATGTAACCATAAAACTGGCCATCTTTTGAGGCCATGCAAAGTCCTTCGTTAAATTCACCAGCCTTTTCAAACTCGGGCTGTATGACCGTATCGCCCCGACTGTTAATAAAGCCGTAAGTCGAGAATAATCCATGCTCCTGCTTAAATCGCGCCAAGCCATCGTGATACATAAACGGTTTGGCATACATAGGTTCCACCACCATTTCCCCTCTTGCATTAATTACACCCCAATCTTCATCCAACATCACCGAAGCCAATCCTTCGCTAAAATTATAGGCAGCCTGATATTCTGCTTTAATAACCTCTTCGCCCTTTACATTGATATAACCCATAGCCTCACCAATTTGAACATAAGCCAAACCATCATAAAACAAACCGGCTTGCTCGTATTTTGGTTTTAATACTTCCGTGCCCGTGGAGTCAATATAACCCCATAAATACCCGTGTTTAAAGGGATAAAGTGCCTGAGCTTCCGAATAATAACCTGCATAAAACAGAAGCAGGGTTAAACTGGTTTTTATCATTTTTATCATCATGCGTTGAGGTTGTAAAGTTAAAATTTATAGTAAATAATTCTATTTATTAGATTGCAAGTCTAAAGGTTAGAAAGGAAAATATAGAAAACGATTGGACCTTGTGGTAGAAAAGTGGTCTTTCTTTAGTAGGCCATTTGAGTCATTAACCCAAGAGTTGGAAATATGATTTATTTTTTGTTTACTTTGAGTAAAATTTATTGCGTATGAAACAACTTTATGTTACCTTCCTTTTGTGCTTAATTTTTATAGCCCCTCTCTTTGGCCAACGCACAGCGCTTTTTTTTGATGGCACCGATGACTATTTATCTGTTTCTGGAAACAGCAAGCTCAATGGTTTAAGCAATCTTACGCTTGAGACCTGGATATATACTGATAATTTCAACACTTCGCCCTGCGCCGATTGTGCCCCGATTATATGGAATCAGAACAATGGTTACAGATTTGGCACCGGTAACACCAGACTGGTTAAATTTTCGTTATACAACGGAACCGCAGCAGTGACCCTTTCCAGTTCACTTTCGCTTGCAACCAATACCTGGCATCATATTGCCGGAACTTATGATGGATCTAAAATGAAAATATACGTTGACGGGGTAGCTACCGACTCTAACTCCTCGGCTTTTACAATTACCTATACCTCTTCCACATCGGATATTTGGATTGCTGATCCCCAAACAGGCTGGGGTGGGATTCTCGAAGAAACAAGAATTTGGGACTATGCACGCTCTGCTGCTCAAATTAAAGAAGGTATGCGTAAAAACTATAAATCCGGTTTAAGCGGACTGGTCTTACACTTTGACTATGAAGATGGCACCGCTTATAAAAACAACAGCAGTGTATCTAAAGTCAATGACAGAACCTCCAATAAAAACCATGGTACCATTTACAATTTTAAATTAACAGATACGGTTTCAAACTTCGTCATTGGAAGGTCTTACTGCGATACACCGGTTTATGCCAAACTCAACGCCAGTCAATGTGTGAAATACACCCTTCCTTCCAAAAAAAGAACGGTTACCACTTCTGGGACCTATATGGATACCATCGTCTCGGTGAAAGGCTGCGATTCAATAATGACCATAAACGTGACGATACTAACGCCAACAAGTGGGACTACCTCCGTAAGTGCCTGCGATTCGTTTCGAAATTCGTTGAATGGTTTGGTTTACAGGTATTCAGGAAAGTATGTGGCTACCTCACGCAATGCGGCAGGCTGTGATTCGGTTATAACCTTTAATGTAACCATCTATAAAAAGGATACTACTGTATATAATTACAATGCCTGCAATAAAGTCATTCTAAAAAACGGGAAAACTGTAACTTCGACGGGTACATACTACGACCAATTAAAAGGGAAAAATGGATGCGACAGCACTGTTGTTCACAAAGCAACCATTCGACACCAGTCGACCAGTAAGGCTACCCTTCGTTTTTGTCAGTTTGTGTTATGCCCGTCCACCAAAACAAAAGTGTTTTACAAAGCCGGTACCTATTATGATACTATCCCAAACAAAATTGGCTGCGATAGCGTAATTGAGTATACAGTAGTATCAAAATCCACAAGTAACACTCTTACTGTCACGTCTTGCTCTACCTATGTGAGCCCATCCAAAAAATATCAATATTCCAAAAGCGGAATATATCACGACACCTTATTTTCAGCAAATTATGAAAATTGTGACAGCTTTATCACCCTTAATTTAACCATAGCAAACCCTAAAGCGGAAAATCTTGAAGTAACGCGATGCAAGAGCTACGTGGTGCCTTCAGGCCAAAAAATAATTACCAGCAGTCAGGTAGTGAACGATAAAATAAAATCTACTTCCGGTTGCGACAGTATTCTTTACACAATTACGGTTACCATCAATGGACCGGATATGACCGTGTCTAAATCAGGTAACAAACTGATTTCAAATAATAGCAGCCCATCCTCTCAATTCCAGTGGTTGGATTGCGATGCGGCCTATGCCAAAATATCGGGTGCGAACGCCAGAGAGTTCGCTCCTGTAAAGTCAGGAAAATACGCTGTTGAAATAAGGGACAATTCTTGTACCGACACGTCAAATTGTATCAATTTGGTACTTGGAAAAATTGCAACGATGAGAGAATTAAATGCTCAGTTTTTTCCAAACCCAAATCATGGGGAGTTTACCATTGCAACAAGTGAAACCATACACTCTGTAAATATTCAGATCTACGATTTGCAAGGAAGGGTTTTGGAAGAGTGGGAGCTGAGAGATCTAAGTGACGTTAAATTCAAGACCCGGCTCAAGGCAGGATTATATCTGGTTAAACTTTCCTCTGCCGAAGGAATGACGAAATTTTGGATGGCTGTAAATTAGGACCGACCTTATTTTGTGATTTTACCGATGTGATGAACCCTTTTTGGACCCCTTCATAGATTTTGTAAAAAAGAATGAATTGCTTCAACTGGTTTCGAAAAAAAAATTAAATTTGCACTCCTCAAATATTGGGCTCCCGATCGCTATCGGGACTCAGTTGGTTAGAGCACCTGATTCTCCCGATAACTATCGGAACAGGTAGTAAAGTATATTGGGCCTATAGCTCAGTTGGTTAGAGCACCTGACTCATAATCAGGTGGTCCCTGGTTCGAGCCCAGGTGGGCCCACTAACTAAAAGCCTCAACTTTTGTTGAGGTTTTTTTTGTTTTTCTCCTCCTCAAATTTGAAGACATTTTAATTAAATTTAAGTATTTCTTTAAATTGATACTTTTTAATACTTTTATACCCTTAATTTTTAAGAATGATGCCCTTAAAAATAGTTGTTGCCCGTGAATCATTTTTATTCAGGACCATTGCCCTCGATAAAGTGCAGTCGACTCAAAAGACAGTCATAATGACTCTGTTTAAAACGACAGCTGATCATCTCAATTCCATTTACCGCTTTCCAGAAATTTTATCACATTGTAGGATCACTGGTAAGAGATTCCTCTAATTACACTTTAATTTATGAGCCATGGTCAAAGAACCCAACATAAAACACTATAACTTATTATTGCTTTTATTGCGCCTACCCTGAACTATTAAATATTATCTTTATGAAATCATATACATTAAGGATTATACAAAATATTATTTCTAAGTCCGTCCTTCTCATTGTGTTTATCAATCTGTGCATGCTTGCCAATGCACAAATGCAAGTCAACTTAATCCTTTCTCCACCCTATTCCCCATATTTTTCGGATTACCTTCAATACGAGAACAAAGGTTTTGTGACCGTAGTTGACCCTGCCTTTGTAAACGGTACCTCTAAAGCGGTGTACATGATTGGAAATATTACAGGTGATAATGGCATATCATTGAAAACAAAGCCGGGTTATAAGCCGGGATCCCCTATTTTTCTTAATTCTAGCAGCCCGGTAAGTACCCTTAAAGGAAGCGAATTTGCTGATATTTTCAGTTGGGATAACATGATAATTACCGGTATCAGTGCTAAAAAACTGGTTCAAAATGATGGATTACCCGAAGGAAATTATACCATTTGTATTCAAATTTTTGATTACGAAACAGATGTGGCCTTAAGCAATCCCGCTCCTCAAGGATGCTTTAACTTACCCATCAAACATATTGAGCCGCCCATTCCAATAAGCCCACTTTGTGAAGGCAATGTTTATTTAACCAAACCTCAAAATGTGGTGCTGAGCTGGAGTTTCCCTGTTGGCGCCCCTGCTGCAACCAAATACATTTTGAGAATTGTTCCTCTGGTCAACCCTGCTCAAAATCCTACCGACGCCTTAAACACCATCACTACCCCTCCGTTCTTTGAGAAGGAATTGAATGTAACAACTTATGTTTATTCAATAAGCGACCCCATTCTGGTTGAAGACCAGGCTTACGCCTGGCGGGTTATTGCATACGACCCTTTAGATAAGGTGCTTTTCAGAAATAACGGAGTAAGCGCTGCCTGTATATTTCAAACTAAAAAATTACTAAGCAAACCTGAATTTAGCTTTTCCTTGCCAACCTTGTTTTTGTCTTCACCCGATTGCAGTACAGCTAAAAAGGACTCGATAATAGTATCAAGTGAATCGGACCTTACCATCGCATGGAACTGGTTTTTGAAAAAAAAGAACGGGGAAGATTCAGCTATTAAAGAAAAACAACCTATTAAAGGTTCCACCATTGGAAAATACCGGATAATGATTAAAGCCCTTGGACTTCGGGGCAGTAAAAAGGCTAAGGCTGACGATGTTTTGGAAAGAACTTTTTATACCAAGGCAGAAGATCCACATCTGAAATCGTTCACAATGGCTGCTTGCGACTCCATGGGACTTAAGCATAATTATTGGTATGAAGTAGAGGTGACCGCTCTAGATAATGCTACAAAAAGCTTAGGATCCTCAAAATGTTCGATAAGATATTTAAAGAAACTCAAGAGCGCGATTCCGAGTCTTTCTGTTAAAGGTCGACTGAGATATGAATTTGATGACTTTACAGAAAAAACAGGCGCAAACTTTGTGAGCCTGAGATGTGAAATTGTAGATGCAAAGGCTAAAAATAATAGCCAATTGGCAAAAGCCGCCGTGTCGTTTAGCGTGGTTTGCAAAACCGATAAAAACGGTAATTTTAAAATTACCCTGCCAGATAAAACAAATATTGATAAAAAATATCTGCGTATAGACATTGAGAATTTATACTACGTCAATTTTACTGAAAACTTTGCCTTATTTAACTCCTCCATTCCTGATGCCAAGTCCCCTATTTACGCCGACACGCTGACCCTTCCAGAGTTAACTACAAAAGTCGTTAAGTATAAATTGAGAGTTGATGTCACCATGGGCTTCTCCGATTATTTTTATGATACACTTACAAAAGGCTTTGGTAAAAAAACATTTACTGTTGATACCCTCACCATAAAACCAAAGGCTAAAATTCCTAAAAATATTCAAATGGTTCTTTATCGTAAGAAAAAAAATGAAAATATTCCCCAGTTTGAAGGGCTGGGAACCAAAGTTGAAAAATTGGATAAAGAAAACATCATAAGGGTGGCCGATGCCATGTTACAATATGAAATGGCCGGAGGAATTGAAAAAGCATTTGTCAATTTCGACCGCCTCATTCCCAGCTTTTATTCAGGGGATGAATATTATTTAAAAGCCAAATTTTTAGATGCCGAAAAATCTGAAAGTGAAACCGTGGATCTAAAGAATTTGGAAGCGCCTATCTTAACTATAGCTATAAAAAAACCACATACCGGACCCGAGGCACTCGCTGCCAGTTTTAAGTCTAAAATAAACTATCGCCTTATTTCAAACAAACCCCCTGTTTCAAAAATCAAAGGAAAGCTGGTTTATGTTTGGCCAAGTGATAACTCAAATCAGGAAAGGCCAATGGCTAATGTGGAATTCAGTGTGATCAGTAGCTATCTGATCAATGGCATTGCTTTTGAGCCTTACGAAAAGGGATGTGTTGGAGATATATATGCTCTATATAATGAGTACGGAATGAAAATATCAAGTTCCGACGACCAGAGTGTAGTGGGAGTTGGCAAAACCGATGAAAACGGGAATTTTGAACTGGATGTGATCAATATTAATCAAAAGGGAACACTCTCAAAAAAAGGGAGCAGTAAGAGAATTGCCTCTTTTGATAAATGTGGTAAAAAAAACACCAAGGACCCTGCCAAGGGCAACCCGATTGAGGAATTGATAAATGAAGTATATGACCCCTGGGATGGAGGATTTGATAAAGGGGGGATTTGGGAAAGTGATTACGACATGGGCATGAATTTTGGGGACCAAAAAGGGTTAAAGCCTCAGGAAACAACCAATACATTATTAAACGGAGGTGACATTACTGTTAATGGAGTTACAGGACTTGATAACAGCGGAGCCAAAAAAGGGATGGAGAAAGGTTCTATGTTTAAAAGCGGGGGAATTCCGGGTGAGGTGGAGTTCACGGAAGACCAAGAGATGGCCGAAGGAGAAGAGGATATTTATGGAACGGTCGAACGAATTTATCAAATTGTAATCAATGGAGAACACAGCAATTATTACTTCAACCCTTTGAGTACCGCCGATGGCAAAAATAAAATTGTCTGTCAGGCCTTTGACACCAAGGATATAGGGGTATATAAAAGCACGGTAAAGGAAATGAGTATTAAAATTCCTAAACCGGCTGACGTATATGATGACCCGAATATTTTAAAAATTAGTGTTTATAAGAAGAAAGCGACCTCAGGCTATGAAAAAATGCCGGGATTTAATTTGGCTACTGCCAAGTATGTAGTTTTCCGTTCGCAAAACACTCCAACCAGCTTATTCCCAAAAGGTGAAGGCTCGGCAATTCATCCAATCAAACCCTTGTTACAATCAAAACTGAAAGAAGAAAATATTGCTACAAACAGTTCTGAATCAGATATTAAAAATAATTTAGGAAACAAGTTTGAATGGGTGCTGGATGCCCCTCAGGATATTGGTTCAGGAAGCAGCATTAATTTTAATGATAAGCTCCTCCTCAATTCTGCAAAAGCCAATTACTTTGTGCAAATAACCCCAGACCCTTCGCAGGGCCAGGTTTTCTTCAAGCCTGTTATTGCCTACTCCAGGTTGGCTTATGTCGATATTTATCTGTCAGCATCCAGAATTGCCGGAAGAATATTGGACATGTCGACTAAAAACACCACTCAGAAAGGCTTGCCCAATGCCACCATCCTTATTAAGAATACCACCAAAAACATCCTTTATTTTTTGAATTCAGATGAGAATGGCTACTATGAACTATTGAACCAATCTTTTAGTGGATCCAAGTTTGTGAATTGGGATGATAACAACAACTTCGACATTCTGGTCATGGTATCCGGTTACAAAGTTAAAAGTAGCTCCACCACAATAAAGGCTGTTGGGGAGCAACGGATTATCGATTTCCAAATGGAACCCAGCCGAACCTTTAGCGCTTTTGTTCAGAATGAAGATAAAACCCCTGTGGTTGCATTTGTTATGAGAAATGACAGCAGTATCTATAAAACGAGTGCCTGGGGTATTATCAGTAAAATGCCCTTGGAGGATAAAACCGGGATAGAGGTAACCATCATACCTAAAGATGTTAAATACTTTGAAGAAACCATTGTCATATCTGAAAAAGGTGATATTAATATTAACCCAATTATAGTGAAAAAACGACTTCATCGCATGCATCTTAAAGTTAAAGACGCTGTTTCCGGAAAATTTCTTGAAAACATCACTATCGAAATCAATAATGACCATAAAGGCAAAACAAATATTGGTGGAGTGGCTAAGTTTACCTTTGAAAATGTATCCGTGAACAATTATGTGGTAACCATTACCGACCCTAAAGGGAACTATATTCCTAAAAAAATATCCCTGATCAATAAAGAATCTAAGGATTTTATCCTCTATGAAATCGATCTCAAGGAGGGAATGATGCTCAAGGGCAATGTGACATTAAATGGAACAGGGGTTAAAAATGCCAAAGTCTACATCGATATAAAAAAATCAAGTGCAAAGACCCTTTCAACCACGTTGAATACCGAAGCTCTTGAGGCACGCACTGACAACAAAGGCAACTACCTGATTAAAGGAATCCCTTCTGAATTCTTAAACCTTGTTGTTAAGGCATCTCACGACACTGCCTTTGTTGTTAATGGAGACTTTAAAGACATCGAATTAATCCCCGGAACAGGGTCCTTAAAACCGACTAATCTTAACTTGACCGCTTTTGAAGATTTGGTGCTTAAAAGGGTTTTTAATTATCCATTTCAACTTGAAAAAATTGTTAAAAAAACCAATGAAGAGTATTTAATAAGTGGATTATTTGATTTCACGGATACTTATAACGGATTTTCCGGATCGAACTTTAACACCCGACCCAATATTAGCGATGTGCCTTTTATAGTTAAAATAATAGATGGAAAACGCGTTTTAGTGCCTCGAAACGACAAATTAGAGCTGGAAGTCTATAGTTTAAAATTAACATTCCTGGATAAAATAAATGTCATTCTTACCAGAAACTCAGGCAATCCTCTTTTACTAGAAAAAGATAATACAGGAGGTGGGGTGCTTAAAGCCAAGGTAAGGATAGTGGACAATTCATTTGATTTTCCGAGCAGCTATTTTTCATTCGGAAATCAGTTTTATTTCTGCGATGACCAAGGTGCCATGTTTGTAAATACCTTAATCTCAAGCTCTATAAGCTCTTCGGTTAACAAAAAGTACAATATCTGTGATAAGGAGAGTAAGGGCGTTATGTATAAATTCATTGGATTTGATGCACAAAGTGATATCTCAAAATGCTATATCGATGATAAGGCAAAACTCCATTTAAACGGAAAAATGAAGTGTACCATGGCTAAGGCAAGCCAGGGAGTAATTGAGCTTTCCTTAGATGAAATTATTTTAAGCGATAACCAAATTGAAGTGCCTTCAAGCGGGAAACCTATTGAAATAAAATTGGAACAATGGAGTCTGCAAGTAAAAAACTGGAGCATGAGTCCTGAAAAAGGGGGTTTAAATTCGTCGAATTGCATTCTAAAAACCGGCGTTGTAGATATTCCGGTTGGGGAATTTACCTTAACAAAACATTTCTATTATATGGATAAATTCAATGTTTCCAATATCAGTTTAGGAGGTGTATTCGACTTAAGTGAAATTAATTCATCCTTGGCTAATCTTGTTTTTGATGAAAAAACCGGAAGCGACATGGGGGCGCATTGGAAATTAGTGATAGCCGGCAAAGATGGGAAGCCGGCGGCTAAAATCAATAATCTCGAGCCCATACTTGACAAGCCAATTGAGGTGGAATATATCCAATTGATAAGTAACGGTAAAGAAAGCATAGTCACTCTAAAAAACAGTGGGGTCGAATCAAAATTGTGGAACAATAACTTCGTCAATTTCAAACCTACGGTATTGGCAAGTGGCGATGGTTTTGCCAGCATAGCCGGTACGGCATCCTTTAAGGTCCCAAGAATGAACCCTATCGCTATACAATTAATTTTTAAAAGAAAATTTGGTGTGTTGCTCCTCGATGTAAACCCGGTTAGCATTAAGTTTGAGGGCAAGGGGTATGTTAAATTTGCATCTAAGGAAAAACCTGTGGTTTCAAATGGTCTTTTTGAAATGAAGGGCTCTGTTGAAGAAAAAGGTAAATTTAATGCCATCCCCGCATGGTTAAAAATTGGGGTCGGAGTAGGTGTGGCGAGAATCTACCTTCCGAATAATGGTATAGAGGGCTCTCCTTTGGCTAACGACTATCATTTGAATTTAACTGAAAAGTCCTTATCACCATCCTCAAAGGGAAATAACCTGAGACTAAGCAGCGATTTAACTAAAAATGGAATGTATGTAACCGGTTCTGATTGGACTACCTTGAAGTTTAGTGGAAACTTGATAGAAGGCAAGACCGCATCTGATAAAAAATATTTGAAGGAAAGTAATATTCTGGATTTTGAGGTATATGGTGAAATACAAGCCAATAGCAAAAAGCTGGAGCTAGGTGAGAACTTAGAATTTGGAGCTTTTAAGATGAGCTATGACTTCGCCAATAGCCGACTTAATGGGACCTTGCACTGCTCTAAAAAATATTTAGGTGATAATTTTTCGCTCGAAGGAGCGGATTTGGAAATGTGCTTTGATCCGGGGGGTTGGTATCTCCTGGGTTCGGGGAAACTGAATACCGGAACTTTTCTCACCGAAGGACTGGGCATATTTAACGCCGGTTTTTTGTTAGGTATGCATGCGATATCGCCCGAAATGAACAGCACCGTAACCAAATATTCTAAAACGAATACAGCTTGTCTCTATTTGAATAAAAATAGCACAAACTTTAGCGGATTCTTCTTTACCGGAGGGTGGGATGTGATTGATAAAAGTGAAGATTTTAATTTTGGCGTAGCATGGGGTGAAGTTCAAGCGTTGCTTGGTGTAGAGGCCACATTGGCCTTAAATTTTAACAGTTCAACTGAGAAATTTTTTCTCGCAGGTACCGTCATGGGTAAATTAGAAGCCTCTTTAGGAAGCGTAACCGGTACCTCTATTTGCGCATCTGCCGTGAATGAATTGCATGGCGGTGCATCTTTTAGCAGTTTGAGCAATCTTACCATTACCGGGGGCTCCGGTATTTCTCTCACAGGATGCATTACACAATGGATGCCTCCTCCTAAGAAAGATTTAACGTTTGGCGTTCAAGTTGAGGCAGGTATAGACTATGTTCTCAAGCCTGCAGGACCAGATCGATTTGCCATTAATTGGAAACTAGGAACGCCAGAAAAAAACATAAACAATGCTTGTAACGAGGTCATCCAAAAATGCTCCAGCTGTAAATAACCGACAAAATATGCGCATTATTAAATATTTATTCATACTGAACGCCCTCTTCTTAAGAATTTATGCGATTGGACAGGATGCTGTGGCCTACTCCGGCAGTAATGGCAATTACATCCTGCTTGGAAATTCAATTCCCAAAAATTTTCAATACCAACTAGAACGCAGAGCTATTGGAGAAAACAATTGGCAATTTTTAAAATTGATATTAGCCCCCCCGAGCGTATACGAATTTGAATCCAATATCATTAACCCAAACAAATCAGGGGTAAGTTTTGGGATTCCACCTTCTGAGATCTTTCCATTTTTATATGATAAAATGAAAAAAGTTGAGGTTGCTGATTCTTTCGTCGGATATAAAACTACTTCATTGCTCACTGCCATAGGGTGCATGTATTTTGATTTCACAGCTGAAAAGGGAAAAAAATATGAATACAAGGTTATAAAACTAAGCAATGGCTCTTCACAAGATTTGGGAACTACTTCCCCTGTATCATGGCCGGGATCTGCTCTAAAAACAAAACTAAAGGCGAAGGAAATCTATGTGATAAACAAACATGTCAATCTGTATTTTGAAATTGAGGAGTTGGGAGGTATACAAGATTGTAAAGTATACCGAAGCTATTACTTACGGGGTGGGACGGAACAAATACCCGCCAGAGTTAGTTTTATGAACAATAATGGAAAAAATCAAATTAAAATTATCGATAACACCGCGCTCCCTAATATTGGATATACCTACGCCATTGTTCCGGTTGACGGGTTCGGAAACGAAGGAGGCATTTCTCCGGAACTTCACTTGTTTAACACCGTTGCCGGGACAATTATGCCCGGACTTGTGGGCGTAAATACTATTTCAGACGATATTAAGAAAGCTATAAAAATATACTGGCCCAAGCAGGAGATTAAAGATGCAGTGAGTATCGATTTGTTCAAAAGTGACAATTACGACGGGCAATACTCTAAAATTACTTCACTGACGCCAGATCAAACCTTTTATTACGATTATTCTGTTATACCTGTAAAAACCTATTTTTATACCCTTGTCATTAACGGTGTTTTTGAAAAGTCGCCTGTTAGTGCCCGTTATGCCGGAATGCTTAATCCGGTGAATGTATCCATCATTCCACCTCAAAACGTGATGGCCGAAATGCCCGACCCAAAGGTTGTTCGCGTCAGCTGGACCAATTCGGAACCCGACACGCGCGGCTATTATGTTTACAGAGCAGTTGGGGATAAAGACTCTTTTCATTTAATATCCGATGTCGTCACACGAACAAATAAATTGGAGAGTTTTCAAGATACCCTTAATTCGGTTTTGCAAACCATGACCTTTTTTTATTGCATAAGCAGCGTGAACAGCTCTTATTCTATAAGTCCCAAATCCTCACCTGTGAGTATAACCGTTCAGGGGAATTATGTGCCCATGGCCAGCGGAACCACAGCGAGATTGCTCAATGAAGAAATACTTGTAACCTGGGATCAGGGACAAGAATTAAGCAAAAATGTTATTGGCTATAACGTGTTTATGCGTGAGGAAGACGAGAATGGGAAGGAAAAAAAAGACTGGAGCTTGTTTCAAAATATTCTAAACCCTGAGCAAAACATAACCAAATTTATGAAGCCGCTTCCCGGGCATACTTATTTCTTCAAAGTTCAAAATATTGGGGTGGGTGATTATGTTGGAGACTTTAGCAATGTTGCCGCTATAAGCATTGAACCGACTGTTATACCCAGTATAAGCAATCTTATGGGAAATTTCGGAAAGGATAAAATAATGCTCACCTGGGAGAATCCCCTGGGTATAGATATCGAATCGATTCAAGTTTATAGAGGAGAAAATGGCAATGAACCAAGCTTATTGACAACACTAAAAGCAGGTGATTTTACTTATACAGATAAGAACATTAAGGTCGGTAAGGCTTATCATTATTATCTGGTTGTTACAGATAAACATAAAACAAACAGTAGCCCAAGCGACTTTGTCGAAATTTGGAGCAAAGATTAGCTAAGGTTCGTTTCAAAGCAGGCTGTGAGTCATACAACACAGGAGGGCACTTTTGATTTCGTAGTGAATTCATTCAAGCACGAAAAACTTTTTTAGCTCCCATAAAAAAGTCCCGGTTCACACCGGGACTTTCATCATTATAAATATGGAAAACTGTGGTTTAACTGCAACCTAATGAATTTCCGCAATTCAGACACTTATAGCAGGTGCCGCTTCTCACGGTTATATGTCCGCACACATTGCATGCAGGCGCATCGCTTTGCAGGGTTTTTAAATAGGTGTCGGTGGCGCTTTGAGGCTGTGCTGATTTATAACCTTCTATGTCGCTTTGTACCTCATCGGAAACGGAATTTAAAAATTCAGCACCTTCTTCTACACTCAAAGGTAAATTTTTGATAACGGTTGGCTTTGACGGAGTTACAGATTGCAGATTGCTTGGCTGTACCTGCACCAAATCGTTGCGGTGAAGGTATTCGAATCCCAGCATTCGGAAGATATAGTCGATGATGGAGGTGGCGTTTTTTATATTGTCGTGCCCTTCTACAAAACCAGAGGGTTCGAAACGGGTAAAAGTGAATTTATCGACATACTCCTCAAGTGGAACACCGTATTGTAAACCGATGGATACCGCGATAGAGAAACAATTCATCAAGGAGCGGAAGGTTGCGCCTTCGCGGTGCATATCAATAAAGATTTCGCCTAATTTGCCATCGTCATACTCACCGGTTCTCACAAAAATGGTATGGCCGCCTACCTTGGCTTTTTGGGTAAACCCATGGCGCTTGTGAGGCAGTTTTTTGCGATGTACGATATTGGATAGAGCCGACTTAAAATCTGTGCCCACGGATTGATCCATTAGCTTTTTCGCTGCGTCCAAGATCATTTCCGGAGTCAGGTCGCTTAATTTAACCTCGGCGTTCTCTCCTATCGCCTTGCTCACCGCTTCTTCAGCCACTTCTTCCTCTTTCTTCTCATCCGATTTATTGGATAGGGGTTGCGACAATTTGCAGCCGTCCCTGTAAAGGGCATTGGCCTTAAGCCCCAACTCCCAACTAAGCGTATAACAAGATTTGATATCGGCTTCGGTGGCTTCGTTAGGCAGGTTTATAGTTTTGGAAATGGCGCCTGAAATAAAGGGTTGAGCGGCAGCCATCATGCGGATATGGGCATGTGGGTGTATATAACGGGTGCCGATTTCGCCACATTTGTTAGCGCAATCGAATACCGGCAAATGTTTATCTTTTAGATATGGAGCACCTTCAACGGTCATGGTACCGCATACATAATCGTTGGCTTCATGGATTTGCTTTGCACTGAAGCCCAATTCTCTCAACAAATTAAAATCAGGACTCTGGAATTTTTCAGGCTTAAACCCTAATTTGGTCAAGGTATCATCACCAAGGGTAAAACGGTTAAATACAAACTCCAACTGGAACGCCGACAGCAACTGACTTTCAATAGTTATAAGGTCTTCCTGGCTAAAGCCCTTGCTTTTTAACACTTCGTGGGTGATGTGTGGACAGCCCATTAAGGTGGCATGCCCTTTGGCATAATTTACAATTTCTGAAATCTCATTCTCTGCATAGCCTAGGTTTCTCAGTGCAAGAGGTATGCTTTCATTCACTATTTTAAAATATCCGCCTCCCGATAATTTTTTGAATTTAACGAGGGCGAAGTCGGGTTCAATTCCTGTGGTATCGCAATCCATTACCAATCCAATGGTACCAGTTGGGGCAATTACTGTGGCCTGAGCGTTGCGATAACCCCATTTTTCGCCATTTTGAACAGCCGTATCCCAGGCATTGCACGCCGATTGCAATAAATATTCCGGGCAGTGTCCAGGGTTTATTCCATTGGCCGGAATGCTGATGCCTTCATAAGCCAATGGCGTATTGTATGCGGCATAGCGGTGGTTGCGCATGACCCGCATCATATGGGTTTTATTCTTTTCAAATTGCTTGAATGGTCCTAAAAACTGAGCCATTTCAGCTGATGTAGCATAGGACACTCCTGTCATGATTGCCGAAACAGCTCCACATATGGCCGTAGCTTTATCACTGTCGTAAGGTATGCCTGAAATCATGAGCACGGAACCGAGGTTGGCATAGCCGAGACCTAAAGTGCGGTACTCATAAGAAAGCTGAGCAACCTCCTTGGAAGGAAACTGGGCCATAAGCACAGATATTTCGAGCACAACTGTCCAAAGTCGGCTGGCATATTCCAACGCGGGAACATCAAATTCAAGTTTATCTTCCTTAAAAAACTTGCGCAGGTTTAAGGAGGCGAGATTGCAGGCCGTATTATCCAGAAACATATACTCTGAACATGGATTGGATGCATTGATTTTTCCACCTTCAGGGCAAGTATGCCATTCGTTAATGGTTGAGTCGAATTGTACTCCGGGATCGGCGCAGGCCCAAGCTGCAAAAGCGATGTCATCCCATACCTTTTCAGCTGGAATTTTATCAATGGTTTTTCCGGTACTTCTGGCTTTTAACTCCCAATCACCCCCTTTTTTTAAGGCTTCAAAAAATTTGTTTGGGATGCGAACAGAGTTATTTGAATTTTGTCCGGCAACCGTTTGGTAGGCCTCCCCTTCGTAATGTGAAGAATAGCCGGCATCAATCAATACCTTTACCTTTTTTTCTTCATTTACTTTCCAATTAATGAAGTCCATAATTTCAGGGTGGTCGAGATCAAGGCACACCATTTTGGCTGCGCGACGGGTGGTTCCTCCCGACTTGATAGCGCCTGCTGCCCTATCGCCAATTTTCAGAAATGACATGAGGCCCGATGAGTTGCCTCCGCCTGATAATTTTTCATTGGCTCCCCGTATTTTGGAGAAATTGGTCCCAACGCCCGATCCATATTTAAAAATACGGGCTTCTCTGATCCACAGATCCATGATTCCACCATCATTCACTAAATCGTCATCTACCGACAATATAAAACAAGCGTGAGGTTGTGGGCGCTCATAGGCCGAAGTGGATCGGGTCAATTCCTGGGTTCTGTCATCTACATAATAATGCCCTTGTGGAGTCCCTGCTATGCCGTAGGAGCTAAACAATCCGGTATTGAACCATTGCGGTGAATTTGGCGCCGCCTGTTGAGCGATAATGCTATACACCAATTCTTCATAGAAAACATCGGCATCCTTCTTGGTGGCAAAATAATTGTATTCCTCTCCCCAACTCCTCCAACAATGGGCCATACGATGGGCCACCTGCTTTATTGAGGTTTCAGCGCCGGTACTTCCGTCGGGCATTGGCACCCCTGCTTTACGGCAATATTTTTGAGCTAAAATATCGGTGGCTACCTGCGACCAAAAGGTGGGCACTTCAACAGCCTCCATTTTAAATACTATCCCCCCATCCGGGTTTTTTATAACGGAACTCCTAAGGTCATAGGTGAACATGTCTTCGGGACGTATACCATCTTTGGTAAAATGCCGTTTAAATTTTAATCCTTTGGTAGATTTGGAGGTAGTGGTGGTCATGATATATTTTATGTTTTGATTATCAGGGTTTTTTGTCTCTAAAAAAAGTTATAGAGTTTTAATCCAAAGGTATGGAAAGTGTTTTAGTATGGAGGGAGTGTTTTCCACATATTAAACGAAAAGTAGGTATAAAGTTACGAAAAATCAAGTTTGATAGGCTGTTGAAAAGAATTTTTTATGTCAGATTTTAACGTGTATTCCAACTTTTTGGCCTTTAATTTGCAAAGTGATAATCTACTTTTAAATTGCCCATGAACATTGGTGTTTTAAGCATATTGCAAACCTTTCATCAGACCGGAAAAAAGGGTATAGGGGTGTTAATTGACCCCGATAACCGAAATTTTGGACACCTCGAAAAACTGTTGAATATATGTAATGAGAAGACTGTCAATTTTTTATTAATAGGTGGCAGCTTGCTCAACCAGGGAAACCTTGACGAAACCATTGCCTTTGTAAAAGCTCGCACTCAGATTCCGCTAGTTCTTTTTCCTGGATCAACCCATCAGATCAGTGCCGAAGCCGATGCAATTTTACTGTTGTCGCTGGTATCGGGTCGAAACCCAGATTTGCTCATCGGTAAACACGTTGAAGCGGCCTTTCGATTAAAAGCCTCTGCTTTGGAAATAATCCCCACCGCCTATCTCCTGATTAACGGAGGCAAATCAACTACTGCTTCTTATATCAGTTTTACCCAACCTATACCGGGTGATAAACCCATGATAGCTGCCGCCACAGCACTGGCGGCCCAGCAGCTTGGTATGGGGCTTATATACCTCGATGCGGGCAGCGGTGCAATTGAAACCGTATCGGCCGAAATGATTGAAAGCGTAAAACTGCATACCGGACTTCCCATCATTGTGGGTGGTGGATTAAAGTCGAAAACTGCCATCGACCGGGCTTTTCATGCCGGAGCAGATATGGTAGTTCTTGGCAACATACTCGAACACAACCCCGACTTACTTTATGATATCGTTTAATAAAAATAAAATTCTTCTCATTAGCGCCTCGCTTCTGCTTCTCGTGATTTCGGCTTTCGCGCTCTCGGAAAGCGATAAATTTAAAGCCTTATTTACCGAAAGCTATAAAATTAAAACTCCCTACATGCCTGCAATGATTGAATTTGCAGGCGAAAAAATGCCTCTCCAGGCACAGGACATCTATGAAAAGATGGATCGTGAACTCATGGCCACCGTTTTTTGGCAGTCCAATACCATGATGCTCATGAAAAGAAGCCGCAAATATTTTCCCATCATTGAGCCTATTCTAAAGACGTACGGCATTCCTGACGACTTTAAATACCTATGTGTTCAGGAAAGTGGTTTGTCGAATGCAGTGAGCCCATCAGGTGCAAAAGGATTTTGGCAATTGCTTGAAGGAACCGCTAAGCCGCTCGGCCTGGAAATGAACGAGTTTGTAGACGAACGTTACCATCTCGAAAAATCGACCGAGGCTGCCTGTAAGTATTTTAGGGAAAGTTATGCCTCACTCAACAATTGGACCCTCACCGCAGCGAGCTATAACCGAGGTTTGAATGGCACCCTCAGAGACCTCTCTTCGCAAGAAGTAAACTCATTCTACGACCTGCAAATGAACGAGGAGACTTCACGATACATTTACAGGGTAGCTGCTTATAAATTAATTTTTGAAAATCCTGAACTCTATGGCTTTTTTCTCAATTCGGAAGATTATTACGCTCCCGTCAAAACCAGAAACCTGGAACTGGACTCTTCCATTGACAATCTTGCAACATTTGCCAGGCTGAATGGGGCAAACTATAAAATTCTAAAAGGACTTAATCCCTGGCTCAGAGATAAATCGCTGCCAAACAAAAGCAAGAAAAAGTATGTGATAGCGTTGCCCGGAAATTAGGGCTTGCCGAAAACTCTAAAGTTCGTCTTCGTTGAAGAAATAATCATCAGGGGTCGGGTAATCTGCCCAAACCTCTTCGATGGTTTCGTAAGGTTCACCATCGTCTTCAAGATCCTGCAGATTTTCAATTACTTCCATCGGAGCTCCTGAGCGAACAGCATAATCAATGAGTTCATCCTTTGTCGCCGGCCATGGAGCATCGTCCAGATATGAAGCAAGTTCAAGTGTCCAATACATAGTTTTATTTTAGTTCTAACAAAACGCGAAAAACGTCAATTTTGTGCGCATTTTTATCATTTTTATAAAAAAAATATCAAATATTTTCGACGGTATGTAACAATCTGATATTTAATATATTATAATATGGGCCGCGAGAGTTCGCTTACATATTTTGGATTAATTCTGTACCAAATTCTGAACATTTAAGGAGGGTGGCCCCGGTCATTTGTCTTTCAAAATCGTAGGTCACTCTTTTGCTGTCAATGGTTTTTTCGAGGGAGCGATAAATCAAATCTGCTGCCTCCTGCCATCCCAAATACTCCAACATTAAGGCGCCGGATAATATCATAGAGCCGGGATTAACCTTGTCTTGGTTGGCATATTTAGGAGCGGTACCATGTGTAGCTTCAAAAATTGCATGTCCGGTAATGTAATTGATATTGGCCCCGGGCGCAATTCCAATGCCCCCTACCTGTGCGGCCAAAGCATCGCTCAGATAATCGCCATTCAAGTTTAAAGTGGCAATCACGTCAAAATCTTCAGGACGGGTGAGTACCTGTTGCAAAGTGATGTCGGCTATGGCATCTTTGATTACAATACCTGCTCCGGGCTTACCTTCAGGTATTTTACACCAGGGACCACCATCGATTTCCACAGCAGCATAAAAATCCTTGGCTACTTTATAACCCCAGTCCCTGAAACCTCCTTCGGTATATTTCATGATGTTCCCTTTGTGTACAAGGGTCACCGTTTTTAAATTGTGCTTTATAGCGTAACCTATTGCACTGTGAACCAGCCTCTCTGTACCCAAATAGCTCACAGGCTTAATTCCTATACCAACCTGAATGTCAACGTTTCTTGGGGGTGCCCCAATGCTTTCTAATTGGCTTTGCCATGCTTTCGACTTCTCATCGGTTCCAAACCTTATTTTATCAAAGCTCTTAGGGAATTCCTTCTCAATAAAATCAAGCACCTTTTTTGCTTCGTCAGTGCCGGCCGCAAATTCGATTCCCGCATAAATATCTTCGGTATTTTCTCTGAATATAACCATGTCGACCGCGCCAGGATTCTTTACAGGACTTGGAACTCCATTGAACCAGCGGACTGGTCGCAAACAAACATATAAATCTAAAATTTGACGAAGGGCGACATTAAGTGAGCGAATACCACCACCTACCGGTGTGGTTAAGGGCCCTTTGATACCCACCAGATATTCTTTAAAGGCCTCCAGGGTTTCGTCGGGCAACCAATTGCCGGTCTGATTAAATGCCTTCTCTCCGGCTAAAACTTCTAGCCATTCAATTTTTTTAGTGCCTTTGTAAGCCTTTTCAACTGCCGAATCCAATACGCGCTTGCTTGCTTTCCAAATATCCGGACCAGTGCCATCCCCTTCAATGAATGGAATAATAGGATGGTTTGGAACAACTAAGGATTCAGGTTTTTTTGTGATTTTTTCGGCTTGCATCTTATTTTTTTAAATTTTCTGCAAAAAAACTCCTTTACATTCACAACACAAAGAAAAGTGCAAATAATACCGACAAGGCATTGAAAATAGTCTATATCTTTCTGGCCATCCTTCCTCTATCTTCGGAAGTTTTCTGCTTTAGATTATTCAATCTGCTATCTTTGCAACCCATCATGGTGGATTTAGTAAATGCAACATCGAATATACTGCCCGAAATGGATGACCAATCCAAAGTGTGGATCTATGCTTGCAACAGACCTCTTCGCTCCCATGAAGTAGAACTTATACAAACTAAAATAGATTTTTTCACCAAAAACTGGACTGCCCATGACCGTCAATTGAAGGCTTTAGGTTTAATCCTCAACCACCAATTTATAGTTTTAGCTGTTGATGGGACTCAAAGCACTGCCAGTGGATGCAGCATTGATAAATCGCTGCATTTTATTAAAAATTTGGAAAGCGAATTCGAAATTAGTCTCCTTGACCGCTTAACCATTTATTTCTTTGTAAACAGTGAATTGAAGGCGCTGCATTTTACTGAACTTCAAGAAAAAATAGCCTCAGGAGGCCTTACCGAAAACGCTCTGATATTGGATTGCAGTCTGACCGATTTACATTCCCTGAGAACCAAATTCATAACCCAGGCAAAGCATACCTGGCTAGCGAAATATTTCTAATGTTCTGTCTCGCTGTCTAATAGCGACGTGGAGGAAAGCTCCTTTGTGCTTTTAACCCCTAATTTTCTGAGATTCTCAGCCTGACCTATTAAATTTCCCCTGCCCGATGATAGCTGGTTAAAAGCATCGTTATAAGCCTTATCCGCTGCCTCCAGGTTTCGGCCCAGTTTTTCTAAATTCTCTACAAAGCCAACAAATTTATCGTACAATAAGCCTCCCCTCTTGGCAATTTCTTCAGCATTCCTGTTCTGAAATTCCCTTTTCCATAAATCGGCAATCATTTTAATGGCGCTTACCAAATGGGTTGGGCTGATGAGCAGGATTCTCTTATTATACGCGTAATGCCAGAGTTCTTCATCGTCTCGAACTGCTTCGAGGTAAGCAGGCTCAATGGGTATAAACATCATGGTAAAATCCAAACTCTTCACTACCTCATCGTATTTTTTAAGACTCAAACCATCAATGTGGGTGCGTAGCGAACGGATATGCTCTTTTAAAAAACTTTTCTGCTCGTCAGCATCATCTGCTGAGGCGTAGCGTTCGTAAGCCACCAAGGATACCTTGGAGTCGATGACCACCTTGCGGTCATCCGGATAAATCAACACCACATCAGGTCGTAACAGATTACCGGCGCCATCCTTGTAGCTTTCCTGGGTAAAATACTCTCTGCCTTTTTCCAAACCCGATTTCTCTAAAATCCGCTCGAGTATTATCTCACCCCAATTGCCCTGTTTTTTAGCATCTCCCTTGAGTGCCCTGGTTAAGTCGGTTGCTTCCTTGCTAATTTTTTGATTGAGTTCCAACAACTCTTTCACTCTATCGCCAAGCGAAAACCTCTCCTTGCTCTCCTTGTCATAGGTTTCTTCCACCTTTTTCTTAAAATTCTCTATATTTTCTGATAGGGGTTTGAGTATGCTGTCGAGGTTGGTTTTATTTAATTCGGTAAACTTTTGTGTTTTTTCTTCCAGAATGGTCTGAGCCATATTTTTAAATTCAGTTTCAAAGGTTTTTCTCGTTTCGTCAATTTCCTTCCTCATAGAACTCAGTTTGTCAAGCAATGATTCGTTTTGGGCCTCCAGTTTTTGAATGTGACCAAAGTATTCGGAGGCCAGACTCGACTTCTCATTCAATTCACTTTTAATGAGTTTGTAATCGGCATCTTGCTTCTTAAAGGTATCGGTTGCATTTTCGAGCCTCGCTCTCAATGAGCTGAGTTCGTCATGAGCCTGGGCTAATTCCAGGCTTTTTTTCTCCAATCGGTTCTTAGAATCCTCCATATTTTCATGAACCTGGCGCAGTTTCTCGGATTCCAAAGCCAGGTCCGTCTGCATCCTGTTGACAGTGTTTTTACCCAAGGCCACGAAGAGTATCCAGGCCAAAATTGCCCCAATACCTATTCCCGAAAGAACAGAAAGGATGTCGATATTCATGTTTGCGAATTTAGCAACTTATTAAAATAAGCTTTCACATGTTGAGAAATTTCGACATTGCCAATGGCGAATTCTGCAATTCATAAAAGGGAGTTATTACATTCGCAGCATGAAACCTGAATTCATCTTGCTGCTTATCGGAATGTATTTTTTATTGCTGGTAGGCATTTCATGGTATACCTCTAAAAATGCCAACTCTCAATCGTATTTTATTGGAAATAAAAAATCAATTTGGTGGTTGGTGGCTCTTGGTATGGTGAGTGACAGCCTGAGCGGTGTTACTTTTATCTCCGTACCCGGCAACGTGTTTGGAGATAAATTCAGTTACATGCAGGTGGTGTTCGGTTATGTGATAGGCAATTTCATAACGGCTTATGTGCTCATGCCTTTGTACTATAAATTAAATCTCACCTCTATTTACAGTTACTTAGGGCAAAGATTTGGAAGCACCACTCAAAAAACAGGATCCTTTTATTTTTTATTAAGCCGAACGCTGGGGGCTGCAGCGAGATTATATCTGTCGGCAGGGGTATTACAAACTTATTTGTTCGAGCCCTTCCATATTCCCTTTCCTATTTCTGCGCTCTTTATTATTCTGTTAATTTTGATTTACACCTATCGCGGGGGTATTAAATCGCTGGTATGGACCGATGCACTCCAATCCTTTTTTTTACTGGGGGCCCTTGGTCTAACTTTATTTAATTTATACCATTATATTCAATGGGACACGGCCTGGCAAATTGTCAAAGAGAATAATTTTGACCGCGTATTTGTATGGGACTGGTTGCCCAAGAACAATTTTTTTAAGATGATTATAGGTGGAACTTTGGTAGCGGTTACCATGACCGGTATGGATCAAAACATGATGCAAAAAAACCTGAGCTGCCGAAATCTCGGTGAAGCGCGCAAAAACATACTCTCCTACAACAGCAGTTTAATTTTTATTAATTTTTTCTTTTTAAGTCTAGGGGTTTTGCTTTATGTGTTTGCAATACAACAAAATATAAACCTGCCTTTGAATCCAGATGGCAAGGTCATAACCGACAAGGTTTTCCCCCTTATGGCTTTTAATCACTTAGGACAAATTGCAGGACTGATTTTTATTGTGGGATTAACTGCGGCCACTTTTTCAAGTGCCGACTCCGTGCTTACCACACTCACCACCAGTTTTTGTATCGATTTTTTGAAATTTAACCCTGACGACATCGAAACCCGTAAGAATAAAAAAATCAGACAATTGACACATGTTTTATTTGCGGTGGCAATTCTGCTCAGTATGCTCCTCATTCGCGAACTCAACAACGATGCCATTATTAATACCATTTTAACCATAGCGGGATACACCTATGGACCGCTTCTCGGCCTCTTCTCTTTCGGCATTTTTACCAAAATAAAAATTAATCAAAAAGGGGTGGTTCAGGTGTGTTTGATTGCCCCGATCTTAACCTACTTTATAGACTTATACCTTCCTTCACTTACGGGAGGTTTTCAACTTGGATTTTTAAACCTGGCCGTGAATGGAATATTAACCTTCGTAGGCCTTTGGGTGATTCGGAAGGGATGATGAGGGTGGAGGGTTGGGAGTTAATGCTTGATGGCATCATAAATAACGTCCATGATGTCGGTGCGGACGTTTTTGGTAATAAGGGTGCGGTTTTCGGCTGTGGGGTTTACTCTGTTCGACAAAAACACATACACCAGCTCATAATCAGGGTCAACCCAGATACAAGTACCTGTGAAGCCCGTATGCCCAAACGCGTTGTTTGAGGCATAATGAGAAGCCGGACTCGATTTTCCCGCTATATTTTCAGGTTTGTCGAAGCCTAAGCCACGTCGGCTACTTACCGATTGCCTGCTTGTGAATTCAACGACGGTGCTTTGTTTAAAATACCTTTTGCCGTTATAAAACCCGTAATTCAACAACATTTGGCCTATTTCGGCTAACTCATAAGCATTGCTAAATAATCCTGCATGACCTGAGACTCCGCCCAATAACGCTGCCGACGGATCATGGACATAGCCCTGCAAAACCCCTTTCCTGAAATCGGGATCTTTTTCCGTGGGAACGATCTCTTTTTTTGGAAACTTTTGTAATGGGTTAAAAGTTAGAATGTCTAAACCCATGGGTTCATAAAAGGTTTCATTCATATACTTTTCAAAACTTTTTTCTGTGATCCGCTCTATCATCATCCGCAACATAATCATGCCTAAATCGCTGTATACATAAGAACCTTTGGGGGTCATGGGTGAGGCAGCAATTTGTTTGAGCATGCGTTCCTGATAGTTTTTATTGACATACAAACCCTTGTTTATTTCATAACAAAAGTCCTCTGTTTTTTTATCGGATAGCACACTGTCTCGCAAGGCATCATTGTTCTTAAAGCTGTTGTAAAAAGGGATAAAATCTTTTAAACCTGCTTCGTGAACCATCACCTGACGTATGGTAATGTATTGCTTATTGCTCCCAGCCAGCTCGGGTAGATAGCTCGACAAGGTGTCGTCGAGGTTAATTTTACGGTTCTCTGTAAGCTTCATAATAGCCAAGGTTGTGGAGGCTATTTTGGTAATAGAAGCCAAATCGTAAAGGTCATCGTTTTCTACTTCTCTCTTCTTGTCGTAAGAATGATGTCCGTATGATTTTTCAAAAATAACCTTGCCCTTTTCTGCGACCAAAACCTGACATCCCGGCGTGGCTTTTAAATCGATGGCTTTTTTTACCATGCTGTCGATTTTTAATAGTTTTTTGTAAGTGGCAGTCACGTAAGTGGCTGGTTGTAGTATATCCGATTTGGACTGTGCAAGTCCTGAAAAAAGAGGATACTCCTTACCTACCGAAACGCTCAGCTTAGCATCGGTTTTTTGAATACCCCAAATCGAATTGGCCGCTGCCTGATAATAGGGTTCATCATCACCAAAGGCATACACCGTGGTTTTTAAATCGGGAAAATTGCGCATGGAGTAGGGATTGCCAAAACATACCACGGTGATATTGGTGCGGTCTTTGAGTTGAGAAACCAAACTGCACAAGTCTGAGGTGATGCCGTAATTGTCCTTGGGGTATTTGTTGATTTGGTGAATAGCAACCACCACCATGTCATAAATTTCAAGTTTACCCACCATATTGGTGCAATATTCAACACCAAACGACTTATCCACTGTAAAAATATCGCAGGCCCCCAATTCCTTCATCCTTCTTTCAAACCCTGTGACACCTGGTCCGCCAAGGGCGATAACGGCCATTTTTTTGTATGGTTTTTTGTAAAGCGGCAAGGCGTCCTGATCATCTTTGGCAATGCAAATTGAACTGTATATCAGCTTATTGTATAAGAGTAATGCATCGGTATTGTTTAAGTCTTTAACCAGATTGGGATAGTATTGGAATTCCTGCAACTCGAGATTTACAAAGGCTTTGGCCTGTAAAACTTTTCTCACCTTTGCATCCAGTTCTTCCAATGCAAATCTTCCATCTAAAACTGCTGCCTTGATGGTGTCAATCGCTCTTGGAACATTGGCCGGGCAGAGCAAAATGTCGTTGCCTGCCATAAGGGCTTTCAACTCCAATATGCCCTGCGCAAAATACTTCGCAACTCCTTGCATATCGAGGGCATCGGTAATGGCTAAGCCTTTAAATTTTAATTCTTTTTTTAATAAGCCGTTTATGGCCAGTGGCGATAAGGAAATGGCAAGATTTGGAGTGGTATCGATAGCGGGCATGTAAACGTGAGCAGTCATGATGCTCATCACCCCTTTTTCAATAGCGTACTTAAAAGGTTTTAGCTCCATTGAATCCAGCCTTCTTCTGCTAAATTCGATTACCGGAAGGTCTTTATGCGAATCGGTTTTGGTATCTCCATGACCGGGAAAATGCTTGGCACATGCAATAATTCCTTCGTCCTGCATACCTTTGGCATACATCCATCCCTTCCTCGCCACATTCATTGGGTCTTCGCCAAATGATCGAAAATTAATGACGGGATTGTCGGGGTTATTGTTTACATCGATCACAGGTGCAAAATTGATATGGATTCCCATTCTCTTGCATTGCTTTCCGATATCGCGACCCATTTTATAGATCAAATTATCGTCCTGTATTCCCCCCAAACCAATTTGATAAGGGTATTGAATGGTATTGTCCAACCTCATAGACACTCCCCACTCTCCATCGATTCCCACCAGCATTGGAATCTTAGATTTTGCCTGATATTTTTGGGTTAAAAGAAACGCATTTTGGGCATCGGTTTTGAAAAGGATGATTCCGCCAACCTTATATTTGGCCACCAAAGTGTCTACAAAATCAAGATGATTTCTGCCTTTTGAAGGTCTGACTTCTACCATCATAAGCTGGGCTATTTTCTCCTCTAGGCTCATGGCCGCAAGGGTTTCATTTACCCACGTATCTTTCCCGTTTCCTTGCAGCGATTGCTGCTCGAACAATGCATAAATTCCAATGAGTAGTAATACTAAACCCCAGCGCATATCACAAAAACAAAAGCAATTTTAGACCCAAAAGATGACAAGGCATGAATATATTTATCAACGGTGCATCGCACAGCGATAGTATTTCAAATGCAATCTATGGATTCGATGTTATTGGGAATTGCAAAGAAAGGGTGTCGGTTTGTCAAAATTTGAAAGTGCGAATCGCCGAAAACTTTTTCTCCCTAAAGGCTTTGTGTGGCTTGTTTTAATGCACTCATATCGGGCATGTGGCTTGCATTTTCAAGAACTTCCATGTATTGGATTACCCCTTCACCATCGATGATAAAAACAGCCCTTTTAGAAACGCCTTTCATCCAGCCACCGAAGTTTTCATAGAGACAACCATAATCACTTGAGATGGTTTTATTGAAATCAGATAGCAAGTTAAAATTTAAATGCTGTTCCTCCTTGTATTTTTTTAGTGAATGATGTGAATCTACAGAAATGCCAAAAACTTCCGCATTTACTTTATTAAAAACCGACAGGTCGTCACGAACTGAACATAACTCGGCAGTGCAAACGCTCGTAAAAGCAAATGGGAAGAACAATAAAACCACCGGCTTACCTCGAAAGTCGGATAATTTAATTTTTTGTTTTTCGGTATTTACTGCTTCAAATTCGGGCGCTAAATCGCCAATTTTTAATTCCATTTCTGATGTGTTTCTTACTTCGCAAAAGTAATTTTAAATTTAGAAGAATAAGGAATGCTTATTTTTTCTGAAACAATTATACCCTTGAAATCGACTGATATTTGTCATTATTTAGAAAAAGACTAAATAAACTTTAACTTTGCCTCTCAAACTTGAAACTCTCCGATTTAAAAACAGGACAATCCGCTGAAATAATTTCCTTTGAAAAGGATTATCTCAAGCTTAAATTTTACGAAATGGGGTGCCTGCCAGGCGAAAAAATTTCAGTTGAATTGATCGCTCCTCTCGGCGACCCCATAGCCATAAATATTTCAGGTTATTTATTAAGTCTGAGGCGGCAAGATGCCAAAAGCATTAAAGTGAAAATAGATTGAAGGTAAATTCTAAACTTAGGAAAGTATATCTGGTGGGTAATCCCAACTGTGGAAAATCTACACTTTTCAATATTTTAACCGGATTACAGCAAAAAACCAGCAATATACCCGGAACGACCATCGAAATTAGAAAAAGCATTATTTCAAACAAAAATGCTCTGTCGGTTCAGCTTTACGATTTGCCCGGAATTTACAGCATCAATCCCGCCACCAAAGATGAGCAAATAGCATGCGAACCCTTGCTCAATCCGGAGCACGCCGAACATCCCGATCACGTTATTTTAGTTGTAGATGCATCCAGCTTAAAAAGAAGTTTACTGCTTTTTACCCAGGTTTCCGATTTGGGAATTCCTATCACATTGGTGCTGAACATGTCGGATACTGCTCAAAAGAAAGGCATTGTGATTAACACTGAGCGCCTTGAAAGGGAACTTGGCGTAAAAACCATTCAAACCTCTGCGCGCAAAGGCGTGAATCTCGACCAGCTGAAAACATTGGTGTTTGAATCCGGTTTTAAATCCCATTTCAATTGTTATGAAGCGCCTTCTCTAAAGGAGTTTTTTACAGATTCAAGCCTTGACCTAAGTAAATACAATAACTACCAGGCCCTGCAGATGGTTTATAAAAATACCGACTTGGTGGGTGCCAGGGCACACCAGAAAATTTTTGAAGAACAACGCGCCATGGAGGTGATGGTAAGATATAAAGCCATTGATGCCTTGTTGCAACGATGCTTGAGTTATTCCTCTTCACGCAAACAATTTACCAAAAAAATTGACAAAATTGTAACCCACCCCATACTGGGCTATGTGGTATTTTTAAGTGTGATCTTTGTCATCTTTCAGGCGGTTTTTACTTTTGCCATTTACCCAATGGATTGGATAGAGCAAGGTTTTAATTTGGCCGGCTCTCTCATATCCGAGGCCATGCCCAATGGGGTTTGGCAGAGTCTTATGGTTAATGGGATCCTCGCAGGTTTGTCGGGGGTTATTACCTTTATTCCGCAAATTGTTATTTTGTTTTTCTTTCTCGCTTTGCTTGAAGATTCAGGCTATATGGCCAGGGTAAGTTTTATTTTGGATAAAATAATGAGAAAATTCGGGATGAACGGTCGCTCGGTGCTGCCTCTCATCAGTGGCGCTGCTTGTGCCATTCCAGCCATTATGAGTGCGAGAACCATAGAGAACAAACGCGATCGGCTCATTACGATTATGGTCACCCCATTCATCAGTTGCTCTGCGCGTCTGCCTGTTTACATTCTACTCATCAGTATCATCCCTATCCAGGGAAAACTTTTTGGCATCTTTCATTATCAAGGTTTTTTGCTCATGGCTATGTACCTTTTGGGTGTAATCACCTCCTTAGGCGCCGGTATCGTTTTGAGCTGGTTTATTAAAAACACCGAATACTCAGGTTTTTTAATGGAACTTCCAAAATATCAGTTGCCAAGACTAAAAAATATTGGCCTCACATGCCTCACTAAAGCAAAAAGTTTTGTTTGGGAAGCCGGTAAAATCATTTTTCTGGTATGCCTGGCATTATGGTATTTAACTTCATTTGGTCCGAAAGAAAAATTCAAACAAATAGAGGAAGAAGTGGCCTATGAGGTAAGGACCAATAAACTAAGTGTTGAAGAAGCTAACCTTAAACTTGCGCTCGAAAAACAACAATACTCTTATGCGGGGTATTTCGGTAAATCTATTGAACCGCTTATTAAACCCCTGGGATTTGACTGGCGCATAGGCATTTCATTGATTACCTCCTTTATTGCCCGCGAGGTGTTTACAGGATCTATGGCTACCATTTATGGGGTTAAGGAAGATGATTTTGTCAATATCAGAAAAAAAATGCAGGCTGAAATTAACCCTGCAACCGGAAAACCGTTTTTTAGCGTGGCGGTTTGTCTCTCTCTTATGGTTTTTTATGCTTTGGCTATGCAATGCGCCAGCACCATCGCAGTAGTTTACAAGGAAACTAAAAGTTGGAAATGGCCGGCACTTCAATTTGTTTTAATGAGCATCACCGCATGGTTGGGTAGCTGGGCAGTTTTTGAAATTTTCTCATAAAAAAACATTCAAAATTTTGATTTAATTGTTATATTTTTGCAAGTTCTAAAAATAACAGAATAAAAGTTCTAATACCAACGTCTATATTAAGGAGTTCAAGAGCACAAAATGAGGCAATTAAAAATAAGTAAGCAATTTACTAACCGCGAGAATAAATCACTCGACAAGTATTTAAACGAGATTTCTAAAGTTCCAATGATTGATGCCCAGGAGGAGGTAGAGCTCGCGCGAAGAATCCGGGAAGGCGATCAAACGGCCCTTGAAAAATTGGTAAATGCCAACCTTCGCTTTGTGGTTTCAGTTTCAAAACAGTATCAAAATCAAGGCCTTACCTTAGGTGATTTGATTAATGAAGGAAATCTTGGTTTGATTAAAGCAGCCAAGCGATTTGACGAGACCCGTGGTTTTAAATTTATTTCCTACGCCGTATGGTGGATTCGCCAGTCTATTTTGCAAGCTTTGGCTGATCAGTCCAGAATTGTGCGATTGCCTTTAAATAAAGTAGGTTCCATTGGAAGAATATCTGCCATGGCAGCCAAACTGGAACAATTGCATGAGCGGGAGCCAACAGCCGAAGAAATTGCTGTGGCCCTCGATGTGCCATTAATAGAAGTTGAAAATGCCCTCCGCTCCGCCGGTCGACATCTGTCGATTGACGCCCCGCTTACCGAAGGGGAGGATAATACTCTTCTAGGGGTATTGGACAGCAACGATGAGCCCAGACCGGATTCGTCACTTATCAGCGAATCGCTTCAAAAAGAAATCAGCCGGGTCATAAGCACCCTGAGCGATAAGGAACGCGATGTGCTGAAATACTATTACGGACTTGACGGCGGCCCCGCACACACGCTTGAAGATATCAGTGAAAAGGTGGGTTTAACCCGCGAAAGGGTTAGACAGATTAAGGAAAAAGCCTTGAGGAGGTTAAGAAAATCTTCCAAGAGCAAGATTCTCAAATCTTATTTGGGGTAATTCTTAAACTTTTCTTGGCTTGAATTTAGGGTAGATGAGACTATCCGGCGTTTGTTTTGCCTTAAAAATTTATAGCTTTTAAAACCTCCAAGGTTTTAGCCGATTTATAGCATTGAAAAAATGTTTACCTGAACCTTGGAGGTTTGGTGGAACCCTTTGGCTTGAATGGCCAGGTCAGTAAAAAAATCCCTTAAAGGACTAATTTTTATGAGTTCAAGCACTCTTTGTTTTCAAGAGAAATATCGCTAAGTCGCATTTAAAGACTTAAACCAAAGGTATGGTTTAAAACGTGTGCGAATTATTTTAGGGCCTGCTGAAAAACACTTAAAGGCTTGATATGATGAGGTTCATTAAAAATTTTATTGCTTTTAATGCACGATAAAATTAGTGAACCATGAAAATATCGTGCATCGAATGCCTTCAGAAAGACGTTAGTTCATTGCACGTCCCTTACTTCGTCGGCTTCGGCTCGAGGTACGGCAAAGTACATCTTCGCCTTGCCTCCTTGTAATGAACGCACACTGAACTTTTTCAGCAAGCCCTATTTTAATATTGAGTATTTCTTAAAGATCCTGCGCCCTGGCTACGAGCTCTGCAATATCCAAAACCTCAACCTCGTCTTCCTTATTGGCATGTTTTACCCCATCACGCATCATGGTCATGCAAAACGGGCAATTGGAAGCAATAATGGATGCCCCTGTGGACAAAGCTTCTTCACTTCGCTCGACATTAATTTCTTTATTCCCGGTTTCGGCTTCCTTAAACATTTGCGCTCCTCCTGCGCCACAACACAGGCCATTTTTCCTGCAGCGCTTCATCTCAACCAACTCGGTGTCTAACGCTTCAAGAACTCTTCTGGGAGCGAGGTATTCCCCATTGGCTCTGCTCAAATAACAGGAATCGTGATAAGTAATCTTTTTTCCATTGAATGCCCCACCTTCAAATTTTAATTTACCCGAATCTATCAACTCTTGCAACAATTGGGTATGGTGTACAACCTCATAATTTCCCCCCAATTCGGGGTATTCATTTTTAAGGGTATTAAAGCAATGAGGACAAGCCGTCACTATCTTTTTAATGTTGTAACCATTTAAAACAGCAATGTTGTTTGCTGCCTGCATTTGAAATAAAAATTCGTTCCCGGCCCTTTTGGCGGGATCTCCGGTGCATGACTCCTCCGACCCTAAAATGCCAAATTCCACCTCGCAGTGCTGTAAGATTTTTGCGAATGCCTTGGTTATCTTTTGCGCGCGCTCATCAAAACTTCCCGCACATCCCACCCAAAATAAAATCTCAGGTGTTTTTCCTTCGGCGAGCATTTCAGCAGCTGTTTTAATCTTTTGCATCATTGTTCAATAAAAGGATACAATATTAGAGATTTAAATTTTTAAGAAAACAAGTTTTAATTTTATAAAAAACTTATAAAAAATTATTGTTTCGAAGTTTCGGACCTTTTCAAAAATTGCTGGTATACCTGGCCAGATATATGACTGATAACCTCCGGCAAATCCTCTACCTTATAGCCTTTGGTCATGATGGTGAGTAAGTAGGGGTCACCCTTAATATATACCAAACCCGATTCATGCAATTGTCGGGTGGTTTCATCTCCCATTTCACCAAACTTATGGGCCACTATGGTGTTCACCGGCAATCCTTTGACCATCCCTAATTTAAAATCACATGCCTCCAGCAATTCGGCTGCAAACTCCGAATTTGCTTCATTTAAATAACTTGCGTTGAACACAATTCTTAAAAAACGGGAAAAATGACGCGCAGTCATGCGACCTTCACTATTGGTAAGTCGAGGAATACCCAAATCGTCAAAGAGCTTTTGAAAGGTTTTCAGGTCGACGTTTTTATTCAGGAGATAAGTGGCATTATTATCGGAATAAGAAATCATATACTTTAACAGTTCACGAACCGTGTATGATTTTCCTGCCTGAATCTGATCTGAATTATAAGTTTGATAGGGTATGACATGATGAGCTGTGGTCAGTGTTAATTTTTTTTCCAATAGCTCAGGATGTGATTCCGACATCTTTAGAAAAGTAATTAATCCAGGTACCTTAATAAGTGAACCCGGAAAATAGGCTTCTGAATCGTTGATACTCATCCATTCGAGGTTCTTAATGTCCATCAAATAAACAGAGGCTGAGATTAATTTTCTTTTATTCTGGCCGGTTTTAATGTAGCTGTTTATCTGGGCTTTAAGGGTAGCAAATGAGGAGGATTCTTCCGTAAGTTCAGCAAATAGCAAGGGTCGAATCAACTTAAATCCCTTAATTCTTTCACTTTTATATAAGTTGCTTTTTACCGAATCCTTAATATTACTGATGGCCGAATCGGTTCTCGAGCTGATTTTTTTATGAAAATATTGGTCAAGCACATAAGTCGCGGCGCAACTTACTATAACCAGTGCGGCAGTGGCTATGGGGGTGACTCTTTTTTGAAACATGTATTAGCTTAACGAAAAATTATGGTCTTAGAGTATTTATAGTCTGAATGAGCTCATTGCCTTCATTGTTCAAATAACCCATTTAATATCATTACAGAATCAACATTATTTTAATGCTCTCCATCTGCCATTATAAAATATCAACCGTTGTTCTCACTATATGAAAGCGCTTTGTAAAATCTCTTAATTTTAATTCCATCACATAAGTTCCCTGAGGAAGAATTTTGCCATTCATGTCCTTGCCTTCAAATACTTTACCATCTAAACTCGACTCAAAAACTTTTTCTCCCCAACGGTTAAATAGGGCATACTCTGAAACCAAAATCCCCTTTGAAACTATTTTGAATTGATCATTAAAACCATCTCCATTGGGCGAAAAAGCATTCGGAACCCACAAGTAATAGATGTCCGACACCAAGACATCCATGCTCATTGAATCTTTACAGTTCAATTCATTGGCCACATAGAGCCATACTTTATATTGGCCTTTGTCTCGGTATTTGTATGTTGGATTTAAATTTACGGAGTCTTCAGAGCCATCGCCAAATTTCCATTTAAAACCAATATAATTGCTCGAAAGGTTGAGGAAGTTAACCGAAGGATCGGGCAGTTTTGGTTCAAGCGGGGTAAAACTAAAGTTGGCTCCGGGCCAGTCTATAACGGTGACAGCTGCAGGTTTAGTAAGCGTTGCATCGCAACCTTCCGCCGTAGTCGCTGTTAGTGAAACATCATATACCCCCACTTTGGTATACATAAATTTTGGAGACGTTACCTTGCTCTGGTTGGTTGGGCTAAATCTCCAGTCGTAGCCCACTGCTCCGGTAGATCGATTGGTGAATTGTACTTCCTGGTTTCTGCATATTTTTAGCTTATCAATCTCAAAATCCACAAATGGCAAACTGTAAACCACCACATTGATTAAAGCGCTGTCCTTGTTAGAGCACTTGTCGGTAAGATTGATTTTAAAATTGGAAGTGGTGCTTGGTTTTAAATAAAAAATGCTCTTGGATGTGGCGATACCATTAACAAACCATTGATACTGAGAAGGAACGCCACCGGAAAAATTTAAGGCCAATTGACTGGAATCTCCTGAGCATATAGCCGGTTTTTGTAAAATGTATCCCAATTTTAAGGGAGGCCTCACCGTCACATTCACAATGCCTGAATCTCCAAAAACGGTACAATTATCCTTAGCTTTAATTTTGTAGGAAGTTGTAACCAAAGGCGAAACTACCTGATCTTTCATGATTCCCAATCCATTGTCCCAGGAAAACACATACTGGAGTACTTTGCCGCCTGAAATCTGTGGCTTAAAGCTTGCCGAACCTCCATAACAAATTGTGGTGTCTTTCAGACCTGTGATTTTTAAAGCAGGAAGCACTGTAACCATGATGGAATCCTTGGCCGGAGAGGAGCAATTATCTGTAAGAGTTAGAACATATTTGGTGCTCAGTGAAGGGTTCACATTGTGCGATGGGGTGGCGGCGAGTCCTTGATTCCATGCGTAAGTATAATTCGAAATATTTCCACCCGAAACTGTGGAAGTAAGATTCACTGAGGTGCCTTTGCAAATAGCCGAGTCGTTGTTTAAAAAAACTTTCAGTTCGGGCCTTACTTTTACTAAAATAGAATCTTTGGCAGGAATCACGGTACAGCCATCGCTAAGGGTTACTTTTAGCCACGAGCTGGTTTTTAGGCTTATCGATTGAGGTATTCCTGTTCCCAGTCCGTTGTTCCATAAGTAAGTGTATGCCGAACTCAAGCCCCCCGAGCCACTTGCATTTAATGCTGAGGTTTTCGAAAAGCATATCAGCGTGTCGTTGCTCAAAAGTTTTACTTTTAGTGGGTCTCGAACTGTAATATTAATTGAGGCTGTGTCGTTGAGTGGCGAACAACCGTCGCTCAGAATAACCTGGTACCTGGTAGTTACACCCGGCAAAACCACATGCGTACTTTTATTGCTTAGACCATTGTCCCAGGTATACTGATATGCTGAGGGCAAGCCCCCAGTGGCTAAGGCCGTTAAATTTACCGATTGCCCCACACAAATGGTGGTATCCTTATCTACACTCACCTTTAATTTTGACCTGACATCTACCCGCACCTCTGATGAATCGACTGTTCTGGTGCACACATCGGTGAGGTATACTTTATAAAGGGTGTTGATTATAGGTTTCACGGTGATGGAATCGCCATGGGATATGCCCTTCCAGGTAAACACATAGTCTTTGGAATATCCATTTTTACCTACGCCATAAAGTATCACCGAGTTGCCGTTGCAAATGGTGGTATCCTTAAATGCGGTGAGCTTAACAGCTTGTTTATAGGCTGTATAATACATTTTGAAACCACGACCGGTTACAAGCTGGTCTGACCGGTGTCTTAAGGTGATCAGGCTTCCGTTTACCTTAATTTTTTTTCCTGCAAATGGAAGCGTGGTTCCGGTAAAACTGCCTAGTAAAGTCCCACCAGGGTATTTTCCACGATAGATGTACAAGCTATCGTATTTGTTTTCGTAGTCGAAATCCAAAAAATTAAAAACTATGCTATCAGAGGCCGGCACACTTATTTTAAGGAAGGTATTACGAGCCTGTTTATAAATGGCTTCGCCCCCATCGTCGTAAACAAACGATTGACATTTGCTTGTGCTGTCTGTTCCACTCTCAGGCATACGAACGGAATTGCAAATGTCAAAGCTTGAATCTACCTTGATGTAGGCTGTTCTGGTAAGGCTATCGCTCTTGTTTTTAAAGCAGCTGTTAGCCACCAACTTTACACTGTACACTCCGTAATTTTTGTATTGATAGGTCGGACTATAGGCAGTTGAGGAGGCTCCATCGCCGAAATACCATTTTACACTTTTAGCATTGCTGCTGAGGTTGTAAAAGTTAGCGGTCATGCCGGTTCGGCACACTATGGTATCGGCCGCAAAACCTGCCTTAACGTATCCACTGTCGTATTTTGCACCCACGTTGCAGGCATACCATGCATTGGTTACTGCAATTACCTCCTTTCCACATTCGCCATATAAATCCACTGCGGAGCGAATAGAATAAAAACGGGCGTCGGCATAATTGGAGGATGGACCCAAATAGACCGATAAATTCCTGTAAGCTATTTTTTCTGCCTTTGTAATTCCTAAACTGTCGACCTTGTAAACATTGGAAGCATCATTGGTTCCTGCTCCCCCTTCGGTGATTAAATAATACCACCAATTCTGAACCCCACTATTAATATGAACGCCTCCATTATCGCCTGTTCCTGTATACCAGTTCGTACTTTTATAGCAACGGGGATGCCCTTTGACTTTAGGGTTTGCCATGTCTCTTAATCCGCTTCCGCTGGTGGTTATTTCTTCCCCTATTTTCCAGTTATACTGGGTAGGCCTTCCATACCTCTCAATCGTATTGCCAAAAATATCGCTAAAAGATTCATTCAATGCTCCCGATTCGTAGCTATAGATCAGATTGGCTGTGTTTGAGGTAACGGCATGGGCAATTTCATGCCCACACACATCTATGGACGTAAGTGGTTTAAATGTGTTTCCGTCGCCATAGGTCATGGCGACCCCGTTCCAAAAGGCGTTATCGTAATTGCTTGAATAATGCACGTAGCTATAGATTCTCGCATTTTTGTTGTCGTAACTGTTTCGGTTATGAATACTTTTAAAATAATCGAAGGTTACCTCCGCTCCCCAATGGGCATCGGTGGCTACTTCGTCCTTATTGGCGTTGACATTGTTCCAGATATTGTTGGAGTCGGTAAAATCAACTGCTGCACCATAGCTCGTCCCCTTCTTCATGTTGAGGGTATATATGCCGCCTCCTCTCCCTGCCTCTCTTAATCGGTAGTTAAACGAAGCTGTGCTGTCGGTCACCATCGACTTAATGCCGCTGTATTTGGTATAAGCTGTAGCAGGTACGTCAGTGGTATGAATGAGGTTTTCCCTTGCATTCACAGTTCCATCGCTTACATCGATAAATATGTTTTCGGCCAATAGGGGCTCATTGGCATATACCGAGAACTTATAGCTGAGTTTAAAAACCGGTTTTTCATAGGATAAATTAAGCGGACAATAGACCAATTCTCCCTTAGGGAACCAGCTTGCCTCGGCGTTGTTTTTTATCGTTTTTATAGCTGCTTCCTCTTCCTCTACCTGCCATTTATAGGATGTTGCCGGCAGACTCTTAAGTGCCAATGTAAGGCAAAGCTCCTCACTCAAGGGGTTCGTTGCCAAATCAGCATTTATTTCATAAACTTCACCATTAAATGAATGCAGTTTATGATTCTTAAAATGTGCAATGACAATGGCCCCATATACAGGTACCGACTGATATTTAAGTTGAAACCTCTGGTGTTCAAAACCCAATTCATCGGTTTCAGAATTAAATAAGTATAAAGAGTATTGATCGGAGAGTTTAAGAGCTTTTTTTAGATAAGCCAATGCTTGGTTTTGTGGTGGCGCAAAATTTTCGTCGAGCAAGGCATAGCTTATTTTACCGCTTGAGGGATTTACTCTTAAAAGTTTTGCGTTTTGAAGCTGCTCAGCAGCCTCCCTCCCCTTGTATTCCTGAGCCTTCAGATGAAAGTTAACAAAAAGAAAAATGCAAATGCAGGTAATTATCTTACTTTTTAGTGAAGCACTCATTCGCATCATTTATAAGGCGCAATTTAAAACAAATATTTGAAGTCTTCTATATTGACTGCAATCTGCTCGATGATGTTACAATCCGCTGAACTTTACCAGATAAGCCCTCTACATTAGGGCCTGCTGAAAAAGTTCAGTGTGCGTTCATTACAAGGAGGCAAGGCGAAGATGTACTTTGCCGTACCTCGAGCCGAAGCCGACGAAGTAAGGGACGTGCAATGAACTAACGTCTTTCTGAAGGCATTCGATGAACGATACTTTCATATTTCACTAATTTTATCTTGCATTAAGAGCAATAAAAAATTTAATGAACCTCATGATATCAAGCCTTTAAGTGTTTTTCAGCAGGCCCTACATTAATTTTTACCCTTCTTACAATTGTGAGAATGAGCATGCCAAAACAATCCCCTCAATTTTATAGCTTTGCAGTCCATCCGTATTCTCACTTTGTGAAGCTGTCTGTAGTCATTGTTAATTACAATGTAAAATATTTTTTGGAGCAATGTCTTAAGGCTGTGTTCAAAGCTATGCAGGGTATCGATGCAGAGGTTTGGGTAGTCGATAATAACTCAGTAGATGGAAGTCTTGAAATGGTTTCAAAAAACTTTCCATGGGTTAAAGTTATAGCCAATACCGAAAATGTTGGCTTCTCGAAGGCTAATAATCAAGCCCTGCGCTTATGCAAGGGAGAATTCACACTCTTGCTTAATCCCGACACCGTGGTTGAGGAAGAAAGTTTTGCAAAGTGTATTGCGTTCATGGAAAAAACCCCGGAAGCAGGGGCCCTGGGAGTAAGAATGGTGGATGGAAGCGGTCGTTTTTTACCGGAGTCAAAAAGAGGACTTCCTACTCCTGAAGTAGCGCTTTATAAAATGTTTGGATTAAACCGATTGTTCCCTAAATCTCAAAAATTCGGGCGCTATCATTTGGGTTTTCTTGAGGAAAATAAGAACCATGAAGTTGAGGTTTTGGCAGGAGCCTTTATGTTTATTAGACATGAGGCTTTAAAAAATACCGGTTTATTGGACGAAACTTTTTTTATGTATGGGGAAGACATCGATCTGTCCTATCGCATTCTAAAGGCCGGGTATAAGAATTATTATCTCGCCGAGACGTCGATTATTCATTACAAAGGCGAAAGCACCAAAAAAGGATCGGCCAATTATGTAAAGATTTTTTACCAGGCCATGGTCATTTTTGCCCGTAAACATTACAGTGGCAGCAAGTCGGGGTTTCTTATTTTTCTTATCAATTCTTTCATTTACCTGCGGGCTTTTGCAGCATTGGTTTACCGTTTTTTTAACCGCTGGTGGTTGGTGCTCCTCGATGCTTTCCTTTTGTTTTTGGGAATGTATTTTCTGAAATCCTATTGGGAAGAGCATATAAAATTTATAGACCACTACCCCAGAGAATTGATGCTCATTCATGTGCCTTATTACGTAGCCCTTTGGGTAGGTGTAGCCTACATCAATTTAAGCTATCAACGTCCATTTAGCCTCACGCGTATTTTTCGAGGCGTGCTTTTGGCAACTGTCGCAATTTTGGCCGTTTACAGTTTGTTTCCCGAAAGCCTTAGATTTTCAAGAGGACTCATAATTCTTGGTTCGGTATGGGCTCTCATTGAAATGACAGCCACACGCTTGCTGTCTAATTTTATTGAAACAGGCCATTTGAGTTTAAGCAACTCTCCCAAATCAAAATTGATCATTGTTGGAGGACCGGAAGAGACCAAGAGGGTTTTTGAAATGTTAAGCCAGTCGAATCTTAACTTTATAGGCTTTGTGCTTACTCAAAACAATGGCTCCAATAAAAATATCTTAGGCCAAATTGAGAATTTGGAGGAGATTGTAACGGTATTTAAAGCCGATGAATTGATTTTTTGCAGCAAGGATGTAACCTCCAAGGAAATTTTAGCCTGGATGGTAAGGCTTGGCCCAAAACGGATTCATTATAAAATTGCGCCTGAGGCAAGTTCCTTTATCATCGGGAGTCGTTCCAAAAACAGTCAGGGGGAGCTTTTTACCGAAGAAATTTCTCTTCAGCTTTCAAAATCATCCACCCTGCAAAAAAAGCGACTCTTCGATATACTCTTTACGCTTTTAATGCTCGTATTATGTCCGATATGGCTCATTTTTTCAAAGAGGAGAAAGGAAAGATTAATGGCTTGTACTGATATTTTAACGAGAAAAAAAACCTGGGTTGGATACGGGGGAACCTCGGCAACAGGCGTGTTGCCTAAAATACCTCCGGGTGTATTTAGCTGCTTGCAACAGTCGAAGTCAGAGGTTACCGATCCCGAAATAATCGATACCTTAAATTACCGTTATGCCCGATTTTATGCCATTGAAACAGATCTTGAAATCTTGCTGAAGAATTTTCTATAAGCCTCATCCCTATTTATATTCTTTGTACCCTTAAAATCTCAAGTCTTCCTATTTTAAACTTTTTAGGTTTTTTATCGAAGTAATTCTAAATGGTTTCTTTTAACCGGCCTCTGAATTAAAAAAATATTAAGTTTGCATTGAATGGAACCACTCATCCTATTGCCGGGGGCATTGGGCTCTATGAACCAATTCGATGACCTTGGCAGGTACTTAGGCGAACTTAACATCACTTGCCATGCCATGAATCTGGCCGGACATGGATTGGACCCTTATTCAAGCGAGGCCCAAACGGTTCCTTTCATGGCTGAGGCCATGATGAATCAATTGAATCTTAAAAAAATAGTGGGACCGGTTAATATTTTAGGCCATAGCTTAGGGGGGTATCTCGGAGTTTATATGTGTTTAAAGTATCCTGACCGAATTAACAAGGTATTTACATTGGGAACAAAATGGCACTGGACCTCTGATATTGCTGCTCAAGAAATTAACCTATTAAATCCGGAGAACATGGTATTGAAAATACCGGCCTTTGCTGCTAAATTGTTAAAAGATCATGGCACCAATTGGGAATATCTGGTACAAGCCATGGCAACACTCATAAGAGATTTAGGTAACCATAATTATTTAGCTCCCGAAAAAATTACGCCTGTTGAGCAGGGTGTAAGAATAGGTTTAGGCGACAGAGACAACATGGTGACCTTTGAAGAATCGTTCAACACTTTCATAGCGTTAAAACATTCCGAATTTCAAGTTTTCCCAAATACACCACACCCTTTTAACAAGTTCAACCTGCTTGAATTGGGTTTATCTGTCAGAAATTTTTTTACGTTATCGCCCCCCGATTGACTGTCTTTGGTTTAATGGCTCAGTTTTTTGTAATACGTTTAAGTAAGGAGGCTGCTTGTGTCCACTCATTCAAATTTGGTGCTGTAATTTTAAATGCTAAGAACGGGGGATTAATGCCCTTGTTAAGGATTAGTCAGTACAATTTTTCAAAAAGAATGCATTTTCCTTCACCGCTTATCAACACCTATTTAGCCAAAATTGCCTAAGCAAACTTTCACCCAATGCTCATTTATTTTGGTCAGGGTTTTATATCGGTTACAAATTTAGAACTATATAACCCTTTTTGAGTAAAGGGCTAATAGTCTATGCGATTAATTTCTTTGCTATGGAGTCTCTATTCTGAATACCATAAGAAACTGCTCCCCGGACTACCTAGTTTTTCAATACTTTGAAGTATGAATATCCTGCCGAGGATTGCATTTTGATCATGTATACGCCTGATGGCAGAGGCGTTGTGTCGATATATTGCAATTTAATTTGAGAAAATTTCATTATGCGTTTTCCATGCACATATGTCAGCTCTAACTCAACGGGCAAGTCGGATTCCACATACAATTGATGGGTAAAGGGGTTAGGGTAAACCTTTATGCCTTGCTTCATGCCTGCCGAAATGGAGACCTTTTCCCTAACCGTAATGTTTAAGGCAGCCGAGTTTGAACATCCATTGCTGTCGGTCCCGGTTAAGGTATACTCAGTGCTGATCATGGGTTTTACAATGGCAGAATCCTTAAAGAACTGGACATCTGCCATGGGTTTTAAGGTATAACTTTGGGCTCCTTTAAATTTTAACACAGCGGATTCGCCTTCTGTGATGGTATCGGCCGTACTTTTAAATTCAATCACGGGCAAAGGATTCACCACAACATCAAAGCCCAAAGTATCAGAGCACAGGCTGCCTATAAAAGTAGCTATTGCATAATATTTGGATGATTGATCAGGGGCGACCTGGAGTTTGTCGTTACCGATTACCACTGCGTTGGTTAAGGGATACCATTTGTAGGCGTAATTGCCATTTGCGGTAATGTCGGTTTTGTCGCCAAGGCATATTCTATCCTTTCCGCTAAGTGTAAACTGAATCTCAGGCCATGTTTTTATCATTTGCTCTGCCGAGTCTGAGCATCCGAATTTATTTAGCCCTCTGAGTTTATAAACGGTATTAATCTTTGGGAAAACTTGTATCATTCCGGAACTAGATCCGCCAAAATCGGCTGTTTTGAGCCAAGTGTAATCGGACCCGTTTTTGGCTACCAGCCAGGTTGTACCCCCATAGCATATCAGGCTATCCTGGGTTTGAATGCCTATACTTGATTTTGGATAAATAAATACACCGTAGGATGCCGTATCAAGACACCCCATATCGGAGGCTCCATACACGGTATAGACCGAATTTTGAGGATAAACGGTGACCTTGGCTTTGTTGCCCGAGGTTAATCCGGGGGCAGTTTCCCAAAGATAGGTGTAAGCTCCGCTTGCGGTAAGAATGCAAGAGTCATTTTTACATACGGTATCTCTTGAACTCTTAATTTCAATGACGGGTTTTTTGTTAAAACGCACAAATACCGTATTGGAATCCTTACATCCCAGCGAATCGGTGACCACTATCTTATAATTAACATTGAAGGGAGGACTGGCCTTCACGGTACGGCTATTTTTATTGTCTAAACCGGTTGATGGAGACCAAAGGTAAGTAGTTGCCCCAAGCGGAACGGATAATTGAGTGGAATTTCCTTCGCAAAACGCAGTATTTCCGCTGATGGTTTTATCGGGAAGGGGCCTTACATTAATCGTAATGTTTATGCTATCGGAACAGCCCGCCTTTGTTTTCATCACCACTTTATATGTGGAGGTCGTTGACAAAGTTGCCATAACCTCTCTTCCTTTATCGCTTGATAAGCCTGTTTTTGGGTACCATTGAAAGTTGTTTCCAATGCCATCGGCGTACAATTTTACGGACTCGTTTTTACAGATGGTGCTTTTATCGCTGTACACCGCTACCCTGGGCGCGCAGGTTTTTACCTTCTTACAATCGACTCCTACTTCTCCATCAATCCATTCACAACGGTATTGTATCCATTTTTTTAGGGAGTCCTTTTCTTCTTTCATTGAAAAGCTCAAAGGACTTGGATTAGGCCAGATGTAAATACCCATCACCGGCCATCGGGCAAAATTTCTGTACGACGCCTCTTCGAGGTTTTTGTAAATGGAATCTATAAACTTATTAATGCTGTATAAACTAAGAGTAGACTGTCGTAGCTGATTCCAACGGCAATAAAAATCACGCACATAGGCTGTGTCGGCTCTAAACCGCTTCCACCAAAAAGGAGCCCCGCCCGATAAATCAATTTCCCAGCCAATAGGACTCGAACTGTTGTTGTAATCGGCATTGTTCCATGCCAAGTTAAAATCCCATATCGGACCCATCCTTAATCTTCCATCCTTGCTGTCTTTGTCTTTAAATAAATAGGTACTCAATCTATACCCATCCACATTCTTGCTTATTTCATTCATTATGGAATAATCAATAAACGTACTCACGTCTATGTAGGCTCTCGAACCAGTAGTCGGGTCTTGAAACTGTGAGCCCGCTAAGGCGGTCTCAAACTTTCCTATGAAGGATTGTATATAGTTTTTTTGCTGGCTAAGCATCACGCCACCATTCGGGTAATCGTATTGGAAAGTTACGCCGTTTGAGGTAAAGCTTCCATTGCTGTTTCCGGTCGTTTTATCAATTTTTAGAATGTATCCACCCGTCAGATCATTACCGGCGGTGTCTTTTGGCTCTAATTTGGAAATGTTGACTCTGTCTTTATCCCGTTTCACCTTTTCCATTAAAATGTAAATCCCTTCGTAACTGCCATTAACAAAAAGCTCACAATACCGGTAACGAGTGGCATATCGGCCTGAACGTCGGGCCAGTTCGTGTGTTAAAACATCCCTCATCAGGGATTTGTCGTTGTAGGTGGCATTTAATATCCAATCGTGTTCTTTAGGCAGCCCGAGAAGCGAAACGTTGGAGTCGGTTAAACTTTTTGACACGGTGGTGAACCCATATGGCTTCTTGGGAAAGGATTGGGAAGTTGACCCGCGGAATTCGATCGTGATGCCATATTTAAAAAATTTAGCAGAGTCGGAAACGGCATTGACGTTATTTGAATTGCCGATGATATGCATTTGAGACCAGATTCTTGGCTCATCGTTAATGTTTTTGCCATGGGTATTTATTAAAATCAGTGGCAGGTTCGAATTTATAAAAGGCTCTATTTTAGATGGGTTAGAACTAAAAATCAAGCTCCAATTCACCACGTAACCGGTATCTTTTTGTGGCTTGGTATCTACTATCATCAGCCACCATTTGCCATTTGGGTTTATGCTTCCATTGTTTAATATTCCCAATGAGCCTTCGGGTTTAAAACTGCCTTTAAAGGGCGCTTTTGCATTGCTTACTTTACTGCTGGAATTGTTGTTGAACAAGCAGTCGACATAATTTTGACCATTACCGCCGTTGCCTGTGCTGAGTTCAATAACCGTGTTATTTGGGGCTATTAAAAAAATATCTAAATCAGCGGCATACTGATGGTTAATATTGACATTCACGCCCATCAGGCCAAATATGGGGCTCATGCTCGACGACAACCCGGTCACATTTAAGTCGAAATATTGCTTGGCTCTGTTCTTGTTTATTGCACCTCCATATCCCGTAAAGACTTGGGAATAAGCCAATCCCTTGAGAAGTAAGAAATATATAACTAATTTAATCTTCAACATGTTAAAAAAGAATTGACGAATTTAGTTAAAAAATAATATCATTAACCGTTGTTGCATGTCAGGCTTATTTGAATCTACATTGACCTGACAATCACTGCGTGTTCCATTCGAGATGAAATGGTAACAGCGCTAACTCAATTGTAGTATAATTTGCCTTGGGAAATATGGCTGCGTGAAGGGAAGTTATTTTCGTAAATCATCCCCGTTCCCAGTCCTTGAGGAATTTCAGGTTTCAAGGTACCTACCCATTGGGCCAAGGCATTCAGTCCATAATTTCCTTCAAGTGCTGAGGTCACCCACCAGCCGATATGATGCTTTTTGGCAAGTGCGATCCATTTAGAGCTTTCATTGACCCCCCCAAGAAGCGTAGGTTTGATTATGATAAACGAGGGTTTTATTTCATTTAAGAGGCGGGTTCCAATCTGCTCTACCTCCCGTCCGATGAGTTCTTCGTCGAGGGCTATATTAATTTGCGACTCCCGGCAAATTTTTGCCAAGCTTTCCCATTGATCGCGGGCTATAGGCTGTTCAATAGAATGGATATTGAACCTGGCAAGTTCCTTACACTTGGTTAAGGCGTCGTCACTTTCAAATGCCCCATTGGCATCCAGTCTTATTTCAATCTGTCGAGCGGAAGGTAAGTTTCTAAACCGTTCTAAAAACCTGCACTCTGAGTCAAAATCATGGGATCCGATTTTGAATTTTATGCAGCTAAATCCGCTCTCAATTTTTTGGATGGCTTCCATCATCATCGCCTCCAAATCGTTCATCCAAACCAAACCATTGATTGGTATTGGGCTTCCCTTTAAGTAATCCGATTCAAAATAAATTTGTTTACCCCCATTTTTCAAATCTAGCAGGGCGCATTCCAAGGCAAAATGAACAGAAGGGTATTCGGTTAAGTCCATTTCGTTTAAGTCGGAACCGAAGCTCAGATCTTCTAAGAATTTTTCAAGGGTCAGCTCTAAATCGTCAGTGTAATCCGGGCTTAAAAATTCGATGGGCGCCGCTTCACCTATTCCAATTACGCCTGGTTTGGCTTCGTCCCAAAGTTTTACGACCCAATGGCACTTTTCATAAAATTCATTTCGGGAAGTTTTGGCAGGTTTTAAGAAGTGAAGCTTCACCCTTTCTACCTCGTATCGCAAGGTTCTCATGCCATCATCCAGATGAATCCCAGCAACAAAACAAACATCAAATTGGCCAGGGATACTTGCTTGAGAGCTGCGTTATACACCGTTTTATCGCCTTGGTTTTTATACAATTTGGCCGTATTTACATAATAAAAAATGCCAAATGCAATTGGCAGTAATTGGTCATAAGCCGCCTCGGTAACCCTTGAAAATAAAATAAAAAATAGCATGGCCAGGGCCCATAAAACCTGCTGATACCAAATGGCATGCTTAAATCCAAGCCAAGAGGCGAAAGTTCTTTTGCCCGACAGCCTGTCGCTTTCAAGGTCCCTGATGTTGTTAATGTTGAGTACCATCACACATAAAAAACCAAAGGCCTTAGCCGGAATCCAAATATTAAAAGGCAGGCGATTGGTCATTAAAAAATAAGTACCGGCCACGGCCACAGGACCGAAAAAAAGAAAAACAAATAAGTCGCCCAAGCCAATATAGCCGAAAGCATTTTTACCGACGGTATACTTTAAGGCTGATACAATAGCCGCCAGACCAATCAGCAACCAGACAATAAAAAGAAGGTTCATTGATTTAAAGGAGACATAGAGCAGTGTCAAACCCAAAACAAGCGTCACACAAGAGACCACCCAAAGGGCCCTTTTCATCTGATTTTCGCTAATTCTTCCTGAAGAGAGGGCTCTGTCGGTGCGCATGGCTCTTTGGTCGGTGCCCTTTTTAAAATCACCGTAATCGTTGGCAAGATTTGACAAAATTTGAAGCAAAAGGGCCGTGAATAAGGCTAAAAGAAATATTGGCCATGAAAATGAAAATTCATAGGCGGCCAAAAAACTGCCAAGAACAATGCCCCCTGCAGCCAGTGGCAGGGTTTTGAGGCGTGCGGCACTCAGCCAGACTTTAACCCATTCCATTTCCTGTTTTTTTTTAGTAATTAAACCTATTCAATAGGGCCATCCCCCACCTTTTCAAATGCTTGTAAGCCCTTCGGCTGTGCAGTGAGATGGCAAGAGCCCGTTTTTTAATGCGCTACTTCCTTTTATAAACTCCCTGTTCGGCCACCGTCCACCACCACATTCGTACCGGTGATATACCCCGCCAATGGTGAAGCTAAAAATACAGCGGCATAGGCCAACTCCTCGGCTGTTCCAAATCTGCCTGCCGGTATCTCACTTAACATTTCTTCCTGAATATCGGCTTCGCTGGCATTCGTTTTCTCAGCCTTGTTGCTGATTATTCCCGACAAGCGCTCCGTTTTAGTGGCTCCCGGCAGAATGTTGTTTACCGTTATTCCAAACGGTGCTACTTCTGTGGCCAGTGTTTTGCTCCAATTGGCCACTGCTCCGCGTATGGTATTGCTCACACCCAAGCCTTTTAAAGGTACTTTTACAGAGGTTGAAATAATATTGATGATTCGGCCATAGTTCTCTGATTTCATGCCTTGAATAAGCGCTTTAGCCAAAATATGATTGCAGAGTATATGGGCGTTAAAAGCACTGATAAACTCATCGGTATCGGCCATGGACACCGTACCCGGCGGAGGACCCCCTGTATTGTTCACCAAAATATGCACCGTTTTGTGTTTTAGGATGTAGGCATTGATGATGTCTTTTAAGAGTTCCGGTTTTGAAAAATCACTTACCAAATAATCGTGCATTTGCCCCCTTGAAGTATCCAAATCATTGATGCTACCGCGCAGTATGGATTCGTTGCGGGCCAGCAGGGTAACGTTGGCGCCTGACATCGCCAATTGCACAGCAATGGCTTTTCCTATTCCCTTGGTGCTTCCGCACACGATGGCTCTTTTTCCTGATAAATCTATATTCATTGAATGACTCCTAATTCTTTACCTACCTTGGTAAATGCTGCAATCGCTTTGTCGAGATGATGATGTTCGTGACCTGCAGATATTTGAACGCGAATGCGTGCTAAACCTTTGGCCACCACAGGATAATAAAATCCTATGACATAGATACCTTCTCCCAATAATTTTTGAGCGAAATCCTGAGCCAACTTGGCATCGTAAAGCATAATCGGGCAAATAGGATGCACGCCCGGTTTTATGTCAAAACCCGCTTTGGTCATTTGTTCTCTGAAGTATTTTGTATTGCTCTCCAACTTGTCTCTTAACTCTGTGGTTTCGCTCAACATATCGAAAACCGCCAGTGATGCTCCAACGATGGATGGTGCCACCGTATTGCTGAATAAGTAGGGTCTTGACCTTTGTCGGAGCAGTTCTATGATTTCTCTTCTTCCGCTGGTAAAGCCGCCGGAAGCTCCACCCAGGGCTTTGCCAAGGGTTCCTGTGATGATATCAATCTTTCCCATTACTCCGCAATGTTCATGGGTACCTCTGCCTGTTTTTCCCATAAATCCGCTGGCATGGCATTCATCGATCATAATCAAAGCGTTGTATCTATCGGCCAAGTCTGCTATTTTATCCAATTGCGCTATGGTCCCGTCCATGCTAAAAACGCCATCTGTAACAATGATCCGGTGGCGAAGATTTTGGGTTTCCTTTAATTTTTCTTCCAAATCGAGCATATCGTTGTTGTTGTACCGATAACGCTGGGCTTTGCAAAGCCTCACCCCATCAATGATGGAGGCATGATTGAGCGCGTCGCTGATAATGGCATCTTGCTCATTAAAAAGGGGCTCAAAAACTCCACCATTTGCATCGAAAGCCGCTGCATATAAAATGGTGTCTTCTGTTCCTAAAAATTCTGAAATTTTCTTTTCCAGCGCTTTGTGAATATCCTGGGTTCCGCAGATGAACCGCACACTGCTCATGCCATAGCCATGGCTATCAATGGCAAGTTTGGCAGCTTCTATCACTTTGGGATGAGAAGATAAACCCAGATAGTTGTTTGCACAAAAATTAATGACACGACTGCCATCGGCCAATAGGATATCGGCTCCCTGAGGCGACGCTATGATGCGCTCTTGCTTGTATAATCCCGCCTCCTTAATCTCGGCCAACTCCTTTTCCAATACCGGTTTTAATGTAGAATACATGATACGTTAAAAAAATCGGTGGCAAAGATAGGGTTCAGATGTCAACTGCTGATAAAAAAAATAGCTTTTGGTACTTATGAAACTATTCCTTTTTCGTTCCATGCTAAATCTTGTATTTTGCACAATCTTTTTGGCATATCAATTGTTAACTAGTATAAAAAAATAGATGGAAGATCATAAGGAAGAGAAAGGACCAAAGACCCGTATCGTTTTTAAACGCCATACGCCTTCAGACGAGAACAACAATAAACCAGAAAATAAAAATCCTCAGGAACGAGGCAATAAGCCGGTGGGTCCTAAATTCAACTTCTATTGGATTTATGGCATATTGGCAGTTGTATTTCTATTTTTTACCTATTTTTCTAACAATACTGCCAAGACCATAGGGACCAGTCAATTCCGACAGATGCTTGAAAAGGGCGATGTGGGAAGAATTGTGGTTGTTAATCGCTCCAAGGCAGAGATATTTTTAACCGATTCGGCTAAAAGTAAACCTGAATACAAAAAGGATATGGGTAAGGGCAATGTATTTTCCGATGTTAAATCGGCCAATTACATCTTGGAAGATATTGGAGACTACGCTACTTTTAGCGCCAACGTTAAGGACGCACAAAGTAATTTACCCGCAGGGAAGCGCGTCAATATTGATTCAGAAATCAGGAACAATTATCTGCAGGAGTTCATGCCCTGGATAATTATGATTACCATTTTTGGGCTGTTCTGGTTTTTTATGATGAAAAGGGTTGGAGGATCCGGAGGTCCGGGTGGTCAGCTTTTCAATATTGGAAGAAGTAAGGCCCAACTTTTTGATAAGGATACCAAGGTGAACATTACCTTTAAGGATGTGGCCGGATTGGAGGAAGCGAAAGTTGAAGTGATGGAAATCGTGGATTTTTTAAAAAATCCAAAGAAATATACCGACCTGGGAGGTAAGATTCCTAAAGGAGCTCTGCTTATTGGCCCTCCAGGAACAGGAAAAACTTTAATGGCCAAAGCCGTTGCAGGTGAAGCCAATGTGCCTTTCTTTTCCCTTTCGGGTTCTGATTTTGTTGAAATGTTTGTAGGCGTAGGCGCGAGCAGGGTTCGAGACTTGTTTCGCCAGGCAAAGGAAAAAGCACCCTGTATTATTTTTATAGATGAAATTGACGCTGTGGGAAGGGCCAGAGGAAAAGGCGCCATTCAAGGAGCCAACGATGAGCGTGAAAATACCTTGAATCAATTGTTAACAGAAATGGACGGCTTCCAAACCGATTCAGGGGTTATTATTTTGGCTGCTACAAACCGTCCTGATATTTTGGATTCGGCCTTGCTGAGACCGGGACGATTCGATCGCCAAATTTCAATTGATAAGCCTGATTTGGTTGGCCGTGAAGAAATTTTCAAAGTTCATCTCAAAGGTTTGAAATTAGGCGAAGACATTGATCCTAAAAAACTCTCTTCACAAACACCCGGATTTGCAGGGGCCGAAATTGCCAATGTTTGTAACGAAGCTGCCCTCATCGCAGCGAGAAGCAACAAAACCGAAATCAATATGCCCGATTTTCAGGATGCTATTGATCGTGTGATTGGAGGATTGGAAAAGAAGAATAAAATAATTTCTCCAGAAGAGAAAAAAATTGTGGCTTACCACGAAGCCGGTCACGCCATTGCAGGATGGTTTCTTGAATATGCCGACCCATTGGTTAAGGTATCGATTGTACCGAGAGGTGTGGCTGCTTTGGGCTATGCCCAATACCTTCCCAAAGAGCAATACCTCTATCGCTCCGAACAACTCATCGATATGATGTGCATGACGCTTGGAGGCAGGGTCGCTGAAGATGTGTTCTTTGGAAAAATTTCCACGGGCGCTCAAAATGATCTCGAAAAAATTACCAAAATGGCCTACGCCATGGTAACCATTTATGGCATGAACGATAAAATTGGCCATATCTCTTTTAATGACGATATGGGGGAATATGGTTTGATGGGCAAGCCTTATTCGGAGGCTACCTCTCAACTCATTGATGAGGAAGTTCGAAAGATCATTGCCAAGGCTTATTTACGTACCAAAGATTTGATGCTGAAGCACAAAAAGGAAGTCGAAAACATCGCTCAGGCTTTATTGAGCAAGGAAATATTATTTCAGCAAGATTTGGAGGAGATTATTGGACAAAGACCTTTCGACACAAAAACTACCTTACAAGAATACATGGATAAAACCTCGGTTCCTCAACCAGAGCTTGTTTCACATACCGATGAAAAAGTAGAGGAACCTTCCACGACCAATAATGACCAGCTTTCCTGAATTTATCGATTTAAAATATTCTTCTAACCATTCCGTTAGTTTATTACGTTTAAATTAAAGATTTTCGCTCTACAAAAAACAGCATGACACTCAAAAAAATCGTTATGGTTTTGGTTCCGGTATCTCTTCTGGGAACCGGATTTTACCTCAAAAAACTTGAATCAGGGAAAAGTTATCTGGTGCCTGCCATTATGGAAAATCTGCAGAACCTGCACTATGACCCGGCTTTGATAGATGACGCATTTTCTGCTAAGGTTTTTGATCATTTTTTAAATGTGATGGATGCGGGCAAAAAATTCTTTACACAAGAGGATGTCCATAAACTTGAGGTTTATAAAACACGAATTGACGATTTATCGAAGGAAGGAAGTTACGAATTCTATGATAAGGTCATGCAAATCTATGAAAGGAGAATCCTACAAAATCAATCCTGGTTTAGGGAAATTTTAGCATCTCCTATGGATTTTTCAAGTAACGAGACCTTTGTTTTAGACGATGACCAACCCTTTGCAAAAAACGAAGCTGAGCTCAAAGAAAGGGTGCGAAAAGCCCTTAAATATGGGGTAATGACCCGTCTGGCATCGAGCCTTGAGATACAGCGTGAGGCAGCCGAGCGCAAAGACACCGTTATTAAAATTATAAGCAAGGATAGCCTTGAGGCCCAGGCAAGAAAAAGTGTTCTTAAATCGCAGGAAGATTTTATTGCACGATGGAAAAAAGTTAAACCGGAGGAAAAATTAAGTTATTATATCAATGCCCTCACCGGAATTTACGACCCGCATACGAGTTACTTTCCCCCGGCCGATAAAGAAAATTTTGATATTAGCATGTCGGGAAGATTGGAAGGGATTGGCGCCTCACTTCAGGAGAAGGATGGTTTTATAAAGGTGGTACGAATTGTGCCAGGTAGTCCATCAGCCCTACAGGGAGAGCTAAAGGAAGGTGACATTATATTAAAAGTAGCCCAGGGTTCGGCCGAGCCGGTCGATATCGTGAATATGCCTATGGATGACGCCATAAAAATGATCAGGGGCTCCAAGGGCACTGAGGTAAGACTTACGGTTAAAAAGCCTGACGGTACCACCAAGGTAATCAAAATCATCCGCGATGTGGTTATATTGGAAGAAACTTTCGCCAAATCGGTAGTGATGGAGGATGATGACCATAAAAAAACAGGCTATTTGTATCTTCCTACTTTTTATACGGATATTAACGGTAAAGGGGGAAGAACGAGCTGGGATGATGTGAAAAAAGAAATCGGTAAATTAAAGAAAGCCGGTGTTCAAAGTATCGTTTTTGACTTGAGAAACAATGGTGGAGGCTCCCTACAGGATGTGGTTACCATGTCGGGGTTATTTATTGAAAAAGGCCCGGTAGTGCAGGTGAAGTCAAGAAACGCCAAACCCGAATTCCTTGAAGATTATGACCCTTCAGTGGAATGGGACGGTCCGTTGGTGCTGATGGTGAACCAATTCAGTGCTTCGGCCAGTGAAATTATAGCCGCCGCCATGCAAGATTATAAGCGCGCAGTAATTTTGGGAAGCAATCACACCTTTGGAAAAGGGACCGTACAAAGGTTTGTGGATTTGAATCAAACCATCAGAAGCAAAGATGCTGCTGAGTTCGGATCCCTAAAAATAACCATTCAGAAATTTTACAGAATTAATGGGGGCGCAACCCAACTCAAGGGTGTTAGCTCTGACATTGAACTGCCGGATAATTTCACTTATTTAAAATCGGGAGAAGCCGAGCAAGATTACCCGATGGTATGGGATAAAATAAAACCGGCAGGTTACACTACCTATGAAAAATACCTTTCTAATCTTGATAAAATAAAAGAAAATTCAGCAAGAAGGGTAAAGGAAAGTTCCATTTTTAAGATGATTGACGAAAATGCCAAAAGAATAAAAGAAGAAGACGACAGAAAGATTGTTTCTCTTAATCTTGAGGTGTATATGGCGGCAGAGAAAATAAAGAAAGAAAAATCGAAATTAATGGATGGTCTTAACGTTGAGAACCCCAAGCTTATCATCACGACTCTTGAGGAAGATAAGTTAGAATTGACAAAAGATAAAAGTAAAAACGACAGGGCTTTGGAATGGTACAAAAACCTGAAGAAAGACCCTTATATTTTCGAAGCATTACAAGTAGCCGAGGAACTATAATAGGGCCTGCTGAAAAACACTTAAAGGCTTGAAAATTCTCAAGCCTTTTTTGTTTGTATCATGTAGCCGTCAGGCTTGAAAAAAATCCTTCATTCTGCTAAAAAATCCCTTTTCTGAATTTTCGGCTGGTGGTATAAAATTCTCAGAAATTTCCATTTTACGGAGCGCTTCTTTTTCTTCAGCGCTCAACTTTTTAGGTGTGTACACATTTACCTGTACCAGCTGATCGCCTCTGCCATAGCCATTGATATCCGGAACGCCTTTATTGCGCAGTCTCAACATTTTTCCTCCCTGGGTTCCCGGGTCAATCTTAACTTTAACCTTCGAGTCAATGGTCGGAATTTCGACGTCGCCTCCCAGTGTCGCCGTAGGAAAACTAATAAACAGATCGTACAAAATATTATTTCCTTCTCTTCTAAAATGGGGGTGACTGATTTCCTCTATTAATACGATTAAATCTCCCGCACCTCCCCCCATAGGAGAATCGTTTCCATATCCGCTCAACGATAACTGCATGCCATTTTGAACCCCGGCCGGTATTTTTATGGATGTAGTTACTTCCTCATCTACCAAACCTTGTGCATCCGAACCCGGGGGGCGACCATCAAGCCTTCTGCCCAATCCATTGCACGAATGACAAGTACTGGAAGTTTGCATTTGTCCTAAAAAGGTATTGGTCATTCTTGTTACCGTACCGGTTCCATTGCAAGTGCCGCAAGTGGTGAATTTGGCTCCGGGCACTGCCGCTTTTTTGCTATATTTTACTTTCTTCTCAACCCCATTGCAAATTTCTGCCAGAGATAATTTTAACTTTATTCTGATATTGGAACCGTTAGACGCCCTTCCTCCCCGTCGGCTATGACCGCCAAAGAAGCTTTCGAAGGGGTTGCTGTCGCCGAATATATCCCCAAACTGGGTGAAGATATCATCCATATTCATGCCTCCGCCAAAACCACCTTGACCACCGGCACCTCTCACACCATCGTGACCAAAACGGTCGTACGCACTCCTTTTTTCGGGATTGCTCAATACCTCATAGGCCTGGGCTGCCTCTTTAAACTGCTCCTCCGCAGCCTTATCATCCGGATTTTTGTCAGGGTGAAATTTAATGGCCAATTTGCGATAGGCCTTTTTTAGCTCCTCCTCACTGGCATTGCGGCTCACGCCAAGAATTTCGTAATAATCGCGTTTCTTTGACATTATTTCACTCTCCTACGATAACTTTTGCAAATCGAATCACCTTATCATTAAGGCAATATCCTTTTTCAATTTCATCAACAATTTTACCCTTTAACGATTTTTGGGGTGCAGGTATTTTTGTAATGGCTTCATGCATGTCGGCGTCGAAGGGCAGCCCAATGGTATCGTACGCTTTCAATCCATGTTGCTCGAGGGTGGTTTTAAACTTGGCAGAAACCAACTTAATGCCCTCTCCTATGGCTGAATTCTCACTTTCTGCGCCTAGGGCCTTCTCGGCTCTTTCCAAATCATCAATTACAGGTAAAAGACTTTTAAGCACATCCTGACCCGCCATTTTGAACAACTCAAGCCTTTCTTTATTGGTGCGCCTTTTATAGTTTTCGAAATCGCTGTATAATCTGATATACTTTTCTTTCAATTCCTCATTTTCCCGTTTTAAGGCCTCTAAATCTGTCATTCCCGGAGAAATATCTCCTTCAGACTCCTCTATCGACTTTGCTTCTGCTGTTGTTTTAGGATCCGATTCCATGGTCGTATTTAATTCATCAGATTGCTCATGAATCGGTTCATCCTTCATTTTCTTTCCCTGCATAGTGTGTTTAAATAATTTATTCAGTGACTTCAAAACTTTTGCCAATACATATTTGGTGACAATTTGACCGAAGCCCGAATTTAGATTTTAGATTATTTATTGGGAGTACTTGAATTTTCCAATAATTTTTCCAACTCAAGCTCCAGTTGGTTACCTGTGAGATCCATGCCAATTATTGTACCCTCGGGATCGAGAAGAAAACTGCTCGGCAATGAGCTTACACCATAGGTAGCAGCAGCAGGACAATCCCATTTTTTTAAGGCAGACACATGATTGGGCCATGAAAGTTTATCATTTTTAATCACCTTTTTCCAAATTTCGTCATTATCATCCAAGGATACAGAATATACGGTAAACCCTTTGCCTCCTATTAATTTGAGATTCTTATACTTGTTGTATGCTTTTACAATCCCTGGATTCTCCTTTCGACAAGCCCCACACCATGAAGCCCAGAAATCGACAAAAACATAGCTGCCTTTTAAGGATGAAAGTGATAAGGTACTGCCTTCAGGGGTGTTTAAACTTATGTCAGGTGCGATATCACCGATTTTTAATCGTGTGCCATGCGATGAGCTATAAATAAAGGCGCCTAAAGTAAGCAAAGCCAGTATTGGAATTATGATTAAACTCTTTCTTTTCATTCAATTTTTATTTTATGGCTGCAATTGTAATACCAAACATGAGGGCCAAATTCTAAATTCTTTCGATATCTGCGCCTAAAGCCTTTAGTCTGCTATCGATATACTGATACCCTCTGTCAATTTGCTCTATATTGTGTATGACACTCACTCCCTGAGCCGATAAAGCTGCAATAAGGAGAGAAACCCCTGCACGAATATCCGGAGAGGTCATTTGTATTCCTCTTAATGGCACCCGTCTGTCAAGTCCCATCACAGTGGCCCTGTGCGGGTCGCATAGTATGATCTGCGCACCCATGTCAATGAGATGGTCAACGAAAAACAAGCGACTTTCGAACATTTTTTGATGAATTAACACATTGCCCTTTGCCTGGGTAGCCATCACCAGCAATACACTTAACAAGTCGGGCGTTAAACCCGGCCAGGGCGCGTCGGCAATGGTCAACATACTTCCATCAATAAAAGATTCAATCTCATAATGTTTCTGGGATGGAATGAAAATATCATCGTCCTTAATCAAAAAACTCATTCCAAGCTTTTCAAAGGTCAAAGGAATAATGCCCAGATGCGAAATCCCGGCATTTTTGATGGTTATTTCAGATTCTGTTAACGCCGCAAGAGCCATAAAACTCCCTACCTCAATCATATCCGGCAACAGGGTATGGGTGCAGGCTCCTAAATAGTCAACCCCTTCTATGGTCAATAAATTAGACCCTATCCCTTGGATTTTTGCTCCCATGCTCACCAACATTCGGCATAGCTGTTGCACGTAAGGCTCACAAGCTGCATTGTATATGGTCGTAGTACCCATTGCCATACTCGCAGCCATCACAATATTTGCTGTACCGGTTACCGAGGCTTCTTCCAGAAGCATATAATTGCCAATAAGACGACCCGCCTTTACCTTGTAAAAATTTTCTTCTTTTAAAAATTCGAATTTTGCTCCAAGTTTTTCAAATCCTATAAAATGAGTATCCAGACGCCGCCTTCCTATTTTATCTCCCCCCGGGCTTGGTATGTACCCTTTTCCGAATCTTGTGAGCAATGGCCCAATAATCATAATGGAGCCCCGGAGCTGAGCGCCTTTTTTTCTAAATTCCTTGCTGTTCAAGAAATTTAAATCGAGCTCATCCGCTCTAAATGAAATTGATCCTGATTTTTCTAACCTCTTTACCTTTACGCCCAAATCCGCGAGGAGTTCGATAAGTTTGTTCACGTCCCTGATATCAGGGATATTATGAATTACAATTTCCTCCGGGGTGAGCAGTACGGCAGATAGTATCTGAAGAGCCTCGTTTTTAGCTCCCTGAGGTGTCAATTCACCCTTCAGTTTGTGGCCTCCGGTTATTTTAAATGATCCCACTGATGATTTTTTTTTATTGATTTAAACGAGACGCGCTTTAACTGTGGCTGTTTTAAATACTGATAACTGATGCTTTTTGCGAATCAAAATAACTGCCAAAATGAGATAGGAGTCTCTAGTATCTAGAGTCCTTTCCTCTGTTTCGGTTTTGATTTTTATTTCTGAATTTGTTATTTCTGTTGTTATTATTATTGTTGTTATTGCTTTTAAAATGTCCCTTGTGCCTCTTGATATCCCTTTCTACATGTATGCTTAGATCTCCTGAATTGAGATGCAACATGTCTTTCGATAAAATCTTCAGATGCTCAGTGATTACTTCCGGAGTAAGTATTTCATTATTCCAATTCCTGGAAGAGTTGGTCATAAAAGAGGCAATCATGTTTATGAAACTTTGCTTAATATCGCTGTCATCTACTCTGGTAGCACGGTCGACCATATACTGTAGGTTTCTCCCATAAAATCTAAACTTAATACGCACATTATTATAAGGAACCGGTTCAGGTTTTTGATTGATGAGTTCAGGAACCGGCTTAGGATAAGGCCCATCAATGTCCAATTTAAAGCCTGACATAATGTGTAAATGATCCCAAAGTTTGTGTTGGTAGTTGTCGAGATCCTTTATTCCAGGGTTTAAACTGATCATTACATTCATTAACCCCACCGACAACTTGGATCGAAGTTCCCTATCAGGAACCTCCACTACTTTGTCAACCATTTTTTGCAATCCCCTGCCGTATTCGCTTAAAAGCAAATCGGGGCGCTGGGTATTGTATTCCATTTGATTTTGCACGGTTCAAAGTTAACAAAAAACAAATGTTGAAATTCTTAAATTTTTTTTAATTGATTATCAATCTTTTATGCGATATCTCCAATAAGAATATCATAATATTATCATATTATCAAAAAATTGCTACTTTTGAATCACCTATTTAACTCTTATTTATGAAAAAGTTCTTTTATCTCCTCCTAGGGGTTTTTGTTTGTGCTTTACAATCAAATTCCGCCATGGCGCAACTTCGAACCGTATCGGGAAAAGTTACCGCAGCCAAAACTAATGAAGCCCTTCTGGGCGTAACTGTTGCCGTTAAGGGTACAACCATTGGAACCACTACTGATGAAGCAGGAAGCTATACCATTAGCTTACCCAGCGGATCCAGCGTTCTTGTGTTTATGTACGTCGGTATGAAAAAACAGGAAATCGATGTTGGTACCAATACCAATCTCAATGTTACTATGGTTGACGATGGAAATTCCTTGGATGAAGTGGTTGTCACGGCCATTGCCTTGGAAAGATCCTCAAAATCCATCGGTTACACTACGCAAACAGTTACTGGAAAGGAAGTAGCCGGTTCCGGTGAACAGAATGTGATTCAAGGACTAGCTAGCAAAGCAGCCGGCGTTTATGTTCAAGGAACCAGTGGAACCCCCGGAGCTTCCAGTAAAATTATCTTAAGAGGTAACACAACCTTTGAAGGCGACAACCAACCTTTGATTGTAATTGATGGATTGCCCATCAGCAATGAAACGGATAATACCTCACCAAGCGATTACCCATTTAACCAGAATTTACAAGGCGTACAAAATTCAAACCGCGCCATAGATATTAACCCTGATGATATTGAGACCATGACCGTATTGAAGGGCCCAGCTGCGGCTGCCCTTTATGGCGCCCAAGCTGCCAGTGGTGCCATTATCATTACTACAAAAAAGGCACGTATCAGAGGAAAAAGTAGAGGATTTAACGTGAGTTATTCCTCCAGCATGGAATTGCAGAAAGTGAATAAACTCCCCGAACTTCAGACCAAGTATGGTCAGGGAACCGGCGGAGGTACCATAGTAAGTGGTGCCGTAAAAGAAGAAGGAAAGGCCAACCCTGCTTCCCCTAATAGCTGGGGTCCAAAAACAAAACCCGACTCCACATGGGATAATATGGATGAGTTTTTCAAAACCGGACATATATATAATAACAGTGTGGTATTAAATGCTTTTAATGAAAAGTCATCCTTGCGTTTATCTCTTGCCAATCTTAAGCAGGATGGTGTGATTCCCAACACCGATTATAAGAGACATACCGTTACCATCAACGCTGATCATAAAATTAACGACAAATTTACTTTTGGTACAACCATGAGTTATGTCAATTCAGGCGGAATTTTGGCTCAGAATGGAAGTAACCTCGCAGGGGTGATGCTTGGCTTAACAAGAACTCCGGCCGATTACAGATTGGATGATCCAAACAGTGCAGGTCCTAATGGCTGGACAAACAGCGATGGAACTCAGCGCAGTTGGTTCCCGCTTTATGATAACCCACATTGGAGCGTTCGCAATAACCCCTTTACAACTGATATGAACCGTATGTACGGAAATATCAATTTTAAAGCCTCGCCCTTTAGTTTTATGGATCTAACCTACCGTTTGGGTACAGATGTTTATACCGACAAGCGTTTCGCCACTTTCGCCATTGGCTCAAACCAACCGGCTAGTGCTCCAAATGGTGAATTGAATGAAAATGTGATTACGCATAGATATGTGTATCAGGATATATTAGCTACTTTCAAAAGAAGCATCACCAAAGATATTGATGCAAGTTTAGTTTTGGGTAGCAACTTACAGTATACCAAAGACGAAGATCAGTACCTCAGAGGAAGGGATTTAACCGTGCCTGAATATTACAATTTATCAAACGCAGCAAACTTGTATGCCAACTCAAGTTATTCCGTACTGAAAAAGTCAGGTGTGTTTGGCGATTTGAATGTTAATTATAAAGAATGGATTTTCTTAAACGTAACCGCCCGCCAAGACAGATGGTCATCGTTTAACAAGAAAATTGTTTATCCTTCAACTTCTCTCGCTTTTGTGTTCTCAGATTTTGTGGCCCAAAAGTGGTTCACCTTTGGTAAAGCCAGAGTGGCCTATGCAAAAGCAGGTAAAGGTCCGGCTCCTTATGCCACAAGAAACTATTACGGAAAACCATTCTTAACCGATGGATTTACCGATGGCTTAGGATTCCCTTATCTTTCACAAAACGGCTTCGGGATAAGCAATACTTTAAATGATCCAAACATTAAGCCCGAAACAACAACCTCCACAGAATTTGGATTGGATTTGCGCTTCTTTGATTCAAGGTTGAGAATTGACTTCTCATACTATAATCAGCAGTCAAAAGACATCATTTTAAGCCTTCCTATAGCACCTTCTTCAGGATTTAGAGCACTCTATACCAATTCAGGTGCCATGGAAAATAAGGGAATTGAGCTATTTGCTTCAGGCACAGCTATCCAAATGAAAGACTTCAGTTGGGATATAGGATTAAACTTTAGCAGAAATAGAAATAAAGTAACAGCCTTGGCAAACGGTGTGGAAGAGGTAGCCCCTGAAGCAGCATTCAATTCAGCTCAGGCCTATGCCATTGTCGGTTCACCTTATGGTGCCATTTATGGAACGAAATGGGCAAGAAATGATGCCGGCCAACTTATCATTGGAGCCAATGGTCTACCAACACTCGATCCCGAAAAAGGCAATCTTGGCAATCCTTATCCCGATTGGATGATGGGCTTAAGAAATTCCTTTACCTATAAAGGCATAAGATTAACAGGATTACTTGATATACGCCAGGGAGGCGTTTCCTGGAACGGCACCTATGCCCGTTTAAATCGCCTTGGACGCACTGAAGAATCAGCAGATAGAAACCGCACTTACGTGATTGATGGTGTACTTGCTGATGGTTCTAAAAACACCAAGGAAATCTCAGCCAATTCCTATTACTCAACTTTTGTTGGCGATGGTGGCGCTTATGCTTCTGAAAACGCTATTCAGGATGTATCGTGGCTCAGACTGCGCGAACTTGGACTTAGCTATAATTTAAAGATTAAAGCCATTGAAAAATATGTGAAATCGGTTGACCTGGGCTTCGTGGCTAAAAACTTGTGGCTAAAAACCGATTACAAAGGTGTAGATCCCGAAACCAGTCTTACAGGTGCCGGCTCAAACATCGGGGGTTTTGATTACTTTAATAACCCCGGTATCAAATCATATATTTTTAGTTTAAAAGCAAACTTTTAATTGAAAGGAGGAAAACAAAATGAAAAAAATAATATTATCTATATCCCTTATTCTCTTGGTTTTAAGCCAAGGATGTAAAAAATTTACTGATGGCGACAAAATTTCGCCAAATGCGCCGAGCGAAGTTACAGCTCCGCTGCTTCTTACCAATTGTGAAGTGGCCTTATTTGCCTCCTATTCAGGTGGACTTTCAAGGGTTACCTCCATGTTGACACAACAGAGCTCCGGTTTTACAGATCAGGCCTTTATTTATGAAAAATATGGTATGGTTGAAGGCGATTTTGATACCGAGTGGCAAACCATTTATGCCTCCGGACTTATTAATACCAAAAAGCTTATAGAAAAAGCAGGAGCCGCCAATCCACATTACGCTGCCATAGGCAAAATTTTACAGGTGTTAATGATAGGAGCAGCTACCGATTTATGGGGCGATATACCCTACAGTCAGGCGCTTAAAGGAGAAGATGGAACCGAAGCTTCCCGTAAGCCGGCATACGACCGTCAAGAAGTTGTTCTCAACGCCATACAAGCTACTTTGGATGAGGCCATCGCTCAATTGAAAAGTACCAGCAATGTGATTACCCCTGACGCTGATGACTTCATTTTTAATGGCAAAGCTGACAAATGGCTTAAAACCGCCTGGATGTTAAAAGCCAGATATGCCCTTCGCTTAAGCAAACGGAATTCTGCTGATGCCTATGCTAAAACCTTAAGTGCTTTAACCAATGCAGGTACCATTACCTCAGCAGATGATTGCAACATGATGTTCGGAACCAATGCCAACGAATATAACCAATGGTATGCCTTTACAAGGGTAGATAGAAAAGGATATATTAGAATGGGCGCTAAACTCGTAAACATGATGAATGCAATGAGTGACCCAAGGCTACCATTTTACTGCAAGGCAAATGATACAACAGCTTACATAGGCGGACCTGCCGGAGAAGCTGAAACCATTACCTATGGCAAATATGTTTCAACCATTGGCGACTATTACTCCTCACCTGATTCTAAGTTGCCCTTGATCACTTTCGTTGAAGCTAAATTCATGGAGGCTGAAGCCAAATTAAGCACCGATAAAGCAGGTGCAGCCACAGCCTATAACGACGCTGTGATTGAGCACATTGTAAAGGTTACAGGAGCTGCTCCTAATGCAGCCTATATATTGGCCAACGCCTCAGAAACAGGCGCTACCATTACGCTTGAAAAGATCATGAATCAAAAATATATCGCCATGTTCACGCAATTGGAGGTATACAGCGACTGGAGAAGAACTGGTTTCCCCACTCTAACGAAAGCCACAGGCGCCACCAAAAATATTCCGAGAAGAATGGTGAATGTGCTTGAAGAAAGACAATATAATTCGAACGCAACCATTGTATCTGATGTTTCAGTACCTGTTTGGTGGGACGCGAATTAATAGTAATTTTCATTTTATAAAAAAAACCGCCTATATGGCGGTTTTTTTTTGTACTCCTCACATTTTGTATATTGGCCGAATATTAATCATACCATGAAATCATTTGTACTCATCGTTTTATCGCTATTCACGCTGTCGCAATGCAATCCTTCCGACCATAAGACTTTTCAGGGAGAAGTTCAAACCTATTTGGATGCATACAACAGCAAATTTCAGGAACTCTTGATCGCCTCAAACAACGCTCAATGGAAACTCAACACTATGATTATCGAAGGCGATTCCCTTACGCCAAAACAAGCAAGTGATGCCGGCGAAGCCTTTGCAGCTTTTACCGGGAGTAAATTAAACATCAAAACCAGTACACAGTACTTAAAAAGGAAGGATGAACTCACACCGCTTCAGGTAAAACAACTGGAAACCATACTGTTTATGGCCGGTAGCAATCCTTCAACAGCAGGTGATATTGTTAAACAAAGAATCAAAGCTGAAACCGATCAAACCGGATTGCTCTATGGTTTCAAATACCTACTCAACCAAAAAGAAGTCAGCACCAATAACCTGGACGAAATTCTGAGAAGTTCGAATAACCTGAATGAACGATTAGCGGCCTGGACCACCAGCAAGGAGGTTGGTAAAAACTTAAAAATGGGGCTGGAGAATTTGAGAAGCCTTAGAAATAAATCGGTGCAGGCTCTTCAATACAAAGATTTTTTTGCTTACCAGGCTGCTGAATATAATATGAGTTCTGAAGATATTATGACTTCATGCAAGGGAATGATAAGTGATGTTTGGCCGCTTTACCGCGAGCTTCACACCTGGGCAAGATATGAATTGGCTAAAAAATACAATCAGGCTGTGCCTGACTACATACCGGCCCATTGGTTACCCAACCGCTGGGGACAAGACTGGACTGCTCTGGTGGATGTGAAAGGCGTAAATATGGATGAAACCCTTAAAACCAAATCGGCCGAATGGATAGTAGAGCAAGGTGAAGCCTTTTATAAAAGCCTTGGGTTTGAAGCTTTGCCAAAATCCTTCTACGAAAAATCGAGCCTGTATCCCCTTGCTGCCGATGCCAAATATAAGAAAAACAACCATGCCAGCGCCTGGCATATGGACAACGACAAAGATGTGAGGAGTTTGATGAGCGTGGAGCCGAACACCGAATGGTGGGGCACAGTTTTGCACGAATTAGGCCATATCTATTACTACCAAACCTATTCTAATCCCGATGTGCCAATTATTTTAAGAGGAGGCGCCAACAGGGCTTATCATGAGGCCATGGGAAGTTTGATAGGATTGGCAGCCCTTCAAAAACCCTTTCTCAAAAATTTCGGGTTGATAGGGAAAGATGTGGTGGCCAATGATACCTTAAGCATGCTTAAGGAGGCACTTGACTTTGTGGTCCATATTCCTTGGGGCGCAGGCGTAATGACCGGATTTGAACACCAACTGTATTCTAAGAATTTAAGTGCCACCCAATTTAACAAAGCCTGGTGGGATTTAGTTAAAAAATATCAGGGCATTGTACCTCCGATGGAAAGAGGTGAGACTTATTGTGACGCAGCCACCAAAACCCATATCAATGATGATGCAGCGCAGTATTATGATTACAGCATGAGCAATGTTCTGCTATTCCAGTTTCACGACCATATCGCCAAAAAAATATTAAAGCAAGATCCTCACAATACCAACTATTGGGGAAGCAAGGAAACAGGGCAGTTTCTTAAAAATTTAATGTACCCCGGAGCTAGCGTAGATTGGCGCGAGCATTTAAAAAAGAACCTTGGCAAAGAGATGAGTGCCGAACCCATGCTTGAATATTTCCAACCTTTGCTTGCTTATCTCAAAAAAGTAAATGCGGGGCGGACTTGTACTTTGCCTGAAAAGCTCTAGCCGGCTCTTTAACTTCAATTGCCATTTGCGTTTTCCGCCATTTTGGTCTGCTTAATATGAATCAGGGTGCCAATGTTAGGTATACTAAATCATTCATCTAACAATCCTTCCGATTCAAAATACTCTATGATATGCTGCCTTAAAAAGTTTTCCTGCTGAAACACATCAATAAAAGGAAGTTTTTTTGTGGATTTCCAATGGGGCCATCCTTCACTATCAACCCCTTCCAATTCATAGTATCCCGAAGTGCTTAGCAATCGGCAAACCGCAATGTGCATCAACTCAACCTTTTCTTCTTTGGTAAATTTTCTTGGTAAACCTAATTCACGCATGCCAATTAAAAAGAGAATGGCATTTACATCAGGGGTCTTGTTAAAATCGCTTTGTATTTTTTGAATAATTTTTTGCCACTTGGGCACCATCTCTGACTGCATTTTGCAAAGGTAGGATAAGTTGCCTCTGGTTTTAAAACATAATCTAAAAGAACCCTCTTTCAAACTTATCCTTGCACAGATATATGAGCATTTTAGCCAAGTCGCCCTATTTTATTTTGATTAACGAAGCCAGTAATAGATCTTACTTTTAAATAGGGCCTGCTGAAAAACACTTAAAGGCTTGATATGATGAGGTTCATTAAAACTTTTATTGCTTTTAATGCACGATAAAAGTAGTGAACCATAAAAATATCGTGCATCGAATGCCTTCATAAAGACGTTAGTTCATTGCACGTCCCTTACTTCGTCGGCTTCGGCTCGAGGTACGGCAAAGTACATCTTCGCCTTGCCTCCTTGTAATGAACGCACACTGAACTTTTTCAGCAGGCCCTAAATATTTCCAAGATTAAAGGATCCCTAACACAATAGCTTTTCCAATTAATAACATTTAGCCTGGTTTTTATTTTTTATCTGCGCCATTTAGCACCGGCGCATTAATTTTGCGGCATGTTTGGAAAAATAAAAGAACTCATGGATGCCAAAAATAAGGCAGAAATGATTAAAAAAAAGTTGCAGGGCATCACGGTAACGGGTCAATCCCCTATGTCGGAAGTGGTGGTTAACGCAAGCGGCGATAGAAAAATAACCCATATTGAAATACAACAAAGCATCTTGAATGTGCGTGAGAAAAGTGATATTGAAACGCTGGTGAAGCAAGCAGTTAATGAAGCTCTTGAGGCCGCCGACCAGCTTATGGCCGAAGAGATGAAGCAAATTTTGCCAAATATTCCGGGAATTTCCTAATGCTTACCTATGGCACTTGCTGCCAAGAACGCCCCGGTCCATGCAGCTTGAAAATTGAACCCTCCGGTAACAGCATCTACGTTGAGTACTTCACCGATAAAAAACAAATTCGGATGGAGTTTGCTTTGAAAAGTTTTAAAATCCACCTCTGAAAGTTCCACGCCTCCTGCACTCACAAATTCCTCTTTGAACGTGCTTTTTCCGTTCACTTCAATGAGGGTATTGGTCATGTTTTGAGCCAGTTTCTCCAATTGCAAGTTGGCCATGTCTGCTAGATTTCTATCCGCTTTACCCATGCATTCGTTAATCAAGTTCTGCCATAAACGCTGAGGAAGCTCCGGGTTGAGATTGTAAATCTTCTTTTTGGGATGTTGCTTTTTCATAAGCAGCAGCCATTCCATGGCTTTGTTTTTATTCCAGCCCGGCTTCCAGTTAATTTCACAATGAAATTGGTATTGTTTTTCGTGAAGCCAAATGGCAGCCCATGCACTGAGTTTTAATATGGCCGGGCCGCTCAACCCCCAATGGGTAATTAACAAGGGGCCTGTGGATTGAAATTGGCTATTTATTAATTTGACTTCGACCTGCTTGAGGCTGACCCCGGACAAATTTTGAAGTAAAAGATCGTTAGAATTAAAGGTAAAGAGTGACGCCACAGGTGGTATAATAGTATGACGGGTGCATTCGCTTATTAAATTCCAAAATTTTTGACTGCTGCCGCTCGCTATCACCAAATAATCGGCATGGAACAAACCCTTGTCGGTTTCTAATTGCCATTCATTATTGACATGGCTGAAATGATTGACACCACAGCGAGTTTTTAAGACCACGCCCTTTAAAATGCTTTCTCTCCACAAACTGTCTATAATGGATTGAGAAGAATCGGAGACCGGAAACATGCGTCCATCTTCCTCGGTTTTTAATGGGACCCCCTTGCCTTCAAACCAATCCACCGTGTGTTGTGGATTAAAGTGACTAAAAGGTCCGCGAAGCTCTTTGTTTCCCCGGGGGTAATTTTTGACAAGTTCAGCTGCCTCGAAACAGGCATGTGTTACATTGCATCTCCCGCCGCCTGAGACTTTAACTTTTTGAAGCACATTCTCCGCCCTTTCAAATAGGATTATTTGCGAAGCCGGCATGGTTTCGGCTAATATGGCAGCACAGAAAAAGCCGGCTGCGCCTCCACCCACTATTGCAATTTTTTTACCCAATTAAAAGGAGATGGTTGCTTCCCAACTTATATTGCGAATGTATCCACGATCATTGGTAGGTTGCAATTTATTGCCATTATTGTCGTGCATGTTTAAACCTCTGTTGATATTTGTCAATCCAACCTTTACTAAGGTTTGAAATCCTATGATCTTTCGGTTGTGTTGGTAACCAAATACAGCCAGGGCATCAAAGGTGTTTAACTTGATGTCGCGGGCTGCCGGTGATTGCAGATAATAGGAGTTATAGACCCAGGATTGGAGCAAACCCGTTGGTGCGATTCCTGCAACCAAACAATGCGCATGGCTCCCCTTCTTCAAATCCTTGAGTATTAATTGTGAAGCATCTATATAAAACAATGAGATTTTTTCGTATCCATTAGAAGCATGGTTACTGAATTTGGAATTTCTTATAGAGGGTGTGATTTCCGTTTGAAAATGGAATCCACCGCCTAATTTGTACTTGTAATATACACCACCTGTGAAACCGTAGCCCGGTGTTGAATTTGTAAGTGCAGTGCCGACGAGCAATGAAAAAGAAGGGCCTGCTTTAAGTCCTACTTTGAATCTTTCTCCCTCGGTATAGTTTTGTGCAAACAGGTTGCTTGTTATACCTAAAATCAAAAGTATGCAGGCCAAAGTTTTACTCATTGGCGATGCTTTTACCTTTGATGGATTTCGAAATAGCTTGATCCATGAGCCTTTCGGCAAATGGTTGTGTAATATGGTTAAGTTGTTCATGGGCTTTCAATATTTCATCCTTGTTGTTGCTATTTAATGAACGGTTTAGCAAATCTATGCATTTATTGGTCTCCTCAATTTCCTCCTGACTTATTGCATCCTTGTTTTTCTCAATAAAACGCTGGCTCGCATAAATTAATTGCTCCGCCTCCACACGTGCTTCCTGTAACGACCTAAACCCCATGTCCTGCTTTGCATTTTGCAATGAATCGAGCAGCATTTTTTCAAGTTCTTCATCGGTTAGACCATATTGAGGTTTCACGACTATTTTTTGTTCAACACCTGAGCGCAATTCTTTAGCTGAAACCTTTAAAATGCCATCGGCATCGAGCATAAAGGTAATTTCTATTTTTGGCAAACCCGCCGGCATGGCCGGAATACCCTGAAGGTGAAATTCTCCCAATTTTCGGTTGTGCTGAACCTGGTCCCGCTCTCCTTGATAAATAGATACCCGCAAGCTGATTTGCCCGTCTTTTGAGGTTGTGTATTGTCTGGAAGCGCGTTGCGGAACTTTAGAATTTCTGGGTATGATTACATCCATTAACTCTCCCAAAGTTTCTATGCCGAGTGAAAGGGGGGTCACATCGAGAAGCAAAATATCTTTTCTGTTTCCTGCCAAAATATCGGCCTCGACCGCAGCACCCAATGCCACTACCTCATCCGGATTGAGTTGGTCATGCAAGGTTTGTACCTCGAAAAATTGCTTTACCGCCTCTTTTACAAGCGGTACTCTGGTACTGCCGCCAACCAATATCACCTCATCTAAATCACCTTTTTGAAGGCCGGCATCTTTCAAGGCCTGATTACAAGAGGCGATGGTGCGTTGCACAGTTCCCGAAATGCATTGGTTAAACTCGTCTCTGCTGAGCTTTAATCTCACTGTTTTATCATCGATCTCAAAATCCGACTCGTAGATTTGGTTAAAGGATAAGTATTTTTTTGCCTCCTCAGCGATGAGCCTCATGCGCTGAAGTTGAATTGAATCCATAGTTCCTGCTACATTACTTCCCAAGATATGATCGAGCCAATAATGTACAATGGCTTTGTCAAAATCATCGCCTCCGAGATGGGTGTCTCCATGTGTCGATAGAACCTCAAATAGACCATTGTGAATTTTTAGAGTCGAAATGTCAAAAGTTCCTCCACCTAAGTCATAAACCGCAATTGTTCTTTCATCGTCAGGGTTCAGGCCAATTCCATAGGCTAAACTGGCTGCCGTCGGTTCATTCACAATCCGCAAAACGTCGAGTCCGGCCAATTTTCCGGCATCCCTCGTGGCTTGCCTTTGCGCATCATTAAAATAAGCCGGCACGGTTATCACGGCCTTACTTATCTCCGATTGTAAAGAAATTTCGGCAACCCTTTTCAATTCCTTCAGAATAAAAGAAGACAACTCAATGGGGGTATAAAATTTTTCACCCGATTGTATCTTTACCAAGCCTTCACTGTTATCATCAATGATCTTATAACCCAACAAAGATGCCTTTTCTTTTACGTCCTTGAATGATCTTCCCATCAGGCGTTTAACTGAAAAAATGGTATTGGCAGGGTCTTCTGTTAACTTTTTTCTGGCTAAATCCCCAACGAGGGGAGCTTCACCCTCTTTAAGGTAAATAATAGATGGTACAATGGCCTCCTTCCCTTCTCCCTTCAGAGCCTCCGGTGAGTTGCTCGTTTTATTAATTATGGCTACCATGCTGTTGGTAGTTCCTAAGTCAATTCCAATGATATAATCCTCTTTCTTTAGGGTACCTTCCTTTATATTAATTGAAACTATGGCCATATATTCCTTGCAAAGATAGTTTGATTTTTTTTTTGCAATAGAATTTGTTCTCCCTACCAGAATTTTAGGTCCATTGCACCTCCTGTTATTTGCCTAAATAAACCTACAAATCAAGCTGACCAAAAAACAACAATTATTAAATAATAACGTTCGATATTTGCAGTCCATGAAGTTCAGTTTTCTTTTTTTACTTGTTTCTCTTTCCCTCTCCGGAATCTGCCAGGTGAACGATGAGGAACTGGCAGCAGAATTTCTCAATAATAAGGAATATGACAAAGCCGCCATTCTTTATGAAAAACTGCTTAAAAAGGACTACGCCTCTCCCTATTACTATCAAAATTTACTGACTTGTTTTTTGGAGTTGAAATCGTTTGACGATGCTGAAAAAATGATCAAAAAGCAGGCTAAAAAATTTCCGAACAACTATTTTTATAAGGTTGACCAGGGTTATGTCTTGCAGAGGCAAAGTCGCACCGATGAAGCTTTTGTTGTATACCAGTCGCTGATTTCGAACCTCGATAATAATCCCGCCGGTACTTTACAATTGGCCACTGCTTTTTTAAGACGCGATTTACCCGACTTGTCTATTTCAACTTATTTGCAGGCGAGAAAGACGCTTAAATCAGAATCCATTTTTGCTGAAAATCTTCTTGATCTCTATGTCCTGACAAAACGAAATAAGGAACTTATCAGCGAAGCACTCGAGTTAATAAAAGAGTCGGAGGAAAATTTAAGCAAAGCTAAAAACTATTTGTACCGTGCATTTGAAAATCCTTCGGACATAGATTTTCTAAAAGAAAAATGTTTGCTTACCATTCAAAAATTCCCAAATCGGCCTGTGTTTGACGATCTCTTCATTTGGATTTTTGTGCAAAGCAGAGATTTTGGGGGTGCTTACCGTCAAAGCCAGGCCATAGACAAAAGGGAGAAAGGAGAAGGCCGCAGACTGATCGAATTGGCTGAAATCTGCCTTAGCAACTCCGATTTTGAAACGGCTGTAAAATGCTATAAAAGTGTAATTACTTACGGCGAAACCGGCAATTTTTTTGTCAATGCGAGCTTTGGTATTCTCGAGACCAAGTACTTAATTATAACCAATGGTGTCAATGACAGTGTGGTTTTTATCAATTCGACCGTTGCAGAGTACAACAGTTTTTTAACCCGATTCGGAAAAACTGCAAGTACCTCTAATTGCGTTAAGCAGTTGGCCGATCTGTACATGTTTTATCAGCACGACATTGCCAAAGCCATCTCTTTTTTGGAAGAAATAAACAGTATTCCCGGAATTCAACCTCGGTTTGCTGCAGATTGTAAACTTCAACTTGCTGATGCCTTTTTGGTTAGCGGTGACGTTTGGGAAGCACAATTGCTTTATAGTCAGGTTGATAAAGACTTCAAGGAAGATCCTTTAGGTCAGGAAGCCAAGTTCAGAAACGCCCGATTGTCGTACTTTACTGCCGATTTTGAATGGGCCAAGGAACAGTTGGATATCTTAAAAACAGCAACTTCGCAATTAATATCCAACGACGCCATTGAATTGAGCCTGATGATTCAAGAAAATACGGGACTTGACAGCACTACTGATGCCTTAGAAGAATTTGCCAAAGCCGATTTGTTTATTTTTCAAAATAATTTGGAAAAGGCGCTTGAGATCCTGAATCTTTTTCCATTCAAATTCCCCAAGCACGATTTGGATGATGATATCTTGTTTGCGAAGGCACGCATCATGGAAAAGAAGAGAGACTATGCCCAAGCTATTCTCTTATATGAGGCCTTAATCAAACTATATGGCTACGATATTTTGGCCGACAATGCCTTGTATAACCTTGCTCGGATTTACGATTTTAAGCTCAAGGATAAACAAAAGGCCAAAGACACCTACGAAAAGCTGATTTTTGATTATAACAGCAGTCTTTATTCGGTTGAGGCCAGAAAAAGACAGAAAACCCTGAAAGATGAGTTGGGCACCTAAGAAAAAGGCTTAAGCGCTCAAGGGTCGACTTAATCATTCAATCCTAATTTTAAATTCTATGGCCTATCGCCCATTATCTCGGCTATCCGTTGCGCGATTTCAAGTTTTAGATAATGAACTGCAAAAGCAGATTCGACCCTGACTAATTTCCATATGAAATGCCCCCCCACTAAAGAGAATTCTTGGCCATTCTATAAAAATTCTCAAATGTGACAGCTCCGTTTTGCAAGCCTGCTTTTTCAAAAATATTGAAATACTGAGCGCATGGCATTATCAAATGTGTTTTCACAATGAAGGCCGTTAGAGTTGCCGTTAATGAACTATAACCTTATGTAAATGGAATAATTGACATCGGGAGTAGTTAAAACCAATATATTTTTTAGATTTGAATATAAAATTTATTAAACAAGATTTTTTTGAATGATTAAGGCATTGAAAAATAACCTGATAGCACTTGGTTTTATCATCCTTCCTCTCTTTGGTTTTGCCCAACCTAAGACCTTTAAGCTAGATTCTGTTATTGCTGAAGCTGTTTCCTTAACCGACTATGTGCAGTGCTTTGAGGATGCTTCAGGTAGCTTAAGTATTGAACAGGTGGCCTCGCCTCAGTTCGATCATAGATTTAAGAGCAACAGCCTCCCACGAAAAAAACTGACGCTCAATCAGGAAGCAACCGTTTGGGGCCGTTTTGAAATTCATAACCACACCCAAATCGATCAGGCATATTTTGTGAATACCAATTTTCCAGTTGTAAAACTTTACGAAGCGAATGCTACCGGGACGCAATTGCTTCAATACGGTGGGCTTGAAGTGCCTATTGAAGAAAGAACCATCAAAAAAGGAGTCGGTTCCTTGAGAATCTTGTTAAAAGCGGGAGAGAAGTCTCGGTACTATTTGCACTGTCAAAATTTAAGTCGATTTAAATTTCCAAAATCGATGCAGCTGTATATCAACAACCCTGTTTATGTAACCCAAAATGTGGGTAGATACAGAGCGTTTTTTGGCGCTTTTGCCGGCATCGAGTTTATGATGATCGTTTATGCCCTGGCACTCTTTGCCGTTTTTAGAGAGAAAGATTATCTATGGCTTTGCGTAGCGCTGGGATCGACCATTTTGTATTTTATGAATTTTTTTGACATTGCCAGATATGTTTTTACCTCTGAGCCCTTGTTCAGTATTTTTGTTTCTTATGCCTTAACTTTCCTTTATATCCCTTTGATGATTTTAGGGCAATTTGTTTTCCTTTACCTCTTTCTTGATTTTAAGAAGCATTTCAGCAGATGGATGATTTATGTAAAATTTTTGGTGGCTATTACCATTTTTTGGTCGCCGGTTTTCACAATTTTTAATCGCTATCCACTCGGCACTACCCTTTCTAATATTTTGATTTTGGCGACCCCTCTTACCGTCCTCCTGCTCATCATCTCGCTTGCCAAAAAGGATAATCCCCTTGCAAAAATCATGCTTCTGTCGGAAGGTATTTTTTTAATGTTAATCATCATCGCCCAATTGGTGATTGTTCAGGTGTTTTCGGTACGCGATTACAACTTTACCTCCCGCATCATTTTGATGGCTGCCTATATCATTCAAAGCCTTTTCTGGACCTTTGCCATCATTTACAAACTTGTTCTGCTTAGAAAGGAGAAGGAAAAAGCGCAAATCGATGCCATTGATGCCCTCAAGGTTAACGAAAAGTTAATCATGGAGCAGAATACCCTTTTGGAAATAAAAGTGGAAGAGAGAACCAAAGAATTGGTTGAAAAGAACAAGATTATTTTAAAAGAAAAACACCGCTCTGAAGAATTGCTTCTCAATATTTTGCCGGAGGAGGTTGCAGAAGAATTAAAAGAATTTGGAAGTTCAAAAGCAAGAAGCTTTGAAGAGGTCACAGTTATGTTTACCGATTTTAAAGGGTTTACTGAAATCACTGAGAAAATGTCGGCCGAACAATTGGTTTTGGAAATTGATACCTGTTACAGGGCCTTCGATAAAATTATTGAAAAACACGGCGTTGAAAAAATAAAAACCATTGGAGACTCTTATATGTGCGCCGGTGGATTGCCGCTAAGCAATTCTACACATGCCTTAGATACAGTCAGGGCAGCCTTGCAAATTCGTGATTTTATCTCGCTTAGAAACGAAGACAAAAAACAAAAAGGTGAGATTCCTTTCGACATTCGGATTGGCATACATACCGGTCCGGTGGTAGCCGGCATAGTGGGTATTAAAAAATTTGCTTATGATATTTGGGGCGATACCGTCAACACCGCCTCCCGCATTGAGAGCAGTGGAGAAGTTGGAAAAGTAAACATATCAGGCAGTACCTATGCAATGGTTCAGGGTTTAATGCAATGTTTTTTCAGAGGCAAAATCACCGCCAAGGGTAAGGGGGAAATCGACATGTACTTCGTGGAAGGTCAACTTTGATAGCCTTAGCGCCGGAAACCCTTTCCTTTCTTACCTCCTTTTAGAAGTTTAGCTCAACTCTGAGCAGATAATTAAACCCAGCCTGGGGATACACGAACACAAAATCATTGCGTTTTTTGTCGATGATTCCACTGTAGGTGTAACCATTAGAGGCATATTTTTGGTTGCCAATGTTATTAAGCAAAAGGGAACATTGCCATTTTTTATTTTCCTTTATCGGCAGGTTGAGGTTAATAACTAAATCATTGATTAAATAAGGGTCCAGACTACGACTCAGGTTTTGGGTATTGTCAAGATATTGTCGCCCAACCGATTTGGTTAAAAAGACAATATTCATATTTTTTGAAACTTTTACCAGGAACTGTGCCCCCACGATACGGTTTGGAGAAAAAGCGATGTCGGTATTTTTCCAAATCAAAGGCGTTTGTTCCCACGTGTTGAAATCGCTGAGGTGCTCCACAAAGGTTTCAATCTTATTTTGACTGAGGGTCATGTTAACGTCCAAATTAATCCAGGTTGCTATATCTACATTCAGCTCCAATTCAATGCCTGCCCTATAGCTTTTTGGAATATTTATCCTCGAATAGCCGCCTACGTCATTTACTTTACCGGAAAGGGCTAACTGGTTTTTATATCCCATATAAAATCCGCTAATTGAAAAGCGATAATCTCCATGACTGCTCTTAAAACCCGCTTCAACATTGTTCAGAATTTCAGGCAATGGACGGCTTATCAAACTTGAATTCACAAAATCATCGCGTATAGGTTCATGTACCGCTCTTCCATAAGTGAGATATAAAAACCGGTTAGATGCAGCCTGATATTGAATACCTGCCTTAGGATTAAAAAATAAAAAACGCGTTTGTTGCTGCTTTTCACCAACCGAAGGAACAATTCCGGAGGAGATGTCAGGTCCGAACCATGAGTAATTTACATGCCTCAGTTGCAGGTCGCTATAGGCCGAAAGCAATCTGCTAAAGCGGTACTGTACTTTCCAAAAAATATTGGCATCGGTTTTTTTGCTTTTGTTGTCATAATACCGCAAAGGATCTTGCCCCAAATCCATAAATTCATGCCAAATTACTTCTCCGAAATGCTTGCCTCGATACACATTAGCTGCACCTCCTACGACATGATCTGTGTTCACTCCCTTTTGAGTGTAAGAAAATACCATACCGCTGAAGTTATTGTCAAGCCATCTTTGATTGATTAAATTGGCGTGATAAAAGTTCTGACCATAAAAATTATAGGGCGTATCTGTATACAGAGATAAATCGCTCTTTTTTTCAAAATTTTCAAAATAGCCTTTTCCGAGTGTGCCATGTAAAACGAGATTGAGGCTCGCATTTTTTCTGATACTTCGATTGTAAATAACCTGTACATGGCTTTGGCGATAATTGTCGGTTTCGTTCGAATAAGTGTAATAGTTGTATTGGTTAGGATGGCTGTTTCGCAATTGAACAGCCTTTGTACTGTCGTAGTATAAATATTTAATCAGTGAGTCCACAGCGGTCGTATCGTTTTTATATTTTGCCATTGGCACCCCATTCCATGCTTGATAAGTCCTCTCCTTGCCTGAAAAGGCCAGAACCTGGAAATGGCTTTTTGCGGTTTTACGGGCCATTGAAAAATTCCATGCATGGAGGTCAGAAGTGGCGCGATCGATATAGCCATCGGAGCGTATCCACGACATCCTTCCCTCGGCATACCAATTATTGGCTAAGCGGCCGGTACCTAGCTTAATGCTTTGCCTATGGGTATTGAAACTTCCATAACTGCCACTTAGCAAGGCGTAAGCGGTTTCAGAAAATTTATCGGTTTTGAGGCTCAAACTGGCCCCAAAAGCCCCGGCCCCATTGGTAGATGAGCCAACTCCCCTCTGAATTTGAATGTTATCGACGCCGCTTGCAAAATCAGGCATATTCACCCAAAATACGCCTTGTGACTCGGCATCGTTTAGGGGAACACCATTTATAGTTACATTGATTCTGCTTGGGTCTATTCCCCGAATTCTAAGGCCTGAATAACCTATTCCAGCACCTGCATCACTCGTGCTCACTGCCGATGGCGTGTTCTGTAACAGAATGGGTAAATCCTGTCCAAAGTTGCGAAGCGATATTTCCTTTTTGGTAAGGGTAGTATAGGTAGCTGAATTCAACAGGCCTGATCTGGTAGCGGTTACCATGACTTCCTCTCCATCATAAACCAGAGGTTTGAGATAAAAAACGATTTCCTTTGGAACCCTTGCAAAGGAAGAAAACAAAGGCTTAAATCCCTCCTTAAATATGAGAAGGTCATATTCCATACCGTCGGGAATAGTCAATTCAACTCGCCCCATGGAATCGCCATAAACTTTTACTTTTTTAAAAATCTGCAGCTTAGGGGTTAACTCCACCAAGGCTCCGGCTAGCGGTGTTGAATCTGAAAAGTCGACAACAGTTACACGGCAATTGCTTTGAGCCAATAAGCACGTTTGTGATACACAAAGAAGGAAAGCGAAAACATTTCTCATAAAATAATTTTAAAAAATTATCTTTTGGAGGATGCTTGTGACCTGAGAAATACTTCTCTTGTGTGTTCATTCCCTTCGCCGGCATTACCCGTATCAGGTTCATTGGGTATATTCTCAGCCTGAGCATTAAGACTCAAGCACCCCTAAAAGATTTGGCAAAGCTACAGAATGTTTGCAATAAATTGCATAAAAAATGAAGGCAGGGCAAGTTGAATGAAGATTGGCTCGTAGAAAAACACACGGCATTCCTCTCAGGTTTTCAAACTTCAAAAATGGTCTGGCTCCATTCTTCAGCCAATCATGACATACAGACCCAGTCCCCAATCTTTGAGGTTCGAAAATAATTGCGATAGAAAAGGGGTTTACTTCCTGCTTCCAAACAACCTGAGTAGCAGAAGGAACAAGTTGATAAAGTCGAGGTAAAGGCAGAGCGCTCCCATGATGGCCTCCTTTTTGTCTTCATCGGTTCCTTCGTTTCCTATTACATTCATCGCCTTGATCTTTTGGGTGTCGTAGGCAATTAAACCGGTGAAAATAAGAATACCAACATAGGTTGTAATCCAATACAAAGCAGGGCTATGCATAAAATAGTTGACTACTGAAGCGATGATGAGACCTATCAAAGCCATGTAAAGTATTTTTCCAAAGCTGGTCAAATCGGTTTTGGTGTAATAGCCTACTGCACTCATAATGGCAAAGGTACCTCCTGTTATAAAAAAGGTAGAGGCAATTGAGCCCATGGTAAACACCAAAAATATGCTGGAAAATACAAAACCCGTAATAATAGAATAGAGCACAAAGGATCCCACCGCCACGTTAGCCGACATTTTATCAATGCGTGCCGATAAAAAAATTACGATACCTATTTGCAGCCCGAACAATATCCAAAAGCCGAACCTGTTAGAAAAAATAAGGGCGAGAATTTCAGGGGTTTGTGCTGTATAGAAAGCTACAAATCCTGTTATTCCAAGTGCGAAGGCCATCCAGGCATAAACTTTGGCTATGAATCGTGATTGTTCGGTCTGAACCTGATCCGCATCGAGAATGATATTGTTTTCCATTGTTTGAATATTTGACGCAAATTAACAAGAACTTTTTAATCCTTAAAATATATTTTACTGCTTAAATGCGATTTTGAAGCAAACTTTTTATCAGGTTATCCATATTAGTGTTTAGTTTGCATTTTGATTATTCGTGACCATGCCAATCGAAAAATTGCCAATTATAGGAGGAGTAGACTGTATTGATTTTGTGGATGCGGGGATTGAAAACCTGCCCTGTAAAATTGATACCGGAGCAGCTATCTCGGCTATTCATGCCGACAGAATTAGAATTATAGAAAAAAACGGAGTCGAATATTTATCTTTTAAATTGTTAGATAAAAAACATCCCTCATTCAATGGAAAGGAAATACTAACGACCGACTTTAAGGAGAAAACCATTAAAAGTTCATTTGGGGATGAGGAGAACCGCTATGTGGTAAAATTGAAAATTATGGTGTTCGATAAAATCTTCAAAACTTCATTTACCTTAACCAATCGCAAACGGATGACCTTTCCGGTGCTTTTGGGCAAAAAGTTTATTAAGGATAAATTTCTGGTAGATGTTTCAAAACAAAACCTCTCTTTTGAGGCTAAAAAAAATAAAAAATAAGTACATGAGAATAGGAATTCTATCCCGAAACACCAATCTGGTTTCAACCAAGCGCCTGGTTGAGGCGGCTACCCAAAGAGGACACGAGGCCAGGGTCATAAACTTTACAAAATGCTATGTAGGAATAGAACACTTCAATTCCAAAATTTTTCTCGGTGACCATGAAATAGAGCCCCTTGATGCAATTATTCCCAGAATTGGCGCCTCTGTGACTTTTTATGGTGTAAATATCATTCGGCAATTCGAAGTCAAAAAGGTGTTTACCACCACCACTTCAGTAGGTTTAATGCGAAGCAGGGATAAGCTGAGAAGCCTTCAAATACTTGCTAGCTCCGACGTTAATATCCCAAAAACCGCTTTTGCAAAATACCCCGGCGACATAAAAAATTTAATAAAAATTGTGGGAGGCGCTCCCTTGGTTGTAAAACTCCTTGAAAGCACTCAGGGCAAAGGTGTGGTCTTGGCCGAAACCAATAAGGCAGCCGAATCGGTGATCGAGGCCTTTTACGACCTTGACGAAAATATCATCGTGCAGGAATTTATTAAAGAAGCCAAGGCCGAGGACATCAGGGCCTTCGTGGTGGATGGCGAAGTAGTCGGTGCCATGAAACGCAAAGGCAAGGAAGGGGAATTTCGAAGCAATTTACATAAAGGGGGTACGGCCTCCATTATTGAACTCAGCGAGGAGGAGCGGCGTGCAGCTCTTGAATCGGCCAAAGCCATGAACCTCGGTGTAGCGGGTGTTGACATGCTAAGGAGTGACAGAGGCCCCTTGGTGATTGAGGTGAATTCCTCACCCGGTTTGGAGGGCATTGAAAAGGCTACTGGCATTGATGTGGCCGGTAAAATTATAGAATACGCCGAACGCAATTTTAAAAAGGAATAGATCGACTTGCTTTACAAAGTCTGCGGTTCTTCTTGTTTTAAATTCGCAGGAATTGCATTATTTTCGTAAAAACATGTCAGTCTTAATATTGTAGAATCATGCCTATACTCACCCATCATTACAGTCAATTTTTTAAAGATTTAGCCCCTAACAACCATTCTGAATGGTTTAATGCTAACAGAAAGCGTTACGAACAGGATATAAAAATCCCTTTTAATCAGTTGGTAAGCTCTGTGATTGAAGAACTTTCAAAGCTCGATAAAAACATGGTCGGGATCAAGGCATCGGATTGTATTTTTCGCATTAACCGAGACATACGGTTTAGCAAAGACAAGACGCCCTATAAACTCAGCATGTCGGCAGCCATCGCTCCGGGCGGAAGGAAGAATATGACTTACCCCGGTTTTTATTTTGAGGCGGGACCCGAAGGCATAGGCATTTACAGCGGGGTTTATATGGCCGAAAAAGATCAACTCGAGTCCTTAAGACGACTGATTGCCAATAATTTAAAAAAGTTTGAAGCATTCCTTAAAGCTCCCGATTTTGTTAAGAAATTTGGAGGCGAAATTTTAGGCGAAAAACAGGTAAGGCTCTCGCCTGAAATAAAAGAAGCTGCGGTTGTGCAACCTCTCCTCTTTAACAAACAGTTCTATTACAAAGGCCATATGGACGAAAGTGTCTTAACAAAAGACAACCTGCCGGAACTGTTAGCCGAATACTTTAAGGCGGCTCAGCCCTTAAGCTCTTTTTTACATAGCGCCTTCTCTGCGTCCGGCAAGGCCTAACGCTGTACTTTTACCCATGTTAGGCTCTTTATTATAATTGAATTTGGACCAGAAGCAGGCGAATAGCATAGGTCGCGTATTTGGCTTGGTATTTACTTTGCTAGGCACGGCCATGCTCATTATTGGCCTCTCGCTGTTATTTGAAAACCAAAAATCAGATATTGAACATTCCCTCATGTATTTATTCCTTTTGAGCGGGGTTTTTCTGATATATGGGGGCATTCAGAATGTGAAGAAAGCAAAACAAAAGGACGCGGCAGTGAATGCTTACCATGCCCATATTATGAGCCAAATCGGAGATCAAAAAAGCGTGCAGTCCATGCCAATGAAGGGCCCGACAGAGGCTGATCCTTCTGCTGAAATTGAAGCGGCTCCGCCTTCTGACACTTACAAACCTGATATCATAGCACACTGGCACTATTCGCTTGAAGAGTGGCTGTTTATGACCTCGAGCGAAGTGCGGCGGCGATTGAAGGAGGGCATCTGGGTTTCACTATTTATAGGTGCAATCGGCGGTTTTATTCTTTATAGATTCCGAGGGGCTAATTTCTTCTTCGGATGCCTTTTTGCACTTGCCATAGGAGCACTTGTATCCTGGTTAAAAATAAGTGTAGCCAAGGGCGAATTAAGAAGAAGAAAGGAAAATGAAATCATTTTTACGACCAATGCCTTGCTCATTAATGGCGTTTTCAAAACCATTCAAAGCAACGATATCCAACTCGAATATGTTAAAAAGGTGGAGAGCGGGATTCATACTTTTCTAGAATTTTCATTACAATGGATGACCAGAAAAGGCGTAACCAATGACCAAATAAGAATATTGGTACCTCAAAAATACCAAAATGAAATAGGCCAAATCCTTGACTACTATTCTAAAAAGGGTGTAAAAACAGAGGGCGAATGAATATTAGTAAATAAAAATGAATTTGGTTTTGCTTTTAGCTATTAATATTTTACTTTTGCACTCCTTTAAAATTACGAGCAATGAAACGTACTTTTCAACCATCTAATAGAAAACGCCGAAACAAGCATGGTTTCAAAACCCGTATGGCGACGAAAAACGGACGCAAAATTTTAGCTGCCCGCAGAGCAAAAGGCCGTCATAAGCTTACTGTTTCTGACGAAGGACGCCATAAATTTCAATAATTTATTATAGCCATTGGCTGATGGCAAATCGATTTACTTTATCAAAAAATGAGTGCCTCCGCAGCCGTAAACTTATTGATAAAATTTTCAGGAGGGAAGGTGAATTAATTTCCCATTTTCCACTCTCGTTTATTTTTCTCGAACATCCTTTATCAGAGCCTTTTCCCATTCAGATTCTATTTTCGGCCTCATCGAAAAAAATTAAGAAAGCCCATGACCGAAACCGAATTAAGCGCCTTCTCAGAGAAAGTTATAGAATTCAAAAGCCTGAACTTTACGAAAAAATTAACGCCCTAAGCGGCAAGCAGTACATATGTTGTTTTATGTACAATTCCGATATTATTACCACCTTTGCTGAACTCAATACGAAAGTTACGGTATTGCTCAATGAGTTTGTTAAAAAAATTTCTTAAGGTCGCTGCCTATCCATTTCTCGCTCTGATTTGGATTTACCAGAAGGGGATATCGCCCATTTTGCCCTCCACTTGCAGGTATACGCCTAGTTGTTCTCAATATGCCAAAGAGGCCTTTTTAAAACATGGCCTTTTTAAAGGAAGTTGGCTGGCCGGTAAGCGCATCCTCAGTTGCAATCCATGGGGCGGGCACGGACACGACCCTGTGCCCTGAGGTTTTCCACAATATTATTTTGGACCTGCACTTTTGAAATGGAATTATCAATTACTTTTGTAAAATAAACATAATCCAATATTTAATTTTTTCACTAATGAACACAGGAACAGTAAAATTTTTTAACGCGTCAAAAGGCTATGGCTTTATTAAGAACAACGACAATGGCCAAGAGGTTTTTGTACACGTAACAGGCCTAATTGACCAAATTTCTCAGGACGATCAGGTTACCTATGACGTTGAAGTCGGCAAAAAAGGTCCGTCGGCTGTCAATGTAAAAAGAGCTTAAAATTATTTTAAATCCCGCCGTTGGCGTGACCAATAATATGAAAGGCCTAAGCCTTCAACGATGTGAATTGTTGAAGGCTTTTATTTTCAATACATGCTACTTACCGTAGTAAGCAAAAGGTGCCCAATAATAAGGATGGCTCATTCCGGGAACCTTACTCACTTCAATTTGGGCGTTTTTTAAAGCCTCAATCTTGCTCATTTTGTGCACCATGATGTTTTCATAAAATCGCGTCATAATCAGCTGGGTCGATTTATCATCCACCGGCCAAAGCGTCGCAAAAACGGTCTCCACGCCTGCGGTAAGAAACGCCGAAGCCGTGGTTTGGGGCCAGCCTTCAACCAAGTCGTTTTTAACGGCCGTTTCACATGCTGAGAGTACCACCAGGGTGTACTCATCGATGCCATTTAAATTGCTGATATCATTCAAAGTGAAATGTCCGTTATCACCGGTTTTTTTATCAGGCGCCATCACCAGATAAGAACTGTCGAAATTGTTATAATCCATAATACCATGGGTCGCAAAATGCAAAACCCTGAAATTGCCGGATTGGGCAATTAGCTCAGACTTGGTCGCCTTATCTCCAACCAAAATGCTCGACTGAGGGATTAAGCGCTTTATGTCATTGACTTCTATTTCGGCATTCGGGAGGCTCTTATCTGCATTGCCAATGGCCAGGGGAACAAACGACTCTAAATCGACTTCCTGTGAACTTCCCAAAAACTTAAGGCGATTGCTGTAAAACACGGTATACTCATCCATCAAGTAGGTTATCTTTTTGTTCTCCTCGCTTTTGATTAAAGCATGAAAGGGTAAATAATACAGGTCGCCGTTGGGAATGATGGCCAAGCGGGTTTTGTTGCCGATTTCGGCCTTCACCGAACCAATTAACAAAGTATACAGCTCCTTGCTCAAATCGTTGAGGACCTTCTCAGGGTTGTCAATCTTAGTATTATTCACGGTCTTGGATCCACGTCTGGTGGTAGGCAAAAAGCCGGGGTTGCGAACAATATTTGAAATGGTCATTATTTTTTTGCTGAGATCCTTGGCCTCCAAATTCACAACTTTAGCAAAAACCGAATCCTTGGTTGCACAAAATATATAGAGATTTTTTTCGGCCATGAGGTAGAGCAGTACCGCCATGTCGGGCGAAATATTTTTCTTTTCCGCTCTGAAATCATCCGGATTTACACTGTTGCTGATGTAGACTTGTATTTTGGGATTGGTTTTTACCAAATTTTCCAGAAAGCTTTTGTATTCTTTTTGCCCAACCTGTTTAATAGCTTCGAGTTCAGCTATCAATTTTGTTTTTTGTTGATCGGCAGGCTTAGATTTTTCTTTTACAATTTCGGCTTCTATTTGTTCAAGGGCTTTCTTTTTTTCTTCCACCTCGGCAATTTCCTTCTGTGTTTCACCTTTGGCCCCTGTTTCCCCTCCTTTTAATTGTTTAAATTTGGCATTCAGGGCTTCATTGTTGCCCCGCTCTAAAAAGAGTATGGCCTCTTCAATGCGACCTTGTGCCAACAGCCATTCAACCACGGTCTCGTACATTTTTTGTTGTAAATCGCCGGAGGTAAATAATTTTTGCGCTTCGGCCCCACCGGTGATTTGCCCGCTAATCTGCTCCATTACAGTGATGGCTCTTTTTATCCTCCGCAAGGCTGTGTCTTTTTCATTCAGCGCGTAATAACTCAAGGCGCTGTAATAATAAGCTTCGTAGAGGTACTTTTTAAAGCCTACCGGTTCTGATTTTCTAATGGTTTTTTCCAGCCATTTTATACAAGCCTCGTATTCTTTTAATTCGTACTTAACCCTCCCCAGCTGATTGTAAATGTCGGTGGTATTCTCGATTTCGCCTGAATCTCCGACAATCTGATACGCTTGCAAGGCTACGACTTCGGCTTCCTTATACTTTTGCCTTTTGATGTGGTACTTGGCCATAATTCTCAAGCCGATGCCTTTGTTTCGCTTGTCTTCCCTTTTCATGGCTGAATTTAAGCCTAAATTGAGCCACCTCTCGGCCTCCGGATACTTTTTATCCATCACATATACCTCTCCAATGTTTAAAGCCACCAAGTTGATAAAATCGCCTTCGGCGTCTTTTCGTTTCAATATATCGTAGGTAGGTAAAAAGTAGCTTAAGGAGCTATCGTAATTTCCCTGGTGAAAAAATATGGTACCTGCATTGTTTAAGGGGGTTGCCCTTGCAAATTCATTATCGAGCTTTTTGTATATGCTATCGGCTTTCATATAAAAAGAAACCGCCGTAACATATTTCGACTGCTCATTATTTAAATTTCCAATTTCTATGAAATTAGAAGCTACTCCCCAGGGATTGTCGCTTTTTACATAAATTTCTATCCCCTTTTCAAGGTAAGCCACTGACTTTTCAAAATGTCCGGTCACCCTTCCTATAGAGCCCAAGGCGGCGTAGGCATTGGCCATTGCATTGTTGTTTTTTATTTCTTCAGCCACTTTCAGAGCTTTCATAAAGCACTTTTCACCTTCACTAAAGTTGCCGATACCTGTGTAGTAATAGCCAACATTAACCAGAGCATAAGATTGCTGTACTCTGTCTTTAATCTGAATATAAATCTGATAGCTGCTGTCGTAGTATGGCTTTGCCTTTGAATAAATACCCATGTTTGAATACAAGGCGCCTAAAGAATTTTGACACAGTGCTATGTTGTAAGGACTGCCGGTAAGCTTAGCCATTTTTAAACCCTGATGATACAAGGCAAGTGCTTTTTGTTTATCGTTAAATTGCAAATCGACCAGTGAAGCTTTGTAGTTGAGCGTGTACATCTGACCTGCCTGATCTCCTGTGGCTTCCTGGATCTTGAGAGCAGTATCCAGATTTTCAATGGCCAATTTCAAATCATTCTTTTTTGCATACACGGAGGCGATGTTGTAATAACTGTTTCCCATCTCTATCCTGTCGTTCAGTTCCGTGTAGTTTTTTAAGGCTATTTTGAATAGTTCTAAAGCCTTGATCTGGTTGTTTATTTTTTGCTCCAAAAAGCCTCTTTTATTGGCTAAATCGGCCAAACTGCTTTTATAGCCCAGGTTTTCATAAATTTTATAGGCCCTGTCGAAATGGTCAGAAGCTTTCGAATATTCGCCATTTTCTTTATAGAGGGAGCCTATTTGGGTAAGAGAGTAGGCCACACCTGATTGGTTATTCGCTTCTTCCCTAAGCTTCACTGCACTGTCGTGCGCAGCAATGGCTTTGTCGTACTCTCCAAGATTATAGAGTGCCTGCCCGGTCGCCGATTTTGAGAACCCGGCTCCATCCTTGTCGCCCCAGCCCAGTTTTAATTTATAGGCAGAATTATAATTATCGGCTGACTTCTGATAATCGTTGAGACTAAATAAAACGTCAGCCATATTGTCGAAAGTTTCTGCCACATTTTTCTGATCCCCCAGTTGCTTGTATCTCTCCTTCTGTTCGGCATAGGCTTTGTAAGCTTCGTTGTACTTTGCCTGTTTTTTAAGAATTTTTGCAATGTACTTGTATGCGCTCAGTGAACGCGAACGCGCATCCACAGAGTTTGCCTTTTGGTAAAATTGCGCCGCTTTGGTATAATTTGCCAGGGCGGAATCAAACAAATTGAGCATGTAATTCGCATCGCCCATTCCATGTCGTGCAATGGCCACACTCTTGTAGTAGTCGGATGAATCGGTGGTTTTTATTTTGCTTTTGAGGAGGTAGCTCTTGTGGTAGTATTCGAGCGACTTTTTATAATCACTCAGATCATAATACTTTGCCGCCAGATTGCCAATGCACAAGCCTTCCCCTCTCACGTCGCTGGCTTTTTTAAAAATATTCAGGGCCGTTTCATAATCCTTAAGCACCATGTCGTGCTCATCACGCGAATCGTGCATTCTTGCCTTAAAAAAATAACACCAACCGGTTTGTTCGGGCAAATTCATCAACACGGTGAGTTTGCGATGCTTTTCGTTGATGGCAAATGCACGCTCAGGGTTTCCTGTTTCCACCAGCAGTTCTTCGTCATTTCCCAAATAGGTGAAAAGGTCATGCTCTATGCAGGCCTCCTTGTATTTTTCTGCCAATGCACTTAATTCCGATTCGGTTGTAGCCTGATCCACTGCTTCGAAAAACTCACCGTAACTCACTGGGCAATCGTCCAAAACCCAGTCGGCATATTTACTGATGAGCGAACTCTGGCCATAATAAGACGATCTGTAAAAGGTGGCATAATAGAAAAAATCCAGTAAATCCTTTCTTGAGGTGGTTCTGAGGGCTTCGAGCAAGGTGATGTCCTTGAAACGCCCTTTCTTTCCAACTTGCGTTAATACTTTGATGTCGCTATTCTTATATTTTTCATAACCCAAATGTATATCGTGTTGCATGGCCAGAATGATATCCTCCAAAAGGGTATCATTGGCGTGGATGTACCATTGTCGGTAATCGTAAAAGGAGTAACCTTCAATGTTGTAAAAAATAATATTGTTGCTCACAGCTTCGGTTACCACATCCGAAAAACGGGTGGGGTACTGGATAGGGAGCTTAACCAAATCATTTTTATAAATCATATGGACCGAATCCATGACATTTGGTAAGTCGAAGATTCTCAGTATGGCCTGGCTTTCCGCTATTTCAGTTACCTCGCAGTATCCCAGCCAAATGTTATTATGGCCATAAATGGCCGGATTCTTAACACCAATGGTTTTCCCAAAGGCTCCCAAACCGATGCCATCGTAGGTTCCGAAGTTTATTTTAACGGTGATGCTGTCTCCTTCTCGAGGCCAAACTTTCGATATGGGGAAATAAAATTCTTTGCGTTTGGTTTTTGAAAAAACAGGCAAATGAAAGGTGAAGTTTTCAATTCGGGTTTGACGGTAACAAAAACCCAGGAACGGTATGGCTTCATTAATGATGTGCTGATCGCGAGGTCTTTGAACGTAAAGCATCATTTTTTCGAATGCTTCCATTCCCCACTTGTATTGTCCCCATAGCATATCGATATAGCCAATTTTAAACTGGCAATGGATCAGAGCTGCCGTATCGGGGTGCGCGTCCTTTCTTTCCTTAGCCGCGAGATCGAGATAGATATCGAGCGCCCCATCCCTACTGCTGCTATCGGTCAGTACTTCGTAAACAGCAGTGAGACTGTCTGCCTCTTGTATTAATTTTTCGTTTTGTGGTTTGTACCTGTTATTTTGTGCAAAGTTGAAGGTTACCAAACAGCCTGTACTAAGCAGAACAACCCATCTCATTATACCAGGATTCAACATTTTGTTGCTAAAGAATTTCAAACGTAACAAATTAATGCTTAAAATAAAGCAATGGTAAATGCTTTAATTGAAAAAGTTTCTTATTCGGAGCGTTCTAAAAACGCTTAAAGGCTTGCTATGCTTACGTTCGGGTAGAACTTTTTTTCCTGAAAAAACACGATTTTATTCATAAATATTTAGCCTTTTTGCCTCAAATCATAGTCTTTTGGCCCAGTGCCTTACCTCTCGGTCCTATCTGTAGCTGTTTGATCAGTTCATCAAAAAAACTTAGGCGCGATGTGGTTTAGGTGTATTGGCTCTCACATAACATGAAAGAAAACCTTAAAGCTTAGGCTTTGTACAAGCTTTCTTCCTCCTTTATCCTTCGTTTCCAGCGCTTGTGAGTCCATAGCCAAAACTGCGGTGTTTGCCTTATTTGGTCTTCCAACCAACGGGTATGCAACTCGGTTATTTCGCCTGCTTTCATTTTTGACGCATCTTCGCATAGAAGTCGGGCCTCCATTTGATAATACCCCCTTTTTTGCTTGGTCACATATACAAATACCACCGGTAGCTTGTATTCAGCGGCAAATAATTCGGCTCCAAGGGCTACAGCCGTAGGTTGATTTAAAAAGGTAGTCCAATGTACCATTTTACTGTAGGTCGGAGATTGGTCGGTAGCGAATATGGTGGCCGTTAATTCCCCTTTATGTTGTTCAAATCCTTCCTTGACTCTTTTTTTGGAAAGCATTTCCATGCCAAATCGGCTGCGGCTTTTTAAAATCTTGTCATTAAAAAATGCATTGCTTAGGGGCGCGTAAATTCCAATGATATGGTGTTTAACCTGACGACTTAAAATCGCTGCTCCTATTTCCCAATTGTTATAATGACCTCCTGTGAGAATAATGCTTTTATTTTTGTCGTAAAGCCCATCCATCACTTCAGCATTTACCATCTTACTCCTCTCTTTAAGTTCCTTTTCCGAAATGCTAAACATCCTTACGCTTTCAACTATCAGGTCACAAAAATGGCGGTAAAAGGCTTTTTCAATTTTTAGGATGTCTTTGATATCTTTCTCAGGTAATGAATTCAAAAGATTGGTTCTCACTACCTTCTGACGGTATTTCAAAAGAACATACAATACCATGTACATGAAGTCTGAAATGATGTAAAGCCCTCTTAGGGGAATAAATGAAATGGGCTTCAGAAAAAGGTAATACAGTATTTTGCTCATGTTCTTGGGAAATGCACACCTTCCGGCTGCGAAGTTATGGATTGTAAAAGTTGAAGTAAATAAAAATAATAAAAAAACTCCGCATGAAGGATTAAACCTGTTTATTGGCAAGTTGCCCACAGGCGGCATCAATGTCCTTACCTCTGCTCCGCCTAATGTTCACAATGAGTTTATGCTTTTCGAGTACAGAGGCAAATTTTTGTATTTTTTCACCCGATGAAGCCATAAAACTGGCCATGGAAATGGGATTGTACTCTATAAGATTGATTTTGCATTTGACTTTTCTGGCAAATTTTGCCAACTCGATGGCTTCTTCCTCATGGTCGTTGGTGTCGTTTATGACACAATATTCGAGGGTTACCCGCGTACCGGTTTTCTCATAAAAGTAGTTCAGGGCCTCCACCAAACTTTCCAAATTATTGCTGTCGTTGATGGGCATAATTGAACTGCGCCTCACATCGTTGGCAGCATGAAGTGAGAGGGCCAAATTAAATTTAACCCCTTCATCGCCAAGCCTCTTAATCATTTTTGAGATGCCTGCTGTGCTTAAAGTGATGCGTTGCGGACTCATACCCAAACCATCGGGTGAAGTAATGTAACCAATTCCCTTCATCACATTGGCATAGTTGAGCAAGGGTTCGCCCATGCCCATAAACACAATATTGCTCAAGGGGATATTATAATGTTTTAAGGCCAGTTCGCCTATAATTACCACCTGATCATAAATTTCTGCCGCCTCTAAATTTCTTGATCGCTCCAAGTAGCCGGTAGCGCAAAAACTGCAATTCAAACTGCAGCCTACCTGACTGCTCACACAGGCTGTCATACGGGTGGCTGTTGGGATGAGCACCCCTTCAATCACATTGTCGTCCCAAAGCTTAAATGCCAGTTTGATGGTGCCATCCTTACTGGTCTGCTGTGTGAGAATGGAAACAGCTCTGAATTCATATTTCTCCTCTAATTTTTCTCTTAACGGCTTTGAAAGATTGGTCATTTGTTGAAAAGACCTTGCCGATTTTTTCCATATCCACTCATACACTTGCTTGGCCTTAAACGCAGGTTCTCCCAAGCCTGCTATGGCTGCTTTAAGTTGTTCTAAAGAAAGGGTTCGTATGTCGGTTTTTGTGACGATGGCCTATGATGAAATTTAGATGGTAATCAAATTACGTGGTAGAGATTTCAGGTATTGCTCTGATTGTGAAATGACAAGCGTTACATTGAACGTTGGAAGGTGGAGGTTAAATGCGTCTCTTACGCCTTCCGCTTCACTTCCACCGCCTTATAGGTTTCAAAATTATCGCCGATTCTTACATCGTTGTAGTTTTTAACCTGTATTCCGCACTCATAACCTTTGGTCACATCCTTCACATCGTCTTTAAATCGCTTAAGGGCCTCGATTTCACCTTCATGAACCACTACCCCATCGCGGATAATCCTCAGTTTGTTGCTTCTTTCTACTTTGCCGTCCAAAACATAGCAACCTGCTACCGTTCCGACTTTTGTTATCTTAAACACGTCTCTTACGTCAATATTGGCAGTGATTTCCTCTACAAACTCGGGATCGAGCATTCCTTCAATCGCAGCTTTAATTTCCTCTATGGCGTGATAAATAACGGAATATGTTTTTATTTCTATTTCCTCGTCTTCTGCAAGCTTTTTAGCGCTCTGTGCCGGGCGAACCTGGAATCCAATAATGATGGCGTCCGACGCAGAGGCCAGCAACACATCAGATTCTGTGATTTGTCCAACTCCTTGATGAATCACATTCACCTGCACTTCTTCTTTAGAAAGCTTCAGAAGCGAATCGCTCAATGCCTGCACTGAACCATCCACATCGCCTTTAACAATTAATTTCAATTCCTTGAAGGAACCCACCGCAAGTCGACGGCCAATTTCCTCAAGGGTAATGTGTTTGTTGGCCCTGATTCCTTGCTCGCGCTGCAATTGTGAACGCTTGTTCGCAATTTCTTTTCCAACCTGCTCATCTTCAAATACGTTGAATAATTCACCTGCTGTAGGAGCACCCGAGAACCCGAGAACGCTCACCGGGGTAGAAGGTCCTGCAAACTGTATTCTGCTGCCTCTTTCGTTGAGCAATGCCCTCACCCTTCCGTAAAAACTACCTGCGAGCACAAAATCACCCACTTTAAGTGTTCCTTCCTGCACCAATAAGGTTGCAACCACTCCTTTTCCTCTGTCGATATGGGTTTCCATGACAGTTCCTTTGGCGCGTTTTTTAGGATTGGCTTTAAGTTCAAGCAATTCTGATTCGAGAAGCACCTTCTCCAACAGGGTATCTATGTTTAAGCCTTTTTTTGCTGAAATTTCCTGACTCTGGTATTTGCCACCCCATTCCTCAACCAAAATGTTCATGGCCGATAATTGCTCTCTTATTCGGTCGGCGTTAGCGCCTTCCTTGTCAATTTTATTATAAGCAAAAATAATGGGTACCTGGGCAGCCTGAGCGTGTGCAATGGCCTCTTTGGTTTGTGGCATCACGCTGTCGTCGGCAGCAATGACTATAATGACAATATCGGTAACTTTTGCTCCTCTGGCCCTCATGGCTGTAAATGCCTCGTGACCCGGTGTATCCACAAAAGTAATTTTTTTGCCTCCCTTTAAACTCACCTCATAAGCGGCAACGTGTTGAGTGATTCCTCCTGCCTCACCTGCAATCACATTGGTATTGCGAATGTAGTCGAGTAAACTCGTTTTACCGTGATCGACGTGACCCATAATGGTGACGATCGGAGGACGCTCCACCATATCCTTTGGATTGTCTTCTTCTTCTTCAATATCATCCTGAACATCGGCAGAAACGAACTCTACCTCAAAGCCGAAATTTTCGGCCAGAAGATTAATGATTTCGCTGTCCATACGCTGATTTATGGAAATCATCATGCCGAGCGAAAAACAGGTGGTGATGATGTCATTCACCTTTACATCCATTAAGGAAGCCAACTCATTGGCCGTTACAAATTCAGTAACCTGGATGGTTTTGCTCTGAATTTCTCTTTGTATATCTTGCTCCTCCTGATGTGCCAGGAATCTGGTCTTGCGATCTTTTCTCGCCTTTTGTCGAATTTTCCCCCCCTGCGAATTGCTTTTTTGCGTTCCGATTTTTGCAAATGTTTGTTTCATTTGCTCCTGAACCTGCTTTCCGCTTACCTCATCTTTCTTGGTACGTCCGGTTCCATTAACCGGCCTGCCATCGGTTTTTATCTCAGGCTTTTTTACAAACTGGTTGCCTACAGCTTTGGTATCGACTTTTTCGGCAGTGAGTTTGCGCTTGCGCTTTTTCTTTTGTAAATCCTCATTGACCACCTTTTTACGGACAATCGGATCGGGGATTTCGATTTTGCCTTTAACCGACAAGCCCTTTAATTTAGGCGCATTGGCTCTTATTACCTTGGATTCGTCTTCTTCCTCCTTGCTTAGCTTCTCCGCTTCCTGCGGCTGTTCCTCAAACTCCGTTTTAGTTTCCGGAGCAGTTTCCACTACTGTTTTTTCCTCTGTTACAGACAACTCCTTATCATCCTGATTTTGAACCTCGGCTGTTGGATGGGAGGTTTCTTTGACCGGATCTTGCTTAGCATCCGATTCGGCTTCTATTTCCTTCTCCTTTACCGGCTTACTCAAATCTATCTTGCCCATAATTTTCGGGCCTTCCAGTTTTGATCTTGTGCCAATTGGCACAGATTCTTCTTTCTCAGGAGCAGAGGGCTCTTTGGGTTTTTCTTCCTTGCTGGAAATTGGCTTTTTTGAAGATCCTAAATCCAGTACAAAAACGGTATCTTCTTCAATTTCATCAATAGCAGGTTTTACTTTTAAGGGGAGATGATCGGCTACATGCTCACGATCCTTCTTCATTTGGACCTCGATGGTTTTTGATTGATCCTTAGCCTTTTTATCAGATTGGAAATCCTGTAATAGAATTTCATAGGTCCCCTGATCCAACTTTGAGGTAGGCTTGGTATCTTCGAGTACCACGCCTTTTTTCTGAAGGTGCTCCACTATGGTGTGCACCCCAACCCCAAGCTCACCGGCTACCTTGGCTAACCTGTATGATTTTTCTTCTGCCATCTTCTGTTCTGTCCCTTTTTTTAATATTTAAAACTTACAGAAGGACGCATTTCCTTTATATGGCCATTGTCCTTCTCATTATTGTATTCTTTTCAACGCTGTTCTTCTGCTCATTAGGCTATTTGATTTGATTCAGTATCTACCAATCCTATCGAACTCCCCGTCATCTAACCTAAGTAAATTCAGCTTCTAATATTTTCTTTATTTCAACGATCGTTTCCTCTTCCAATTCAGTTCTGCGAACCAAATCTTCGTTTGAAACGGCTAAAACGCTTTTAGCAGTATCCAAGCCAATGGCTTTCAACTCCTCGATAATCCAGTTGTCAATTTCATCGTTGAATTCTTCCAAATCTACATCGAATTCCTCCTCAGAATCTTCTCGGTACACATCCAATTCGTACCCCGAAAGTTTTCCTGCCAACTTGATGTTAAAACCCCCTTTGCCAATGGCCAGAGAAACCTGATCAGATGGCAGGTAAACAGCAACCCTTTTGTTTGCCTCATCGATATTGATGGATGAGATTTTCGCAGGATTTAACGCCCTTGAAATAAAGAGTTGGGTATTGGTGGTATAATTTATAACGTCTATATTTTCGTTTCTTAATTCTCTCACGATTCCATGAATCCTTGAGCCTTTCATCCCAACACAAGCGCCAACTGGGTCGATTCTGTCATCATAACTCTCCACGGCCACTTTGGCCCTTTCGCCAGGCTCACGAACTACTTTTTTAATAGTGATCAGTCCATCCAATATCTCCGGAACTTCGAGTTCAAATAATCGCTCGAGGAATATTGGTGCTGTGCGCGATAAGATAATTTTTGGAAGGGCGTTGTTCATCTCCACTCTCAAAACCACACCTTTGATGCTGTCTCCCTTTTTATAAAAGTCTCTCGGGATCATTTCTGATTTAGGAAGTATGAGTTCATTGCCTTCGTCATCCAACACCATCAACTCTTTTTTCCAAATCTGGTAAACTTCACCATTTACAATCTCCCCTACCCTGTCTTTGTATTTTTTGTAAACCTCATCTTTCTCAAGCTCTAAAATCCTGGAAATTAAAGTTTGGCGCGCTGCAAGGATTGAACGGCGGCCAAAGGCCTCCATGGTTACCTCCTCATAGGTTTCTTCGTTTAATTCAAAATCGGGCTCAATTTTCTTGGCATCCGTTATGGAAATTTCAGAGATATCATTTTCAACTTCACCATCATCAACAATTAATCGGCGCTGATAAATTTCTACGTCGCCTGTTTTGTCGTTGACAATCACATCAAAATTGCTGTCGTCGCCATAACGCCTTTTGAGCATACTGCGAAACACATCCTCCATTACACGGATCATCGTTGCCCTGTCAATGTTCTTAAATTCTTTGAACTCCGAAAATGACTCTACTAATCCAATTCCTAAACTCATCTTTTTTTACTCTTTATTTAAATGAAATAATTACGTTTGCTTGTTTTATGTTTCCAAGTTCTATCCAGTGCTCACTTGTTTCCTTTTTAGAAACTTTTTGCACTACTTTTATTTTCTCTCCCTCCACTTCTTTTAATGTCCCCTCCACATGTGTTTCATCTTTCAAAACTATATCCAGTTGCCGGCCTATATGCTTTGGATATTGCCTAATATCCTTTAGCGGTCGTTCTGCTCCCGGTGAAGAGACCTCGAATATGTAATTATCATCTTCGTCGATACTCAAGTCTTCCTCCAGCTGCTTCGAAATATATCTGCTTAGCATGGCACAGCGCTTAATGGTGATGGGCTCGAGTCCGTCTACAATGATTCTGTATCTCGACGAGCCTTCTCTATTTTCAATGTCTACCAAAAACTCGTCCGAATCCTCCAAAAAATCCTTTGCCCATTGACTAAATTTTGATACCAAACTAACCATATTGCAACAAAAAAGGGGAGATTATCCCCTCTTTTACTTTCCCTATTTCGGCTGCAAATATACGTTTTTATTTGTTAAAAAAAACGATTTTTTTAAATGCCAGTAAAGGAATGAGAATAAATTTTTAACCCCTTTTTTTTTAGTCCTTTTAAGCGTTTTTTATGAGTGAGAATTTTGTTTAAGAATATGTCGTTTAACCACAAGATTTTTTAATTTTTTATCAGCATCTGTCCATGAAAAAAATACCTGAGTAAATTCTGTTTGGATGCCCTCTAGATCACTTCACCAATTTCCCACTTACTTCCATTCCAATCCAGTTCTTCTCCGCTCTTTCGGTTCAAAAAAACGCTAAAAATGGGTGCTTTTTTTGAAATGACCATCACTTCGCTGCCCTCCACATTTATTCTTCCCAAACCCGGACCAATAAAATACAGCTTTTCGTTTACTTCAAACAATGAGCCTGCCTTGATATAATCGCTTTTTTCCAAATTTAAGAGGCGCATGTGTTCCAGGTCATTTCTCGCTTCCAGCATTTGTTTGGCATACAGTTCCCTGTCGGCATGCCCCATAGCCCTTGAGGTTTCATACTTATCGCCGGTACTGCTTTTTTCCTCACCATTGGCAGCCTCCTGCGCATCATTCATAGCCTTTCCGGCCAATTCCATTCTATTGGTAAGTACCTGAATACAAGACTCTGCAACCAGTTTTTTAAAGTGTAGATGAATTTTGTTAGACACGCTTTTAATCTATCCTTACCTGAAAGCACCCTTTTCTCTATTGATGGCCCCTCATCGTTAGGAAAGTACAATATTACAGTTTAGATTTGAAGCAGATTCTCCGTACTTGAAAAAAGTTTTTTTTATTCTCCTTTTGGTATTAGGCCATTGGGCTAGCGCATCTCATATTTTTGGAGGAGAAATTACCTATCAATACATTTCAAAGGCTGCCAATGAGGACGTGACCTACAAGGTGCGTTTGGCTTTATACCTCGATTGCAAAAACGGCAATCCAACCTCCATTGCCCAGGATGCCACCGCATTGATTAATGTGTTTGATGCTAAAACAGGGACCCTGATAAAAGCTTTATGTACCTTCATCTCAAGCCAATCACCGGTGAGGGTTTCCGCTAATAATTACAATTGCATCAAGAGCTTTCCGGATGTTTGCGTCGACATGTATGTGTATGAAAAGAATATGGTGCTGCCCAAGCGGACCAACGGCTATATCATTACCTTTGAGCGTTGCTGCCGCAATGATATTATTTCAAATATTAACAATCCTGGCAATAGAGGAGCGACTTACTGGACCGAAATTAAGCCTGAATCGGTGACCGGAAAAAACAGCAGTCCGGTTTTTAAATCCAGGCCCCCCATTTTTCTTTGCCTCAATGCCCCTTTTAACTTTAATCATTCTGCTACCGATGCCGATGGCGACTCCTTGGTATATGAATTATTTACACCCTATATCGGCGGCTCGACCAATCGCAGCAGGCCTGATTATAATAACAATGGACAATTGCCTACGTTCCCCTTAACAGGAACGCGATTGGTACAATGGGTTTCTCCCTATTCGGAAAACGACCAAATGGGTGGCAACCCCATATTGGAAGTGGACGCAAGCAGCGGTAAACTCACGGTCACCCCTACCTCCATAGGTCAATTTGTGATGGGGATCCTGGTGAAAGAGTATAGAAAAGGCGTATTGATTGGAGAAACCAAACGCGATTACCAATTTAACGTGGCCAATTGCGTCTTCGAAGTCATTTCGGTTTTCAATACCCTAAACCCCATCACCAAAACAGCTACCCGATCCTTTTGCAACAACAGCAGTGTGTTATTTAACAATCAAAGTACTGGTGCCCTCACCTACCGCTGGGATTTTGGGGACCCCTCGACCAATAAAGACACTTCAAACCTTAAAACTCCAAGCTATTTTTATGCGAATGCAGGGACTTATAAAGCAATTCTCATTGCAAAAAGTACAATATGTGCCGATACCTTTGAGTACACTATAACCGTGAAAAACAAGTTTGCTGTTAACCTTGGAAGAGATACGATTTTTTGCAATAAAGCCTCTTTAACACTGGATGCCGGTAACCCGGGCAAGCAGTATTTATGGAACATGGGGGTGAACAGTCAAACCGTGACTGTGAACAAAACAGGGGTCTACTTTGTGGCTGTTTATGATGACCCTTGCGTCATCAGCGATACCATTTCGGTAATTATTGATGAATCTACCTTTAATGCAGGGCGGGATTCTACACAGTGTAATAACAGTTTTATTCCGTTCACCTATTACACCTTAAGTGGTTATAAAGCCTACTTGTGGAATACAGGTTCTAAGTCTAATTCGGTGTTTATTCCAGGCACAGGAAAGTACTGGGTTACTGTTACCAATAATAACAATTGTACCCGTACAGATACCATTGCGGTTTATCATTTTGTGCCACCTAAAAACTTTTTGAGAGACACCACCGTTTGCATAGGGGATACGGGACTTTTTGACGCTACGCATTTAAATTATGCGTACCTGTGGAGTACCGGTGAAACCAGCAGGGTTAAAAAAGCAATTGTTACAGGAAGGTACTTCGTAGCCATTACCAATGGGCTATGTACAAGTTGGGACACCGCTGAGTTGTTTAATTACTACCCCGGCGTAGAAATTGGCAGAGACACTTTCTTCTGCGGGCCATTCAGCTATGTCATCAAAACAAATAAACCATTTTCGGCCTACGATTGGAACGATGAAACTACCCTAAGGCAAGCCACCATATCTAAACCGGGCAAGGTTAAGGTAACCGTTACCACACAGGAAGGTTGCACCGAATCGGACAGTTTGAACATCGTCAACTTTCCTCAAAACATTAGTTTTATTGAAGGTGATACTGTGGCCTGCGTAGCTTCCCTGGTCATGCTAAAGGCCTCCTTAAACGAAAATTATTTATGGAATACCGGTGAAACCTCACCTTTTATTCTTACCCAGGACGCTGGAATTCTGTCTGTGATTGTTTCAGATTCAAACCGATGTATGGATACGGTTTACCACACGCTTAAGCGCGATCCCAATGCCATGCCTAATGAGATTTATATGCCCAATGCCTTTACCCCTTCAGGCGATAAATTAAATGAGGTTTTTCCGAATAATCAATTTGGCGATATCCAGGCCTATTACAACCTTATGGTATTCAATCGCTGGGGAGAGAAAATGTTTGAAACCGACAAACCGGGCAATAATTGGGATGGCACGTTACAAGGGAAGCTTTGCCAAAGCGGGGCTTACATGTATACTTTGCATTATATAGGCTGCGACAATAAACGACACGTGATCAACGGCCAATTCATCCTGTTGAGGTAATCAAATTATTGAACTTCTCTTTTTTCTCCTTCATTTTTTTTAAAACAGAGTGCGTCATTCGGATTTCATCCTGAAATCTTTGGGGAAGGAATAAGTATGCGTTTATAAAAAATTTCATGCACAGGACAAGACCTTAACGCACCAATCTTCTTCACGGAGCTTTAAAAGCATTTTAAAGTCTATAAAATGTCTAGAAAAAACTTAGTAGTTAATGAATTGAATTGCGATGTCTAATAATAAATCTGAAGAAATCCTGTTAGTTCATTAAATATTTTTTGCTTTGTTACTTTTTTCTTGAAAAAAAAGTAACCAATCTCGCCATAGGCGGACAAGCCAAAAATATGCTTCCACGCGCCATTCTGGAGCGCGGCCCGCATTTTTGGCATCCCATCGCACAGCTGCTTCTTGATGAGATTGGAAATCACATTTTCTTTGCAATAGTTTATTTTTTAGCTTCAGTAATTACAGCCTAAAAAAGAAGTGGCAAGGGCCCAAGATTTGACTTAACATACAAGACAAATGATTTTGTTAATTTTGGCTTAATACCTCGCGTTTTTCAAAAAAAATATTAACAAAAAATAATAAATTTCAGCCTTCGTGCGTTTTTTGCCATCCACATAAATATGGTTAAAACAATTACAATAGGTCAAGTAAGGTTCATTCGGTTTACTGATTCATAGTAAAGTCCCTGAAGGTGAAAAAGCTAACGCACTATTAAACGCGCATTGCCTATTTTGCCTTTGCTTTCGATTCTTACAGTGTATATACCTGCTGGTAACCGGTTATTGATTTCAAGTTCCGACAAGCCCATGAGTTGAGTTTCATGTACAAGTTTCCCGTCCATAGCTAGGATGCTCAGTTTTCCAAATGACAAGTCCCTGTCAATCTTAAGTACAAAACTTCCGTCGCTTGGGTTGGGGTATAATATAATGGAGGAACTTTGTATGGGTTTAATACCCGAAAAATCGTAAAGTATGTTCTGACTTGCACTGTCTTTGCAGCCGCTGGTGATTGAAGTGGCAATGAGTTTTACCTCAAAAGTTCCGTAAGTGGTATATTTATGGGTTACGTATTTTGTGGTGTAAGTATTGCCATCGCCCATTTTCCAGAGATAATTCAATCCGTTGGTTTCCTGAGGCACAAGACTTAAGCGATGCCCGGGAATAAAACTGTAGTTGTAGCCTGCCACAGGCAAAGGCAATACCTCAGCAAAAACTTTGTTCACCGGGCTTTTGCATCCGTTCTTCTCTACGGTGAAGTAGTAATTGGTGCTCACTAACAAAGCTGGCGTGGTATAACTTGATGCATTGGCTAACAGAACCTTGGCCTCTTCATCGGCATACCACTTCACAACATTCGTGCCTGCGAATACTTTCATGGTTACTTTGGCATTTCCACAAACCAAAGGCACGTCTACCTTGGTAATCGAATCATAAGCATTCATCACGATGGGTACCGCTGACCTTACCGGATTAACGCACGCATCGTTTATGGCTTCGGCGTATAACGTTATGCTCTTATTTGTAAAATATAAGATGGCTGTACTCTTACCAACCTTTGCACCTCCGCTGGCTTGCGTATACCAGTTCACATCACCCTGGCCTGAAAGCAATACAGCTACCTGACCGGTATCTCCCACACATTTCTCGTCTCCAAAAACTTTGCTTATGGATGGATAATCGTTCACCGTGACACTGATACCCAATCTTGAACTTGCGCATGTAGATTTTTGAGCCTCCACATAAATGGTGGTAATTCCGGTAGTTGAAGGTATGAGGATGTATTCGTTTCCTCTTGCAATGCTTGTACCTCCTCCGGCATTTAAATACCAACGCAGCGAGTCGTTGTCTTTGCTATAGGCCTTAAGCACCGCTTTCCCAAGGGGTCTGAAGCAAATGGATGTATCCTTAGTGACGATTGGCTCCGCAGGTGCAAAACTGTTGTCGACGTGGGCGGTGATCTTTTTAAATTGAGAGCTGTAACACCCGTTGTTGTTAGATCTCACAAAATAAGTTTGACTCTGTGAAAGGCTTTGGGTTTGAAAAACATTGCCGTTGTAAAATGGCAACTTGGTGCTGTCGAGGTACCATTCTGTAACCCCGGTGCTGCTTATGGCTTCAAGATTGGCCTTGGCGTTTAGGCATATGCTGTCGTCGGCAATGGATGGATTTTTGGGGTAATCGTTTACTGTGATATACAAATCTGTAAAATTGCTTTCGCAGTCATTGTTAATGGCTTTAACATAGAGGGTGTCGTTCTTTTGAATTTTTCCTAAATTATAAGAAGTGCCTGTATTCACGGGTGAGCCCGATTTGTTTCTATACCATTTAATCGTGGTTCCTGTATCGGAAGAAACCACAATATTGGCGTCGTCTCCTCTGCAAATATTCGTATTTTTCGCCGTCGGGTTACTTGGTTTAAAGTAAATCACTTTAGTGGTGGTATCCACACAAGGGGTATTGCCACGCCATTGATACACATAGCTGATTAAGCGAACTTTATAATTGCCCTTGCCTGTGTACTTGTTTTTACCGTTTTCTATGGCATAGTTCCATGGCAAATCGCCATAGTTCCACTGATGACAGTACCAATCTAATTTGTAGTATGAATAGTAGTTATAAAATTTGCTACCTGAGACGTTCTTCTGGTACTCGTTTTTAAAGCGCACTGTATCTTTAAAATCAGAACAATCGTTAAAGGTAAAATTGGTTCCCAAACTGTAACTCACATGCGGATAAAACTGCATGTCGGCATCGAGGTTGGCGCCGCTGATGTTTAAGCTCAATCCTCTGTACCACTTGCCACTCACCGACCCGCAGAGCAGGTTCTCCTTTCGGCCATCTTTATTGGCCCAGGAGTTGGCAACTAAACCGCCGCTTAATCCGGTGCTGTCCGACTCAATGGTGAGTACATAGGCATAGTCGAGGGTAATGGGCGTTTTAAAATTGGCATGTTTCTCCAACTTCGACAATAAACCCCCTCCAAAAGTAGAGTCTACCGTTACGGTGTCACTGCGCAGAGGACTGCCGGACGGTAACGAATCGGTGCCGGCTTTGTAAAGGTTGCAGATCAGCCTCAGTTTTTTGTCGTTTGGCGGCGAGGCTACGGCCCAACCGAAAAAGCTGAAGCCATACACGGTAATATCCTGAGGGGCCGGATAAAATTGACCCAGAGAGTAATTTTTTCTCACACTGATGGAGTTGTATGCCGTGGTTTTTATTCGGGCATAACCTATGGTATCATTTTTACAGGCCTTTGGGGCAGTTGCCGATTTATACAGCTTAACCGAGCCCGGTTTTGGCATGTCATCGGTGAGCTTAACATGGATTTGATTTAACTGACCAAAGGTTAAACCTGAAAAGAAAAAAAGAAAAACACTCAGAAGGGAAAATTTTGTCATGTTGGTTAATTTTTTTTAAAACAAGTGTAAAATATTCGAATTTCCAAATATTATCCATCTTATGACCGAGAATAGAGATTTAAAACTTTCTCGCTCTGGCTTATCCCTGTGCAGCTTTTCCAGAATTTCCTCTGTGATTTCAGATTCCTTTCGGTGGCCATCGATCATGAGAATATTTTCTTCGGCTTTTAACAGTTCAAAGGCCGCTAAATAGTTGTTTCGAACTTCCGTGAGGTTTTCCAACGACTCATACATTTCCAAATTTTCTCTAGAAAGGTTGATGCGCTCCATACTGATTTCAGGTTTGATGTCGATGTAAATGTTCACATCAGGCCTTAGCAGTGCCGCGCAGGGTTTGTTCGCAGCAATGACCCAATCCATGGGCAAGTGCACCGCATTATAGGCGTAGGACGAAAAATAGTATCGGTCGCAGATTACGGTATATCCCTCCTCTATTTTTTTAATTAATCCTTCTTCTTCATGAAGAATATGTTCGAAGCGGTCGGCAAGGAAAAGAGCTGCTACGGTTTTATGATCGGCTTTCATTTCCCCTTTAAAAATTTGCCTGAGCATTTTACCAATTGGTCCGTTTGAGGGTTCAGCGGTAAGGTAAACCTTATGGCCAAGATCGCTCAGCTTTTGAGCCAAGTTCTTGGCTTGGGTGCTTTTTCCTGATCCGTCGATGCCTTCAAGGGTAATAAAGAGATTTTTCTTCATTTGGGGGCTCAAAATTAAATTAAAAAGACATCCTAAGGATGTCTTTTTAATTAGTCGGGGTGACAAGATTCGAACTTGCGACCACACGCCCCCCAGACGTGTACTCTACCGGGCTGAGCTACACCCCGTTTGCTTATTGAAAAACGGATTGCAAAAGTAAGGCGTTTTTATGAATTTATTTTACCTGCTTTCGGAGTTTTTAAAAGTTGCGAAGTCTTCCACTATCTTTGCAAAAATCAAAACGGATAGCGTGTGAATTTACCTTCCAAAATTTTAGAAAATGCTGTTCAGGAACTTTCTCAGTTTCCCGGAATCGGAAAAAAAACGGCCCTGAGAATGGTTTTGCATTTGATGAAACAATCGGAAGAAAATGTTGGCAACCTGGCCAAGGCGGTTATCAACCTGAAAACCAATCTGCAATTCTGCCAAATCTGTCATAATGTGTCGGAAACCGAAACCTGTGATATATGCCAAAGCGTGAACCGCAACAAAAAACTGATTTGCGTGGTGAAGGACTTTCAGGATTGCATTTCCATTGAAAGTACAGGCCAGTATTTTGGGACCTATCACGTGCTCAATGGCTTGGTGTCGCCTCTCGACGGCATCGGACCTGAAGACATTAACATTGCCTCCCTTTTAAAGCGGGTTTCGAAAAATGAAACTGAAGAAGTCATCATGGCCTTAAGTGCCACCATGGAAGGCGATACCACCGCTTTCTATATTTCTAAAAAATTAAAGGAATTAAAGGTGAGCATCTCCCAAATATCAAGGGGTATTTCGATAGGCGGTGAGCTGGAGTTTGCCGATGAAATCACCTTGGGCCGCTCTCTTTTAAACCGGATTCAGATCTGAATGGGTCAAGGAAAATTCCTGCCAAGCTCCGGGGTTATCTTATTTGCCCTTCTTTGAAGATTTGGCCTTTGAATTGTAAGCGAGCGACAATTGAATCCAATAGTCAAATTCCTTTTGGTTGCGCATTCCTGAATCATCAACCATCACATAACCCTTCATGGGACGCTTCGTAAAATCCATGGTACGGCACCCCTGCTTTTGAATCTCATGCTCATGTATTTCGGGATCTATTCTGCACATTAACTCATCCTTGATAATCCCTACACACATTTTGCCATTCACCATGAAGGTTAGGCCCCCCATCATTTTTTTTTCTTCCACCTCCTTTTCATCCGCCAGACTCTGGCGAATACGGTCGGCTAAAATTTCACTGTATGACATGATTTAATCTATGAATTAGCATTTCTTAATGGCTTCAACCAACTTTTCCAGATCTTCCAAAGAGGTATAAAGGTGCGGCGTGATTCTCACGCCTTGTATATGAGGGTGGTCTATGGCCACGGTAAAAATTTTAAAATCCGAATACAGCTTTTCGGCCAATTGCGCCGGACTGTAATTAGCAATGCTGATATTGGCTATAGCACCGTGTCGGGTGGTATCGCCAGGGGTATTCATTTTTACTTTTTCCAAATGCTTTACCTGATTGACCCAGTACTGCTCCAAAAAGCGCAAGCGGTCTTGCTTGAGCCTGCTACCTATGGCATTGTGAAATTTGATGGCCTGGCTGATGCTCATGATGCTTTGAATAGGCCTGGTGCCCTGGTGTTCGAATTTTTTGATGTGGTCGATGGCATATTCATCATCGGCCATTAATGGCCAAATCTTTGAAATTTGCTTTTTCTTAACAGCCAAAAAACCCAGTCCCAAGGGGCAGCAAAGCCATTTATGCAAACTGGCGGCAAAATAATCGGCGTTTAAATCACCGGGTTTGAAATCGATATGGGCAACACTGTGAGCCGCATCCACCATCACTTCTATGCCTCTGGTATGGGCCGCCTCTATGATTTTACTTGCGGGCAGCAATTGTCCGCTTAAATTAATCATGTGTGTAAGGTGCAGCACCCTGGTTTTGGGTGTGATCAGTGAGGTATATGCCTGTACCACCTCGTCGTCGTTGGCAGGAAGAAGCGGAACCTCTGCCTTTTTTATTATAATCCCCGCCCTTTTTACCTGCTGGTTAAAGGCCGAAACCATACTGCCATAATCCTGATTGCCGATAATTACCTCGTCTCCTTTTGTCCATGGGTAACCTGAAATAACGGTATTTAAACTTTCGGTGGTGTTTCGGGTTATGGCCAATTCTTCTTCGGGGAAGCCCAGAAATTCGGCCAGGTCTTTTCGTGCTTTTTCAATAGCCTCGCTTTGTTCCTTGCGCATAAACCAACTGCTGCGTTGGTTGATGTCATGCTCCTTTGACTGATGAAATTGTTTTGTACTGTGTGGTTGTGGACTGAAATACCCGTTTTCGAGATTGGTGAAATCTTTAGGGAAATTGAACATGCTGCGGACGGTTTTCCAATACTTTTCGTCATCGACCAGTGCAGTGTCTTTTCCCATCATGGCATACTCAGGCTTTCGTGGCATTTGCAGCTTGGTCAGATCGGCTGCAAACGTTGAAAATGGCAAGGCCGTTAAGGCTAAACCTGCCTGAGAAATAAACATTTTTCTTTGCATTGCTTTACAGGCAGCTAATGTAAACAGGTTATTCTAAATAAACAATTGAGGCCTCTTTTTGACTTATGACAATTCTGTGATGGTGAAAATCATTTTAGAAGTGTTTTAATATCAAAACCGTTTCCTCAATGTCAAAAGTAATTTGTCCCAACTGCAGCCATCACAGCTACCACCTTGCCAAAAGCAACCAAGGCAAACCTTCTCTTTATTTTATAAGTAAATGGCTTTTAAAATGGGGATACGTGCCTTCCTTTATTTATAACTTTCCAATTCAATGTGATATTTGCGATTACAGCTGGAAGGCCTAAAAACAGATAGCTGCTCTTGAGATAGAGTTGTTTATAAAACTACCAATCGTCTTTCTTTTTTGCCGGAGGCGATTTAACTGCCTTGATTAAGTCGGCTTTTAAATTGTCGAAGTAGGCATTGGTTTGGGTCAGATAACCCGAATAGCTTGGTTTGTAGTAAGCATCTTTGGTATCCATCCATTTAGAAACATCATAATAGGATGCTTGTTTCCAATGAATTTTTGATATTTCATACCTGAATTTCCCCTCTTTAAAATTTAAAGTAAGGGTGTACACCACCATGCCATCAAAGGATTCGACGCCCTTTTTATCGACACTGCTTATCCTGAACTGTGCTTTGCCTACAATCTCTCCGGTTGTGGCATCCTTGCTTTGAATGGTACCGGTTGGGTTAGGGTAAAACTTGCTTACCCAAACCATGGCCCGGTCGTAAAGCTCCGTTTGGGATGCACCTGGCACTTCAACTACCCCCTTTATGAGTGCTTCCTTGGTCTCCTCATCGACCGGAATACTCTGAGAAATTGCAAACTGACAGGTGATCAGCAGAACGATTGCGAGGCCATACTTTATCATTTGAATGTTATTATTTAAGATTTAAACTTCAAAGGTATATCATTTATTGCATTTAAGCGTTTGGATAAAAGTTACCTTTGCCGGGAATTCCGGAAATAAAACACTTGAATTTTTTCGCTCATTATCATTTTTATCACCAATCAGGCAATTCATGGTTTAACGCCGGATTGCTGTTTCCCGATTTACTCAGAAATTTTACAGGTAACCAAAGAATAAAACCAAAAGCTACACTTAACTATTTGAATGAAGAGGAGTCCTTAACCATGCTTGTTAAGGGTATTCGGTTGCATTTTGAGGCAGACGATAAATTTCACAATTGGGCTTGGTTTATTCAAAAAAACGAGGAATTGGCGCTCACTATTCGCCACAGTGGTTTAGCATTCAAACGCGACTGGTTTTTAGCCCATATATTAATAGAATTGGCCATCGATCATGTTCTGGTTCAGGAAAAAAAAGAGGAGATAGTGCGATTATACCATGACCTTAAAAGCTGTGGAAAACCCACTTGGGAAAACTTTTTTAAGCAAAATAATCTGAATGATTTTGAACTTTGGCATCACACTCTGCTACGTTTTATTGAGCACAGATATATTTTCAGCTATGTAGACCTGGAAAGTGTGTGCTATGCCCTGAACCGTATATATCTTAGTACAGGCATAGGGAAATTTGACCATCACCAGAACGAATATTTAATTGTATTATTGAATACATTTATCCCTGAGCTCAACTTAAAAATTAAAGAATTACAAACTATTCTGGAATGAAGCAAATATTTAGCTTACTCATTGTTATATCACTATCTGTTGAGGTATTCGGGCAGTCTGCCCCCAAATACAGCAACGATTTTTTAAATATCGGCGTTGGTGCCAGAGCTTTCGGAATGGCCAATGCAGTTGCTGCATCCTGCGACGACGTGACTTCAGGGTACTGGAACCCCTCCGGCTTACTTTCAATAAAAGACAATTTGCAACTGTCGTTCATGCATTCGGCCTATCTGGCCGGAATAGCCAATTACGATTACGGGGCCTTCGCTACCAAAATTGACGACCGCCGCGCTATAGGTGTATCGGTTATCAGATTCAGTGTGGACGGCATTCCAAATACGCTCGACCTTATTCGCAATGGTCAGATTGATTATAACCGGGTCACCAGCTTCTCTGCCAGCGATTATGGATTCTTGTTTAGCTATGCCCAAAAATCACTGATTGAAGGATTGACTTTTGGCGGAAACGCCAAAATTATTCACCGCAAGGCCGGTCAATTTACCAGCGCCTGGGGCTTTGGAATTGACGCCTCTCTGCAATATAAAACAAAAAGCGAATGGCAATTTGGCTTGATGGCTCGTGACATTACAAGCACTTTCAACGCCTGGAAATTCAGCTTCACAGATGCAGAAAAGGATGTATTCCTTCAAACCCAAAACGAAATTCCAAAAAATTCGCTCGAGATTACCTTGCCTCAATTTATGTTTGGCGCCGGAAAGCTGTTTGAGATTAATAACTTTATCGGACTTCGGGCCGAAACCAACTTTAATATCAATACCGATGGACAGCGCAACGTCCTGGTGAGTTCAAAAATTTTTAATATCGATCCGAATCTCGGTTTGGAAGCCGACTACAAAAAATCGGTGTTTCTAAGGGCAGGCATGGGAAAGTTTCAACGTGAGCTCAATATCAACGGGAAAAAGGAGCTTAAATTCCAGCCCAACATCGGCATTGGCTTGAAGCTGGGCAACATTATGCTCGACTATGCCCTTACCGATATAGGCGATATTTCTTCCTCTCTTTACAGCAATATGTTTTCTGTGCGCTTTAGTGTCAATAAGAAAAGCGACGCTAAATAATTCCTTATTCTTAAACTCCGGTTTGCAGCCCTATTCTTCGGTAGTCAGTCATTCCATCGGCTTTTGATAAAAAAAACATAGTTTTGTTAAAAAAGCAAAATCATGTATCAATCTTATATTGCCGGTTTAGGTCATTATCTCCCCGAGCGGGTGGTAACCAACAAGGAATTGGAATCTATGATGGATACCAGCGACGAATGGATAGTGGAACGCACAGGGATTCACACACGCCGATGGGCTGACATCAACGTAGACAGCACCTCTAACATGGGGACCAAGGCGGCCAGAATGGCCCTCGAAAACGCCGGACTGAAACCGGAAGAAGTTGACTTCATTATTTTTTGCACACTATCACCCGATTATAACTTTCCGGGTGGGGGCGTTTTGGTACAGGAACAACTGGGAATAACCACGGTTGGGGCTTTGGATATTCGCAACCAATGCTCAGGTTTTGTTTATGGCCTAAGCGTTGCCGATCAATTTATTAAGACAGGTATGTACAGCACCATTCTTGTGATAGGTTCTGAAATTCACAGCTCAGCGCTCGACATTTCAACCCGGGGTCGAAATATTTCGGTTATTTTTGGAGATGGCGCAGGTGCCACGGTATTAAAGGCGACAAACGACAAGGAAAAGGGAATTTTATCGACCCATTTGCATAGCCAGGGCAAGTTTGCCGAAGAATTAATGCTTATTGAGCCCAGCAGCACAAGTCCACACCGCAATGAGTTTCTCCCCGACAGAATCTTCCCGGTAATGAACGGAAGCGCAGTTTTTAAGCATGCCGTAACCCGATTTCCTGAGGTGATTGCCGAAGCACTTGAAAAAAATAAGCTCTCTGCCTCCGATATCGATTTGCTTATCCCCCATCAAGCCAATTTAAGAATTTCTCAATTCATACAAAAAACTCTTAAACTCAGAGACGATCAGGTTTATAACAACATTATGAGGTATGGAAATACCACAGCCGCCTCCGTACCCATTGCCATGTCGGAAGCCATGATTGAAGGAAAAATCAAAGAAGGAGACCTGATTTGTCTTGCAGTATTTGGTTCAGGCTTTACTTGGGGAAGCGCGCTTTTGCGTTGGTAAGAATACATTGGCTGAATTAATACATGGCATAGAATTGAAAAAAAAAGCGAACTTCGCAGAGATAAAAAATGAGTGAAAAAATTAAAATAGGTATAACCTGCGGGGACATAAACGGAGTGGGGATGGACATTATTCTTCGCACATTCAGTCATGAAGAATATGGGAAACAATTTATTCCCATTTTATACGCCTCGGCTTCAGCAGTCAAATTTTATAAAAATTTACTGGGTCTTAACGAAGAGCCTGTTTACAAATTAATAAAGCATACTTCGGAATGTGATGATAAAAAGTTAAACCTGAAAGTGTGCTTTGAAGGAGAAATGGCCATCACCCCGGGTGAAGCCTCGAGCGCCGGAGGGGAATTTGCTTTGTCGGCTCTTCAAATGGCCATGGCCGATGTAAAAGATGGCCAAATACATGCCTTATGCACAGCCCCCATCGATAAGCACAGTATTAAAAGCCCAAACTTTCCCTTCAATGGCCATACCGGATATTTGGCCTCTGAATTTGAGGTTGATCACTATGCCATGATGCTGGTTTCGGGCAAACTCAGAGTCGGATTGGTGACCGAACACATTCCCCTCAATGAAGTTTCCTCCAAATTAAGCAAGGAACTGATTTACGAGAAAATTAAAGTCATACACGAATCGCTGCGCATTGATTTTGGCATTATTAAACCAAAAATTGCCGTTTTGGGGCTCAATCCTCACTCAGGTGATGGTGGCATCATAGGCAAAGAGGAAATTGAAATCATTAAGCCCGCTCTGGATTTGGCGCAAGCCGAAAAAATGGTAGTCCTGGGTCCTTACCCGGCCGATGGTTTTTTTGGCAATCACCAGTTTAGCCAATTCGATGCTGTCTTAGCCATGTACCACGATCAGGGTTTGATTCCCTTTAAATACATGGCCTTTGAAGAAGGCGTTAACTTTACGGCAGGCCTGCCAATTGTAAGAACCTCTCCCGACCACGGCACTGCTTACTCTTTGGCCGGCAAAGGCACCGCCAATATTTCCTCGTTCACCGCCGCTTTAAATATGGCTAATAAAATTCATCTCAACCGGATTGAAAATCTCGAGTTGGCTAAAAATCCGCTCGCCTTTACCAAATACCGAAAGGAAAAATTCAGCATTGGCATTCCGGGCATTCCCAAAAAAACCCCTCACTAAAACGGGTGGAGTTTTAGGATTCTAAATTCCGTTTATATCCTTTAAATAAAATTACACCCAGTAAAAAGGGAAAATAACGCGCCATAAGCTGTGTGGTTTTGCCCAAAACGGTATGGGTGCAAACCGACCTGGATTTCGCCAGCTGGATGAGCATTTTTTCAACAGTTTCTTTTCTGCTATGAAGGAATGTTTTACTTCGATCTGGTACCCTTTCAGGCATACCCGAAGGATTAAGTATGCGTTTCTGGTCCTCGTTTTCGGTAAAACCGAGGTAGGCAATCCCTACAAACACGCCTACCTTCTGCAATTCGATACGCAAACTTTGGTGAAATGACGTAAGCGCCATTTTTGATGCGGAATAGACGCTATACACTGGAAGCCCATAAAAGGCTGCAATGCTCGATACCATTAAGATACTTCCTTTGTTGCGTTTGAGCTCAGGTATGCAAGCCATTACGGGAAACAAGGTACCCAATATATTGGTTTCTATAACTTGCTTAACCACCCCGGGTTTAAGCAATTCCACTTCGCCATAATTGCTCAAGCCTGCATTGGCAATGAGGATATCTAGTCTGCCAAAGTGTGTGATAATTTTTGAAAGAATTTCTTTATTCATCTCGTGATTTGTACAATCCCCTTCCAAAACCAGGCATCGGCGCTCGTAATCGGCGAATTCAAGTGTAACATTGCTCAGTTTACTTTTATTTCGGCCTGTAATCACGGCTATACCTCCGAGCTCTAATATTTGTCGGGCCAATTCCTTGCCGATTCCAGAGCCCGAACCGGTGATCCATACTACTTTATCTTTAAAAAAATTTGAGCGTTTCATTAAATGTATTTATACTTTTTAAACCATTTCAGACTTTCTTCAATGGCTATTTCTATAGAAGTTTGAGGCATTTTCAATTGAATTTGGGCTTTTTTTGAATCATAATATTGGTGCTTACATGCCAAAATAGCCATCCCAAAACTCAATTTTGGTGGGCGGCCGGTAAGCCGGGAAATAGCAGAGTGGATTAAGGCCAAAGCCATCAAAGCTATACCCGGGGCTTTTTTTAAAAAAAATCTTTGTTTGATTTGCCGACATATCAACTCGAAGAATTGGCCATAGGTGAGATTTGCATTCCCTGCTATATAACACTCCCCTAATACTCCTAATTTCAATGCATTCACACAAGCTATGGCTACATCCTTTGAGTAAACAAAGTTTTTTCCTCCGGAACAGTACCATCTTAAAGAGTGTTTAACCACTGAAATAATCATTTTACCGCTGGAAGGACCCGAATCAAAAGGCCCGATCATAAAGGTAGGATTGATAATAACCACAGGTAAACTCTTTTGCCTGAATTGATCTAAGAGCATCTGCTGTGCTTTATACTTAGAGTCGAGGTAATCCATTCCAATACCGGACAGTTTATATGGACTTTCTTCATTCCCGGGATTTTCTTTACTGCCATACCCAAAGGATGAGGCCGATCCGATATGCACCAATCACTTCATTTTATATTCCGACACGACTCTTTGTATATTATAGGTCCCTTGGTAATTGACCTTCACGGTGGTTGATGATTTTCTTGGCCATATCCATGTGATTGCTGCTACGTGGATGACATAGTCGCAATCTTTCATTTCTTTTAACAAAAAATGGTAGTCCATGATGTCGCCGTACACTTTCTCAATTTCTAATTTATCTAAGGTATGGCTTTTAGAATGCGGTAAACAAGCAGCTTTAACCTTATAACCCTGCAACAGGAGTTCGATGCAAATGCTGCTTCCTAACATGCCGTCGGCACCGCTTACGAATACTTTTTCCACCGTTATTTTCATTTTTCAAAGGTTCATCCCCTGTAAAAATTTTGAAAACGACCTGAGAAGTGAGCTTTCGGTATTTTTGCATTTTTTGCAACAATTTTCGAAGTTTATAAATTTTGTTTTGCATTTTTTAATTATTTTATTCTTTATTTGTTGAGACTCTGGCATAGGCATATAATAATTTATCGCCATTTGCGGGATTAATAAAAAATAAATAAAAGATGGAAAACTATGAATTTCAGGAAAAGTTTGTTGCCCAGCTCAAATCTGTAATTCCTAACAACATCAGTTTGGCTGAAGAGTTGGCCGATTTATTAAATTTATCGACCGACAGTGTTTACAGAAGGCTAAGGTGCCAAAGTGCTTTCTCCTTTGATGAGATAGCATGCATTTCTAAGAAATTCGGGGTTTCAGTCGACGGACTTCTCAACATGGATTCCTTGCAGGTTACCTTTAATTTTAATCCTATGTATGAGGAGAAATCAAACTTTGGTAAATACCTCAAATGGTTTGCCAATTATTTGACCGAATTGGCCAATACTCCGGGTACGCGAATTATTTACGCCGCTGAAGATGTTCCTCTTTTTCGACATTTTAATTATTCCAATCTCTCGGCCTTCAAGAGTTTTTATTGGAGTAAAGCCGTACTTAACAGCGAATTTTTTATCGGTAAAAAATTTAACCCCGAAGTGGTTCCTGAAGAAATCATTGAAATAAACAAACAAACCTATTCATCCTATTCCAAAATTGACAGTATTGAAATTTGGACCGAGGAAACCCTGACCAGTACCTTAAAACAAGTCGAGTTTTTTTGGGAATCGGACCTCTTTGAAAACAGAGACCAGGTTTTAATCGTCATTGATGAGATACAACAGATGATGGATGAGCTTAAGACGGATTGTGAGAACAGCCACAAAAATGGTCCGGGTAAACAGGGGGAATTTAAATTGTACAACTCAGAAGTGATGATAGGTAATAATTGTGTTTCTATAGAGCCCGGGGAGTCTAAATTGAGTGAAAGGGTATTTTTAGGCCATAATACTTTTAACAGTTTGTCGACCTATAATGCAGCCTTTACTAAAGAAACAAGGCTGTGGATGGAGAATCTCACTAAAAAGTCGCTTTTGCTCAGCGGAACTGCAGAAAAACAAAGGGCCAAATTTTTCAAAAAAATGCATGACCATATCATGCAGCTCAAAAACAGCGTGAAGGGAGAAACCATGCATTCTTTCTAATGCGGTCCCTTTAAAAAATTATCACTTTTGTCAGCCCTACCCTTGACCTAACTTTTTTATCTCTTCTTTTCTTAAAGTATCTTTTATAATAATGTAATTTTGAATTCAAAAAAAAATGGATGCCAAACGCGTATTAATCACAGGTGCTGCAGGATTTTTAGGCTCTCACCTCTGCGATAGGTTTATTAAGGAAGGTTGCTTCGTAATGGGAATGGACAACCTCATCACCGGCGATTTGCGAAATATAGAACACCTTTTTGGAAACCCAAATTTTGTTTTTTATCATCACGATGTTTCAAAATTTGTTCACGTACCCGGCAACCTCGATTATATTCTTCACTTTGCTTCTCCTGCCAGTCCGATTGATTATTTGCGCATCCCCATTCAAACCCTCAAGGTTGGATCCTTGGGAATACATCACTTATTGGGTTTGGCAAAGGCTAAGAAAGCGAGATTGCTCATTGCCAGCACCAGTGAAGTTTATGGGGATCCCTTGGTGCATCCACAAAATGAAAATTATTGGGGAAATGTGAATCCAGTCGGACCGAGAGGGGTTTACGATGAAGCCAAGCGGTTTCAGGAAGCCATGACCATGGCTTACCATACTTACCATGGTCTTGAAACACGGATCGTGAGAATTTTCAACACCTATGGGCCACGTATGCGACTGAACGATGGCCGCGTGCTTCCTGCCTTTATTGGGCAGGCCCTGCGCGGGGAGGATCTCACCGCCTTTGGCGATGGAAGCCAAACGCGTTCGTTTTGTTATGTCGACGATCTGGTAGAGGGAATTTACCGTTTGCTTATGAGCGATTACGCATTGCCGGTGAATATTGGCAACCCAAATGAAATCACCATCAATCAGTTTGCGAAGGAAATACTCAAACTTACCGGAAGCAAGCAAAAAGTGATATATAAACCTTTACCTACCGATGATCCTAAGCAAAGGCAACCTGATATTAGCCTTGCTAAAAAATTGTTAGGCTGGGAACCAAAGGTGAGCCGCGAGGAAGGCCTGAAATTGACTTACGAATACTTTAAAAAATTGCCCGCGTCGCGTTGGAGTGAGGAACCCTACGGCAGAGAATTTAAAAAATAATGGGGGTTTTGTTTAGCCTTGCTGCAATTCAAAAACCGTAATTTCTGGCAGGATGCCAAAACGCCCCGGATAGCCTAAAAAACCAAAACCGCGGTTAATGTATAAATGTTGGTCGCCTTCGCTGTGAAGGTCGGCCCATTCCTTATAAAAATATTTTATTGGACTCCAGCGAAAACCTTTTATTTCAACCCCAAACTGCATGCCATGGGTATGCCCTGAAAACATCATGTCAATGTCGGGATATTTACTTAATACCTCTCCTCGCCAATGACTTGGATCGTGTGATAACAATAATTTCACCGGCAAATCGTCGGTTCCCTTAACCGCTTCGTCCATTTTGCCATATTTAGTAAAATGGGCTCTGTTGCCCCAATTGCCAATACCCAACACGCCTATGGAATCCTCTCCTATCGTGATGCGCTCATGTCGGTCGATAAGCAAATTCCAACCGAGATCTTTGTGCACTTGTTTTAAATTTTCAAGGTTTTGTGCTTTGGCCTCCAAGCTTGGCCATTCCAAATAATCGCCATAATCGTGGTTGCCAAATATGCTGTAAACCCCATAAGGTGCCTTTATTTTGTTAAACACATTCATGTAGGGAACCATTTCAGAGGACTCGTTATTCACCAAATCGCCCGTGAAAAAAATCGCATCGGCCTTTTGATCCATGACCATATCCACCCCTTTCATGACTGCCTCTGTATTCCAAAACGAGCCGGAATGAATATCGCTGATTTGTACAATTTTAAACCCATTGAAACTTTTTGGCAGATTTTTTAAAAATATTGTTTTCCTCCTCACCCTGTAATCGTAAGCTCCTTTTGCAATTCCCCAGGTTAAGGCCGTTAAAATTCCGGTACCCATAAGCAAACCTGTTTTCACAATAAACTCTGAGCGGCTTATTCCCTTTTTAACAGTTTCAATATTTTCAGCTTTTTTATTCGGCATCAGCTGGTTCGCTATCCACTTGAAAAAACGCAGGATATCGTCGATGAATAAAAATAAAATAAAGGCAAATTTTGAAAAATATTGACCAAACAACCAGGTGGCTATGATGACCCTTAGGCCCCAATATTGGTGAACCGGCAAGCTGTGAAAGAGAATGAGCAAACCGATATTTATTGCACTTAACACCAGAAACCCATTTCGAAACCACTTTTGTGTTGTGGGTTGAAAATTTTGTATGAGCACCTTCATTCCCGAAAAAGCATACCAATCGATAAGCAGCATGAGGGTTGAAAAAAATGCGATGATGAAAAGTTTGTTTGGCATAATTGTTAATTCGTTATGAGCGCTGCGCTATTTTACAACCAGGCGCTTTCTTATTAAATTTCTCACTGCAAAGTAACCTATGGCAGAGTTGCTTATGTTTCCACCTATATTTGAAGGAGGAGCCGAAAATGGACTCCCGTCGCGGTTGACTTGCTGTGAGATGGCCTGTAAAAAATTATAATACTGCCTCGAAATGGCATATTGCTCAAAAACAACGGTATCTCCGATTCTGAAAGTATGTTGAAAATCTTGGATAATGTATTGCCCCGATTCCTGTAAAAAATTATCGTCGGCTATGTAATAAAAGTCATCAAAAACACTGGTGTCGTTCTGATACAATTCCCATTGGTAACAATCACCTTTTCCGGGTTTTTCAGTGGTAAATTCCCACAAATAATATCCCTCCTCTAAGAAAGCCCGTCTTGGAGCATAGATCATCCGCACAGAGTCCACAGGGTTTTGCGGAAGACAACGCTCTGTGGCTGTGTAATTCACGCCTTTGTAATCAACGGTTAAGGTGTAATCTACCCCTACCTTGCAAGGGTTCACTTTTTTTGAAATGTAGTAACCTGCTGTATCGTAATGGAGGGTGTCTTTGCTGCCATCGCTTCCATAAATGGTTACAAAAGCATCAGTTACTACCGGAATAATGGTGGAGTAATAGTCGGCGGTGGTGGTAAGCCTTATTTTAAACGGTACCGTGTCGGTATCAATTTTACCTTCTACAACCAGTTTAGGTCCAACCGTATTAAGATCGAGTATGACCTCATCTCTGCACGAACCTAATCCTGTTAAGGTCAAAAGCGCCAAAACAAACTGTACATAATATTTTTGTATCATCTGCATTTAAAATTTAAAATTCCAGGTTAAGGATGGGATCCAACGAAACAGGGCTATTTGCTCGGTTATGGGTATACCGGTATCCACCTGCTTCCCATCAGCGCCTTCCACTTTTCGTGTTCCGGTGGTAATTGCATAAGGATTTTTTTTGCCATACACATTGTAAACCGAAATATTCCATGAACTCTCAATTTTTCCATTTTTCCGTTTGTTAGGGTAATAATTTACCCCGACATCCATTCGGTCGTAATGCGGAAATCTCTGCGCATTTCTTGGACCGTAAAAGGAAATTACCTTCCCGTCGTATTCATACCTTCCTTGCGGCAAGGTGAGTGGATTGCCGGTATAATAAACAAAATTAATGTTTACGTCCCATTGTTTAGTGATATCGTAATTGGCCGAAACAGTGAGGTTATGGGTTCTGTCGGTATTGGTGCGATAGGCTTTATTGTTGTTTATCCCATCTATTTGTCGCATGGAGCGACTGAGGGTATAGCTTACAAACCCCTTCAGCTTTCCTTTGGTTTTTTTAAGAAAAAATTCAGACCCATAACTCCAGCCCCTTCCGGTTAGCAATTCCCCATAAACCTTGTCGTTTAAAAACAGTACGGCATTGTCTCTGAAATCCACCTGGTTTTGCATGTATTTGTAATAGATCTCCACTGAGGTCTCCAAACCTAAATCATAATTCTGAAAATATCCCAGAGCCAGTTGATCGCTTATCTGTGGTTTGATATTGATATTTGCCGGAAGCCATTGGTCGGTAGGAAGGGCAAAAGCCGTATTTGAGGCCTGTTGTAAATATTGAAAAGTTCGGTTATAAGAAGCCTTCAGCGCCAGGTTTTTGTTTACGCTGTAACTTGCACTGGCCCGCGGTTCAAGACCATGATAGGTATTGAAAAACGCATTTTTTTTGTAAGTTAAAGTCTCTGCTACCTTTGGTTCGGCTCCTGCACTGTCGTAACTAAAAATATACTCTTTTGAACTTCCCAAATTATTAAAAATGGAATATCTGAGGCCATATCGCATTTTAAATCTCACCCCAAATTTTACTTCGTGCTCAGCATAAATCGCACTTTCAAGAGCTTTTCTTTTGTCGAGAATAATTGTTTCAGCCAGCACCGATTTATCACCAATGGGTCTGATTTCGCCCGGATTGAACGTGTGATGGGTGATGACGCCTCCAAAATTAAATTTGTTGTCGGGATTATAAAACCACGCGAAATCTGATTTGTAGCTAAAGTCTCTTATTCCCTGCAAAAATTCAAGGCTGTTAAAGTCTGAAATATTGACCTTGAAATAATAGTCAAAATCGCTAAAAATAAAGGTTTGATTGCTGAATAACTTCTTGTTAAAAAGATGATTCCAGCGCGCGGTGGCAGTTTTATTGCCCCAACTGTTACCAAACAAATTGCTGAATGCAAAACGATCCCGGCCAAAATAACCTGAAACGAAGAGTTTGTCCTTATCGCTCAACCGGTAATTGATTTTCGCATTAAAATCGTAAAAGTACAATTTGCTGTTTTTGGCCTCTTCGGCTGGAGCCAAAGGCAAAAATATATCGGCATAAGAGCGACGACCCGATACTATGAAAGAGGCTTTGTTTTTTACCAGCGGACCTTCAAGGGTGAGTCGGCTCGACAACAAACCGATTCCTCCGGTACCGGCAAATTTTTTGTTATTTCCCTCCTTCATTCTGATGTCGATAAGCGAGGAAAGACGACCCCCGTACTGCGGCGGAATTCCTCCCTTGTAAACGTCCAAATCGCGAATGGCATCTCCATTAAAAACTGAAAAAAAGCCCAGCAAGTGCGATACATTATAAACGGTGGCCTCGTCGAGTAAAATTAAATTCTGGTCTTGGGTTCCCCCTCTTACACTAAAGCCTGCATTGCCTTCACCAGCACTGATTACGCCCGGCAACATGGTGACTGTTTTTAATACATCGATTTCGCCAAACACCACCGGAATCCTCCTGATGGATTGCATATCGAGTTTAATGACATTGATCTGTTTGTTTTCTACTTTCGAATCGTCCTCCTTGGCTGTAACTGTAATTTCGCCTAAATCGTTTGAATTTGAGGTCAGTTCCAGGTTTAAAGTGGTGTTTTTGTCAAGTATAATCTTTCTTTCCTGACTTTGATAGCCCACATACCTCACAGAGATGGTATAATTTCCCTTAGGGAGGGTGAGAGAATAAAATCCATAGTTATTGCTTGAAACGCCATAACTCGATCCCGGAATCAAAACCGTTGCGCCGGTTAAATCTTCTCCGCTTTTGGCATCTGAGATACGTCCGCTCAATGTAAACAATTGCCCAAAAACGGGTGAGACCAATAAAAATAGTAAGGTGGCTGTCAGGCTTCTTTGCATGGGAAATAAAAGAATGGGCGAATTTATTTTTTTAAAAATCGGATTTGATGTATGAATAGACAATCGGAAAGTAAAAACTGATAAACGTTCCAGTATCGCACTTTGTTTTTGGTTTCGTTTAAAAAAAGAGAAGGAAATTAGGAAATAGAAAACCATCAAACGAAATTCGCAAACAAAATAACATGCAACACATCAGGGCCTGGATACCTAACCTCTTTACTTTAGGCAATTTAATCTGCGGAATGCTCTCATGTTGGTACGCTGTGATGCAGGCTGGTTTAATCATCACTCCTGAATTTAGTTTAGCCGATAAACAATGGAGCGATTATCTGCCTTCGCTCTTCATTTTTGGCGCAGCATTTCTCGATTTTTGCGATGGTTTTGTGGCGCGTCTTTTAAAAGTTTCATCCGAATTGGGGAAGCAATTGGACAGTTTGGCCGATGTGGTGAGTTTTGGAGTGGCACCCTCTTTTATTTTGATAAGTTATGGATGGCTCGGCAACTCTTCTTATTTGGGTTTTGCCATTGGTGTATTTGCCTGCGTCCGACTCGCAAAATTCAATATCGACACTCGGCAAGGTGAATCGTTTCTAGGTTTGCCAGTGCCGGCTGTCGGAATTTTAATTGCTGCCTTGCCTTTTATCAAACTCAATGGCAACCTGGGTTTTCTTCTTGAATTTTGGCCAATTTTGATCCTTACCGCAATCCTTTGTTTTTTGATGGTTTCGGAAATACCGATGTTGGCTCTTAAATTTAAAAACTTTTATGTTAAGGAGAATATCTGGCGATACCTCGTTTTGCTTGTAAGCCTCTTACTATTGCTCATTTTTAAAATGGAAGGTTTGCCGCTCATTATCTTGAGTTACGTGTTAATATCAGCCTTGCAAAGACTTAATTTTTTGACAAACAGATGAATTCTTAAAAAGAGTTTGACGCGTTGTTGTATTTTTGCAAGCACTATGAAGTATGTAGCCGAAATCAATGTAATGCCACATAAAAACTTACTGGATCCTCAGGGAAAAGCTGTTACCGGAAGTATGGCCGCGATTGGATTGCCCGAAATCCAAAATGTGAGGGTGGGTAAGCACATTACCCTTGAAATAGAAGCAGGTAGTGAAGCTGAAGCCAGACAAAAAACTGAAAATGCCTGCAGAAAATTATTGGTCAATCAGGTGATGGAATTCTTTGAATTTAGCCTTCATCCTGTTTCCTGATTTTTTTTATCGCAAACATTAGTCTCTGTTCCTTGTTTTAAAGAACAGAATTTATTTGAAGCAAAATCCATAAATTAATTGAGATGAACATCCAACAACTCTATACCAAGTGCCTGGCACAGGCTGCTTATTACATTGAAAGCGAAGGGGAAGTGGCAATTATAGACCCTATCCGTGATTATCAGGTTTATCAGGATGAGGCCCAGGCCAAAGGACATAAAATAAAATATGTTTTCGAAACCCATTTCCACGCCGATTTTGTTTCGGGTCACGTAGATTTGGCAAAGGCTACCGGCGCCCCCATAATTTACGGACCGGGCGCAGTGACCGGTTTCGACGCGATTATAGCCACCGATGGTCAGGTTTTTAAGTTGGGAAATATCACCCTCACTGCCCTCCACACCCCTGGCCATACCATGGAAAGCACTTGCTATTTGCTCAAAGATGAGAACGGACGTGAGCACAGTGTGTTTACAGGGGATACCCTTTTTGTTGGGGATGTAGGACGTCCTGATTTACTCGATGGAAATCCCGACTTGAATACCCATAAGATGGCGGGATGGCTCTATGACTCACTCAATTCAAAATTAAAAACACTAGGCGATGAAGTGTTGGTTTACCCTGCCCACGGGGCGGGTAGTGCTTGCGGCAAAAGCATGGGAAAAGAAACCTTTAGCACCATCGGTGAACAAAAGGCCAACAATTACGCCATGGCCGATCAAAGCAAGGAAGAGTTTATCGCCAAGGTAACTGAAGGCATCAACCCTCCACCCGATTACTTTTTTAAGGATGCTAAACTCAACAAACAGGGATACGCCAGTCTATCGGATATAGAAAGTGAAGGAATGAAGGCCTTGTCGGTTGAAGCATTTAAAACTCTCAAAGCTGAAGGCGCCCTCATTATAGACAGCAGAGACCCTTTGATTTTTGAAACCGGATATGTGCCTTCTTCTATAAACATTGGCCTCGGCGGGCAGTATGCCATTTGGGCTGCTACCCTTTTTGAATTGGATAGAAAAATAATCTTGGTTGCAGAACCTGGCTCAGAACATGAAAGCGTTACACGTTTAGCCAGGGTTGGATTCGATAATATTGCAGGGTGCTTAAGTGGAGGCATGAAGACCTGGACAGGTGCCGGAGAAAAAATCGACATTTTGGTTTCTGTAGACAGTGAAGAACTGGCTTTAGAACAAAAACATGGAAAAAACATAGGCATCTTGGACGTGAGAAAACCTTCAGAATTTGAAGACGGTTACGTCGATGGCGCCAATCTCAATACTTTAGCCAACCTTCAAGACAATCTTGAGACAGTTGATAAAGATAAAGATTATTATATTTACTGTGCAGGCGGCTATCGCTCAGTGATTGCTTGCTCAATGCTAAAGGCCAATGGTTTCACAAGGGTGAATAATGTTTACGGTGGCTTTAGAGCCATTAAAAATGACGAGAGGGTTAAATTGGTTTCGCCAAGTTTAACGCCATCCTAAAATTCCATTTCTTAACAGTATCGGGGTTTTGATTAGGCGTTTAGCTTTTTAATCACTTTCTCAACCCGCATTCTTTTGGTATCTTTTTCAATATCGCCGAGTCTTGAAGTCAGTGTATGGGTAAAAATACCCTTGTTTTTTTCACTCACTATCGTCACGGCCCTCTCTGCATACATAGGAAGTTGATTGGTAGGACAGCTTAAAAGTTGCTCAATGAGCAAAGAAAAGGCCTCGTCAGTATACAGTTTACCAGCACACAATTTTATTAATATGTTAACTGCATGATCTTTGGTTATGACAGAGCCTTTGTCGGATGCTTCGATAATTTTTGAAAGTGAGCCATACACTACCCTTGGGTTTTGTGTGGTGATGCTATCAATGGCCGACATAGCGCCCCACTGAAGTCGGTTATTTTTGTGGTCGAGTAAGGCGACAAACTCTTCGGCATAAGCCGCAATTAATTCGGGATTGAGTTCGCCTGTTTCATACAAAACCTTGATACAATCGCTTTGAATGTCTCTGCTTTTGCTTTTTAAATTTTCGACAAGCTCCTTTACCGCTGCCTTATCATTTTTATCAGCAATTTCTTTGGCCAACTCCTGGTTAGGCACTTCATCTCTCCGCCCTAAGGAAGAGGCTAATTTTGGGATAACGCTCATGGGGTCCAGCGCTTGAGTTTGGGAATTCCTTTGGTAAACAGGCCGGCCAGAAAACCCGGGACACCCATTTCTTTTAACTTTCCCTTTGAAAATTCCTGCATTTGTGAGGCTGTCCAATCGGGTTGTTTAAATTCGCCATTTTCGTAGCAATAAGCACAATACATCTTGCTGATGCTTTGGTCGGCAAGGGTTCCCCCGCCATTTGGCGACTTTTTAAGCGGCATTCCGCAACTCTGGCAATTTTTATAGGTTTGTTCCATGATGAAATGTTTATTCATTTGGGCCTTGCTGTAATACATCTAGGAGCGTCTGAGTCGCACAGAAAATCTGTAGCGAATCTTAAGGACTGATGTGGCGTCAACAAGCTTAAATTTTCTAACAAAATTAAACACCCGGATATAAAAACAAAACTTTATTATTTCGCAAACATACCTAAAACATTAGGGTAAGCCGGTATGCATTTTCCCGTGTTGTGCATGAGAGCAGTATTTAGTTTTGTTGCTGCTTTTGCGGGATGGGACGTTGGTAATTTTAATAATTTTTTATGACCTCCGAAAATTTAATGGCCACTGAGGTGCCTAAACAAAAGTTATCCCTTTTTGAACCCGATTGGGTTTTAAATATTTTGTCTTTGCTGTTAAACCATCGCCCTTCCAACCTGAAGAACAAATTCTTGCGGGGCTGGTAATCCAAATTCAAGGATATACCGCTTGTGCGAAAACCGTTTAGGGTTCCTGTAGGAATGATTATACCGGTCTTATCTTCATAATATTCTGCCCTGATGGCTGTTTTCCAATGATTTCCAATCAAAAATTGCGCAATAATTACCGGACTAAACCACATATTGTATCTGGAGCTGTTTTTTGACCTTTGTTGTGCTCCAATATCTAAACCTGCGATTAAACCAATTTTTTTACTGAATTGAAATTGGCCATAAAAATTATTGAAAAATCGCATGCGTCTTGTGGAGTCAGGATCGTCGGTGCCTATAAATGTGCTCCAATTTAAAGTTACTTTTTCATGGGTCACTACCCTGAATTGGGTGCCAAATGAAGGCAACGCATTTCCTTTTACCATTTGAATACGCTGCCATCCGTTACAAATTATGGCCATGAGCTCTATTTTTGCATTCGGCGTATACGTGAGTTTAACCCCTGTTAAATAATAGGGAGAGTTTTCTGCTAAAATCGACCGCGTCAAAGTCCAATTATCTGAGGAAATGGCACTTTCAAATCCAATATGCGAAGCAAAGACCCCGGCATCTATCCATAGGTTTTTATGTTTAGTGAGCGAAATTCCGGCATTGGCTTCAAATATATTTTTTAGTATCGCAGGTTCCTTAGCATAATTATCCGTAGCATAAGTTCCTGCAAGCAGGGCTAGGTTTGCCCTGTATTTCTGATGTTGGGCTGAAATTTTAATGACTCCTAAATTCAGGTTGAATGCGTTGTGTCGGTTGTGATTGTAAAGGAAATTTTGCCGAAAATCTGTTGTAGGTTGGTTAAAATCGTACACATAAAAATTATCCATGTAAGCACTTAACTCGATTTCAGGTAATGTTACTTTCCCTGTATCCGATTGGGCTATTAATTTAATTGGCCATAGAATTTCAATTGTTATGAGCAGTATTCCAAGGTAAATTCTCATTCTGGCTAACAGCTTTTTAATTGCGGATTGCAAATTTAAGAATCTTGAACTCCTTCCGGCTATTTAATTCACCAGAAATGCAATTCGTAGTATTTCCAATTTAAGACAAATCAAAATGGAAGCTGAGCCATATTGGTAAGCCTAGTCGCCACTTTGCCTTTTTCACATTAAATTTAACATTGACACCACTCATAAATCTTTGTTTATTGAAGAGCACTGAATTTCAAGTCATGATGGAGAATTTTAAATCGTTCCTTTCTACTTCTTCTGCAATCAATAACCAGTTGGAGATAGTATGAGCGCGGAATACACCTTGGTTACATCTATTCCAATAGCAATGCGATATGGCAAACGATTCTGTGCATGCTTTTCGCTGCCAAATCAGCTCAAGGTGAATTGTGTTCGATTGATAAAATTGACGGGTGTGCTTCTCATGCTTAACCGGTATATATTTATCTTAAGATCAAACCAAGTTCTCAATTCAAAATCTTACATTTGCCCCTCGATTTAAAAATCATCCATGAGCGTTTTAGTCAATAAAAATTCAAAGGTTATCGTGCAAGGTTTTACGGGTACCGAAGGAACTTTCCATGCGTCACAAATGATAGAATACGGCACCAATGTTGTAGGAGGCGTTACGCCCGGCAAAGGTGGTCAAACCCATTTGGACCGGCCGGTTTTCAACACGGTAAAAGAGGCCGTTGAGAAGTCAGGTGCCAACGTATCCATAATTTTTGTACCTCCACCTTTTGCCGCCGATGCGATCATGGAAGCAGCCGATGCAGGCATCGCTGTGATTGTTTGCATAACCGAAGGCATTCCGGTAAAAGACATGATTCCTGTGAAAGCCTATATCAAAAAACGCAATTGCGTGCTTATTGGCCCCAATTGCCCTGGGGTGATTACCCCCGACGAAGCCAAGGTTGGCATCATGCCGGGCTTTGTTTTTAAAAAGGGACGCATAGGCATAGTCTCTAAATCGGGCACGCTTACATACGAAGCGGCCGACCAAATTGTAAAAGCCGGTTTGGGTATCTCCACGGCCATTGGCATTGGAGGCGACCCCATCATCGGCACGCCAACCAAAGATGCTGTTGAACTGCTTATGAATGATCCGGAAACAGAGGCCATTGTCATGATTGGAGAAATCGGTGGAAACTACGAAGCCGAGGCTGCACGCTGGATTAAGGAAACAGGTAATAAAAAAATAGTAGTGGGATTTATTGCAGGTCAAACGGCGCCTCCGGGTCGCCGAATGGGCCACGCCGGAGCGATTGTAGGCGGAGCCGATGATACAGCAGCTGCTAAAATGAAAATTATGGCTGAGTGCGGCATTTTTGTAGTTGAATCGCCTGCCGATATTGGAACACGCATGGTAGAGGCGTTGGCTAAATAGGGCCTGCTCGAATTATTCGCTCAATTCCTTTTAAAAAATATACTGAACACCGTACATTCCTCCCAATCCCCCGAATTGTTTAGGCAATGCTAGGGCTTCCAGATGGTAAACTGCCATTTGAATAAACCATTGGCGACTCAAGGCCCAATTGACCTCTGTGTTGAGATAATAACTGCCTCCAGCTCCTGCTGAAATACCCAACAACATTTTACTGCTTAAAAACTTCATGTATTTGATTTCGCCTGTTGGCATAGCCAATGTACCATTATGGCGAAGCGAAAATTGATAATAGGCCGACTTTATTTTTGTGGTATAGTAAACAAAGGTTGCAGGCGCAATCCATACGGTTTTGTTCTGGTTTTCCTTTTTATTGGTAAGCTGATTTGTAAATGAGTCGAGTTGGCTTTTGAAGTAGCCATCCTCGCCCAGCCTTCCTATTTGAGGTATATACACCCCATCAAAGGTGTATTCTCCATTAGCGGTATAGGTGGTGACCTTCTTATTGAAATTGGCAAAGCCTGAATTGGATAGACTGAAACCCCATATCCTATCTTTGCTGAGTCTCTGGTTAAACGCAAGGTCAAGCCCTAAACCCAAACCCTGCTTTGAGGGAAACTTGCTTCGGGCAAAAATCGCGTCGTAATTGGCCCCTATCTCTACCGAATCTTCGTTGCCTTCGATATAATTTCTTTCAAAGGTTCTGATGCTTTCAAATTTTACGGCCTGAATGATGTTTAGGGCAACACTGAAATTGTAAGGATGCTCAGCCTTCTCGTCATGGTAGTACAAACCTCCTCCCATTTTGTTGAGTTGTAAATTGTTATAACTCGAATTGCTGAAATCATAGCGGGTTGAATCGGTGTTACCTTTAAAAATCAGCTTCATGGCTCCCTTGGTCACATTGGCGTAGGAGCGCCCTTCATTTCCGGTAACCAAAAACCAATGCAGGTTTGATTTGTTCAAGGCCTTAGCCTCGAGATTGGTGAATTTCAGTTCATTGAAACGGTCGAATTGAACTCTTTTATTTTTATCGGATTTTAGGTTGTGATCGATGACCTCCTTTTCCAATCTTTTTCCAAAAACAAAGGGATACATGAATTGATTGTTTATTCCTTTGCCCGAAAGCATGGCGCTTCCCTGAATACTGAGCACACGGGCAGGCTCAAAGGTTTTGTAAGGATTTGCATACCAGGCCGTAAATCGATTCCATTGACTCGAATCGGTGTTTTGTGAAAAGGCAGAAAATGAAATTAATAGAGCGCTTAGCAGACTAGTAGCCTTGTTCATAAACAAAATTGCCTTTTAGTTTTACTCCGAATTTGTAATGACTGTAAATTTTATAACGGTTGCCCCCGGGGGTTTCAAAATGGGCTTTAATCCTTATCTTTTTGGCAAACTTAATGCTCTGCATTTTAGAGGCCGGCATTTCAATAAACAATTGTGAGATTACCGGACTAACTACCACACCACTTACATCAATTATTCCCGGCAATACCCTCTGCATTTTCCCCGGCTCGTATAAGGTGGCGAGCACTTCATTGTTCTCACTTAAAAATTCCACATCGCATCCGGCTTCAAAAGGAAAACCATTGCTTATATCAAGCCTGAGAACGCCGCTTTTTATGTTCTCTGAATTTTTAAAGCCTGCGAAATTAAAAGGCTGGACCTGACTTAAATCCAGTCCGTCGGAACCGAATTGTACCGGCATTTCCAAACGGAGTTTTGCAACCAATTTGCTGGTATCAAATACGAAATCGGTATGATTTTCAGAGCCCCTTTTTCTCACTTCCATGCTGAATTTTGAATCCAGTCGGTCGGGCAAATTTTCTAAAAACTGTTTGAGGTTCGAATTGGAGGTAGTAAAATTCATCCCGTAATAAAAAGGAATAAAGGGGGCGTTTTTGGCCCTGTCGATAAGAAAAGTTGGAGGCAAGGCTGTGGAGCTCAGTTTGACCGATTTATTGGTTCTGGTATTTACCGACGTGATGTTGTCGACCGTAATATCGGCCTGTATGGCAAAGGTATTCTTAAACAAGAGCGACATTTTTACATCTTCCAGACTGATATTCCCCTTCACATTTTCAAAAAATTTAACCGGCTGCTGCTCGTCGAAAGTGAAAAAATGAATGCCGAAATCGCCAATGGCCAATTTAGGCTTGATCTCAACCAATCCAAAACGAATGTAAACCGAATCTTTTAGCGATAAGGTTCTTTCTATGCCGGTGTATTCAATACGGGCCGTAAACTCACTATACACGGTATTCCAGCGGTAGGGTATGGTATCCATGTTTTTGCCTTTCATAAACACCTGGTAATTATCGAGAGGGAATTTTTTTACCACCTTCGAGTACCCGCCCGAGGTTGCCGGTGGCACTTTCACAGTTTGATGAACAAATTTCTTATTATCGAAATTTTGCATGGAATGAGGTATCTTGTAATCCAAAATAATCTCTTCCTTTACATTGCTGTACACCTCCATCACCACAAAACCGGAATTGATTTCCATATAGGTCACTTGTGCCCCGCCCAAATTGTATTGTATTTCCTGATTCTCCTGTATCAGATTTTGTGCCGGGAAAACCGCCGTGGCATATTCGAGTTCTAAATCCCGGATGCTCAAATCGAGACGAATGCCCTCCTTAGAATTGATAAGCACAGGACTTGGACTTGCCAAAGTTTTTATGCGCTTTACTACACCCACCAAAATGCCGTCAATTTTTTTCCCGGCAAGTGATTTGGTGGTCATTACGGAAGTATTAGGCTTTACATTTAAGAACGAATCGTAAATGATAATTTGATTGTCGCCTTTGTTGAGAAGCTGAAACACAATTTTTTCAGCCTCAACCGGCAAATCGTTGCTCAGCACCATATCGATAAACCCGGCTTTGAATTTTGCCTGTTTAAAAAATTGCTTGGTCACATCAATTTCTTGCTTGTTGGCCGAACCATCCTGATCAAAAGCAGGTAAGGTTTGGGTTTGTCCATCCAATAACTTGGAAAGGGGATAAATTTCACCCAGGGTGATGGTATCGGAAAGCGCGCGGTTATCAAGTACAATTTTAGAAAGGGTCACTGACTTCTCCTGTAAAGTATCCGGCACCTTGAGGTAATCGTTTACGCTGTCCATTAAAAGGGTATAATCGTAAACCAAGTCCAGGCTGTTGTCAGATTTTTTTACCAGCAGACTGTCACCCACCAAATCGCCAAGGTCGAGTTCGGTATGGGCAATTGGGGTGGCATATTCCGCCTCCCAGGTGGCCTGTATATCGGGCTTGCAAGCCCAATGGAAAAGCATTCCAAAAATCCAAACCCAAGCCGATATTTTTATTTTTTTATCCAATGACTATTAATTTGGTAAAAATCATTCAAATATTTGACTCTTACAAATGCTTTGTTATTGTTGACGTTGAACTGTGTATAATCTGACGGCAATTGTTAATTTGTCGATTTTAATTGCATAAAATCTAAAACAATTAACGGAAGTTTGCATTTAAAGTGTCGTCGCATCATTTTGTTAAAGAAAATCAGGAACCTGCGCTCATCATAGCCAATGGCCTTGCCTGCAATATGGATTTGCTTGGCCAATTGCTCGAATGGAGCCCTTATGTGGTGGTATTGGACGGCGCTTGTGAAAAGGTATTAAGCCTTGGGGTAAAATTTGATGTGCTTCTGGGTGATTTCGACCGCATTGATCCAGGGGAAATGGACCTCTCGGCCCAATCGGATATAGAAATAATAAACACCCCCGACCAGAGTAAAACCGATTTGGAAAAAGCCCTGGATTTACTCATTCAAAAGGGGCATAAGGCCGTCAATGTTATTTGGGCCACCGGCTTGAGAATGGATCACACCTTTAACAACATCTGTACCTTGGCCAAATACCACGGAAAAATAAATGCCGTTATTCACGACGACCATTCAAAAGTTATGGTGCTCCCCAAGCGCTTTTCTAAATATTACCCCAAAGGTCAAATCATTTCACTTTTTGCCTTGAATGAAGTAACCGGTATTCAAACGGATGGTTTGCTGTACAATCTTCAAAACGAATCGCTTTCTATTACTGGCAGGTCAGGCTGTAGCAACGCATGTATGCATGACGGAATGGTGAATATTGATTATGCCGAAGGGCTATTAATCTTCATGGAATGCAAGGATTAGAAAAGCCTGCATTGGCATCCTTTATCGAACAATTGAGACAGCTCGATTTAAATCGGCTGCAATTGTCGGCCTATAACACCATTTACCTAAAAAAGCATTTAAACGAAGTGCACTATTCGGTGTGTTTGGCGCTTCAAATTATAGAGCTTGGAACCCATAAGCTCAAAGTGCCGAAAGATGAATTGCGCATCGTTGAAATTGGCGGAGGCACAGGCATTCTGACTCTTTTGGCCCTACATCTCGGTTATAAAAACACCATTTACAGCGACGTGTATGAAGACAGCTGCCTAGATTTTAAAAAATTAGCATTGGCCATGGATCTGCATCCTCTGGATATTGTAAGGGGTAGTATTGAGGAAGTGGCTGCCAAACATAGCGAACCTGTTCATTTAATTGTAAGTCGTGATGTGGTGGAGCATATTTACAAGCCTGACTTGTTTTTTAAAAATTGTGTATTATTCTATAAACATGCCGTTCATGTACACAACACTTCGGCCAATAAGTACAATATTTTTAAAAGAAAGTATTTTAAAAAACTTCACCACAAGGACGAATGGGAAGGCAATCCGGATCAATTCAAACCCGGAGACTCTGTTGAACCGTTTTTTGAATTGAGGAAAAAATTTATTCAATCCCACTTTCCCGACCTTTCGGGCACAGAGCTCATTTATTTAAGTTCACTTACACGTGGTGAAACCTATGCCGACATTCAATCAGAAGTAGAAAATTATTTAAATAACCAAAAGCCTGTTTTTGAAAATATAGGCAGCAATACTTGCGACCCTGCCACGGGAAATTGGTCGGAACACTTAATGAGTTTGAAGCAGTATGAATCTTTTGTTAAATCAAGGCGTTACAGAACCCGTTGGCATTTTTCTCCCTATGATGTTTGGAGCCATACAGGCTTAAACAAATTAATTCGTCAAATTTTAAATAGGATGATACAATTGCTTGGCCATCAGGCCAAGTGGATTGCGCCGGCCATCATCATGGTTGCCCGGCCAAAAGCAATTAGCGCGAATAATTAGGAGCTTCCTGAGTGATGGCAATATCGTGAGGGTGGCTTTCACGAATTCCAGAAGAGGTAATTTTCGTAAACTTTGCAGTTTTAAGTTCTTCAATGGTTTTCGCGCCACAATACCCCATCCCGGCCCTCAAACCTCCAACGTATTGGTACATCACTTCCGATAACTGCCCCTTAAACGGTACCATTCCGACGATGCCCTCCGGCACCAGTTTGGCAATTTCTTCTTCGGCATCCTGAAAATAACGGTCTTTAGACCCATCTTTCATCGCATCAATAGAGCCCATACCTCGGTATGATTTCACCTTTCGGCCTTCATAAATGATGGTTTCTCCCGGCGACTCATCGGTGCCTGCAAATAATGACCCGGCCATGATGCTGTCAGCCCCTGCCACGATTGCCTTTACAATATCGCCGCTGTAACGGATGCCTCCGTCGCTGATAATTGGAACCCCACTGCCTTTGATGGCCTCGGCGCATTCAATCACTGCAGAAAGTTGCGGTACGCCTATGCCGGCAATGACCCTGGTGGTACAAATGGAACCCGGACCAACCCCAACCTTTACGGCATCAGCCCCGGCGTCTACCAAAGCCTTTGCAGCCTCTCCGGTTGCTATATTGCCAACGATGATAGGGAGGTCGCCATACTGTTTTTTAATTTTTTTAAGCTCATTCATCACCCCTTTGCTGTGCCCATGTGCCGTATCGAGGGTAATAACATCAATATCCTGTTCAACAAGGGCCGCTACCCTTTCTAAAGTATCGGAGGTTATGCCCACTGCCGCGCCAACCAGTAAACGGCCAAATTTGTCTTTGCACGCGTGTGGATGGTTTTTAATATTTTGGATGTCCCTGAAGGTAATCAGTCCTTTTAAAATGCCTTCCTTATCGATAACGGGTAACTTTTCAATGCGGTGTTTCTGCAAAATCTCCATGGCCATTTGCAAATCGGTACCAACATCAGCGGTAATGAGGTTATCCTTGGTCATGACTTCGGCCACTTTTCGGCTCATGTCAGTTTGGAATCGCAAATCGCGGTTGGTTAATATGCCCTTCAATTTTCGATTTTCATCAACTATAGGTATGCCTCCAATACGGTAGTCTTTCATCACCTGCAGGGCCTCACCCAAAGTTGCCGAAACCGATAAGGTCACCGGATCTTTAATCATGCCGCTCTCCGAGCGCTTGACTTTCTTTACTTCAGCAGCCTGTCGCTCGATGCTCATGTTTTTATGGATGAAGCCCAAGCCTCCCGCGCGGGCCATGCTAATGGCCATACGCCCCTCTGTTACGGTATCCATCGCAGCACTCAAAATAGGCACATTGATTTCAAGTGTTCGGGTGAGTTTGGTACGGGTAATCACTTCGCGGGGCAGTACTTCCGAATAACGCGGCAATACCAATACATCGTCAAAAGCAAGTCCTTCGTAAAGAATTTTATTGGAGAGAAAGTCAGACATGGCAAATAATATTAATTGAGGTAATTATTTGCGGTGCAAAGTTAATGGATTGAAGTGTAAAAAAAAATTGAATTCACTTGCTGTTCCGGAGGAGGATGTCTGACCAGTCTTTAATGGTTATTTATTTAAAAATCTAAACACCTCATTTTTATATTAACCTTGATATAAGGGCTTAATCAATCCTAGCCTCTAAAAACCCAATAATTCATGATTTTTGATTAAAAATTGGACAAAATCAAACAATTTTCGCTCATTTTTATCCAATTTTGTCAAAAAAACTCATAAATTAAATTATTTTCGCCCTTCGAATTATTTCGATAATTATGGATTTAAAAGATATTCAAACCTTAATCAAGTTCATTTCTTCATCGGGAGTGGATGAAGTGAGCATTGAGCGCAAAGATTTTAAACTGAACATTCGCAAAAATAATAAATCTACAGAGGTAGTAATGGCTGCCCCTCAGGTTTCGTATCAGCAGGCTCCGGCCGCTCCGATAAGGCAAGAAACTGCCCCGGCTGAAGCTGCCAAAGCGGTTCAGGAAGCAACTTCAAACTCAAAACTTATTGAGGTAAAATCGCCCATGATAGGAACTTTTTACCGCTCATCGGGACCTGATAAGGCTCCGTTTGTTAGTGTAGGAGATGAAGTTTCTGTCGGTGACACGCTCTGTGTAATTGAGGCCATGAAACTCTTCAATGAAATAGAATGCGAAGTGAAGGGTAAAATTGTAAAAATTCTTGCCGATGACGCTACCCCGGTTGAGTATGACCAACCCTTATTTTTGGTAGACCCCAGCTAGTCTTTTTTGATCTGAACCTATCCGATCCCCTTTGTCATTTCCAAAATCTCCAAAATTTCAAATTTTGAAAAGTAAGCATGTTTAAAAAAATACTAATAGCAAACCGCGGCGAAATTGCATTGCGCATTATCCGAACCTGTAAAGAAATGGGTATTAAAACCGTAGCGGTTTATTCAACGGTTGATAAGGAAAGCCTGCATGTTCGCTTCGCCGATGAGGCTGTTTGCATTGGGCCACCTTCCAGCACCCTGAGTTATCTCAGTATGCCAAACATACTTTCGGCAGCCGAAATAACCAATTCCGATGCCATTCATCCCGGATATGGCTTTTTGAGTGAAAATGCCAAGTTTTCAGAATTGTGCCGACAGCACAACATCAAATTTATAGGTGCTTCACCGGAAATGATAAACGCGATGGGCGATAAAATCAGTGCCAAAAATACCATGAAACTTGCAGGGGTTCCTACAGTTCCGGGCAGCGATGGCTTGATTACCGACGTTAAAGAGGGTATAAAACTGGCAAAGAAAATGGGCTATCCTGTGATTTTGAAAGCCACTGCCGGTGGAGGAGGAAGGGGAATGCGTATTGTTTGGAACGACGATGAATTTGAACCTGCTTTTGCCTCTGCACAAACCGAATCGAAGGCTGCCTTTGGCAACGATGGGATGTATCTCGAAAAGTACATCGAAGAACCCCGTCATATAGAAATTCAAATCGCTGGCGACCAATATGGCAAAGTTTGTCATCTTAGTGAACGCGATTGCTCTATTCAAAGACGCCATCAGAAATTAATTGAGGAATGTCCTTCGCCCTTTATGACTGATGAGCTTAGGGAAAAAATGGGAGATGCTGCTGTAAAGGCCGCCTCCTTTATCAATTACGAAGGCGTAGGAACTATTGAGTTTTTGGTGGATAAACACCGGAACTTTTATTTTATGGAAATGAACACCCGTATTCAGGTAGAGCACCCTGTAACGGAAGAGGTGATAAACTATGACCTTATTAAAGAACAAATATTAATTGCAGCCGGGGTGCCCATATCAGGTAAAAATCATTACCCAAAAATGCATTGCATCGAATGCCGTATCAATGCCGAAGACCCCTACAAAAATTTTGCACCATCACCGGGAAAAATCACATCTTTACACAAACCGGGCGGGCATGGGGTGCGCGTGGATAGCCATATTTACTCAGGTTATGCCATTCCTCCTAATTACGACAGCATGATCGCAAAGCTCATTGTCGTGGCCCAAACCCGTGAAGAATGTATCGTGAAAATGCGCCGAGCTTTGGACGAATTTATCATTGAAGGCATTAAAACGACCATTCCCCTGCAAATTCAACTCATGAACAACAAAGATTTCGTGGAAGGCAACTTCACCACCAAGTTTATGGAAACTTTTGAAATGAAGTAAGCTTATAGGCTAGCATTTCTTTTTTCCACGGGTTGCGCATAACCTCTTTATATTTTTTAATTTTACCTCAAATTAATAATATGAAGTTTTTGACATCTTTTGTTTTTTTCATTTTGCCACTACTCTGCTTCTCTCAGACTGAAGGCAAACCTGAAAATAATTCGGTTCCACCAGACTCAGAAGTATTCACCACCGTTGAGGAAATGCCTCAATTTATTGGAGGTGAAGAATCCCTTTTTAAGTTTATTATCTCACATTTGGTGTATCCTCCGGCTGCCATTGAAAACAATGTGGAGGGAAAAATTTATTTGAAATTTGTAGTATTTAAAGATGGCTCTGTAGGCGATGTGAAGGTTATCAGTAAAACACGGCTCGGTTTTGGTTGCGAAGAAGAGGCCATCCGAATTGTAAAAATGATGCCGAAATGGAAACCCGGTAAGCAAAATGGCAAACCGGTCGCTGTGTATTTTGTATTGCCTTTTCAATTTAAGCTGAACTAAAAAGATGAAAAAAACTTTGGCTTTGCTTATCTTGTTATTTCCTTTGGCCATTCAAGCACAAATTGATTCCTCACAGTCTGCCCATGTTTATAAAACTGAAATTAAGGTAAGCGAAAGCATACCAAAATCTGTATACCTTGTTGGCGATAGCAAACCTCAGTTTCCGGGAGGTCCTGAGGCCATGAATAACTACATTGCCGAGCAGCTTAAATACCCTGTAGAGGCTATCAACAATCAGACCTCAGGTCGTGTAAAGCTCAAATTTATCATCGACTCAATAGGGAAAATTTGCTGTATCAATTACATCGGAGAGAATAGCGGATACGGTTTTGAAGAAGAAGCCATACGCATTTTCAGGCAAATGCCCTTGTGGATTCCTGCTACCCTGCGCAATCGACCTGTAGCAGTATACTACCAGTTAGTGGTGGGGTTTCAGTACCAGGAGGAATAATGTTTAAATCATGACCTTTTTTGTATAAAGGTTCCCTGCAGAATCCTTCATTCGGATGTAATAGATACCCGAAGGTAAATAACTTAAATCTAAAACTTTAAGGTCAGACTGATTTATCCACTGTCCCGAAACGGAATAGATATCCATCGATTTAAGTTCTATAGTACTTTCTACTCTAAAAACTTTTGGCAGATAGGAATCAGGAACCAGTTTTAGCCCCTTGGTTTCAGAATACTTTTTGATCCCTGAACTTGGCATGGTGTATAACTGCCTCAACTCGGTAGTATCCAAAACTCGGCTGTAAAATCTTACCTCATCAAGGGTTCCATTATAGTAGCCATCCTTACCCATGCCCAGATGCATGCTTCTGGTTGAATCCTGGGAATAGCTGTTAGTAACATCAACCGTTTGTAACACCTTACAATTTTTGTAGAAGGCTACTTTTTTTGTCTTGCTGTTATAATTAGCGGTAAAAAACTCCCAGGAACCGTCAGGCGACACAGGTTCAATAAAAATTCTTTTTGAAATACCGGCATAGGACCAAAAATAGGCGCCATTGCCGTTATGACTGTAATACAAGGATATGTCTATTCTGTTACTTGTATTATCAGGCATTAACATCATGGTGTTGGAGGTTACGTTTTTTACAGACTTTGCCCAAAGGGTTATCGTCAAATCTCCGGTTGGGAGATATTTGCCAAATTTTGACAGAATGGCATAATCGTTTGTCCCATCAAAAAATAAGGCTGAATTGGATCTTCCAAACCGATCCGCCACGTAAGTACCCTCTACCAGCACTCCATCATACTTGTTTTTAGTCGCATCCTTCACATTGTTATTTAAAGGATAGTAGGCTATCATGCCGCTGTCTAATTTTGACTGCGAGTGAACATTTGAGGCTATTACAATAAAAAGTAAGGAAAATATATTTTTCATAAATGTTTTTGATATTTCACAAATGTAATTCATTTTTATAGGGCAAATGTTTATCTTAGTTTTTTAACACAATCGTGATATTTTTGCATTCTTAATTAGATAAATGGCCAAACCAATTAGTGCCCCAAGAAAAACATCTGTAACCAAAAAAAGCTTATTTGAGAGATCTGAACTCTCCATTTCACAAAACATGAAATGGTGGCAAATCGGACTCAGCCTGGTCGCCCTCATTTTCAGTTTTCTGATGTTCGATGCCAAAATTTCAATCGGTCACGACGATTCTCTCTATATCATGGCCGCGCAAAAATATGCCAACAATTTTTTTGGCTATTGGTACTCCGACAACGCACCGCTCTACGTTATGTTTTTGGCCTTGCCTCTCAAACTTTTCGGCCTCAATCTTATCCTGCTTAAACTTTTGTCGGTTCTGTTCTTTGTATCCAGTGTATGGTTCCTTTTTACGGCCTTTAAAAACCGAATCCCTCATCTGTTATTGGTCTGTTCGCTTTTTATTTACGCCACCAATTTTTTCGCCCTTTCCTATGCGAGTTTAACCTATACCGAAGCTTTTTACCTCCTCATGCAGAGCCTGTTTTTTTGGGTTTTCTTTAAACATATTGATGCACTTCCTGAAAGCGATTCGAGCTTTTCACACATAGGCAAAAACGCTCTAAAGTGGCTGTTTCTCGGTTTTATGATGTTTGTGCTCTATTTCACCCGTACCGTTGGAATCGGGGTATTTTTAGCACTGGCCTTTTTCTTCTTATTTCGCAAAGAATGGAAAAACACCCTGGCCTCTGTTCTATCTTTTGCCCTGATTTATGGCCTGGTTGAGGCCATAAAAAAAGGACTTTGGGGAAGTAAAATTTCAAATTTCGCCCAGTCCAATATCCTCTTTTTAAAAGATGCCTACGATCCTAAACAAGGACAGGAGGATTTGTCGGGCTTTATCGATCGCTTTTTTGGAAACGTGGTTATCTACCTCTCAGGCCGCTTTTGGGAAATTCTGGGTTTTAAAACTGAAAACGGTGAATTTAATGCTCCACTGGGTTTTATAACCGCCATCTTCCTGCTTATCGGTTTTATTGTAGCGTTGAGAAGCAAGCAAAAATACTTGCTGTCAACCTCACTCTATGTATTGGCTTTGCTGGGAATTACCTTTTTTGCCCTTCAAACCTCATGGGGCCAGGGCCGATTGGTGATGGTATACCTCCCTTTAATGATTATGGTTATCTTTTACAGTTTGTACCGCTTACTCGATAAACCAAAAAATGCCTCTTTTCAGTTTGTTTTCTTCCTGATTATGGGCATTTTTATCTGGAACAATACCAAAGCCACCATGAAAAGATCTGTAAAGAATATACCCGTGGTTAAGAAGAATCTTATTGAAGGTGATAAGTTTGAAGGCTATACCGATGATTATAAAAACTTTTTGATGCTTAGCGAATGGTGTGCCGATAGCCTTCCAAAAGGCTCGCTCGTAGTAAGTCGTAAGGCTCCCATGAGCTTCGTGTATGGCCGAGGAATGGAATTTTACCCCATTTATAAAGCCAATGGACCATCAGACGCCGACAGTGTGCTGGCTATTATGAAAAATGCCAAAGTAACCCATGTTATTTTTTGCAATCTTCGACTCGATCCTAAGCGCAGCGGCGATGTGATGTCTACGGTACCGGCAGGTTATCCTTCCATTTACCAGGCGTACATCGATTCCGACCAAAAATCAATCATCAACTCCATGCACAATTATTTTTTACCGGTGGTTAATAAATACCCGCTAAAATTTGAACTCATCAAAAAAATGGGCGACGACGAAGAAGCTCTTTTGTATAAGATTAATTATTAAATGCTAAAATTTCTCCGACTTCCCGGCGTTGACCAATATGATTTGGACGACCCTCGCCGTACCATTCATCACAAGGAAATTATTTTATCGAAGCCATTTTTAAAAAAATTATATGTAGAATGGTATACCTTTTTTAAAAATGAATGCCGTTCTTTAAATTCTCAAAACATCATCGAACTCGGATCGGGAGGCGGATTTTTAAAGGAGATTATGCCCGAGGTGAAAACGAGTGATATTTTGGAACTTCCTGGCAACGACCTCACCTTTAATGCCCTCGAAATGCCTTTTCAAAATAACAGCATCAGTGCCTTTTTAATGGTTGACGTGTTTCACCATGTGCCGGATAGTTTGCAGTTACTGAAAGAAATGGAGAGAACTTTGAAACCGGGTGGTAAAATCATAATGAACGAGCCTTGGAATTCTGCCTGGGGCCAAATGATTTATAAAAATTTTCACCATGAAACCTTTAATCCTAAGGGGGGATGGAGTATACCCTCCTCAGGCCCAATGAGTGATGCCAATGGCGCCTTGCCGTGGATTGTATTTAAGCGCGATTTTGAAAAATTTAAAGCCGATTTCCCCGGCCTGGAGCTTAAAGTACTCAAACCTCATACTCCCTTGCGCTATCTCTTAAGTGGCGGAGTTTCCATGCGGTCGCTGGTACCTCAATGGAGCTTTGGACTTGTCCGCGCAACAGAACTTCTTTTGAGCCCATTGAATAAATGGTTTAGCATGTTTGTAACCATTGTGATTGAAAAGAAATAGCTCAAGATTTTAATAACAAGAGGCAGCTGCAAGCTTTTAAGAAGCTGTTCTCTACTTTTTAGCCCTTTAAAGTCAATCCAATTTTTTTTGTAGCTAAATAAAGAATTTATTTGCACCTTTATTATCCACCCTAACAATGTCCCTTCTCGCGTATTTTCAATCCATTGCCTCAAACCGACCAAAAAACCGTCAAAGCCACGCTTATTATTGGAACGACATTACAAGGTATTGCGATTATTTTATCAATGAAAATTGTTCTGTTCTTGAAATAGGATGCGGTACCGGCGAATTGCTGGCCGGGTTGAAAAGTCAAAACAAAACAGGGGTGGATTTCTCGGTAAACATGATTGAGTTGGCACGTAAAAATCATCCTTCAGTTCAATTTGAAGTGATGGAGGCCTCTGAGATAAGCTTTTCAAAACCCTTCGATGTCATCATACTGTCCAATGTGGTGGGATTTTTACCGGATGTGCAGGCCGTATTCGAAAATCTTCACAAGGTTTGCCATTCCCGCACCAAAATCATAGTGAGCTACTATAGCAAATTGTGGGAGCCCTTGCTGAGATTGGGCGAAAAACTGGGTTTGAAGACCCAGTCCCCACAACAAAATTGGCTTACTCTGGAAGACCTCAACAATTTATTTTATATATCCGGGTTCGAAGTTTTCCGTAACACACGCCGGATGATCCTGCCTTTTTATTTGCCACTTGTCTCTGAATTTTTTAATAACTTTTTGGCCAAGATGCCACTGTTCCGACACTTGTGCCTCAACCATTTTTCATTTGCCCGTCCCAAACCCCAAATCAAGGAGGCAGAGGCCTCCGATAAATATTCCATCTCTATTGTCATCCCAGCCAGGAATGAAAGTGGAAATATTGAAAATGCCATACTCCGAACCCCAAAAATCGGCAAGCATACCGAACTTATCTTTATTGAGGGTAATTCAACGGACGATACCTGGGAAAAAATTCAGGAAATGGCCGAAAAATATAAGCATTCGCATGATATTAAAATTGGAAGGCAAGAAGGCAAAGGCAAAGGCGATGCCGTGAGAAAAGGTTTTGCCATGGCCAGCGGCGACATACTCACCATTTTAGACGCCGACCTCACCATGCCACCGGAAGATTTACCAAAATTTTATCAGGCCATTGCCAGCGGTAAAGGCGACTTTATAAATGGCAGCCGACTGGTTTACGTGATGGAGAAAAAAGCCATGCGTTTTTTAAATATTCTTGGAAACAAGTTTTTTAGCCTTGCCTTTTCATGGTTGCTCGAACAACCTTTTAAGGATACACTTTGCGGAACCAAGGTTATTTTCAAGGACGATTATGAAAAGCTTATCCAAAACCGAAAATTCTTCGGCGAGTTTGACCCCTTTGGTGATTTTGATCTCATTTTCGGGGCCTACAAACTCAATCTAAAAATTGTTGAAGTGCCGATACGATATAGGGAAAGAACTTATGGCGACACGAATATTTCAAGATTTAAACATGGCTTAATCTTACTTAAAATGGTAATTTTTGCCATGAAAAAAATTAAATTTTACTAGAAGATAAGTCAACGCTCTTCAGATTAACAAGGAAGACAAGCGTCAATGCCTGGCCTTATTATACGATGCCGATCAAAGCCTCTTTTTTTTAAAAAAATCCTTCATCAGCATTGAACAATCCTCAGACAAAACGCCTGTGTGAACGGAGGTTTGCTTGTGAAGAATGCAAGGATTGTAGAGCGTGTAACCTGTTTTAGGCTCCGCTGTACCCCATACCAGTTTGCCAATTCTGACCCACTTTAATGCTCCTGCGCACATGGCACAGGGTTCGATGGTGACATACATCGTACACTCTTCGAGAATTTTGCTACCCATTGCGTTAAAGGCTGCCGTAAGTGCTATAATTTCGGCATGCGCGGTATTGTCGTTCAGCATTTCGGTTTGATTATGCCCCTTAGCAATAATTTTATCACCTGAAACAATGATAGCCCCTATGGGAACCTCATCTGCATCCAAGGCCTTTAAAGCCTCTTTATAGGCCTGCTTCATGTAATATTCATCATTCACATTGGCAAATGTAACGCTATGCAGTTTAAAAGCACAAGGGCGAAATACATTCTCTGATAGCATACCTTAATCGAATGAGGAAGAACATGCTGAAAATCATGAAAATCCTGCAAATCCTGCTTAATTTTGCCCCCATGAACGCCTACGACAAAAAACTTAAACAAATTCAATTACAACATCAAATAGTCGAAATTTTAAAAAACGACAATGGCGTCAGTTGTCATTTCGATTACCACATCAATATGATGAGCGATGAAGAAACCATTAAACTCAATCTGCTGACTTATAATCCAGCCCACCAAAATTATATGTTGTTGCATTCCGCAGCGGGCAAAAGCAGTATCCATTGTCTCGAGAAAATGGAGCAGTTTCTTCATGAATTTTATAACCCTGAATTTCTTTACTCCTTCACCATTGAATGGAAAAAGAAAGGGGAGACCACGAAACATATTTCTTATTTCAGGGCGATAGATGAAGCTTCAGCTACTGAAAAATTTCTTCACGAAAAGAACGAAGAGGAGTATGAATATGCAGTGCACAAAAACCCCATTGCATAGTTTTTGCCTTTATTCCTAAATACTTAATTTATTGAATGAAGGCTTTCTGAAAGAAGGTGATGAATGTTGCCTATAAATTAGCCTGTCAAAAAAACCCAAGCATTGCATGAAATTAACTTCGTAAAAAAAACCATGGATGGGAATTTTTAGTCCGGAATTCTATCTAAACATTTCTTTAAAATAAATTGCAGTATCATTGCATTCCTAAGCGCTCGTATTCTTCCTATATCTCTTTATGTACACATCTCCTATACTTTCATTATTACAAGGATTTTACGTCATAAGTGAAAAAAGATTTGGAATTATATTTTGTTTAACTATTTTTGCAAACTGTTAAACAAAACTATTTTGACCCTCTTCACTCATAAACCCACGGTTGCCATCATTGGAGGCGGTTTTGCCGGCCTCTCGGCAGCTGCTGTTCTGGGCCAAAACGGATGTTCGGTTAATCTTTTTGAAAAAAATGAGGCCATGGGTGGAAGGGCGAGATCTTATGAACACCAAGGCTTTGTTTTTGACATGGGACCAAGTTGGTATTGGATGCACGATGTGTTCGAAAAATTTTTTAACACTTTTAATCTTTCCACCTCCGATTTTTATACACTCAAAAAACTGGACCCGGGTTTTACCGTAGTGTTTGAAGAGAACGAAAGCTTAAATGTGCCTGCCAACTTTGAGAGTCTTTGCGAAATGTTTGAGTCAATCGAGAGCGGTAGTGCCGCCAATCTCAAAAAGTTTATGGAGGAGGCCGGGTTTAAATACACCTCTGCTATGGAAAACTTAATTTACCAGCCGGGCCTTTCGGCTGCTGAATTTCTAGATTGGGACCTATTCAAAGCAGCCTTTCGACTCGATATTTTTTCCTCCTTTAGTGCCCATATTCGAAAATATTTTAAGCACCCTAAGATCCTAAGTTTATTGGAATTCCCGGTTTTGTTTTTAGGCGCCATGCCTAAACACACTCCGGCACTCTATAGTTTGATGAATTTTACCGGCTTATACCATGGCACCTTTTACCCCATGGGAGGATTCGGCAAAGTGGCGGAAGCCTTTGTGAAACTGGCCGAAATGAACGGGGTAAACTTGCATACCCATTCTGAAGTGGATTCAATACCGATTATAAATGGCAAAGCGTCCGGGGTAAGCATCCATCAGCGATTAAGGGAGGCTGATGCCACACTTGCCGCAGCCGATTACCATCACGTTGAACAAAAGCTGATCCGCAAAGTATACCGAGGGTATTCTGAAAAATACTGGGATAAAAAAGTTTTCGCCCCATCATGCCTCATATTTTATTTAGGAATTAACAAAAAGATTAAAAAACTACAGCACCATACCCTGTTTTTTGATGCCGATTTTGAAAAACATGCCCAGGAAATTTACGTCGACAAAAAGTGGCCCGCAAGCCCCTTATTTTATGTTTGCTGCCCTTCTAAAACCGACCCGTCAGTGGCTCCGGCCGACTGTGAAAACCTCTTTATTCTAATGCCTATTGCTATTGACCTCAGAGATGAAGCATCTCAAAAAGAAATCTATTTCCACCAAATCATGAAGCGAATTGAAAAGTTTATTGGTGAAAATATTTTAAATCACATCATCCATAAACGCGAATATTGCGTAAGTGATTTTAAAGAGGATTACAACGCCTACAAGGGAAATGCTTATGGATTGGCCAATACCTTGTTTCAAACGGCCTTGTTTAAACCAAAAATGAAGAGTAAAAAGGTGAGTAACTTATTTTTTGCAGGACAATTAACGACACCCGGTCCTGGGGTACCTCCTGCCATTATATCGGGTCAAATGGCCGCTCAACAAATATTGAAACATTTACGCAAGTCAGGTAAATTATGAAGATAATTTTTGATAAAGTTTCGGAAAAATGCAGTAAGGCAACAACCCTTGCCTACAGTACCAGTTTTTCATTGGGAATAAAATTTTTAAATCCCCGCTTTCACCATCCCATTTATGCCATTTATGGCTTTGTTAGGCTGGCCGACGAAATAGTCGACAGCTTTCATGACTTTGACAAGGAGTTGCTCATGAAAAATTTAAGGCAGGATACAGTTATGGCCATTGAACAGCAAATAAGTTTAAACCCCATTCTTAACTGCTTTCAAAAGGTGGTACATCAGTACCATATCGAATGGGAATTAATCGATACCTTTATTCAGAGTATGGAGATGGATTTAAAGGAAACACGACATAACGAATCCTCATATAATCAATATATTTTTGGTTCGGCCGAAGTGGTAGGGTTAATGTGCCTGCGCGTGTTTACCGAGAAAAATTACGCCTTGTACAACGAGCTTAAGCCTTATGCCATGAAACTGGGTTCGGCCTTTCAAAAAGTAAATTTCCTGCGCGATTTCAAAGCCGATTATATGGCCCTTGGGCGTTCCTATTTCCCTTCTATAAATTTTGAAAAATTTTCTACTTTTGAAAAGGAAAAAATTCAATCGGAAATTGAAAAGGACTTTAAAGCTGCCCTCGTAGGGATAAAAAAACTACCACCAAGTTCGCGCCGCGGAGTGTACCTTGCATATTATTATTATAAAAAATTATTTTTAAGAATTAGAAGGAAATCGGCCGAGCAGGTGTTATCTCATCGCATTCGAATAAATGATGTGAATAAAGTAACTTTGATGTTTAAATCGCTTCTGCGCCACCAACTCAATATGTTATAAGCAGCTTCCTACCCTACAATAATATGAAAAATGCAATCATTCTTTTGTCGGCTTTTGTAAGTATGGAATTTATGGCCTGGTTTACTCATAAATATGTGATGCATGGCTTTCTGTGGTTTTTACACGCCGACCATCATCAGCGAGATGATAAACAGTTTTTTGAAAAAAATGATGCCTTCTTTTTAATATTCGCTACACCCGGCATTCTCTGTCTCTATTTGGGCTATCCCGATTATTCCGCCTTGTTTTGGGTAGGACTCGGCATTACCCTTTATGGATTCGCTTATTTTCTGGTTCATGATATTTTTATACATCAACGCTTTAAGGTATTTAAAAACAGCGACTCCACCTATCTGAGGGCCATAAGAAAGGCGCATAAGGTACACCATAAAAGCCTTGGTAAGGAAAATGGAGAGAGCTTTGGGATGCTTTCAGTGCCTGTTAAATATTTTATTGAAGCTTTTCGAGCTAAAAAATGAAGCCCCTTTATCTCCTCATAGATATTGGAAGTCTGCTTTTTCCCCTGATATTCTCTTTTCATCCCAAACTTAATTTTTATAAAAAATTCAGGCCCTGCCTCAGCGCCATAATAACCATGCTGATTCCATTCGTTATTTGGGATATTTATTTTACAGAGCTTGGAGTTTGGGGCTTTAACAGCAAATATTTGCTTGGCTATCAAGTGTGGAATTTGCCTTTTGAAGAAATTCTCTTTTTCATTTGCATTCCCTTTGCCTGCCTTTTTACATACCACTGTTTTAAAATTCTATACACCAAACCTGTTTTTAAAAAAATTGAACCCTATGTTTCCTTCACACTCTTTATTTTGCTGGGTTTCTTTGGTTTTGGAAACGCCTCCAAACTCTACACTTTTTATACTTTTATTTCTCTTTTGGCCTTCCTCCTACTCTTAAAATTTTGGATTAAAGTTCACTGGCTAAACCGTTTTTATTTTACTTACCTCATTCTTATTTTTCCATTTTTTATAGTGAATGGTATTTTAACCGGCACAGGCCTTGAAGAGCCTGTGGTGTGGTATAACGGTCATGAAAATTTGGGCGTACGTTTATTGAGCATACCCATCGAAGACCTCTTTTATGGCATGTTGCTCATACTCGGAAATGTCTTTTTCTTCGAACTTTACGATGCGCTTCATAACAAAAAACAAGTTGATTAACCATTTTCCAACTCTAGAATCGATTTAAGGATTGGCCCTAAGTAGGGTTAGAATTATAAATTTTTTATTCTAAACCCTATCACTGTTTTGGTGGGATCTGATTTCGAGAGTGAATTGAGCTCTATTTTATATAGAAAATTGCCTTGCGTTTTAATAACATACAATGGAAATTTTGAGATTTCCCAATCGTGATTCGCATTTAAAAATCGCCATGAACTGCCTATAAAAAACTGTTTGGAACTGTAATGGTATGCCTCCGCATCCCAAAAAGTAATCTCATCGAATTTGAGAGTGCTGTCGCACGCTATGGTTCTTCCATTTGTGTTTAACAGAATCATATCTTCCCAGCTGAAAGTGGTATCATTCGTTTGATTTTGACGTTTTGAGACTTTGGTCATACCGTATTGGGTAAATAATATATCCCACGAATGGATGTCCGGCTCAATTTGAACCTGTTTGGCTTTATCATTAAAGCTTAGATAACTGTAATGCGCATTGTCGCTTTTTAAAATACTTACGGTGTCGCCTACAGGGTCGTCGAGCGTTCCATAACGAATTAAGTACCGGTGGTTGCTAAATCCAAGGACTTCCATTTTGCGATATCCAAATTCGTTTTGAATTCTCAAATAACCCAAGTCTATCACATAAGTGTAGCCAAAAGATTTAGGATCCGTAAAGGCAAAATCACCCCAATTACCAAGTGCCGATTCCATCTTCTCATTCACTAACACATCCGTTTCCCACCTCGTTAAATCCTTGAGGTTTATGGCATCTGAAAATTTACCCTGGTAACGTGAAATGTTCATATTTTTGGTGGTGTTTAAAAAAATCTGAAACTTGGCAGCTCCATTGCAAAATTTTAAATCCCAATCTACAATTCTATTCGACTTTACAATTTTTCGATTAGCCAAATTGTAATAATGTGCAGCTAAATTCTCTACGTCGATGGTGATACTCTCCTGAGAGGCTTCAGGAATCGGAGGCATTGGGTGCTCAGGGTCGGCGCAGGAACAGAACACCATCAGACCTAAACCCAGAAGCCCCGATTGAAATATTCTTGACAGGTTCAACTTATGTAGGTTCAAAAAGTAAAAGCACATAGATTAAGGAATCAGGCCATAGCGCCCCTGTTTCAAATTTAGAGGTTTATATTTAATTCTATAAAATAATTTGTCCCCCCTAAGAGTGGGGTTTTAAAAGGCTCCTGCTGAGTTGAGCCAATTACGCTTTCGTTTAAATAAAAACTTGAAACCGATTTTATATTAAAGATATTTTTAACCCCTAGTCGTATTAACAAACTGCTTTTGTTAAATTCTTTCTCAACGATGGCGTCTGCCAAATAATAGGGGTTTAGAAAATAAGTGTTGATATTTCCGTTGGCTTCCAACAACATATAACCCCGCTCGGAGGTTAATTTACTGATATAGAAAATTTTTGCTCCTTGTTCAGGCCATTTAAGGCCAAGACTGGAATAAAGCTCTGAATAAAACAGTTGCTTGTCGAAGAGGTTCGCGAAATAGTTGTTACCTGTGAATACACCCCTCACATTCACATCGATATAACGGTTTTCATACGCTAGGTTTATGCGCGTACCAATGGTTTTTTTTTCACTGATGTTTTTGTGAATTAATCTCCCCGGACTGTATTTATCGTTAACCAACTCTATTCCATTCTTAAAAAAATAATTAAAAAAACCCGCCTCTACTTGGAATGTCTTTTTTTGCAACGACAGCGAATAATGATACGACATCACGCTTTCATCAGTGAGATTGAGGTTCCTTTTAATGCTATACCCATTCGTTAAATAGGTGGCAAACAATTGATCAAAGGTCGGAGCTTTGGTACTCCTCGCTACCATAAATTTCAAACTGAGCAATGGGGAAAATCGGTAAATCGACTTTAAGTCCCAAAGCACCTTGGTTTTATACTTTGAAGTATAGGGCAGTCTTAAACCACCGTGTAAATTAAGGTTTTGAATGCCCTTGTAACTTAGGTTTATAAACAAAGCGGTGGTGGTATTTACCTGGTTAACATTTCTAACCACCGGTTTGTACTTATCATTGGTGCTAGAAATATCGAAACCGGCCTGATAGTTCAGCGCCTTATTTTTGTCGCTTTGCGAAAGCACCCAACGGCTAAAAATATAGGTATAGTGAATGGTGTCATTCAATGCTGTATCGTTTACCGGTATCTGTCGGGCTGAGAGTACATCCTTAAGCAGTAAAGTGTTGTGGCGACGATAATCCATCAATTGAAGGTCGCCTTGCAAGGTGTAGTATTGGGTTAATTTTCCTTTTACACCGAAGTAGAGTGTATTGTTATTCGTTTTTATTTCACGGTCGTAAGCCCTTATGGTTTGCGGAAAAGGGTAACCCAATTGGGTTTTGTTTTCGTAAAGGTTATTAAATCCAATGGATACATCCATGTATTGTAAAACTTTATGCGAATAAAATATTTGGTTATTTACCCTGGTATAGGGCAACCAATGCAGAACCCTTCCTGAATCACTTCCCTGACGCCCTGCAAAGGCATCGACGGAAGATGAAAAGCGAAAGTAATCTTCGGTAGTACGCCTACCCAGATTTACGTTGCTATAAAAGCTGCCGGGATTATAGCCTTGAAATCTAAGGGTCGGCTTATAAACCTTCATCTGAGTGGCTTTAGAGATAATATTTATGATGCCCATGATGGCGGAACTGCCATAAGATACCCCCTGTGGATTTTCTATAATTTCGATGCGGCTGATGTTATCAAGCGGTATTTGTTGCAAATCCATTTCGTCGAATTGCACCGATCGAAAGGGCAGACCATCGATCAATAACAAAATATTGCCCTTCGAACTGCCATGCCACTGAAATTGCCATCCCTTGAGCGCATCGTATGAAAATATACCCCCCACCTCCATTAACAATATATCTTTCAAATTATTCGCACCCCTAAGCCTGATTTCCGATTCGGTGATAACCCTCGTGACATCGGCAAGGTCGTTTTGCTTTACTTTTTTAAACTGACCGGTTTCAAACCTTGCAATATCTGACGCCTTACTTTGGGCCAGGAGCAGAGTAGGAAGCATAAAAAATAAAGAAAATATTAAGCGTTGCACCAAATCATTTGCGGATTTCAACTCCAATATTATTCATTTTCGTTTAAATAAAGTGTGTTTATGCATTTCTTTTTACGGTACAATTATTTTGAGCCTCTTGAGTATCAAAATCAATGCAAATTGCAAGCCTATAAAAGCCGATATGCACCCGGCAACTGACACATTCAACAGTTTGGCGGTATAATACCCCGCTAGGCTCGACAGTAAACCTGAAATCACCGCCACTACCAACATTTGATTGATACTTTTCGACAAGAGCCATGCTGTGGCCGCCGGACCCACCAAAAATGCCACTACCAACACTGCCCCGACCGACTCAAAGCAAGTTACGGTGGTTAATGAAACCATCCCCATGAACAAATAATGCCAGAAAAGGGTATGCATCCCAATGGCAATGGCATAGTTTTGATCGAAGGTGATGGTAAAAAAGTTTCTTCTGCCTAACCATAGTATCACCGAAACCAATAGGAGGGATAAAAATACATTTAAGGTTTGTTGCGGTATTTTTACTTTAAAAAACTCTATTAAATCCAAGGGTACATACACCAGCTCCCCGTAAAGCACGCAATCCTGATCCAAATCTACGTTCCAGATGGAGGTAACCAGGATTAAGCCAATTGCAAACAGTACGGTAAATGATAATCCGATGGCGGCGTCCGATTGTAATTTTGCCTTTTTGTTGAACCACTCTATTAAAAAGGAAACGAACAAGCCGGCAAGTGCTGTTCCTAAAAGCAATGGAAAGCCCACCCTTTGTCCCGATATCATAAAGGCCAAAACAATTCCTGGCAATACGGCATGCGAAATGGCATCACCCACCATGCTCATTTTGCGAAGAACAAGAAAACAGCCTACTATAGCGCACAGGGTAGAGACCAACATGGCCGTTAGCAGTATGTAAAAATCAATGAGATTCATATGGAATAGGTCTTTGATGTGGATCCATTTTAGGATTGCCGAGTAGTTTTACCAATTCAACTTCTATTTCGTCCGTGATGTAATGTTCCATCAATTCGGCATTTTCATGCAGGTGATCTGATTTTAACTCCATCTGAGTGGATAAATAGGTCTCCCACAATCTGTGTCTCCTTACCACTTTACGCGCAATACGTTTTCCTTTTTCGGTGAGCTCAATGCGTCCATTATCAAGGGTCGCCAATTGCTTCAAAAAACAGAGCATTGCACCTGTTACCATTAAATTCTTTATCTTAAATTCGAGCTTGTTATGCTCTCCGTCGATTTCTGATATTTTATAAAGGTGCTTCAGGTAATTCTCTTCCCTGCTTTTTAGGTAAGTCGAAAAGTCGTTTACAAATCTCAAAAGAACTCCGCCTTTGTATCCGAATAAAATGGCCACAAACGCAAAACCTGCATTGACTAAAATTATCCAAGGACCGGTTGGAATACCCGGCTTGGTATAGGAAATAAAACTTCCAAAAATTGCTGAAATTACACCAAAAACTGAGGCCAAAATCAAAATGCTTCTTATCTTTCTTACCCAAAAATTTGCGGCTACCACCGGAATAATCATCAAACCCGCCACCAACAGTACCCCGGCCGCCTGAATACCGGCAGTAACCGACAATACGGTGAGAAAACTCAGGATAAAACGATACATTTTGGATTTGAATCCAGCTGCATCTGAATATTCTTCATCAAAGGTGTAGAGCAATAAACCTCGTCGGAATACAACAATCGTGAGGAGTGTGACTATGAAGACCAATGCTAAAAAAATAACATCCGACTCGCTTATGCCGGCTGCCTTTCCCATGATAAAACTGTCTATTCCACTTTGGGCAGCGTTGCCGGTTTTTTGAATGGCAGTGAGTAAAATGGTACCTGTTCCGAAAAATACGGAAAGGATTAAAGCGGATGCGGTATCCGATTTAACAACTGAAATTTTTGGAATGTATTCGTTTAACCAAGAGGCTGCGAACCCACTCATAAATGCCCCCATCAACAGAATGGGCATGTTTTTTTCACCCTGAAGTATAAAGGCTATGCATATACCCGGCAATACGGCATGGGAAATTACATCGCCTAAAATGGCGTTTTTTTTCAGGTAGATGTAGGTGCCGGTGAGTGCACAATTCACGCTGAGCAAGCAAACACCCATGAGCACCACATTGACTGAAGTGTCCTGAAATGAAAAAAACTGTAGCAAAAGCTCTCTCATTTAAATTTTTACTGACTTTCCTTTTAATGCCAAATTCATTTTCGAGAGAATGGTTGGTTTACCTCCGAAGGCTTCCGAAATCTTTGACTCTTGGTACATTTCAGACATAGGGCCGCATCCTACCATTCGGGTATTTAGCAGAATGAGCCAGTCGAAATAATCCGGCGCTGAAACCAAATCATGATGTACCACCAGAATGGTTTTGCCTTCATTGCGCATCTGATGCAAAAGTTCTACAATGGCGGTTTCAGTAGTCGCATCTACTCCGGCGAAAGGCTCATCCATGATTAATATTTCAGGCTCCTGTGCCAGAGCCCTTGCAATAAATGTCCTTTGTTGCTGCCCTCCCGAAAGTTGAGAAATTTGCCTGTGCTTGAATGGCATCATGCCGGTTCTCTCCAGAGCCAGGTTTACTTTTTCAATGTCGCTCTTATTAAATCTGCCGAATAATCCTTTATGAGGAAATCGTCCCATTTTCACCACATCTTCCACTGTGGCCGGAAAATCCCAATCAATGCTCTGTCTCTGAGGTATATACCCGGTTTTTTTTGAGGAGTATTTTGCCGGCAATCCTTGTATTTTTACCCATCCCTGTTCAGGTTTAAGCAAACCTAAAATGGCTTTGAGCAAAGTGGATTTGCCCGAACCATTCGGTCCCATGATTCCAACAATTTTATTGGACGGTAAACTGAAGTCGACATTCCAAATGGCCGGTTTTTTGTTGTAAACTACGGTCAGGTTATGGGCTTCAATAATGGGTACTGTCTCCATTTTTATACTTATTTAATGCTTTATAAATCATTTAAATTGTCTACAAGTCTATTCACATTATGTCGAATCATACCCCTGTAAGTGCCTTCCGGCGTCCCTTCCTTTCCCATGGCATCGGAATAAATCATTCCCCCATTTTTTACTTCATGGTTGTTTCTGCGACAACTCTCAATCACTGCCATGAGCGATTTGGAAGAAACCGAACTCTCAATAAATACTGCAGGAATTTTTCTCCGGGTTACCAAGGTCACAATATCCGATATATCCCTCAACCCATATTCACTCATGGTCGAAATACCCTGCAGCCCCAGCACCTCCATTTGGTATGCCTTGCCAAAATAGTTAAAGGCATCATGGCTTGTAATTAACACCCTTTGCTCTTTGGGAATGCTCCCAATTTGCCTCCTTACCCATTGGTGAAGCAAAGCCAGCGTGTCGCTATATGTCTTTAAATTTTTAATGTAATCTTCCTCATGAAGGGAATCAAACCTTTGAATAAACTTACCAAATCCTATTGCGCTCTCATTCCAGATAGACACATCGAACCAAAGGTGGGGATCGTAGACCTTGTGCTTCTTATCAGTCTGAATCCATCTTTTTGGGTTTACCCCCGTTGATAAAATATAAACCGGCTTTAACTTTTTTAGGCTTTCAAGTGTTTCTGCTAATTTTCCTTCCAGGTGGAGCCCATTAGCAACAATTAAATCCGCCTCGTAAAATTTTTGTATATCTCCCTGGCTGGCCTTATATACATGGGGATCTACCCCCGATCCCATAAGAGCTGACACATCGGCATGGTCACCCACAATGTTTTGAACCAGGTCTTTAACAATTCCCGTGGTGCAAAGTATTTTCATTTTTCCATTCTCCTGCTTCTTATCTGTGCAGGAATATAAAAAAATAGCCACCAAAAGTAAATAAATTGGTAAACGCATCTTGATACAAAGATACAAAAATTAGGCTAACCTAATTTTTTTTTAAAGTGTTGGCTAAATTCTTAAAGTGCCTTGTAAACCATTTTAAAATGATCAATGCCTGCCTCTTCAAATTGGGGACCGGTAGGTTCGAATCCGGCTTTGTCATACAAAGGCATGGCCTCGACTTGAGCATGCAAATAAATGGGTTTATTCCATGGTTTTACGTCTTCCAACAGACGGTTAACTAGTGCAATGGCTAGGCCCTTTCTCCGATAGGATTCTAAAACAGCAAAACGCTCCAATTTCACTCCATTTTCAGTTACACGCCATCGGGCAGTAGCCGCCGGGGTGCCATCGCAATAGGCTAAATAATGGGTGCAAATTTCTTCATTTTCGTATTCCAATTCAGGTGGGCAATTCTGCTCTACCACAAATACGACCCTTCTGATCTCAAATGCTTTTTGGATGAATGAAGACTCCGAAAAGGTAAAACGAATTATTTCTATGGCCATATTAATTTCAATATTACTGCTTTTTTTAACATATTAAATTGACTAAGTTTGCCACCCTAAATTTTGTCGATTGGTTATTGGCCATACAAATTTAAAATATTGGAAGGATCAGGATTGTTTCTTCACAAACTGTTTATTTCAAATATGAAGCGTTTCGTGTCTTTCTGTTATAGCTAAATTAAATCTCCACTATCAACATGGGTATATCCAAAATTACTGAACTCCTGGGCTCTCAAGCCGATTCACTTTTAAACCATAAAAGTTCAACCCTCGCTAAAGATAAACTGCATCTGCCCAATCCAAATTACTACATGGATTCTTTTGGGTTGAGCAACCGAAATCCACAGGTTTTAAGAAGTCTGGGACAATTATTCAACCATGGCCGTTTAGCCAATACGGGATATTTATCCATTCTCCCGGTTGATCAAGGCATTGAGCATAGCGCAGGGGCTTCCTTTGCTCCGAATCCCGACTATTTCGATCCTGAAAATATCATCCAACTTGCCATAGAAGGGGGTTGCAACGCTGTAGCCTCAACTTTTGGGGTACTGGCATCCAACTCTCGCAAATACGCGCATAAAATTCCCTTCATTGTAAAAATTAACCACAACGAATTTATATCTTACCCCAACCGATTTAATCAGTTTATGTTCGGAAGTGTTGAAGAGGCATGGAACCTTGGCGCCGTTGCTGTAGGAGCGACCATTTATTTTGGTTCGCTTGAAAGCGATCAACAAATTGTGGAAGTGTCTCAGGCCTTCGAAAGGGCTCATGAATTGGGTATGGCTACCGTGCTATGGTGCTATCTGAGAAATAACGCCTTTAAAAAGGATGGAGTAGATTACCATAACGCCGCCGATTTAACAGGCCAGGCCAACCATTTGGGAGTAACCATTCAGGCCGATATCATCAAACAAAAATTGCCTGATAATAATGGAGGCTACCAGGCCATCAATTTTGGGAAAACCAATGCAAAAGTATACAGCCAGCTCACCACCGATCATCCCATCGATTTGTGCCGCTACCAGCTCATGAACTGTTATATGGGAAAAATAGGACTCATTAATTCGGGAGGCGAAAGCAAGGGGGAAACCGATTTGGGTGAAGCTGTGAGAACCGCTGTGATCAATAAGCGCGCAGGCGGTTGCGGACTGATTTCAGGAAGGAAAGCCTTTCAGAAATCAAGGAAAGAAGGCATTGAATTATTAAACACCATTCAGGAAGTTTATTTAACAAAAGAAATTACTATTGCATAAAATCTTTTCCGTCACTTAAAAGTGACGGCAAGGAAAAGTGACGGCAAGGAAAAATGACGGCAAGGGAGAGAGTGACTGAAATGAAGAATGAGAACGCAAGAATGATAATAATTAAAATCAAATGAGTTGGTTTCAAAGGGTTAAACAAGGAATTGTTACCAAAACAAAGGACAAGAAGGAAACCCCTGACGGACTTTGGTATCAATGCGCGAGGTGTAAAAAGCCGATACTCACCAAAGAGTTTGAAGAAAATTGCTATGTATGCATGCATTGCTCATATCACGAAAAGATTGGCTCTGAAGAGTACTTTTCAATTTTATTTGACGACAATCACTATACTGAACTGTATGGAAATATTACCTCTGCCGATCCACTGAAATTTGTAGATTCCAAACCTTATCCCGATCGCATTAAAGAGTCGATGGTTAAAACCGATTTGAAGGATGCCGTAAGGGTAGCCACAGGAAAATCGAGTGGTCGTAAGCTGGTGGTGGCTTGTATGGACTTTAGCTTTATCGGCGGCTCTATGGGCAGTGTTGTAGGCGAAAAAATTTCAAGGGCAATCGATTATGGCAGAGAACAAAAAATACCTGTCCTAGTGATTTCCAAATCAGGCGGAGCAAGAATGATGGAAGCAGCCTTCTCATTAATGCAAATGGCCAAAACCTCTGCGAAACTCGCCTTGTTGGCCAAAGATGGCATTCCCTACATTTCGCTCATGACCGACCCAACCACGGGGGGAGTTACGGCCTCTTATGCCATGTTGGGCGACCTGAACATAGCCGAACCGGAGGCGCTGATTGGCTTTGCAGGCCCTCGAGTTATAAAAGAGACCATTGGCAAAGACTTGCCAAAAGGCTTCCAGAGAGCTGAGTTTCTTCTTGAAAAAGGATTTTTGGATTATATCGTAAGCCGTACAGACCTGAAAAATAATTTGAATTCCCTCTTCTCCATCATATGGGAAAAAAAGAGCAAGAAAAAAGAATCTGAAATAGCACCATAAGGCATAAATAATTAATTTCGCATCCACATAAAAAACAGTTCATGAATTTTCCAGCCAATTTAAAATACACCAACGATCACGAATGGGTTAACATTGAAGGCGATATCGCCACTATCGGTATTACCGAATTCGCACAAGGCGAATTGGGCGACATCGTATTTGTCGAAATTGAAACCGTAGGGCAAACTTTAAATGCCCATGAAATATTTGGAACGGTAGAAGCCGTTAAAACCGTTTCTGACTTATTTTTACCTGTAAGCGGAGAAATTATTGAAAAAAATGATGGCCTGGACAATGATCCACAACATGTTAACGAAGATCCATACGGAAAAGGCTGGATGATCAAAGTAAAAATGAATAATCCGGCAGAGGCCGATAACCTGCTCTCGGCTGATGATTATGCCGCTGTTGCCGGCTAAAAAATAGTGTGCGCTTTTAAAAACCTTTCAAACCTATTGAAAGGTTTTTTTTATGCTCTGTTTTTAAAGAAATAGTCATCCAAACTCAATCTGCCGGGTCCAGTTATCCATAGGCAAATGTATATGACGGCATACATAAATGAGGTTTGCCCGTCACCAAATATTTCACCTGAATGGGCGTTAAATGCTGCCACAAGCATGGTAACTATTAAGGGAATTAGGCTGATGCGTGTAAACAAGCCTAATAATAAAAAAGCTGAACAGAATAATTCGGCAAAAATGGTGAGCCCTAGTGAGAAACTTTGACCCAGACCAGCAAAATTTATAAATTTCCCTTGAATTTCTTCAAAATTTATCATTTTCTGGTATCCGTGAGGAATCATTAATATCGCTACTGAAACACGTAAAATCAGGATGGCAATTTGAATCGACTTTTCGCCGGACGAAACAGAGAATAGTTTTTTAATCATGCTTCGAAATTAGGCAATTATCCCTACTTGAAATGGACTGATTTTTTGTCAAAAATTATCAAGCGGCATGAGTTTAGAAATGATAAGCTGAAGAGAGTGGGCAATCCTTACCTACCGCCATTGGCTCTTAAATCGCTGATGCAATTGTCATCGAGATTGGGGACCGATCCTCCCAATAAAGCCCCTACGATATCGCTGGTTTCTGTTGCAAAATACATGAGACAATTTTTATTGTTGCAGTGAGCTCCGTTAGGGCTGTCTTGATGTCCTGACACCATTTTTGTTCCATTATTGACCAGTCCTAAAGTATGTCCAAATTCATGATGTATAACTGCCGTTTCAAGTGTTGTGGTGGCAGGCTGTCCTATATTTCCTGAAAAATCCCTGATGGTTTTTTCAAAAATAGCCATGGATGAGGTTCCATAGGCAATCCCTAAGACTTTAGAATTTCCACTATTGGCAGCATAATCGCCATCCAAAAAAAGTATGTAAGCGGCTGCCAATTTCCCATTCGTGTTTTGAGTCCGGTTTTTCTTTTCAATTTCCTGTATGTCTGTAAATGAATAGCTTGACTTTCCCTGAGCGCTTATAGAGGTCGATGTGAAACCAATTCCCCCGGGTTTGTTCAATCTCTGTTCAAGAAAATTCTGAAGATTGGTGAGGGTGGCACCTGTTGGTTCATGGCCTGTAACGGATTGTATCTCAACCATGAGTTTATCAAACCTATTCGCAGAGAGAAAACTATTTGGAGTCAGGGTATCGTTGGCACTAATTTTATCCTTTTTGCAAGTCATGAGAAATTGGGCCATCAGGCAAACCATGACCCATATCATTGCGCGCTTATCTCGTGGCCTAAACATTTATACAAGTATAACTCATTTTTAAAAGCTATAAAACTTAAATTTTGCTTAATTTTTCCCTCGTCATATGACTTTGTCTATCGCCTGTATTTATGGTGCTTGCCGGTTCAAACAACATGACGCAAACCTCATCCTGAGCCACCGGCCGGTGTTCGATGCCCCGGGGAACGATCACAAACTCACCGGGCGAAAGAACCAATTCCTTGTCTCGAAATTCAATACGCAAGGAGCCTGAAATTACATAAAACAGCTCATCTTCATGTTCGTGCTTATGCCATATAAACTCACCCTTAAGCTTGGCAAGTTTTACCTGCTGGCCATTTAATTCTCCAACAATTCTTGGATTCCAATGGTCGGAAAACAAGGAAAATTTATGATCAATATTTATGATTTCCATATTTAGAAGTCTTACTTAGGAATGGGCAATTGGTGAGAGCCTGCCATAAAATCCACCCTGGTTTTTCTTTGTTCAATAACTTTCAAGGTCCTAATTATCTTCACGAGATTACATTAAATATTCCGAAAATCAATGCACCCATTCTATGCCAATCGATAGGGTATTGAAATATTTAAACCTTTATGCAATGGGAAGTCCCCCTTCATGGAGGTCTAGCCCTAATCCTGCCCTGAATACCGCATACCCCAAAATGAAAAATGAGAGCTGAATCGCAAATGCCATTTCTTTTACACTAGCTCCTCATATTCAATGCTTTTGTGGTCAGGTTGGCATTTATACCGCGAAAATTCGATTAACTTTTCTCCCCTGAATTTGCAATAAATTATATACTTTTGCAGCCCATTAAAAAAGCATTAAAATTATGATTATTGGCGTTCCAAAGGAAATAAAAAATAACGAAAACAGGGTTTCTGTGACTCCAGGCGGTGTAACCGAATTTAAAAAACATGGGCATACCATTCATGTTCAAAAAGGCGCCGGCCTAGGTAGTGGATTTTCTGACGAGGAATATGTTAAAGCAGGAGCCAACATGCTTCCAAGCATTGAGGAGGTTTATGCGGTTGCCGAAATGATCATAAAGGTAAAAGAGCCAATTGATTCGGAATACAAACTTATCAAAAACGACCAACTTATTTTTACCTATTTCCATTTTGCTAGCCACGAGCCATTAACCAGAGCTATGATTAACAGTGGCGCGGTTTGCCTTGCTTACGAAACGGTTGAAAAAGCAGACAGAAGCTTGCCGCTGCTTATCCCAATGAGTGAAGTGGCCGGAAGAATGAGTATTCAGGAAGGGGCTAAATATTTGGAAAAGCCAATGGGTGGAAGAGGAATTCTATTGGGAGGCGTACCGGGGGTTAAACCTGCCAATGTGCTCATTTTAGGGGGCGGTATTGTTGGAACTCAGGCAGCCAAAATGGCTTGCGGTTTTGGTGCATTGGTAACCATTATGGACGTTTCCATCCCAAGACTGCGCTACCTTGATGATATTATGCCTGCGAATGTTCACACTTTTTACTCGAGTGAATATAACATTCGCCAAGCCATTAAAGAAGCCGATCTTATTATAGGCGCTGTATTAATTTCAGGAGCCAAGGCGCCCAATCTAGTGACCCGCGACATGCTCAAAACCATTAAAGAAGGTGCTGTGATGGTGGATGTGGCTGTTGACCAGGGAGGCTGTTTCGAAACCACACGCCCAACCACTCATGCCGATCCAACGTTTGTAGTTGATGGCGTCATTCACTATTGCGTGGCCAATATGCCGGGCGCAGTGCCTTACACCTCAACTCTCGCTTTAACCAACGCTACCCTCCCTTATGCCTTACAACTTGCCAATAAAGGATGGAAAAGGGCATGTATTGAAAATAAAGAACTTAAGCACGGTTTAAATATTTTGCATGGTAAAGTTGTTCATACCGGTGTTGGTGAGGCTTTTGGAATTGAAAGTCACAGCGTTGATGAATTTCTAAAATAAGTTAATAGCCCTGTTACAGGGGATACAACATTGCAAAGGGCGGTCAACAATCTGGTTAGCCAAATAGTAGATTCCGGAATACGGCATGTTGTAATATGCCCCGGAAGCAGAAATGCGCCACTCACCCTCGCCTTCACCCGCCATCCTCAATCCATTTGTCATGCTCTAATTGATGAGCGTTCAGCCGCCTACACGGCCTTAGGAATGGCCATGGGTCTGAAACAAACCGTGGTCTTACTATGCACGTCGGGTACTGCAGTACTCAACTTTTATCCGGCGATTTGTGAGGCCTTTTATTCTCAAATCCCTTTGCTGGTTATTACCGCCGATCGCCCGGCCCATCTCATCGATCAATGGGATGGCCAATGCATCAGGCAAACCAATGTATTTGCCAATCACATCCTTTCCTCTTACACCTTCGACCCGCTATCCTCTGAATTGGATGTGGCAAAGGTTATTCGCCAATGTGCTTACCCCGTGCAAGGACCTGTACATGTTAATGTTCCGCTTGATGAGCCCCTTTATGCTCACAAACATGAACCTTTTGAATACCTTGAAAACAAACCCTCTGATGCTGAAGATTCAATTTCAGTAAGGTCCACATTGGTTAAGAACGCCTCAGATTTTCTACAACTTCAACCGAACGTTTTAACCCAATATAAAAAAATTCTGATTTTTGCCGGTGCGGGTTTTGCCGGCCCGGAGCTCAAGCAATCCTTTACCAAGCTCTATGAAACTGGCAAAGCAGTAGTATTGGCTGACGTTATCAGCGGTTTGCATCTGCATCAAAGCACTCATCATTGGGATGCCATGCTCACCCTTGCCAGCCAAGAGCAGTTAAATGAATTAAAACCTGACCTGTTAATTACCCTAGGCAAATTTACCATTTCGAAAGGCTTCAAAAATTTTATTAAAGGAAACAAACCGCTTGCCCATTGGCATTTAACACATAATCATAGCATCGCAAATCCTTTTCAAACCAATCCATTGGAAATAGAGGTCTTGCCTGAACATTTTTTAAATAGCCTCCAAAACGCTCTGAACCCTCTCAAAGGTGAGTATGTATCGAAATGGAGTGAAGTTTCAAATTTAACTTCCCTTCCCATGAACAAGTTGCTCAATGAGGAAAGGTATAATGAATTTACTGCCTTAGCGAGTCTGCTCAAAAAAATACCTGAAGATATGGTTTTGCATGTAGGTAATTCAATGACCATTCGTTATGTGAGTTTTCTGGCTAACCTGATCAGGAATGAAGAAATTTTTGCCAATAGAGGTACCAGTGGCATCGACGGCTGCAACTCCACGGCCGCAGGATTCTCAATGGTCACTGAAAAAATGGTTTTACTCATCGCCGGAGATTTATCATTTTTGTATGACATCAATGGTCTTTGGAACCCTTACTTAAAACCTAATTTTAAAATCGTTGTTATGAATAATGGCGGTGGTGGAATTTTCAGGTTGCTGGAGGGCCCGAGCGATTTACCAGAGCGCGAATCATTTTTCGCAACCCGGTCCTCTCGCAATGCGGAAAGCATGGCCCTTGAATTTGGATTTGACTACCGGAAAGCAGAAACGTTCGAGGATTTGGAAAAAGGTCTGAACAGCCTTCTCTGCAATTCCGAAAGTCCCGGAATTCTGGAAGTTTTTACGGATTCTGAATCCAATATTAATTTTTACAGTGATTTTAAAAAATTGAAAATTGATGGTGTATCCTAACTATTACTGATAACGCTTCAATGAACACACACTAATACATACAATTATGATAAATTGGCATACCATAAAACACTACTCTGATATTCTTTTCGAATCGCACGAAGGCATCGCTAAAATAAGCATTAACCGACCTGAGGTCTACAACGCTTTTAGGCCTGAAACCACCATTCAGATGCTTGAGGCCATGGACTATTGCCGTGAAGCACAGGACATATTTGTAATCGTGTTTACAGGGGTAGGCGACAAGGCTTTTTGCAGCGGCGGTGATCAAAATGTAAAAGGTATTGGTGGGTACATTGGAGAAGATGGCGTACCCAGATTAAACATTCTGGACCTGCATAAAAAAATAAGAGAAATCCCTAAGCCGGTCATCGCCATGGTGAATGGTTACGCCATTGGAGGAGGACATGTTTTGCATGTGGTTTGCGATTTAACCATTGCCTCAGAAAACGCCATATTCGGTCAAACCGGACCAAAGGTGGGTAGTTTTGACGCCGGCTTCGGCAGCAGTTACCTGGCTAGACACGTAGGCCAGAAAAAGGCCAGAGAAATTTGGTTTTTATGCCAACAATACAAGGCTATTGAGGCAGAAAAAATGGGCATGGTAAACAAGGTGGTACCGCTGAGCGAGCTTGAAAATGAAACCATTGAATGGTGCCAAATAATGATGAAAAGAAGTCCCATGGCACTTAGAATGATCAAAAGGGGTTTGAATGCTGAACTCGACGGACAACGGGGTTTGATGGAGTTTGCAGGCGACGCTACACTCATGTACTACTTAATGGAAGAAGCACAAGAAGGTAAAAATGCTTTTCTTGAAAAGAGAGACCCAGACTTTAAAAAATTTCCAAGGTTCCCTTAATAATTGGGCTGTTCCAATCATCATGAACCCATAAAAAGGCATTTTTAGCGATAAATAGCCAAATGGCGTTCACCCTTCAAATCGATACTCCCCCTGTACATGCCTTCTGAGTTGAAGGGCATTTCGATGTGACCGGAACTATCGATGGCAACCAGACCTCCTTCACCGCCTATTTTAACCAATTTGTCCATGACCACTATCTCGCAGGCTTGCTTAAGTGAATACCCCTTATACTCCATGAGGCACGAAATATCGTACGCAACCACAGCCCTAATAAAGAGTTCGCCATGCCCTGTGCAGCTTACCGCACACGTTTTATTATTGGCATAGGTACCTGCCCCTATAATTGGACTGTCGCCTACTCTACCAAGGGCTTTGTTGGTCATTCCACCTGTGCTGGTTGCTGCTGCCAGATTTCCCTCTGAATCAATAGCCACCGCCCCAACGGTTCCAAATTTTTTTTCAGGCGTATGATCTAAATTATAAACTGCACTCCCTTTTAATTCCTCCCATTGTTTATAGCGTTTCGCGTCGTAAAAGTAGTGGTCATCTTCAAATTCTATGTTGTTCAACCGAGCAAAATCAAGTGCTCCCTCCGAAATTAAATAAACATGCTCCGATTTATCCATGATGGCTCTGGCAAGCCCAATTGGATTTTTAATATGGTTGATACCCGACACTGCACCGCATTTCAAAAATTTGCCCTCCATAATGGCAGCATCCATTTCGTGCTTACCTGCTGCATTAAAAACCGAACCTTTTCCTGCATTAAACAAAGGCGAATTTTCCATATGAGAGACTGCCATTTCCACCGCGTGGACAGCACTCCCCCCCGATTGCAATATTTTGTAACCGGTTTCTATGGCATTATTCAAGGTGCTCAAATACGCCTTTTCCAGGTCGGATGAGAGGTCTTTTTTGAGAAGGGTTCCCGCACCTCCATGTATTGCTATTGCTATTGTTTTCGCCATTTTGATTTGCAAAGGTAGCGCTTTGATTTTTTTTAAAAATTTAATTTTTTTTTACATAAAAGGTTCACCTTTTTATAGAAATTACGTCTGTGCTTATGAAAACTAGCATTAAATTTGCACCTACCCAATCAATGAAATACTTAACCATATTAATCTTTTTGTCTGTGAGTCTTTTTTCAAAAGCTCAAGTTAAAGAAATCAATCCAAGCATTGGGTGGAATTACGTAAAAAGTGAAGAATTGGAAATGACGGACGGCATGTGGTACAATACCGAATTTGCCGCTGAAAAAGGCTATGACTATATCTTCATCATGAACCACAAGGTCGATGGAGCCATGGCCTCCATCCAGGTTTTTAATCTACAGGATGAGTTTATCTTCTCTAAAAACAAGGATACTTCCGATCAAATTATTGATCTTCCATTTGATGTTCCAACTTCAGGGGTTTACAAAGTGTTTTTTGGTCTCAACGACAAACAACCTGGAATTCTGGTTCACAACGTGCAGTTTATGCTGGTAAGAAGGAAGAAGGTTTAGAGAAAAAAATCGAAACTATCCCCTCTTAATCCCAATCTCAGCGTTTCGAGAGGAATGACTTCGTTGGGAGCAATATTTCCCAGACTTACATTAGCGCCGTACAATTTTATAAACCATACTTGCTGACTCTTTTGAGGAGCTTCCCATAAAATAGTTTCCTGTGGTATTTTGGTAAGTATTTCTTCTACCAAGCCTGATCGCACCTCCCCGCTTCCTCTGAATATGCCTACATTCCCACCTTCTCTTGCCTCGGCAATAACTTTCCACACGCCAGCCTGGATTTCAGCCTGCATCATGGCAATCCACTTGTATGGCGGAATTATCTTTTCAGCGTCTTTAGAACCCACCTCCGATAATACGGTTACATACTTCGACAATCTATGTATGTAATTGCATTTTTCTTCCTCGGTAATTTCCATGGAACCATCACTCACCTCACAGTGGCTCAGCTTGTACTTCTCTAATAATCGAATATAGTCTTCAATTTGCCCTCTTACCACAAAGGCCTCAAACAAGGTTCCTCCGAAGTAAACAGGGATATTGGCACTTTGATAAAGCGCTATTTTTTCTTTTAGATTTGGGGTGACATAGGAAGTGCCAAATCCCAGTTTTAATAAATCAGTGTATGAACCGGCTACCGATATAAAGTCTTCTGCTTCACGCAAACTTAATCCTTTATCCATAACCATCGTTAATCCACTCTCTCTGGGTTTAACTTCCCTTTTCGGCAATTTACTTATTTCAAAATTCATCTATACTTTTCTTGTAATACTCACTAAATACCTCTGAAGTAGAATGCGGATAGATGAACTTTTATACCATCCGGTCATTAACTTGTTTTTGGCTGGTGCAAATTTATGATTTCATTTACAAACTTTGAGGATTCTAATCCGGGAGCATGTAAAAAGAACATATGGCGCTCTGAAAAGTTTTTGCTTAATGCCAATTGAAGATAAACAGCCCCTTGCTTAAGCTCACCCTGAAGAAAATAATAAGATGCTAACCTGTAGATTACCTGAACATTGTCATTATTGGTCGGATATATATCTTCGAGTAACTTTATGGCATTCACAACAAAATTTTGTTCTGCTTGAGTATGCGACCAATCGAGCCATGCTTCAACCATAGCTGGGTTGAGTAGGGTGATTTTCTCATAAAGTTGTTCCGCCTCTTCAATCATTTCAAGATGATAAAAAATATCGGCCAACTCCAGCAGGTACTCTGTATTTTCAGGATCATCACGCAAAGCCCGCTTCACATAAAAAAGGGCGTCATGGTAGCGTTCCTGCTCTTTAAAGGTCATTCCTATGCCCAACCAAGCCTCGGAGAGCTCCTGGTCCTCCTTTACCGCCAACTTGTAAAATGATCTCGCTTTAGATATGTTGCCCAATTCTTCATAACAATTGGCGATGTTGCAATAAGCCATGGCTTCCGGTCCATCCAATTCAATCACCTTAAAATAGGATTCCAGAGCTTCTTCAAATCGATCCAACTCCATTAAACAATTTCCTTTGGTGAACCAGGCTGTCGAATAATTTTCATCGGTAATAACCGCATAGTCCAATGCCCAGAGCGACTTATCAAAGTCAAGTTTCCTCAAACTGGCCAGTCCCAAATTAAACCAGGCCACCGCACAATAGGGCTCGTTCTCAATATAGGCCTCGAAAAAACGGATGCAGTCGTCGTCTAAATCCAAGAGCTCGTAGCAGAAGGCAATCTCATAAAGGATGTGTTCATTTTGACCTCCACCGGCAACAATTTTCTTCAGCCAATTGATGGCCTCAGCGTTTTTGCCTAAACTTTGCAGTGAAAAGGCAATGTTCAAGTAAATCTCTGATGGATTTTCAGCCATTGGTAAGGCTGTTTTGTAATTCTCAATGGCGGAGGTATAATCTTCGAGCTGATCGAGTATTTCTCCTTTAATAATATACAACTCCGGATCGGAGGGTTCAAACAAAAGGGCCGTATTAATAATATCCAATGATTCTTTCAGCTTTCCATACATGATGAGAACCTGTGCCTTGCGCAAATAAAAAAAGGTTTCGAAAGGATATAACTTGTTGGCTATTTCAATGGCCTTTAAGGCTTTTGACGGCTGATTCTCGTTAAAAAAATACTCTACAATCTCTTCAAGCTCCTCATCACTCATGTAGTTTATGAGATCTTCTTCCAGCATGCGCTCAAATCGTTCAGCCAATTCGCGTGAATCTTCATGGTTACCGCCAAATTCATCGTCCAACATCATAGCATTTTATCTAAACTTACTACAAATTTAACAATTATGTGTAACAATGGACTAACCAAATGTAAATTTGAGGCCTGTTTTATAGACATTATTCACTTCATGACTTTCTCACGACCCCTTTATTGGTTTATTTATTTTAGCTCCCCCTTTGTTGGTTTCACTCAAAGCATTAAACAAGCATCATGGCAGCAAAAGGTTGATTACTCTATATCGGTTACCCTCGACGACCAAAACCATAAGCTTAGGGGCTTTGAAACCATGCACTACTTCAACAATTCTCAGGATACCCTGAATGAGCTATTTATTCACCTTTGGCCCAATGCCTATAAAAATAAAGAAACTGCTTTTGCCAAGCAATTTTTAGAGAATGGGGAAACGGCTTTTTACTTTTCCGATGAAAAGGATAAAGGATTTATAGATTCCCTTGACTTTTTAGAAGATGGCAAGCGATGCACCTGGAATTTCGATGAACTGAATCAGGACCTTGCAAGAATTCAATTACAAAAGCCTTTGCTGCCTGGTGCGCACTGTGAAATAAGCACCCCATTTTTGGTAAAAATACCAAAAGTTTTTTCAAGGCTTGGCCATGATGGCCAAACTTATAATATGACGCAATGGTACCCCAAGCCTGTAGTATACGACACCAATGGCTGGAACCCCTTGCCTTATTTAAACCAAGGTGAATTTTATTCTGAATTCGGGAAATACGAGGTTTTTATTTCTCTGCCCAAAAACTATATTGTCGCAGCTACAGGACGTCTTCAAAACCCAGAAGAAATAAATTACAAAGCCTACAAAGGCCAAGATGTGAGTGTTGTAGAAAACATCTATTGTAAAACCTCTCTAAAAACCCTCCACTTTATTCAGGATTCTATACATGACTTCGCTTGGTTTGCTTCAAAAAATTTCGGCATAGTTACCGGTTCCGTCAACATCGGAGGCAGAGAAATTGAAACTTGTGTCTATAGCCAAAAAAAGGAAGATTTGAACGCCAGAAACCTTGAATCTATTAAAACGGCACTCGTATATTACTCCGAGAATGCAGGTGTTTATCCTTACACTCATGCCAGCGTAGTAAAAAGTGAGCTCAAGGCCGGAGGAGGAATGGAATATCCTATGATCACCGTTTGCGATTTTCTAAACAGGGAAGTGATTATTCACGAGGTTGGTCATAACTGGTTTTATGGCATTTTGGCTTCTAACGAAAGACGCTACCCATGGATGGATGAATCGATTAACAGTTATTTCGAAGCCCAGGCCATGAAATTTTCTAAATCGGAATGGCAACAAACAAAACAACAAAACCTCATCGACCTGGCCTCCGATTTCAGCCTGGATTTAATGGCCATCAATGCCGCGCGCCAAAACAGCTCGCAAGCATTGGGACAAGCTTCTGAAACATTTACAGATCTAAATTATGGGGCCATCGTTTATGGCAAAGGTTCTTATATATTTAAACACCTGCGAGATTTTCTCGGTCAGGAACTCTTCAAAAAATGTTTCAAAACTTATTACGAAACCTGGAAATTCAAACATCCGCTGCCGGCCGATATGCAAACCGTTTTCGAAGAAGTATCCGGCCAAAAGCTGGATTGGTTTTTCCAAACACAAATTCAAAGTGACTTTAAGTTCGATTTTAAAATTACTAAGCTGAAAATGGCACCGGGCAGCGACAGCTTAAAGGTTTATACGAATTCAGTCATGCCAACGCCAATAGGGTACTATGATCAGGACAAGGTGCTGAAAATGGGATGGACTAAAAATGGTGAAATTTCATTTGCCGGAAATGCCGGCTCGTTCAGGAATGTAAAAATTATATTAGATCCCAATAAATCCGTATTTGATATCAATCGAAAAAACAATATATACTCCTCCGGTAGTCTCCTTAAACGTTGGCCCACCCCCTCGGTTAAATTGTTGACCAGACCTGATGTGAACCCCAAACGCGATCTTTATGTGTTGCCGGCCCTTGGATTCAATATTCACAATGGTTTAATGCTAGGGGCGGGATTACATAACTGGGCCATTCCGGTAAAAAAACTTGAATACATGATCATGCCATTGTTTGCTTTCAGTACCCAAACCCTCAATGGCTATGCAAATTTCAATTACAAATTGACCCCATTAAATTATTTTCAAACCATCGATTTAGGACTGAAAAATGCATCATTCAACTACACACCTATTAAAGAAAATTACACATATTACAGGTCGATAGGATACCTTCACTTTTTATTTAAACCTAAAAACTTGCGAAGCCCAATTCGCAACATGGTTGAAATTGAATATTCAAATATTGCTGCCAGATGGCTGAAAAAAGCCACGGAAACACCCGACAGCACACAACAAAAAAGCTGGTTCCAAACCAATATCGCCCCTATAGATTATCATTTTGCCCGTCTTGTATTTATACACCAAAATAAAAGGGTGATTAATCCTTATCAGTTCAGGGCCTTTATTGAATCGGGAAAGTACAAAAACAATAAATCAGACTATTATTTTAAACCCGGACTCGAAGTAACTTTCTTAAAAACTTTTGGCAAGAAAAACAGAGGACTATCCCTAAGGGCCTTTGCCGGCAACTTTATTTCAAATGGAAAAGCCGACAACGGACTGTTCATGTATCGCCTTGGCTCAAAAAATGGCGAATTCGATTATGGCATGGAACACACACTGGCTGGAAGAGGAGCAAACACAGTCGTTTGGCAAAATGCCATTACGCCAGGCGACGACCATATGAAACTCAAGGGCAATCTGGGCAATTTTTTAAAAGGGTTTTTGACGATCAATGTGAGCAGTCACTTGCCGGGGAAAATTCCATTTCGCCCCTATGCCGATTTTTGCCTCATGCAAAAAAGCGCCATCACCGATAAGAATGGGAAAGAGGTTCCCATGATTTATAGCGCGGGAATCGCGTTAGACATCATTCCGGAATCCTTCATCATTTACTTTCCTTTAAGCCAATCTGTTGCCTTAAATGACATGCAGGCGAATCAAAGAATCCATTCATTTGGCAATCGCATTTGTTTTAGTTTGATTTTGAACGACTTGGAACCTCATCGCTTGTTTAAACGCGTAAAACTTTTTTAATATAAAAGATGACATTCAGGGCCATTTTTCTTTTTGACAATTCCACTCAAAATCCTTTAATTTGCGGCCTTTAAAATAATTATATACGTAGATGGCCATTATCCAACAAATACAACAAAAAACCGGATGCTTATTTCTGGTTATCCTGGGCTCCTTAATGCTTTTTGTTATTTCCGATCTGATTAAAAGTGACCGGGGTGGCATATTTGGCGACAGCGGCTTAAACGTGGGCATAATTCGCGGCAAAAAAATTGGATACGAAGAATTTAATGTCAGGTTAAATAACATGCTGCTTCAGCTTGAACAAAATAACCCCGGTGTTAAAATCGATGAGAACACGAAAGCCCAATATTCCGAACAAGCCTGGAATTCATTTTTACAGGATAACATTTTTGCAAAGGAATACGATGGTATTGGCATTCGCATATCGGGCGCTGAATTGGCCGACATGACCTATGGTGAGAACCCTGACGAGGCTGTTGTTAAAGCTTTCACTCAGCAAGGCGGTTCATTTGATAAGAACCGTTTAATTAAATTTTTACAAGAGGACATGGAAGCTGATCCGGCTAAAAAAGCATCCTGGGTTCAGTTTGAAGAAAGCCTGATTCAAAACACCATGGGTAAGAAATATGCTTCGGTTATTAAAGGTGCCTGCTATACGACCAAAATTGAAGCCAAAGCTCAGTTCGAAGATTCTAGAAATTCGGTGACCGGCAGTTTTGTGAAAATGCAATATGCGACCATCCCCGATGCCTCCATAAAAATAACCGATGCTGAGCTTAAAAAAGAATTGAACGACCATAAGGATAAGTACAAACAAGAATCCTCACGCGATATTGAATTTGTAACCTTTAGCTTTGAGCCGACCTCCGAAGATACCATGGCAACCAAAACCTGGGCTGCCGAAAATTATGAAAAACTGAGACTGGCTAAATACGACTCCGTGTTCGTCAATATTATGAACAGCGAAAATCCCTGGGATGGTACCTACAAGCGAATTGGTGAAGTTGATAAAGATCTTGAACCACAACTTTTTGCCCTCGACAGTGGTGGAATGATCGGACCTATCTACAACAATGGCAAATACAGCATTTATAAAATTGCCGACACAAAAAGAGATTCATTCGAAACTTTTAAAGTAAGTCATATTTTGATTTCGATGAGCGGCCAGACACAAGCTGACTCCATGGCGGCTCAGGCAAAAGTAAATACGGTATTCGGGGACTTGCTAAGCAAAAAAACAAGCTTTGAGCAGGCGGCTATGCTAAACCCCGACGGAACCGGACAGGTTGGTGGAGACTTAGGCTATATCAACGGCTCAAGCACCACCGTAACTCCTGACTTTTACAAAAAAGCACAGGGAATGCCCGAAGGTCAATTGTTTGTGGTAAATGACGCAATGGGACTTCATATAGCGAAAATCACCTCCCCAAAATCAAGCAAATTAATTAAACTGGCCATTCTAAGTCAAAGCATCACTTCAGGACGTAATACTGTAAAAAATGCTTCAAGTGCAGCCAATGATTTTCTATCCCTTGCCCGAACAGCCAAAGATTTTGGCAAAGCAGCCGAATCAAAAGGTTTGAACAAACGCGTTGCCTATAACATTAAAGAAAATGACATTTCCATACCCGGTATTTCAGATCCTAAGCAAATTATCAGATGGATATATGATGAGAAAACCAAAGAAGGGGCCGTATCGGATATGATGAGTTTCAATAACCAGTATTTGATTGCTAAATGCACCAAATTGAGGAATGAAGGCTTGCCTACCATTGATGAAGTTCGCTCCAACCTTGAGGTGGCAGTGCGCAACAGAAAAAAGGCCGATATGCTCGAGGCTAAATTTAAAGCCGCACTCAAAAAATCGAAAAATATAGAAGAACTCGCCAAAAATATGAATTCAATTCCTGAATTGATTCAGGAGCAAGTTTTTTCTAACGATAATATCCCTGGCATAGGCTATGACCTCAAAGCATTAGGAACTTTATTTGGAATCAAAACCAATACTTTTTCCCCTGTTGTAAGAGGCGATAACGTAGTGTGTGTGCTTTGGGCAAGTATTGTGAACAGGCCTCAGCTGCCAACCAATTTCGATGAACAGCAAAAGGTTGCTATCGATCAATTGAAGCAATCGGTTGATGGAGGGGTAATGGATGCCTTGCGCAAAAAAGCAAACATCAAGGACTACCGATACAAATATTTTTAAAATTCAATTCGTCTTTCGGGGTGCAAATTGTATTTAAGGGGCTACCCATTCACTATCAAATTAAAGGTGAAGGGTTGCCCCTTGTTTTTTTACATGGCTTCAATGAAAATATCACTATTTGGAATGAAGTTATTTCAACCCTTTCCAATGCATTTAAATGCATCGTCATCGACCTCCCTGGTTTTGGGAAAAGTCCTCTTCCATCCAATCTCACCATAGGTTATTTGTCTGACGCAGTCATGAGAGTGATAAGAGAAGAAAAACTTTCAAAACCTATAGTTATAGGTCACAGCATGGGAGGATACGTCGTAGCTCAAATGGTTTTGGATTATGAGAACGAAATGGCAGCAGCTGCACTTTTTCATAGTTCGGCCAGAAAGGATAGTGCTGAAAAATTGGAGAACAGGACCAAAACACTCGAGTTCCTGAAAAACAATCCGGTAGAGGCCTTTTTTAAAGTGTTTGTAGAGGGCTTGTTCGCAGCGCCAAACCGCAGGTCCCAATTTTTAAACAGAGCAAATTCTATAATTGGCAATACCGGTGTAGCTTCTGTCGAAGCCGGCCTGACAGCTATGATGAACAGGCCTGACAGATTGGAAGTGTTGAAAAATTCAAATTTACCCTGGTTGTTTATTTGTGGAAAGCATGATGCGCATTTGCCATTGTCTGACCTCGCCTATCAAGCCTCACTGACTAAAAAATCCATGTTCGAAATTTTAGAAAACTCCGGACATTTAGGAATGATTGAAGAACCAGAGAAAAGTACCGAAATTATGATCAACTTTGCAAAATGGGTAAACCAAATTCAACCGAACTAACAGATTAATTTTTAAAGCATAATGGGAAGAGCATTCGAATTTAGAAAGGCGAGAAAAATGAAGCGCTGGGGGAAAATGGCAGTAACCTTTACCCGCATTGGCAAGGAAATAGCCATGGCCGTTAAACAGGCCGGCCCCGACCCAGACAACAATGCGAGATTAAGGGTTGCCATTCAAAATGCCAAATCCGAAAGCATGCCTAAAGACAGAATCGATGCAGCGATCAGCCGCGCTTCATCAAAGGATCAGAAGGATTACGCTGAAGTGGTTTATGAAGGCATGGGACCCTTTGGAGTGGGTATCTTGGTTGAAACGGCCACGGATAACCCCACTCGCACGGTTGCCAATATCCGCCTGGCTTTCAAGAAGAGTAATTCTGAAATTGGTAAAAGTGGTTCTCTCGATTTTATTTTCGAGCGTAAATGCATCTTCAAAATTGATCCAAGCAACCAAAACATAGATGACCTCGAGCTTGCCTTGATTGATTTTGGTCTTGAGGAAATTGAAGAAGCTGAAGGAGAAACCCTGATCTATACCGCTTTCACCGATTTTGGCAATATGCAAAAAGGATTAGAAGAACTTCAAATCCCTATTGTTTCAGTCGACAAGGAGCGAATTCCACTTACTACAGTTGAGCTCACCGCCGAACAGGCAGAACAAGTCAACAAGCTGATCGACAGGTTAGAGGAGGACGAAGATGTTCAGGCAGTGTTTCACAACATGCGAAGCTGAAAATAAACCCTTGCCCATTTTTTAATTGAAGCGCTAAAGGCTGAGCGAGATTGAATATATAGTCTCAAGCCTTTATGGCAAAGCCTCTCAACACAGCCGACTTACTTTCTTTCAACCGGTTTTTTTTTATATTTCTTGATGTGTCCCATTGTCAAGTATCCATTTTAGTCGCTAAAAGCAAAGCTGAATTTATTTAGGGCCTGCTGAAAAAGTTCAGTGTGCGTGCAGGACGAGGCGGCAAAGC
>CAZTXB010000006.1:0-93937 GCA_964617955.1 uncultured Chitinophaga sp.
CTGCGCTTTGCCGCCTCGTCCTGCACGCACACTGAACTTTTTCAGCAGGCCCTAACTTAGCGGTATCTCAGCTACTGCTTTGGCAATCCGCCTGTTCACTTCCTCTTTACCGAGCAATTCAAGCATTTCGAAAATTGGGGGACCCCCTGCTTCCCCACTCACCGCTACCCGCAAAGGTTGCATTAAATGACCAGGGTTTTGATTTAATTCTGTCGCTAAATTTTTAAAAGAATTTTCCAATTCTGTGGCCTGATAGTTTGATAAGGCATTTATTTTTTCCAGGTAAGATTCTAAAAAATCAGGGACACCCTGCTTCCATTTTTTTGAAATAACCCCTTCGTCGAATTGGGTTGGGGCGATAAATAAATAGGTCCCTTTTTCTAATATTTCCCTGGCAAAATTTACTTTTTCCTTCATCAATCCCACTGTTTTTTCCAGATAATCTAAATCAACGTGGTATCCATTGGATAATGCCAAGGGTAATAGTTCAGCCGCTATCTCCGCATTATTTTGAAGTTGCAAATATTGATGGTTAAACCATAAGGCTTTGTTCAAATCAAACTTTGCCCCGTTTTTACTCACCCTTTCCAGGGTAAATTCGCTGAACAAATCATCAAGGCTAAACATTTCACGGTTATCGCTGGGGTGCCATCCCAAAAAGGAAAGCATATTAATAACCGCAGCCGGCAAATAACCCGATTCGCGGTATCCACTGGATATTTCCCCTGTAGCCGGATCTTTCCATTCCAAAGGAAACACGGGAAAGCCCAATTTATCTCCATCCCGTTTGCTCAGTTTTCCATTTCCTTCGGGCTTTAATAACAAAGGCAAATGGGCAAATTGCGGCATCACGGCTTCCCACCCTAAATAGCGGTAAAGCATTACATGCAAAGGAGCCGAAGGCAACCATTCTTCGCCTCGTATCACGTGGGATATTTTCATCAGATAATCATCCACGACGTTGGCTAAGTGATAAGTAGGCATGCCATCGCTTTTGTACAACACTTTGTCGTCCATTTGCGCGGTTTGCACCACGACCCAACCCCGTATGATATCGTGAAAACGCACTTCCTCTTTTCGTGGAAGTTTTAGCCTAATCACGAAAGGCTCATTGTTGGCAAGTCGCTCTTTTACTTCGTCTTCACTCAAGGTCAGACTGTTTTTCATGGTCATTCGGCTGGCCGCATCATATTTTGATGGCATTTTTCCTGCCTCAAGCCGGGTCCGCATTTCGTCCAATTCTTCAGGAGTATCAAAAGCATAATAGGCCTTGTCATCGGCAATTAACTGATCGGCATACTGCTTGTAAATTGGTTGTCGTTCACTTTGGCGGTAGGGCGCGTGCGGGCCGCCAATGCCTACACCTTCGTCATAGCTAATGCCAAGCCATTTAAAGGTTTCAACAATATAGTCTTCGGCTCCCGGCACAAAACGACTTTGATCGGTATCTTCGATACGCAACAAAAAATCACCTCCATTTTTTTTTGCAAATAAATAGTTGTAAAGGGCAGTTCTTACCCCCCCAATATGCAATGGCCCGGTTGGACTGGGCGCAAATCTCACTCTAACACGACGTTCCATAAATAGAGGGCAAAGATAATTCTATTTACTCCCGATAGCAATCGGGATTAGAATTACGATTTATGATATGATTTCAAAAATGAATTTGAAAATTTGAAAATGAAGCTATAGAAAATAGTTAATAGGATTTATAGTTTGTACGCTATTTTAAAGCTGAACCAAGAACTATAAGTTTTACTGAAAATATTTTATTGTTTAAAGTAAAAGCTATTATCCACTTGTCAATTGTGGCACAACTCCATCCTCTTTTTTTTAATATCTTATTATTGCATAAAGCAAATTGTGCATTGTTAACCGCAAAACTTTCGATCTCTGCCATAAACTTTCTCAGGAATCTCTCACAGGCATTTTCAGTATTCAAACTCTCAACATAGTCGCCCAGCTTAGCTAACTGACGAATTGCTGCCTTTGAATACTCAATATTCATTTTTGATGTTTTTTTATTTCAACCCAGGCATTTTCTTTAGACAATACTTCATTAAAATCCTGTTGATTTAAATAATGTTCCAGTTCTTCATTGGAGAATGGACGGCCGATTCCAAGAACCATATCTTCATCGGTTAAAGATTTTGACGAATGAAGATTTTTTACATGAGGATTTTTTTTAAGATTCTTCTTTATCTCCTCAGCATGTTCATGGGTATCTATTTCAATGGTCAAAATTTCCATAACTCAAAAATAAATTAAAACACAGGTATTAAAAAACTTTTGAATAATCTTTAAAACGACAATTCCGTATTATTATCGTATTATTTTTTAGAGATGCTCAACAACAACTAATTGTAAAGGGCAGTTCTTACCCCTCCAATATGCAATGGCCCGGTTGGACTGGGCGCAAATCTCACTCTAACACGACGTTCCATAAATAAGGGGCAAAGATAATTCTATTTACTACTGATAGCAATCGAGTAACATTTATGATTGTTTTGAAAATAATCCATTGAAATAAAAAGACATAAATTTATAAATCCCTTTGAAATTCAAAAGTTTATGTGAACCTTTGAAACCACTTAGAAAAAACTTAAATAAAATTATGAAAAAATTAAAATTAACTCTGCTCACATCCCTGTTTCTTTTATTGGGATTCTCAACAAAAGCTCAAAGTGCTAAAGGTCAAACCGTCGCTACACTTAATGTGGGTTACAGTCTTACTGGAAGTTTTGTTAAAGGACTATTTACTGATGGTGAAGGTGAAACTTCTGTAAAAGTAAGCCCTGTTATTATTTTGGGTGCCGACTATGGAATTACAGATAATTTTAGCTTAGGCTTCCATTTTACTACACAAGGTATGAAGGGAACGGTGAAGGATAACTGGTATTTTAATGATAGCGGAAATATCGTTACCGAAAATTTCGACTATACACTCAGAAGAACCCATTTTGGCCTTACGCCAAAATTTCATTTTATTAAAGACAACCCTAAATTGGATATCTATTCAGGTTTGAGAATAGGTTATGTCTTGTGGTCTATTAAATCAGATTCAAAGGATGAAACCTTTACTGTTTTCGACGATTTAAAAGGCCGGATTACCGCCGGTATAACACCAATTGGAATACGTTACTACTTTACCGAACAATTCGGAGCAAATTTTGACCTAAATATTGGTGCCCCATATGTTGCAAGTTTTGGTGTTAATTATAAAATAGGCGGCAGCAATTATTGATAGCTGTATCACTTTTTTATACATCTAAAAAGAGGTTTTCATTCAAATGAAAACCTCTTTTTTTTGTGAAGTTGCTAAATATACTCGATAGGCTTTTTTCTCCTTTCGGGTTCACTTCTTCATTGCTTTGGTATAATTAACACTTGTTTTTAAAATTTAGGGTAACCGCCCTACCGCTTTGAAATGAATGCCTAACAGACTTTTAAGCAATTGCTGCATTGACATTTTTGGACATTTCGGACCTGTTTGCAAAAATGAACTGATCTAATGGTATGAAACCTTTTAGGAATACCCACATTAAAGTTACTGTATTCGCTGAGAAGTTCATAGTTCCTTTTTGTATTACAGGATAATGAAACAGATTATTCTAAAAATCCGGCAACTCCACCAAAAACCAAATCTGCCGCGTTTCAAAATTTACTTGACTGATCCAATGCTCCAACCCATTGCTTACCATTAAAAATTCGGCTCTTAAGGAAGTTTGTTTATAGTAAATCATAATAATAACACCTCCACTTCAGATTTTAACAAGGACAAATGACGAATAATTGTTCCCCAAACTATTGCATCATCTACTTTGTCGTAGCTATGAATTACTCGATTTCTCATTCCAATAATCTGAAATTTACCGGATATTTCAATAGTTGAATCTTGTTTATCAATCCGGTTCATGGCTTCCCCAATTATTTCAAACTCCCTTTCAATTGCTCTACGGAGCATTTTATTTTTAATATAAATATCGAAATCGCGTTTTTCACCTAAATAGCTTTCAATAGAATAAATAGATTCACGAATATCAAACAGATTTTTCCGTATTTCATCAGTCATAAATCAGAGTTTTGGCTTGGTTAACTGATTTAATGAAATAGGGATTTGAAAGTGATTTATCGGTAACCAGGTCCACAGGACGATGAAACAAATCTTCAAATTTATTAGCTAGAGTAAAGTACGTATCTGCATAATCGGCATAATTCATTGATTTAAAAGTAATCAATAAATCAATGTCGCTGTTTTCATCAAAATCCTCCGAACATACCGACCCGAATGCAAAAAGTGATTTAACATTATGTGCTTGACATAATAATCTAATCTTTTCAATATTGTCAGTTATGATTTTTTGCATTTTGTATTTATAGCAAAGGTAAAAATTTATTCTAAAAATCCGGCAACTCCACCAAAAACCGAATCTCACGGGTTTCAAAATTTACCTGACTGATCCAATGCTCCAACCCATTGCTCACCATTAAAAATTCGGCTCTTAAATGAATATTGTAAACCGCCAACTGTTGCAAAGTATCTTGGCTAAGTTTTACAGAAGGAGCCTTACATTCAATGGCCATACGGGGATGACCCGACGAATGATACACCACAAGATCAAAGCGTTTTAGCATTCCATTTATTTTTAAAGCCCTTTCGACTGCGATGAGCCCAGCCGGAATTTGCTTTTCATGGAGCAGGTAATGGATTAACTTTTGCCTTACTTCCTCCTCGGGGGTAAGCAAAATATTTTTTTTGCGCAGAGGGTCATACACGCATATTTTGCCTTCCTTCTCGGTAAGTTTTAGTGGGGTGTTAGTGAAATTAAAATTTTTCAAATGGATGTTAGCAACCTGAGTTATGGTTAAGTGATGCTTGTTGAAATAAAACCTCAGCAAAAAATTTTAACCGCAATAAATCTGGCCTTCTTAAAATCACCCCTGGCCATGCCTTCATTTTTTGATGCCCTTCTATTTAGGCTTTTTGCTTCAATAAGTATTCATACCCATCATTTGTTAGCAAAATAACAGAAAAAATCAGCATAAATCCACGATTAAGAAATTGTAAATCCAATTTTTACAAAATCAATAACAATTTCTAAATCGGGATTAATCTCAACTAATTCAAATAATTAGGCTATGCAAGCCTCCTATTGATTAAGTTGGGATTAAATTGCAATTTCGCAGCAATGGCAAAACAAAGTTCCGGCATATCGTTTAAAGGCTTAATGACCGAACTGGATTTAAAACATTACAGTCCTGTGTACACCCTTTGCGGGGATGAGCCTTATTTTAATGATAAAATTTGTGAACGCCTGGAAACTGAAATTTTAAACGAGGCGGAACGGGGTTTCAATCAATCGGTTTATTACGGCAAAGATACGGATACCCTTTCCATTGTGGGTGCCGCCAAGCGCTATCCTATGATGGCCGAAAGGCAGGTGCTTGTGATTAAAGAAGCCCAATACCTCAAAAATCTGGAGGTACTGAATCCCTATCTCGAAAACCCTCTAAAAAGCACGGTTTTAGTGCTTTTATTCAGAGGAAATGGACAATTAAAAAAAACCAATACATTTAAACTGCTCTCCAGATACGTTGTTTTTGAAAGCACAAAAATTCCGGATTATAACCTGGCCGAGTGGATTAATGGTTATTTGAAGGAAAAGGGTTTTAAAACCGATGCTGCAGGCTTGCAGCTCATTGCCGAATCGTGTGGAAATGATTTGAGTACCGTTGAAAATGAACTGAGCAAAATTTTCTTAAACCTCGGAGAGAGAAAATCCATTTCGGTTGCAGATATTGAGAAGTTTATTGGAATAAGCAAGGAATACAGTGTGTTTGAACTTCAAAATGCCCTCTCCAGACATGATGTCAGAAAGGTTTCAAAAATTTTAAGCTTCTTTGCTTCCGACGTTAAAAACAATCCCATTATCATGGTTATTTCGGGTTTGAACACCTTTTTCCATAAGGTGTACCTGGCAGCCCTGAACAGTTCAAAATCGGATGCAGAATTGGCTTCCATTTTGGGAATCAACCCGTTCTTTGCAAAAGATTATAAAGCTGCCCTTAAGCACTATCCTTCACACAAAATTGAACAAATTTTGAATTCGCTAAACACCCTCGATTTGCGCAGCAAAGGTATTATGACCAATACAGGGGATGAGAATTTGTATAAGGAATTACTGATCAGTATTATATAATTTTTCCGTTGCTTAGGAGCAAAGGCAATGCATTTAACATGGCCTCCAATGCTCTTTTTCTATGGCTAATGCTGTTTTTAATTTCGGCAGGCATATCAGCAAAGGTTCGGTCATAGCCATCCGGAATAAATAATGGGTCGTATCCAAAACCTTTGCTTCCACTCATTTTTTCGGCAATGGTACCGTCTACCCTTCCTTCAAAATAATGAATCGATTTTCTCAAGCTTAGCGCAATCACCGTTTTAAAACAGGCTTTGCGATTGGATTGACCTTCCAGTTCTTTTAATAATTTTTGATTATTAGCTTCGTGGTTTCCATGCTCACCAGCATATCTGGCAGAAAAAACACCCGGTTGATTATTTAAAGCTTCTACTTCCAATCCGCTGTCATCGGCAAAGCAGTCTATTCCTTTTACCTTGTAAATGGCATTTACTTTAATAGCTGCATTTTCATGAAAGGTTAACCCGGTTTCTTCAATATCCTCAAAAAATCCTATATCGTTCAGGCTTTTTATCTCAAAATGCGAAGGAGCCAGAATGGCTTTTACTTCGTCTAATTTATGGGCATTGTTGCTGGCGAATATAAGTTGCATGGTATTTAAACGGCAAATTTACCCCTTAAATCTCTGTTAAAAACATCAATTATTGCGAATATATTCGCAATAAAAGGCAATATATTGCGAATACATTCGCAAATAATGGCAATATATTGCGATTTATAAAAATAAAAGGTTTAGTTTTGTGACGGCAAAACACAAAAGTTATGATTGAAAGGCAGGTTTTAAAAACAATTATCAAACGCATTAAAGGGCCAAAAGCACTGGTTCTGTTTGGGGCCAGACAAGTTGGAAAAAGTACGCTTTTAAAACAAATGGAACCCCATTTTGAAAAACCAATACTCAGGCTAAATGGCGATGAAGCTGATGTAAGGAATTTGTTTACCGAACTTACCTCCACTAAACTGAATGCCATTATCGGGCAAAATAAAACCCTGCTGATAGATGAAGCCCAACGCATAAATGATATAGGTTTGGGCATTAAACTAATTACAGACAACCGCCCGGACGTGAAAGTGATCGCTACAGGTTCTTCCTCCTTTGATTTGGCCAATAAACTGAATGAACCCCTTACCGGACGAAAATGGGAGTTTAAATTATTCACCTTATCCTACTCCGAAATGGTGAACCATCACGGTTTATTAACTGAAAGGCGATTGCTGGAAAACCGCCTTATTTATGGCTATTATCCTGAAATTGTTTCCAATCCTGGAGACGAAAAAATGCTTTTAAAAACCTTGGTTGACAGCTATTTGTACAAAGATGTTTTAATTTTAGAAAAAATATTAAAGCCCGAAAAATTGGAAAGATTGGTTAAGGCCTTGGCATTTCAGGTGGGTAGCCAGGTATCGTATCATGAATTGGGAAAAACCTGCGGGCTTGATAACCAAACCGTAGAACGCTACATTGATGTGCTTGAAAAAGCATTTGTGGTTTTCAGGCTTTCATCATTTAACCGCAATTTGAGGAACGAACTCAAGCAAAGCCGCAAAATTTATTTTTATGATTTGGGGGTAAGAAACACCATCATCAATAATTTCAATCAACTTGAATTTAGAAATGATGTGGGTGCTTTATGGGAAAATTTCATCATCATTGAACGCATTAAGCAATTGAACTACAATGAAAAACAAGCCAATATTTATTTTTGGAGAAACACCGAACGACAAGAGATTGACTACATTGAAGAAGCGGATGGCAAACTGATGCCGTATGAATTTAAATGGAAAGCCAATACCAAAACAAAATTCCCTAAGTCGTTTATCCAAACTTATGAGGCCGAAGGGCAAATTATTACTTCTGAAAATTTCGAAGAATTTATTGTATAGTTTAGTAAGTTAAAAACTAGTCGCAACCCACGACAAACCTACCGCAAGGGTTCCAAAGTTTTTCTCCATGGCTGTTTCGAAAATCTTGTCAGACTCTATAACGCATCATCAATTTTAAAATAAGGCCTTCCCGGTCATTTCTTTTGGCTGCTCAATTTCCATTATTTTTAAGAGGGTCGGGGCGATATCCGCCAAAATCCCATCTTGCATTTTGGCCTTATTGTTCCCAACCAAAAAACAAGGAACGGGATTCATACTATGCGCTGTATTGGGTGTTCCGTCATCATTGATTGCAAAATCAGCGTTGCCATGGTCGGCTATTATTATAAACTGATACCCTTTTTTTAAACCGGCTTCCACCAATTCTTTTACGCATCCGTCCACCGTTTCCACGGCTTTTACTATAGCTGAATAAACGCCTGTATGCCCCACCATATCTGCATTGGCAAAGTTGATACACATAAATTCAGTTTCAGCCATTTCAATTTCTTTAAGTATTGCCTCCTTCAATGGAATAGCGCTCATTTCAGGTTGCAAATCGTAGGTGGCTACTTTAGGAGAAGAAACCATAATGCGCTTTTCGTTTACAAATTCACTTTCTCTTCCTCCGGAAAAAAAGAAGGTAACATGAGGATATTTTTCGGTTTCGGCTGCCCGTATTTGTCGCAGATTTTTATGAGCAATGACTTCCCCAAGGGTATTGGTTAAATCATTATTTTCAAAAAGTATGTTCACATTTTCATAGGTTTTGTCATACTCGGTAAAGGTGGTATAATCCAGATTTAACTTTTTAATTTCCTGTTCCGGAAAATCTTTTTGGGTTAAAGCCAAAGTAATTTCCCTTCCTCTATCGGTTCTGAAATTAAAATTGATAACAATATCGCCTTCCTCAATAATAGCAAGAGGTTTGCCCTCTTTATCTTTTAGCGAAATAGGTTTTAAAAACTCATCGGTCACTTCATTTTTATAAGACTTTTCTATCGTTTCTAATAAATCGGTCGTCTCCTCCCCTATTCCTTTCGTAAGTAAATCATAGGCTAATTTTATGCGTTCCCAGCGTTTATCCCGGTCCATAGCATAGTAGCGGCCTATGCAACTGGCTATTTTAGTTTTACCAACTTTGGGATTCGCCATTAAATTTTTAAGATAATCTATTCCGCCTTTGGGGTCGGTATCTCTCCCATCGGCAAAGGCATGGATAAAGGTTTGATTATCCAACCCATTCTTCACAAAAATTTCACAAAGGTTTATCAAATGGTCTATGGATGAATGCACGCCTCCATCGGATACCAAACCTATTAAATGAATTTTTTTATTTTCCCGTTTGGCTTTTTCAAGGATGTTTTTTAAAACCTCATTTTTTTCAACTTCCTCATCTGCAAAAGCTTTATCAATGCGAGTTAGCATTTGGTAAACAATTCGCCCAGCCCCAATATTTAAATGCCCCACTTCACTGTTGCCCATTTGCCCTTGGGGCAATCCAACATTCATCCCATGGGTGAGTAAAGTAGAATGAGGAACCGACCGAAATAAGCCATCAATAAAAGGGGTATTGGCATTGTAAATCGCATCCGATTTATCGTGTCTTCCTATTCCCCAGCCATCCATAATAATGAGGATGGCCTTTTGAATTTTATGCATAGGGCAAAGTTAATTCGTTTTACAGAGTTAATTGGTAGATTTGTGCTGGAAAACCGACCAACATTTGCCTTTAATAAAAAAACATACTTTTCCATTAGAAATTATTGCGCTTTGGCATATTACCGAAACACCCGAGCAATTGCAATCGATGCTCACCATTGATGAGTTTGTGCCTTTTAAAGCCGAACGGAGAAATACCCATTGGTTGGCTGCAAGGTTGGCCTTACAGGGGGCTGTGGGAAATTCATCGTCCAAAATTATTAAAAACGATCATGGTAAACCCTTTCTTAATCAAGAGGATGGACATATTTCCATTTCCCATTCGGGAAATTTGGCCGCTGCCATTTTCAACTCAAAACTATCCTGTGGCATTGATTTAGAACTTTACGATAGCCGCATCGAAAGGATTTCTCATAAATTTACTAACGAAGATGAATTGTCTCTTTTTCCTAAACACTTTTTAAATTCCAGTGCCTGTTTAATTTGGAGTGCCAAGGAATCGGTTTTTAAATATACCCATTTGCACGATGTTTTTTTTAAAGAACAAATTCAACTGAAAAGCATTGATTTAAAAAATGAAACCTTACACTTTCACTTCAAGCACCCAAGTTCAGAAGAATTTCTGGAGGTACACTATAAGGTTTTTGAGATGAAAGGTAAACATTTGGCCGAAACCCAACTGCTTGCAGATGAGGAAATGAGTTTTAACGAACGCTATATTTTGACATGGATATAAAAACTATATGGATTACCGGTGCCAGCGGTGGCATTGGCGAAGCCCTCGCCTTGGGTTATGCCCGCCATGGGCAAAATCTAATTTTATCTGCACGCCGGGTAAACGAGTTGGAGCGGGTAGCCACAGCGTGCGAAACCCTGGGTGCCAAGTGCATGGTTTTGCCTTTGGATCTGACACAATTGGATGAACCGGAAAAATTGGTTCAGAAGGCCATTTCATTCACAGGAAACATTGATATTTTGATTAACAACGGTGGAATATCACAGCGCAGTCTGGCCTCAGAAACAAAAATAGAGGTGGTGAGGACTCTCATGGAAATCAACTTCTTTGGACACGTTGCATTGAGCAGTGCCCTGCTTCCCTACATGATAGCCTCCGGAGGTGGTCAATTTGCTGTGCTCAGCAGTCTGACCGGAAAATTCGGATTTGGCTTGCGCAGTTCCTATTCTGCTGGTAAACATGCTTTGCACGGTTACTTTGAATCGCTGGCCATTGAAAACTACAAACACAACATTCACGTTACCATGGTTTGTCCGGGCAGAATACTCACTCAAATGTCCATCAATGCCATTAATTCTGATGGTTCGAAGTATGGCAAAATGGATAAAGGTCAAAAAAATGGAATTGCGGCAGACCGCTGTGCTGCTCTCATCATAAAGGCTATTAAAGCTAAGAAACATGAGATTCTTATTGGTAAACTGGATCTGGCCATGGTTTATCTGAAAAGATTTTTCCCAAAACTATTTTTCAAAAAAGCTGTAAAACTCGAACCTTGGCTATAATATTTTAATACATTATTGCTACAGGTCTGCGAGTGCTCGTTGGTTACTGAAGCGCTGAAATTAGGATGCGGCTTATCTATAAAAACGCATAAAAATTCAAAATACTAAACCATTATTTTTGTGACATGACAAAACGCATTGCAGGAATTCAACAAATGGGCATTGGAATTCCAAATGTTCATGAAGCCTGGGCTTGGTATCGCAAACAATTTGGTATTGATATTCCAATTTTTGAGGAAGCTGCTGAAGCCAATTTAATGTTGCCTTATACTGCAGGTAAGCCTCATATGCGCCATGCCATTTTGGCCATTAGTATGCAAGGGGGCGGTGGGTTTGAAATCTGGCAGTACACCAGTCGAACACCACAGCCTCCCGAATTTAAAATTCTTTTTGGAGATCTTGGAATCCTGTTTCCTAAAATCAAATGCCGCGATGTTAAATCGCTTCACCAGCAAATGCTTAAAGATGGGATTGACTTGATTAGTGAGGTGGTGACCAATCCGGCCGGACAATTGTGCTTTGGAGTAAAAGACCCTTATCAAAATATATTTCAGGTAGTAGAATACAACAACTGGTTCAGCAACACAGGCTCGCTTTGTGGAGGGGTTTGCGGGGCTGTATTAGGGGTAAGTGATATTGAAAAATCGCTCACCCTTTACCGCGATATTTTAGGTTACGACAAAGTTCTATTTGACCAATCGGGTAATTTTGCTGATTTAACCGGACTTCCAGCCGGCGATGACCGGTATCGCCGGGTGTTATTGGGACATTCAAAACCCAGGGTGGGAGCATTTAGCCGATTGCTCGGAACTACCCAAATCGAGTTGGTTCAAACTTTGAGCCGTAAGCCAAGGCGTATATATGAAAACCGATTATGGGGAGATTTGGGTTTTATTCACCTTTGCTTTGACGTATCGGGGATGGATGACCTGAAAAAAGAATGTGAGCAAGCCGGCTTTAAATTTACGGTCGATAGCGACGAGAGTTTCGATATGGGTGAAGCAGCAGGGCATTTTACCTATATTGAAGATCCCGACGGAACCCTTATAGAATTTGTAGAGACACATAAAATTCCAATTTTGAAAAAATTGGGTTGGTATTTGAATTTGAGAAAAAGGGACCCCAAAAAACCATTACCCAACTGGATAATAAAAGCACTGTCACTGAATAGGAAAAAGTAGGTTGGTTATGAAGTTTAAGCCCTTACTAAGCTAATTTTATATCATACCTAAAATTTATTTCTAAAAATGGATAGATTTACCCTAAGGCTGCTTTGCATTAAGCTCCTTGCTTTTAAGCATATCATAAATGGTCGATTTGCCTATTTTTAGGGCATTGGCTGCCTTCACCACATTGTTTTTATTTTTGGTGAGATAATAGGATATGATCTCCTGCATATATTCTTTCATGGTTTTTTCGGTACTGTTCATCAGTAAACTTGTGTTTGGAGAGGTTAATTGAATGTCGATGTCGGTAATATCCCCATCACCGCACATGACTGAGGCCAATTCACAAATCGATTTTAGTTCTTGCATGTTGCCGGGAAAGGAATAATTGATGAGGACTTTTACTGCCGAAGGTGCAAATGAAGGATTTGAAATTCCGTTTGCATTGCAAAATTCGTCCACAAAATGACGGGCTAAAACCATGATATCGCCCTTCCTGTTTCGGAGCGGAGGTATGGCAATAGGAAAGCCCAAAATTCTATAATACAGGTCTTCCATCAAATTTCCATTCTTCACCTCTTCCAGCAAATCCTTCTGAGTACCGGTTATGAGCCTGAGGTTAAATTTATAAATTTGATCACCGCCCATTCTTTTGAATTCCCTCTCCTTCAAAACCTTTAGCAATTCGGTTTGAAGCTTTAGGTCCAATTCTGTAATTTCGTTGATGAATAATGTGCCGTTATGGGCTTCCTCGAAGCACCCAATCTTACTGTTGATGGCTCCGGTAGTAGAACCGGCTTCATGTCCAAAGAGTTCATCTTCATGTTGCTCTTTGGGAATATTGGCCAGATTTATGCTCACAAAACGGTTTGAGGCCTTTAATGAATTGTAATGAATGGCTTTGGCTACCAGCTCCTTCCCTGTACCCGTTTCGCCACTTATGGATACTTTAATGTTGGTTTGCGCAGCCTTTGCAATGTTTTCATTTACTTTTTTAATCTCTTCATCCCCACCAAGCAGCACTGATTTATCCATAAATCTATCGGAAAGTGCATGCCTGAGGTGAAAGATTTCGGACTTTAATTCAAATTTTTCGCGAACCCTCATGATGCTTCGCCAAAGCAAGTCCTTAGTGCTCTCCTCTTTAACGACATAGTCTGATACTCCCCTTTTGAGCAGTTCTATCGCAATATTCAAGTCCTGTTTTTCCGCGATAAAAATTATCGCAATGCTTGGATCGATTTCCTGGATTTTACTAAAGAGCAAATCTCCGCCAATGTCAGGTAGGTTATAATCAATGGCAATAAGATCGGGATTGAGGTACATGTGGTTTAAACAGTCCTTTCCGCTCTTAAAAACATGAGTTTCCAATTCAGGGTTTAAGGTCGATTGATAATTTAAAATCTGGCTATACCAGTCATCATCTTCAACCAAAAATATTTTGAAGTTGTCCATAATATTGAGTTACAGCTAAAAGTTAGTAGTTAGTAGCGCTCTCTCAAAGTTACATCATTAGTTTTAATAATTTGCATTAATTTTTATTTTTTTTAACCCGATGCCTAAGCATTTATAGTCTGTGCCTTTCAACCAGGCTTAGGATGCCTGACTATTTGCTTAAAAACATCTATTCAATTTTTTGCTTCAAACTAATTGCTACTTTTGCCTGCTTTAAAAAAAACAATTTATACCATTTTACCCATCCGACCGAAATGCACATTTCAATTATAGCTGCTATAGGAAAAAACCATGAAATTGGTGGCAACAATGGCTTGCTGTGGAGGCTAGGCGAAGACCTGAAAATATTTAAAGAACTCACCCTTGGGCATTGTATTATTATGGGCAGAAAAACATTTGAATCCATTGGGAAACCCTTACCGGGCCGACACAATATTGTGGTTTCAAATGGTAAAATTGAGCGGGAAGGGTGCCTCCAGGCCGTCGATCTGAACCATGCTTTGGAAATGGCAAGGGAAATGAATGAGCAAGAGGCATTTATTATCGGTGGTGGACAAATTTACAGTTATGCCATGGACCTGGCCGATAAACTTTACATCAGTCATGTCGATCACTCTTTTCCCAATGCCGATACTTTTTTCCCTTCTATCCCTGAAGGAGAATGGCAGTTATCCGATTCGAAGCCATACCTCAAAAATGAAAAAAATGAGTATGCATTTGAATTTAAAGTGTATCGCAGAGTTTAAAAGTTTGAGCTGTATTAAGGAAACAGGCGTCCATACATTCTTGGAAAAGGAATAGATTCCCTCACATGCTTCAATTTGCAAATCCAGGTTACCAGGCGCTCCAGCCCTAATCCAAAACCTGCATGAGGAACCGATCCATATCGCCTCAAATCCAGATACCATTCAAAGGCCTCCATGGGCAATTCATGCTCTTTAATTTTTTCGATCAGCAATTGTTCGTCTGTTTCCCGCTCTCCACCTCCAATTATTTCTCCATAACCTTCCGGTGCTAGCACATCAACCCCGCGCGCAAAATTTGAATTGTTTGGATTGCGTTTTAAGTAAAAGGCCTTGACCTCATGTGGCCAATCATACACCATAATCGGACTGTTATACAACCTCGTAATCACCGTTTCGTCGCTGCCCCCAAAATCATTGCCATATCTGAAATTCTTTGCTGAATCGAGCCACTGTGGAATATTTCTCAAATCCTCCTCAATTTCTTTCCATTCATTTTTCAGGTTAATGAGTTTTGATTGGTTAAAATTAATTTCTCCCTTTTTAAGCCCCGGGGTTTTTATTTTTTGCTCCCTTTCTTCAATTTCATCCGCAAGCTCCTTAAGTCTTGCATTTTTTTCCATAAGCAAGGTTTCCAGGGATTGAATGCTGTTCTGCCCTTCAACATCCTGCTCGCCCTTTATTATTTTTACGGCCTCATCGTAGGTAAGACGAGGAAATTTAATCAAACTTGCCTTGAGGGTTTCCGGATCCCTTTCGATTAGAGCCAATTCCTTTTGGCAATGATCAACCACGTCTTTAATCACATGATGAAGAAAATCCTCAATCAGATCCATGTTGTCAAAAATATCGTGAAAAGCCATCTCAGGTTCAATCATCCAAAATTCGGATAAATGTCTTCTGGTTTTTGATTTTTCGGCCCTGAAGGTCGGCCCAAAGGTGTAAATTTTACCCATGGCCATAGCCATGGCTTCCCCATATAACTGACCTGATTGAGACAGGTAAGCCGATTCACCGTAAAAATCTGTTTCAAACAAATTGGAAGTTCCTTCACAGGCATTTCCGGTAAATACCGGCGCATCCATTTGCACAAAATCCCTGCTTTGGAAAAATTTGTGAATTGAAAAAATGATTTGATTCCTGATTTTCATAATGGCCCATTGACGGTTACTCCTCAGCCATAAATGCCGATTATCCATCAAAAACTCTACCCCATGCTCCTTTTTTGCAATAGGGTAATCTTTAACGTTTTGAATAATTTCAAGAGCTGTTAAATGCACCTCGTATCCTCCAATCTGTCTTTCATCCACCACCACTTTACCGGTTACTTTTATTGAGCTTTCCAGTCCTAACGAGAGGGACTTCTCAAAAATTTCATCCCCTAAGTTATTTAAGTCTCCGATGCATTGACACTGCGATGAACCATCTCTTAAAATGATAAAAACCAGTCCTTTCCCATCCCTTTTATTGGCAACCCAACCCTGCAAAGTCACAGTTTTTTCAACACATTGGGATAAATCTTTGATAAGCATTTTTATTTTTATGGTGTTAAATGTATAATTTTGGGCAAAATTAATTTAATTTTCGCTCAATGACGTAGCCTTGGGATGTTAAAGCAAAACCTCAGTCAGAAATTACTTCAAAAACTCTCTCCTCAACAGCTCATGTTTGTTAAGTTGTTGGAGTTGAATACGCTCAATTTTGAACAGAGATTGGAGGAGGAAATGATTGAGAATCCAGCCTTAGAATCGGGAAAAGACGATGAGGATTCTATAATAGATTTTGAGGATAACCCTTTCGATGAAATCCTTTCTGATCAGGAAGAGAAACCAAATTCAGAGTTTGATGACAACGAAGTGGAGGGTATCGAGAGAAGCATGGATGATGCTGATTTTACCGAATTTTTAGAAGAAGATGGGGGCGATTTCAGGCTTAATGAAGACTATAACCCTAACACTGAGGAAAAGGAATTTCCAATCGTAAGTTACCAAACCAGTTTTCGCGATAATTTGATTGAGCAGGTATTATCTGCCATGGAGAATGAAAGGGAAGAACAAATTGCGGAACAAATTATTGGCTCATTAGATGACGACGGTTATTTGAGAAGAGAATTGCGATCCATTGTCAACGACTTCCTGTTTCAGCACAATATACATACCGACGAGGAAGAGCTCGAAAAGGTACTTAAAATAATTCAAAAGTTTGACCCACCAGGGGTTGGCGCCCGATCGTTGCAGGAATGTTTACTGATTCAGATTAAACGAAAAGAACAAAATGGCAAAAATCCGATAATGGAGCTCGCCAAGCTTGTCATTACGGATTGCATGGAAGATTTTTCGAAACGCCATTTTGAAAAAATTGCCTCTAAACTCGATGTCCATGTCGAGTATCTCAAAGAAGCCATTCAATTTATCACCAAGCTCAATCCAAGACCCGCCTCAGCAGAAGATGAGGTGAAAAATGAAACCATTGTACCTGACTTTATCGTCATTGAAAGTTATGGTGAACTTGAAATTACACTCAATCAAGGCAATCAACCCGACTTAAGGGTGAGCAGGGGATTTGTGGAAACCTTGGTTGAATATGATAAAAATTCTTTAAAAAATGGCCAAATCAAAGAGGCTGTTCAATTTGTAAAGCAAAAAATCGATGGCGCCCGTTGGTTTATTGATGCTGTAAAACAGAGGCAAAACACGCTTCTCAATACCATGAGGGTGATTGTAGACATCCAAAAAGATTTTTTCAAAACCGGCGATACTTACAAAATCAAGCCAATGAAATTGAAGGATGTTGCCGAAAAGCTACAAATGGATATTTCAACGGTGTCGAGAGTTGCTTCAAGCAAATATGTTCAAACCGACTATGGCATTTTTCTTCTAAAATACTTTTTTTCGGAAGGAATAACCAATGAAGAAGGGGAAGAGGTTACTACCAAAGAAGTGAAACGCATTATGGAAGCGGCCATCAATGATGAAGACAAAAACCACCCAATGAACGACGATGAATTAACTGACTTATTAAAAACCAAAGGCTATACGATGGCCAGGCGAACGGTGGCGAAATACAGAGAGCAACTCAATATTCCGGTGGCCCGTTTGAGAAAGGCCTTCTAAAATATCTGAATCAACTATTTTCCGGACTTCATAAATGACTTTATTTCAATTCCCTTTATCATTCCTCACATTTTTGAAAACATTTACCCCTTTTTAACTAACTTCTATATCTTAGCTTTGCAGCCATGTTTAAAACGGCCAAAATCATTTCCCTTGCAGCCCATCCTCTGTTTTTATCTTTCTACAACTTTGTTTTTTTAATTTTACTCATTGGAGCAAAAGGGCCTGTTTTAGGGTTTTTAATCACTTTATTTTTCTTTGCCGGCGTCCTCATCCCTGTATTTTATACGTTCTTGGTCCTTTTTAAAGACAACAAGATCTTTGAATGGGAACACCTCACCAACATGGCTATTCATTCCCGTCAGAGAATTTTGGCTTATACGGTTATTTACAATGTCGTTTTTTTACTTTTTATCATCAATTTAGGCCCTACTTTTTTAGGCGAATACAAGGCCATGTTTGCCTCGATTATTATGGCTTTCATCTTTAGCATGGTTTTGTCGTTTGTATCCCACTTGCTAAAACTCAAGAACAGTTTACACGCGCTTTCTGCAGCCTTCTTTGCAACCTTTGCTGCCATATTTTTATGGCGAATTCCCGATTTGACTTCGGTTCAAAACAACTTTAGGGTTTATCTGTTGATTCTATTAACGATCAATATCATGGCATTGTTTCTCGTTTCATGGTCAAGACTAAGATTAAAAATGCACACTTCAAGGGAGGTATTGCTTGGAATATTTATTGGGATAATTAGCCCGCTTATACTTACTTTGCTCACTTATGGAATTTGATACCTTAATCTATCAAAAACAAGGAGGCATTCTCAGAATTACGTTGAATCGCCCTGAAGTTTACAATGCCTTCAACGACGCACTGAGTTATGAATTGCAGGACGCGTTTAAAAATGCTGCAAAAGATGAGGAAGTGCGGGTGATTGTTTTGACAGGTTCAGGCAAGGCTTTCTGCTCCGGACAAGATCTAAAAGCGATAGCCGGAATTGAAAAACGTTCTTTTATCGACTCCATTAATAAAAGGTATAACCCCATTATCAGGGCCATGCGCAACATGCCTAAGCCCATCATTTGCAGATTAAATGGCGTAGCGGCGGGGGCAGGATGCTCACTCGCTCTGGCTTGTGACTTTATAGTGGCCGCTGAATCATCGGTTTTGGTAGAAGCCTTTGTTAACATTGGACTTGTTCTGGATTCTGGTTCTTCATTTTTTCTTCCAAGGCTGATGGGATCGACAAGGGCCTTCGAAATGGCTACCATGGCCCCTAAGATCAGTGGACGTCAGGCGTTCGACTGGGGCATCGCCAATCGTCTTGCCGCTGACAGTGAATTAGACCAGACCGTTAACGAAGTGGCCGATTATTACGTCAATGCACCTACAAAAGCCATTGGGTTAATGAAAAAAATGCTCAATCGATCGACATGGAGCGACCTGGAATCCACGCTGGAATATGAGGCCTATTGTCAGGAAATTGCAGGCTCATCCTTCGACAATAAAGAAGGCGTTCAATCCTTTATAGAAAAAAGAAAACCAAATTTCAAAGGCCAATAATTTTTTATTTTGAAAAATATACTCCTCATTTCTCTTCTAAGCCTATGCGCTTGGGAACTTCAGGCTCAAACCCCATGCGGAACAACAGATTACGAAAACTACCTCGGCCAAAAGTTTCCGGAGTTTAATAACGCCCTGTCAAAATCAAGGGCAGAAGCTTTAAATGCTGCTCAACACCTAGGTAAAGCCGGAAATGATACGGTATACCGGATTCCTGTGGTTTTTCACGTTGTTTGGAATAAACAGGAACAAAATATTCATGACTCGCTCATCCATTCGCAACTAAAGGCTTTAAATGAGTCCTTTCGCAAGCGCAACAATGATACTTCTACGATTCGCACCCTATTTAAGCCTTTGGCCGCTGACTCGAAAATTGAATTTTATTTGGCTGATAAAAATCCAAATGGCCAAGCTACTAATGGAATTAACAGAGTTTTTACCACACGTGCCGACTTTGGGGAAGCAAACTTCTTTGGAGAAATCGTTAAGTCTTCAGCCGATCAAGGTGTGGATCCTTGGAATACAAATTTTTACCTGAATATTTGGGTCTGTAAATTCACTTTCAACGGCACGGTGGCCATTGCCGCCTATGCCTTCCCTCCTACCAACGCCAAATTTTGGTCGGCCCAAAATTTTACGGCCAACAACCTGCAAGGCGTCGTGATTAACTATCAATATGTAGGGAAAAATAACCCCAACGATAAATCGTCGAGCACACTCAGAGAAAAAACATTGGTGCACGAAGTAGGCCACTTCCTTGGACTTCGACATATTTGGGCGGATAAAAACAACCGATGTACTGGTGAAGACGACGGTTTGCAAGACACGCCAAACGCCGGTTCTGCTACCACAAGTTGTAATAAAACTAAAAACTCCTGTACCGACGCAAGCAACGACAGACCCGATATGATTGAAAACTACATGGACTACAGTCCGTATCCATGTACAGTAATGTTCACGGCAGAACAGATTAATTTAATGCGTTTTAATTTATTAAAACTCAGAACTTCACTCCCTAAATTAGCAATCACTTTTGCCGAGCCCCCTACCCCGGAAAAGTTCAACGTATCCCCAAACCCTATGCACTCCGAGCTTCAAATTGAATTTGTTGAAAAGGGAAACTACCAGTTAAAAGTAACGGATATGCTTGGACAAACCGTCATAGACACGGAAATTGAAATTGGAGAAAATCACCGCTATAAAAGTTCCTTAAATGTGGCAGCTGGATTCTACTATCTGCATATTACACAGAAGCAAGGAGATTTTAGCTACAAGAAAAAAATCATTATCCAATAAGCCTACTTTATTATTCACCTTTCAAAAAGGGAAGTGTTCAAGAATTTATACAGAGTATCGAATACGCTATTTTGTTGATTTTAAGCCTCTAATACAACTTTTCTAGGAATATTTCATTGACTTCGGTTCTTATCATGAGATTTGCCTAACCAATTCACAGGTTTTATGAATGAGCCTTAGCCGGGCTGCAACATCGAATTCCATAGCTTTGATTTTTTAAAAATACACCCTCCTGTTTTTAAATTATTAAAAATGCTACAGCATATGAAATTTATAAAATTAGCTTGCTTGCTTTGGGCCATTTCCTTCAGTTCAGAAATTTTGGCTCAACAACTTCCGGTTATCAGCTCTTTCTACAACAACCCATTTATAGCCAACCCTGCTATGGCAGGCTCCAAAGGCAGTAATCTCAACCTATTGAGCCGCAGCCCTTGGAATGGGAAACAAAATAATCCTGAAACTTTTTTAGGGACTTTTGACGGGATGTTAAACAATGGGGTCAGCGGTTTCGGACTGACCGTATTTAATGAAAAAATCAGCACCGTCGGCAAAACAGGGATTTTTGGAACCTATAGCTACAAGTTGCCTCTTCCCAGCAATGGTTCCCTATCCATAGGCTCTTCATTAGGATTTGAGCAGAACAATGTTCTTTACGACAGGGTAAAAGAAACAAGCCCTGAAGAGCTTGCCATCCTTGGCAATGTGGGCTCTAAAAACTCCATTGATGCCAATATCGGCCTGGCCTACATTAAAAATAAATTGTATGTAGGCCTGGCTACCTACCAGTTATTCAATAACAACACCATTGTGGTAAGGGAAAATTTTACAGATAAATACACTTATCACTTTAACAAGCAAGTTATTTCCACTGCCTCTTATCGTTTCGACCTGATGCCAGGAGTACTTTCTCTTACCCCGGTATTCCAGAGCAAGCTGGCTAAAAATATTAAACCACAAAACGCTCTACTGGTTACTGCTAACTTTAAAAATAAGTTTTGGACCGGGGCAGGTTATCGTCAAAACTATGGAGTGGATGTACTGGCCGGTATAATGATAGGAAAATGGATAAGTCTGAATTACTCGTATGGTTTAAGTACCGGTAATACCTTAGACAATAATCCTACGGCACATGAAATCATGTTTGGATTAAAATTACCACCTTCTAAATCAAAACGCGATACCGATAAGGACGGCATACCTGATATTTACGACCGCGAAATCAATACCCCTGAGGGTTGCAAAGTGAATAAGATTGGCGTTGCCGCCGATGAAGATAGGGATGGCATAGCCGATTGTATCGACAAACAGGCTGAAACCCAAACAGGCGCACCTGTAAATGCTGATGGAGTTGCCTTGGACAACGACTTCGACGGGGTCATTGATTTTTTTGACAGAGAGCCCAACAGCGTTCCCAATTGTCTTGTCGATGCTTTGGGAATAGCTCTGGACGGGGATAAAGATTTTGTCCCTGATTGTTTGGATAAAGAACCCAACAGCCATTGGGCCGCTAAGGTAGACGCTGATGGAGTAGCGATTGATACCGACAAAGACCATATACCGGATGTACTCGATTTAGAAATCGAAACCCCACATTGGAAACATATTTCAGGCAAACCCGGAACCAATGCTTCAAATTGTATAGTCGATGCCAATGGGATCACTAAAGACAGTGACGCTGACGGCGTGCCGGACTGCGTAGATGCCGAATTGCTCTCACCCACCGGCTCCAAGGTAGATGTCAATGGAGTAAGTATAAGCAAACAAGCGGAAGTGATTCCTGAAAAAAGCAAAGACAGCGATGGAGATGGCATAGCGGACGAATTAGATCTTGAGCCCAACACAGCGCTGGGAAGCAGTGTTGACCAATGGGGCAGAAGTCCTCAGGTAAACGCCGACCCCGCAAGCATTCATCGCATAGAGATTGACCAAATAGAAGACAACTCAAGTGAGTGGGATTATTATGTAATTATTGGGGTATTCAGATATTATAACAATTTAAAAAATTATCAAAAATACCTGCTTAAAACATACGATGAACCGACCCAGGTTCTCGTGACCCAACAAAACTATTACTACGCGTGGACAAGGCAGATAACAACCAAAGCCGAGGCTGAGCGCGAGGTAAACCGACTTTCGCAAGCCAAGCTTAAGGATTACATTGTAGGTAATCCCTGGATGTGGAGAGAACCAAAACAAAAATAGATTTAATGATACTCCCAATTGCCCATTAGCTCTAAACGCCCTAAGACCTCTGTTGCCATTGTTGACGATAGCGCGTTTAGCGTAGAATTAATTCAGCATCAACTTTCGCAATTTCAAGATCAACTTCAAATAGACCTTATTTGCACCCAGGCCGATGAGGCTGCACTTAAATTGTCAAAATCAAATGTAGATCTGGTTTTCCTGGATATTGAAATGCCCATTCTCAATGGCTTTCAAATTTTAGAAAAAATTGGTGAGTATAGATTCAAAGTGGTTTTTACTACCTCTAACCCGAACTACGCCATTCAAGCTTTTAAAATAAATGCTTTCAATTATCTGCTAAAACCTATTGAAACCGAAGAATTAAGAAAGGTCATTCAACTTTTCAGGGAGCGCCATCTTACCAATCACAACGCTGATCGCGAAGCTGAAATAGATCCAAAGACTTATGCAGGTGTGAACCATTCCATTTTAAAGGCTGTTGACAACCTGCAGATCGAAACCCATGGAAAAACATACTTTCTCAGTATTTCAAAAATTAATTTTATTGAAGCCGACAGGGCCTATTCAAAAATAAGCTATGAGGGTAAATTGATTTTAGTTTCAAAAAGCTCTAATCAATTTGAGGAGATTTTAGCGGCCTCGCATTTTTTTAGAATTCACCGTTCTTTCATCATAAATCCTGCTGCGGTTAAAGAAATTGTGAAATCAGAAAATTCAAGTCTTTCGGTAGTTATGAATGGGGGGCAAACCTTACCGGTTGCCAGAAAAATAAAAGATACTTTTCTGAAAAAAATGCACTCCCTTAATTTTCATTAATCCTTGTATCCCATATCAAAGGTTTCATTCAGTTTTTTCCATTTTTCCAGCACCTGTCTGAAATCGTCAGGCAACTCTGACTCAAAATACATGCGTTCGCCGGTGCTTGGGTGATCAAAACCCAAGGTCTTGGCGTGTAAAGCTTGACGTGGCAGCAAGGCAAAACAATTCTCAACAAATTGCTTGTATTTGCTAAACACAACCCCCTTCAATATTTTATTGCCCCCGTAATGGGTATCGTTAAAAAGGGTATGTCCGATATGTTTCATATGCACCCTAATTTGATGGGTGCGTCCGGTTTCCAGCTTGCATTGAATGTGCGAAACAAAACTCAGGTTTTGCAATACCTTGTAATGGGTTACCGCATGTTTTCCGATTTCAGAATCGCTGAATACTCTGAATACCTTTCGGTCGCGCTCACTTCTGGCAATATTGCCGGTGATGGTTCCCGATGCTTCAGTCAAGGTTCCCCAAACAATGGCTTCATATAACCGATCGATGGTATGCTCCTTAAATTGAATGGCTAATTTGTTCATGGCTATTTCATTTTTAGCCACTATGAGCAAGCCGGAAGTGTCCTTGTCGATGCGATGAACCAACCATGGTCGGATGCTCCCTTCTTTGGCCTTTTCCTGAAAATGCCAGGCCAGGGCATTCACCAAGGTTCCTGTGTAATTCCCATATCCCGGATGTGCCACCATGCCCGGTTTTTTATTAATGATGGCCAAATCATCGTCTTCATAAACAATGTCTAATGGTATGTCTTCAGGGAGAATTTCAACATCGCGCGGGGGATCGTAAGCAATGATCACAATCACATCTCCCGGTTTTACCTTATAACTCGATTTGGTGGGTTTGGTGTTAACCAAAACTTTTACCGAATCAATGGCGTCCTGCAACTTAACCCTGGTTACATTTTCAATTCTATCCATCAGGTACTTGTCAATGCGCATAAGTTCCTGACCTTTGTCTACAACAAAGCGATGCAATTCAAAAGATTCAGGTATTCCTGACTCTTCAAAATCAAGATCTTCAGTAGAATATGTCATTGAAAATTTAAAAGGTTAATTTGTAGTATTTTCGCAGACAAAATTACTCTTAAACATCCATGATTACGCATGAATCTTCATTAAATGAATTTACTTCGCAAATAAAATTTGTTTTAAATTCTTATGAATCTCACAACTTAAAAGCCTCTCAATTTTCAAATATCATTCTGGGTGGAATGGGCGGTAGCGGAATAGGTGGCCATATTGCAAAAGCCTGGTTCTATGACAAAATCAGCCTTCCGCTGGAAACTGTAGCCGATTACCACCTCCCGGCCTTCGCCAGTAAAAATACCCTCGTCATATTAAACTCCTACTCAGGAAATACCGAAGAAACTTTGAGCTTGTTTGATGAAGCGGTTCAGAAAGGGTGTACCTTGGTTTGCATCAGCTCAGGGGGACAATTATCGGAATTGTGCAAAGAGCATACTATTAAGTGCTACGCTCTGGAAGAGGGCTTTCAGCCGCGGATGACCATAGGCTATGGCTTGTCGTTTTTGTTCCTGATTTTGGGAGAGTTGAATGGCCTTGATACCAAAAAAGATTTAGAAGACGTTGTTGAACAATTTGAAGAACTGCATGATTATCAAGTGGATTCGGCCCAAAGCATTTTCCAGTTTTTTAAAAACAGTATTAAAAATAAGTTTGTTTTGGTTGCCGACAGAGGATTTGCACCCATTGCTACCCGCTTTTGCCAACAACTCAACGAAAATTCAAAATTGGAAGGGTTTTTAAATGTTTTGCCCGAAGCAAACCACAACACCATTGAGTCCTATTATGGAAAGCTTCAAACCAATTTTATTTTTTTATACTCTGATGAAAATCCGAGAGTTCACGCACGCTTTGACTTTTTAACCTCTCATTTAGAACTTGAAAACAACAAGGTTCTCAATATGCTGGTTCCCGAATATTCACTCTTCAGTACCTTTGACATTATTTATCGCCTCGATTGGGTTTCTCTGTTTCTTGCTGATGAATTGGGCAATAACACCATGAAAATTAAAAATATTATGGAATTGAAGGAATATCTGGAGAATTTAGAAATTATGGAAGATGCTGGTGATGAAGATGAAACTGAATAATGGGATTCTTTAACCTATTTCAATCCAAACCCAAAATTTATAGCGAGCCCGACAAAAGCCAATTTGTTGACTTTCATTCTCATTTACTTCCCGGTATCGACGACGGCTGTCAAACCATGGAAGACTCCCTCCATAACATCAGAGAGCTCATGGCGCAAGGGGTGAAACGAATCATTACCACACCTCATATTTTTAAAGAGCTCTATCCCAATACGCCTGAAATTATTAGGGCCAGGTTAAACGACGTGAATGTAGCCCTCACCCAAAATAACCTGAATATAGACATTGAAGCCGCTGCTGAATATTATCTTGATGAGTGGTTTTGTCAAAATTTTAAAACCCAGGAGCTGCTAACCGTTGGGAATAAACATATTTTGGTTGAAACCAACTATATGGAACGACCACATTTTCTTGAGCAAATTTTGTTCGACTTGCAAACCAACGGCTACAAGGTAATTTTGGCCCACCCTGAAAGATACAATTATCTCATTCATAATTTTTCCCTCTTCGAAGAATTGATGGATAGAGGAGCCTTGTTTCAGTGCAATCTTTTGTCATTTACAGGTTACTACTCGCCCCAGATAAAAAAAGCCGCAGAATATTTATTAAAAAATAAGATGATTCATATGGTAGGATCTGACATTCATAAGTTGAAACATACGCAGGCCATCTCTTATTTTAAGAGAACCCAAACCTACCGCGACCTTGTTTCTCTTAACCTTTTAAACAACCAGCTCTGAAATTTTGGTAAAGGCGATTCCTCGAGCTAACCAAAACAAAAATGTTGGTAATTTTGAATAAAACCTTTGATCACCCTTTATTAATTCTGCCTTATTTCATTTAGGTTTGTAACCTTTCCATGGATACCTTTCTCGTTTCAGCACGCAAGTATCGACCAGCCACCTTCGATGAAGTCATTGGCCAGGAACATATTACTGAGACCCTGATCAATGAAATAAAACAAAATAGGCTGGCGCAAGCCTTTTTGTTTACAGGGCCAAGAGGGGTTGGGAAAACTACTTGCGCGCGCATTTTGGCCAGGGTAATCAACACCGAAGCCGATCCAAAAATAGATCCAAAATACGATTTTGCTTTCAATATTTTCGAGCTGGACGCTGCCTCTAATAATTCGGTCGACGATATCCGCAATTTGGTTGAGCAAGTCAGAATTCCACCTCAAATCGGCCGATATAAAGTTTATATTATTGACGAGGTACACATGCTTAGCAGCAATGCGTTCAACGCCTTTTTAAAAACGTTAGAGGAGCCGCCGCCCTATGCCATTTTTATTCTGGCTACCACTGAACGCAATAAAATTTTGCCTACGATTTTGTCGAGATGCCAGATTTTTAATTTTAAAAGAATCGAGCCCGCATCTATTGTAAAGCAATTGCAAGCCATATGCAAGGAAGAGAGCATCAGTGCCGAAGAACAAGCCCTTCATGTCATTGCCTCTAAGGCCGATGGCGGTTTAAGAGATGCCCTCTCTATGTTCGACCAGATGGTAAGCTTTAGCGCCGACAAAAACCTCACTTACGCCAGTGTCATTCAAAATCTGAATGTGCTTGACCAGAACTATTACTTTGAGGTATGCAATGATTTAAATGCAGGCGACTTTGCCGCGGTTTTGATTAAATTTGATGAAATCTTGAGCAATGGGTTCGACGGTCAATATTTTTTAAATGGACTTGCTTCGCACTTCAGAGATCTCTTGGTGGTAAAAAACACAGGCACAGCTTATTTGGTGAGCAGCTCTGAATCGGTGCTGCCCAAATATAAAAAACAGGCCGAAACCATTCAAACCGGCTTTTTACTCAATGCCATCAATATCGCCGACCAATACGATCAATCCTATAAAGCAAGCCGTAACCAACGCCTGCATATTGAACTGGCGCTGATTAAAATAGCCCATATCAATCAAACCCTCGACCTGCTGGAAGAAGTGAAAAAAAAAAGTCCTGAATTAAGCGAACAGGATAAGCCCACTAAACCTAAGGCAGATAGCAGTCCCAAACCTGATTCCGACTCAAGTTCAAATTCGCCAAAGACCTTGCGATTAGGTAACCTGGGAAATATGGTTGATGATCCGTCGGCCTTTCTCACCCAAAATAAATTAAAAGATTCTGCCCTCACAACAAATGAAAAAGAGCTTTCTCAAACTGCAGAAGGGCAAGAAAATGTCGATCTAAAGGCGCTGCTTTTATCCTTCGCAGAATTAAAAAAAAAGGAAGGGAAAGCTTTTGCCCACAGTCTGCTCAAAGAAATAGTAGCCGAACAAAGGGAAAATACGATCATCATTACGCTCACCAATATCCGGGATCAGATACAGTTAGACGAAATTAAAACCGACCTTCTCAGGTATATTCAGGAAAATACAAGAAAAGAATTTTCAATTGAATTTAATATTGAAAAATCAGAACCGCAGTTACTGAAAGTATATACCAACAAAGACAAGTTTAACTTTATCGCTCAGAAAAACCCTTTTCTTATTGAATTCAGCAAGGAATTGGGCATGGAGTTGGAGTAAAATAACACTAAAATACTTTCCATTTTCTGGCTAAAAGACTCGAAAAAAATAATCAACATTCACAATCCCTTCCATGTTCATCCCTCAGAAATAAATTCTTGTTTGAAATGAAAACTATTTTAGCCTCCCTTATCCTGATTTCGGTTACATCCGCATCCGCTCAATCCCATAAGTTTGATACCATTTTTCCTTATGGTCAATACCAAAGTGAATGGGCTCTGGTGAGTAAAAACAATCTTTTCGGAATTATAGACAAAAAGGGTCGAATCATACTAAAACCGGAGTTTGATGAAATATCGCCCTTTGGCTATTACAAAGAGAATTGGGCATTGGTAAGTAAAAAGGGGCTGAAAGGGTTAATCGATACCAAAGGCAAGCTCTTGGTTAAACCTCGCTTCGATCGCATTGAACCCTTTTCAATAAAAATTCCGGGTATGGCTGAAGTGATTTTACATAAACAGAGCGGATTAATTGACTCCATCGGAAAATTGGTGGTCAAACCCGTCTATGACAAAATTGAGGCTTTGGGCGTTGTTAAAGAAAATTGGGCTGTGGTGGTGAAAAATAACTTAAAGGGAATAATCGACAGTAGAGGAAAGGTCATCGTTAAACCTCAATTTGACGAAATAAGACCTTTCGGATTGTTAAAACCCGATTATGCAGAGGTTATAAAAAATGGGCAAACCGGATTTATTGACAAGGAAGGCAAAATGGTGATAAAAGATTAGCTGGCCTCAAATACAAGGAACAGATAAATTTGCAAAAATTAACAGATAAACAAAATGTAAATATCGAATACATATTATGGATGAAAAATATCACTCCTACGGAGCTTAACAAATCACACTTTCAAAAAATCCTATGATGATTTCGCCCCTACAGGGCTATCTTCGCTGTTGAAAACCATAGAGAACCGTTGTGTAAAGACCTTTAAGAGTTAGCGGATGAAAAAATAAAAATTGAAAAAAAATGGATACCAGCCCCCTAGGGGCAAAATAATAATAGAATAACAAACAACAAACCTTTAGCTCCGTAGGAGCGACATAAAAATAATGGCAAACACCTATACCCAAATTTATTTGCATATCGTATTTTCTGTAAAAGGACGACAAAACCTGATTCAAAATGACTGGAAAGAAGAGTTACACAAATATATCTGCGGCATTGTTAATGGAAAAGAACAAAAAGTGTATGCTATAGGAGGTGTTGCCGACCATATACATATTCTTGTTAGCATAAAACCCAATATTGCAATTTCTGATTTAGTCAGAGATATTAAAGCAAATTCATCAAAATGGATCAATGAAAAAGGATTGGTAAAAGGAAAATTTAAATGGCAAGAAGGATTTGGTGCGTTTTCGTATGCCCAATCTCAGCTGGATACTGTTATCGCATATGTCAATAATCAAGAGCAACATCACCTAAAGATAACATTCAGAGATGAATATATAACACTGTTACAAAAATTTAATGTTGGATATGATGAAAAATATGTGTTTGAATGGATTGAATAATACCGCTCCTAAGGAGCTTAAATAGATCGTGCTTAACGAATTGCTATGATGATTTTGCTCCTACGGAGCTCTTTTTGGTTATTGAAAACGACTTAGAACAATAGGTTTGCGAGCATTATGAGTTGAAAGAAAAAGGATCCAAAATTTTTGAAGGAAAATGAATGATTTAACTAGGGCCCGCTGAAAAAGTTCAGTGTGCGTTCATTAAAAGGCAAGGCGAGTTGTACTTTGATGTACCTCGAGCCGAAGCCGACGAAGTATGAGCGATGTGATTTACACAATATGCAAATTATTATGTAAATCATACAGCGGTAAATGCCGATGGATACAAATTTTTAGGTCAAAATGAGGAACGAAAATTTGAACAATTACATGTGAACAATCGGTATAAGGGACGTGCAATGAACAAACGCTGGATTTAAAATTTTAGATGCGAAGGATTTTGTACTATTTGGTTTAATATTTTGCATCAATATGAAAAAAAATGTATCAAACTATCGTAACATGTTTTTACGTATTTATCAGAAGGCCTTAAATCACTCTCCCCTTCGGTATTTTAGACCCGGACCAGAGCTATTTCTCCATGCACAATTCTACCAATACACCTAAGGTTCCTCCAGGGTGTAAAAATGCTATCCATTTGTTATCAGCCCCAGGTTTGGCTGTTTTATTAATGAGTTCAAAACCTGCTTGTTCCAACCTCTTAATCTCCGAATCCAAATCCTCAACCTCAAAGGCAATATGGTGAATCCCTTCCCCTCTTTTCTCAATAAATTTAGCAATAGGACTCATGGGGTTTGTCGCAGCCAGGAGTTCGATTTTGGATTCTCCTATTTTAAAAAAAGAGGTGAGAACGCCTTCACTCTCAACCTCCTCTTGCTTATATGGCTTTACGCCCAGTAAGGTGGTATAGAGCTCATTAGCCTCATTTATATTTTTTACAGCGATGCCTAGATGCTCGATTTTTTTCATAATACAAGAATAAGAAAATATATATGGATGCACTCCCTTCTTTAAATTAAAACCGGATTTATGTATACGTTCTGTTTTTTTGAAAGGGAAGCAAGTCGCGACAATGCTGATTTTTTAATTAAAAATGAGCAAACATTTTTGCAAATTATTGTGTTATATTTGCACTTAGAATTAGTCTAAATAAGCACTGAATGTTACAACTGCCCATATACCTTGACAACAACGCCACAACCCCTATGGACCCGAGAGTTTTGGAGGCTATGTTGCCCTACTTTACTCAATATTTCGGAAACGCCGCAAGCCGGAATCACCCTTTCGGATGGAAAGCTGAGGAGGCAGTGGATTATGCAAGGGAGCAAGTCGCCAAACTAATCAATGCAAGTGAAAAAGAAATCATATTTACCAGTGGTGCCACCGAATCGAATAACCTGGCTCTTAAAGGGGTATTTGAAATGTACCGTGAAAAGGGTAACCATATCATTACAGTTAATACCGAACATAAGGCCATCATCGATACTTGCCGCCATCTTGAGCATTTAGGTGCAGAGGTTACGTACCTGGCTCCTCAGCCCGATGGCAGGGTAACGGTAAAACAGATTGAAGACGCTATTAAACCCAATACCATCTTAATATCGGTCATGTATTCCAACAATGAAATAGGTTGCATAAACCCGGTTCGTGAAATTGGAGAAATGGCACATTTAAGAGGCATCTTATTTCATACCGATGCCACCCAAAGTGTAGGTAAAATACCTGTGGATGTGCTAGCCGACCATATTGACCTCGCTTCTTTTAGCGCCCATAAAATGTACGGGCCAAAAGGCATTGGTGCACTTTATGTGAGAAGAAAAAACCCAAGGGTAAAAGTAACTTCGCAGATTGATGGAGGAGGACACGAGCGTGGAATGCGAAGTGGAACTCTTAATGTGACAGGAATTGTAGGATTTGGAAAAGCTTGTGAATTGGCCCAAGCTGAAATGCAAGAAGAAGCCATCAGACTATCAAAATTAAGAGATAGGCTCGAAAGCGAACTTCTAACCCTCGAAGAATCGTATGTGAACGGAAGCATCGAATACCGTTTGCCTCATGTAAGCAACATCTCCTTTAAATATGTGGAAGGTGAAGGACTTATGATGGGTGTAAAAGACATTGCCGTTTCTTCGGGTTCGGCCTGTACCTCTGCTTCTCTCGAGCCAAGCTATGTTTTAAAAAATTTAGGTTTAGACGATGAATTGGCGCACTCAAGTTTGAGATTCGGCCTCGGACGGTTTACCAATGAAGAACAAATCGACTTTGCGATTGACCACGTAAAAACCGCCGTCATCAAATTGAGAGAAATGAGTCCCTTATGGGAAATGTTTAAGGAAGGAATCGACCTGAAAAGCATCGAATGGGCTGAGCACTAAATTTTGTGATTGACGAAATAAAATATTAAAAACTATATAAATAAAATAACTCAAAATGGCATATTCTGAAAAAGTGATAGATCACTACCAAAATCCAAGAAACATTGGGACCCTCGATAAGTCTTCGTCAAATGTTGGCACCGGCTTGGTAGGAGCCCCCGAATGTGGCGATGTGATGCGTTTACAAATTCAAGTAAACGATGAAACCGGTATGATTGAAGACGCTAAGTTTAAAACTTTCGGATGCGGGTCCGCTATAGCTTCTTCTTCGCTAGCCACCGAATGGCTAAAAGGAAAGAGCATTGACGATGCCCTGAGCATCGACAATATGGATATCGTGGAGGAACTTTCACTGCCTCCGGTAAAAATCCATTGCTCGGTTTTAGCAGAAGATGCCATCAAAGCTGCCATTAACGACTATAGAGCAAAGAAGGGTATGGCACCCATTGTTGACGATAAAAAGCATTATTAATACAGATGGTACGCTTCGGTGTACCGGTTTGAAAAGTAAATCATAAAATGAACGACGTAGGACATATCTCAGTAACTCCTAAGGCTTTCGCTAAAATTTCATCCTTAAAAAATGAAGCGCATTTAGGAGAGGATTATTTTATCCGTGTCTCTGTAAAAGGAGGAGGATGCAGTGGATTGAGTTATAATCTGGATTTTGACAACGAATTAAAACCAGACGATCAGGAGTTTATCACCAATGGGGTTAAGGTTATCTGCGATTTAAAAAGTTTCCTTTACCTGGCCGGCACTGAACTCGATTTCAGTGATGGCCTAAATGGAAAAGGGTTCAACTTCATTAACCCTAATGCTAGCCGAACCTGCGGGTGCGGAGAGAGCTTCGCTGTTTAGTATATTCTTTCCCTGTATATAAAGGTTCTGATAACTGGCTTATCAGAACCTTTTTTATTAAAAAATAAAAGGCCTATTTTTGGCCTGACTTATTAATCATCCTGCCATTGAATTCTCTATTAGCATCTATTTTCAGGGCAAGCTTTTTGATGCTGATTCTTTTGAATTTGTTCCGGGCAAATGCTCAAACTTTTGAATTTCTGAAGCATCAATGGATCAATGCCCCGTCTGATACCGCTAAAATCAATGCCGGTTTAAAACTCTGTACAAAATATTATAGCCAAACCAACGATTCTGTTTTTCAGGAAAGCAAATTGCTGCTTAAGATCTACAACCAATCGCTTAAGTCAGATTATGGAAATGGTGAGGTTGAGAGCAGTTTTCTTCTAGGCAATAACTACATTACGAGGGGTAATCACCGTAAAGGGGTTGAGTATTTTTATATTTCATTAAAAGCCAGTGAAAAATACAACAACTTAAATGGCAAAGCCGCTGCTATGATGGGTATCGGCATTGTGTATTTTATCCAAAATAACTTTCCCAAAGCCATCGAGTATTTCAAGGGCGCTTTGCTGATAAACAAGAAAATTAAAGATTTTAAAAGATTAGCCACGCAATACTACCTCATCGGCTACGCGCTCAATGAGCTGAAAAAATACAAAGAGTCAAATCTCTACATCGATTCTTCCTTAAGTATTCGAATAGAACAAAACGACACGAAGTCGATCAATGAATGCAAATTAGTGAAGGGACATATTTACAAAGGGCTAAATCAATACGATTCAGCGATGGGCTATTACAAAAAATTGTTGCCATACTTTCTAGAGCAAAAAGAATTTATACCTGTGTCATTTATCCATACCTCCTTCGCTCAAATTTATTTTTATAAGAAGGAGTTTGTGGAAGCTTTAAAGGAAGCCAATACAGCTTATAATTTTTCGCTTAAATCCATTTCAAGTGCCCCGAAAATTGAAGCCACCTTAATATTATATAAAGTAAATGAAGCCATAGGCAATTACAAAAAGGCACTTGGATACCTCAATCAGCACAATGTGCTGAGAGATTCTGTTGAGAACAGCGACTACGCCTCTCAACTCAGTTTGGCGCAGGCAACCTACCATTTTGAAAAAGAGCAACTGTCACTTAAAGCCAAGCAGGCCAAAAAAGAATTGCTGTATAAAATGGAAATACAGGATAAAAACAACAAGCAATACGTCCTTATTTCGGTTTTGATTCTTTCGTCATTTGTGGTATTGATTATTATTATGGCTTTGCGCAGAGTAAGTCACCAAAGAAGAATTAGCGAAAACCTTTTAAAAAATATATTGCCTGACGAGACTATCCGGGAGCTGAAGGCCTTTGGCAAGTCCTTGCCCAAAAATCATCCGGGGGTTTCCATTATGTTTTGCGATATAAAAAACTTTAGCCATATAGCCGAATCACTGAGTCCTGAACAGATTGTTGAAATGCTCGATACCTATTTTAAAAATTTTGATATGATTACCAGCAAATACGGGATCGAAAAAATAAAAACCATTGGAGATGCTTATATGTGTGTTGGGGGATTGCATGCCGAAATGAAAACCTCTGCCATAAATACCCTCATGGCAGCCAATGAGATTCTGGAATTCAACAAATCCATAGAGCGCGAAATGCTTCAGAAATACAATCAGGCATTTTATTTCCGAATTGGGGTACATACCGGAAATGTGGTGAGTGGGGTGGTGGGACTCCATAAATACTCCTACGATATTTGGGGCGACGCGGTAAATATCGCTGCCCGTATGGAGCAAAATTCTGAACCCGGCAAAATTAATATCTCCGGCGGTACCTATGAAATTATCAAAAACGATTACAAAAACCTTCCTTACAGGGGACGCATCCCTGTTAAGAACAAAGGCGAAATTGACATGTATTTTTTCGAGTTAAATTAATCGCAACGAGGCGGGCAAAAATACTCCAAGTTATTGCCTGTCTTAATAATAAGACTGGAATTTGGAACGCCAGGACTTAATGGACCTTTGCTCAAAATCAAATACACGCATCCCGGATTTAAAGGGGGTGTGGTAGCTACACTTGGATCAAATCCCAATCTAAAATTTACGGTATCTCCGGATCCCGGCCGGTCGTTAATCACCTGCAATAAATCCTTCACACTCATTTTACATCCGTATACCCCTGCAATATTTAAAGCAGGTGTAGTGGTGGTGTTAACAATGGTGCCTTGATAGGCGGTCATTAAATTCCAGGCCGTGGCATCGGTAATAGAATCGGCTGTGTTAACCAATCCCTCATCCACCTTATCGGCACAGTCCATAGGAAGGTTACCGGTTGAGCATAAAATTACGTAAACTACAATAACTGTAATAGCACCGGATGCATAGGTTAATAAAGATTTCATATTGATTTAATTTAAGAGGTTACACTTTTATTCAAACGTAAACAATAATATCAATTTTCCAAATAAGAAATTGACGGGGCTCGACAATGCTCCACTTCGCCCCACATTCTTCGTTTTTGTTTTCATTTTGTCATTTTCAGAGCCCTATTCCTCTGATTGCACCGAAATTTATAATAAAATTAATAAAATTTATTGATTCACATATGTCTCATTTATAATGCTTTATGCCGATTGTGAATAAAATGTGTTTCAAAATGTCATAAAGTGGGGATTTGTGTTTAATAATCATTTAATTTTACAACCACAATTTTAATACCGAAAGAATGCCAAAATTTATTGGAGAATTTGAAGGAAGAATGGACGCCAAAGGGCGGGTTGTACTTCCTGTCGGTTTAAAAAAACAACTGCCATCTGACTCTGTCGATCACCTGGTTATTAACAGAGGATTTGACAAATGCCTGGTGATATACACCCGTCCCGACTGGGAACTTGAAACTTTAAAGCTGGAGGGTTTGGATGGGTTTAATAAATTAGACCGGCAGTTTATTAGGGTCTTCAACAACGGCGCCACCGAAATTGGTCTGGATACTGCCAATAGAATCTTAATTCCCAAAAAACTAGCTGTTTACGCCGAAATAGAAAACGACGTGGTGCTTTATGCCTACAACAACAAAATTGAGGTGTGGAGTAAGAAAAATTACGGTGCTCAAATGGACATTGAACCTGATGAATTTTCAAAATTAGCAGAAACCGTAATGGGACGAAAAAATGCAGGAAACCCATCTTAAATATCATGTTCCGGTGATGCTTGGCGAGTGCATTGAGGCCCTTGCCTTGAAAAAAAATGGCGTATATGTAGATGCCACTTTTGGAGGAGGTGGACATGCCCGCGAAATTTTAAAAAACCAACACATTAAAACCCTATATGCCATTGATCAGGACGACGACGCCTTAGCGAATGCCTGGGAAGATGAACGCCTTGTTCTCATCAACCACAATTACAGGTACATGAAACAGTTTCTAAAATACCATAAAGCCCTTCCGGTTGATGGCATACTCGCCGATCTAGGAATCTCTTCCTTCCAAATTAACGATGGGAGCAAAGGTTTCTCCTACCGATTTGATGAGAGATTGGATATGCGTATGAATCAGAATGCAGAGATCGATGCGGTTTACGTGCTAAACCATTATGACAAACAGGGTCTCACCAAAATTTTTAAAGAATTTGGTGAATTAAACAATGCATACCACTTGGCCAACTCCATTGAACAATACCGGGCAGTTAAGCCTATCGAAAAGGTTAACGAGCTACTCGAGGCCATTAAATCCCAAACGCCCAAATCAGGCGATTACGCCTTTTTATCAAAGGTGTTTCAAGCCATCAGAATAGAAGTGAATCAAGAAATTGAGAATTTAAAAATATTTCTAGCCCAATGCCAAGAAGTTCTTAAACCTACAGGCCGATTAGTTATTCTCTCTTACCATTCTCTTGAGGACCGGGTCGTTAAAAACTTTATGCAGACCGGAAATACCGAAGGAGAGCTTAAAAAGGACGGTTTCGGGAATTTACTCAGACCGTTTAAACCCATCAACCACAAACCCATTAATCCAGGCATGGAGGAATTGGAGCGCAACCCAAGATCGAGAAGTGCCAAACTTAGAATTGCAGAGAAAATATAATGGAAAGTAAAAAGACATCGCATGAAGATTTAACGAAGGAAAATCCTCCGATTAACCCTAAGGAGAATATTACCAAGCATTTACCTTTTGTCTTGTTTTTATCTTTCATCCTTTTGATCTACATCTTTTTTACACATAAAACAGAAAAAAAAGTAAGAAAAATAGAAAAGCTAAACAAGGAAGTGAAGGAGCTCTACTCAGAATACATCACCCTTCAAACGGAACTGTTGAATGGAACGAGAAGCTCAAATTTAGAACAAACCATGAAACCACTTGGAATCAAAACTTCCGATAAAGCCCCTGTTTTGATTAAATAAATCACCATGGCCAACGTAAAACGCTCCATATTGAACCGAATTTTTTTCAGCTTCACTTGTGTAGTGGTTTTTGCATTTCTGGTGCTCTATTATATTTTTAATATACAAATAGCTGAAGGTACCAAATGGCGCTCGCTAAGCGACAGCCTTACACTCAAATACAAGGTCATTCACGCCGTAAGAGGCAATATTTACTCCGACGATGGCACCCTGCTCGCCACATCGGTGCCTCGTTATGAAATCCGTATGGATTTGACGGTTCTAAAAGAAGACACTTTTAACAAATACATGCCCATTTTGGCCTCCTTGTACTCCAAAAAGTTTAAGGACAAGCCTTCCAAAGTGTATTTGGCAGAATTTATTAAAGCCCGAAGAGAAAAAAACCGCTACTATTCCATTCAGAAAAAACTTAACTTTTTAGATATTAAAGAAATCAAAAGTTGGCCTCTTTATAAAAAAGGGAGATACAAGAGCGGTTTAATCGTTGAAGAGGACAACTACAGGGTGATGCCCTTTATAAACCTGCTTGCCCGTACCATAGGATACAGCAGCAATATAGCCGGAAAACAGCCTGTAGGAATTGAAGGGGCTTACAACAAACAGCTGGCGGGGGTTACAGGACGGCGTCTGGTTCAACGCATTGCCGGTGGTTACCGGCCGATTAACGACCATAACGAGGTGGAGCCTGTAAACGGCAAAGACATTTATACCACCATCGACATCAACCTTCAGGATATCGTAAATCAGGCTTTAAAGAACGGCTTAATGACCCATAAAGCCCATCACGGGTGTGCCATAGTAATGAATGTTAAAACCGGAGAGATTAAAGCCATAGCCAATCTCACGTCCAACAGCAAGGGCGATTACGTAGAAATACTGAACTATGCCATTAACGAAAGCTTCGAACCGGGTTCGACTTTTAAACTCATTTCTGTGCTTGCCTTACTTGAAAAAAACAGAATAAAGGTGAGCGATTCGGTACTCATCAATTATGGAAAATGGAAAATTGGGAATAAGGAGATGCTTGACGCAGAGCACTCAGCCTACAAAGCCAATACCTTTTCTTATGCTTTTATCCAATCATCAAACGTGGGCATATCCACCTCTATGATGAAAGGATTTGAAGGGGATCCCAAATCGTTTACCGATTATATAAGAGAATTAAAGCTCGACCAGCCTCTGGATATTGAAATTGACGGAGAAGGCATGCCTTATATCAAATCTCCGGGTAGCACCTCATGGAGCAAATATAGCCTTCCATGGATGTCGATAGGCTATGAACTCAAGCTCACTCCGCTCCAAATATTAACCGTATATAACGCGGTTGCCAACGATGGAAAAATGATGAAACCTTATCTCATTAAAGCAATAGGCAGTAAGGGTGAGGTGGAAAAGGAATACGACAAGCAAGTGTTGCTCTCAAAAATAGCTTCAGGAGAAAATATTAAGATTGTTAAACAAATGCTCGAAGAAGTGGTGGAGAACGGTACCGCTTCAAGAATAAAGGATTGCAAGGTTAAAATAGCCGGGAAAACCGGAACCGCTCAAATAAGTGACGGAAAAAAATATTTAGAAGGGGCTTATTATTCCTCTTTCGCAGGCTATTTTCCGGCCCATAAGCCTCAATACTCTATCATTGTGGTGATTAACCGCCCGCAGGAAGGCGGTTATTTCGGCGGCGTGGTTGCCGCCCCTGTGGTTAAAGAAATTGCAGAAAAAATTTCAGGGATTATACCCGATGCCGAATCAGGGCTCGCCGACTCCTTAAATCAAAAAACAGATTTCCCTAAGCAGTTTGTCGGAAAAAGAAGTGAAACCGAAAAGTTTATAGACAAATATTTGAACACCGATTATTACCGTTCGGGCTCCAAGTATGAATGGGCCAAGGCCCGTATCGACAGCACAGGTGATTATTCAATAGAAGCCATTAAAGATTTATCCGATTTAGTTCCGGACCTTAAGGGGATGGGACTTAGAGACGCCATATTCTTTGCCGAGGGCAAGGGGCTTAAGGTAATTGCAAGCGGAATGGGCAGAGTGTATTGGCAGTCGATGGCTGAAGGCAGCAAGCTAATCAAAGGAAAAACAATTTTAGTTAAACTGAAACTCTAATGGTTAGCCTGGGCAAAATATTACAAAACATCACCGAACTGGATTCAATTTATTCAAATGTTTCGGTAAGTTCTATAATTACAGATAATCGAATAGTTAAAAAAGGCGACCTATTTGTTGCAATCAAAGGACTTTCACACGATGGGCATCAATTTATTGCTGATGCCATAAATAAAGGAGCCTCAGCCATCGTGTGTAATTTCTTACCTGAGGGTATTTCCAGCACCACTCCCATTGTGGTTGTTGACGACACCCGACAGAGCCTGGGCATGATGGCCTCTAACTTTTACAACTCCCCTTCTTCCGATTTAAAACTTATAGGCGTTACCGGCACCAATGGCAAAACCACTGTGGCCACTCTGCTTAAAAATCTCTTTACTAATTTAGGGTATAAATGTGGCCTCATTTCTACCATACAGAATGAAATTGGTTCAAGCGTTACCGCCAGTAGCCATACCACACCCGACCCTGTATCGCTGAACTCTCTTTTGCAAGAAATGGTAAACGAAGGTTGCGAGTACTGCTTTATGGAGGTGAGCAGTCACGCAGTGGATCAAAATCGAATTGGCGGTTTGCAATTCGTCGGGGGCATTTTTACCAATCTTAGCCATGACCACCTCGACTATCATCACAGCTTCGATAATTATTTAAAAGCAAAAAAGAAATTCTTCGACACTCTCGATAGCAAAGCCTTTGCCTTAACCAATAAGGATGACAAGAATGGTTTGGTGATGTTGCAAAACACAAAGGCCTCTAAATACACCTATAGCCTTAAATCTCAGTCGGACTTTAAAGCCAAAATCATTGAAGGAGACTTAAACGGCCTCTTGCTGGATATCGATGGTACCCAGGCCTGGTACCAATTAACAGGGCTTTTCAACGCCTACAATCTTCTGGCGGCCTACAGCACTGCTTTTATTTTAGGCATTGAGAAAGAAACCATTATCAAGACCTTGTCCATTACACGCGGTGCAAGAGGGCGATTTGAATTAATCAGAAGCGAGAGTGGTGTGCTCGGAATTATTGATTACGCCCATACCCCTGATGCTCTCAAAAATGTTTTGGAAACCATCAATGACGCCAGAAGCAGAAACGAAACCCTGATTACCGTGGTAGGTTGTGGTGGCGATCGCGACAAAGAAAAAAGGCCACAAATGGGTGACATAGCCAGTTCACTGAGCGATGTCGCCATATTTACCAGTGACAACCCAAGATCCGAAAATCCTGAAACCATTCTTTCTGAAATAAAAGCAGGAGTAAAAGCTCAACATTTTAAAAAAATATTAAAAGTCAGCCAGCGCGATGAGGCTATTGAAGTGGCTGTAAGCAGAGCTAAAAAGGGCGATATCATTCTATTGGCCGGCAAAGGCCATGAGACTTACCAGGAAATAAAAGGCGAGAAGTTTCATTTCGACGACTTCGAAAAGTTAAAAAATGCATTTAAAAACCACTCATAATTATGCTATACTATCTCTTCCAATACCTACATAACCACTTTCATATTCCGGGAACCGGGGCTTTTCAATACATCACCTTTAGAGCCGGACTGGCCATCATACTCTCATTAACCATTTCAATGGTTTATGGCAAAAGCCTTATCGATATTTTAAGGGCCAGACAAGCCTCGGAAACCATTCGTCAATTAGGACTCGAAGGCGAAAATGCTAAAAAAGGAACACCAACCATGGGGGGATTAATTATCCTTGGCGCTATTCTTATCCCAACCTTACTCTTTGCTAAGCTGAGCAATGTCTACATCGTTCTGATGCTCATTACCACCATCTGGCTCGGCCTCATCGGCTTTCTGGATGATTACATAAAAACATACCGAAAAAACAAGGAAGGCCTGGCCGGTAAATTTAAAGTGGTAGGCCAGATTGGCATTGGCATTATTGTAGGTGCAACCCTTTATTTTCATCCCAGTGTAGTCATTAGGGAAACTTATTCAGAAGCGGAAGCCACTGATTTTATCAAATCAAATTACGAACGCAGGACTCTGGACAACGGAACCGCCATTTATGTGAACGATGTTAAATCGACTATTACCACGGTACCCTTCGTAAAATCACATGAGTTCGACTACGCCAAATTGCTTTTCTTTTTTGAAAGTTCAAAGGCTCAGAAATATGCCTGGGTCGTTTTTATACTCGCAGTCATCTTTATCGTGATCGCCGTTTCGAACGGGGCCAACCTGACCGACGGCATAGATGGCTTGGCAGCTGGAAGCTCGGCCATCATTGGAGCTACCCTGGCCCTTCTCGCCATGGTGTCGGGCAATATCATTTTTGCCAATTACCTTAACATTATGTACCTGCCCAATCAAGGGGAGCTTACTATCTTTCTGGCTTCTTTTGTTGGGGCTTGCATAGGTTTTCTATGGTACAACTCCTACCCTGCTCAGGTCTTCATGGGCGATACGGGAAGTTTATCTATCGGAGGTATTATCGCTGTTATCGCTATTATGCTTCGCAAGGAGCTCTTAATTCCAATATTATGCGGCATTTTTCTGGTCGAAAACCTAAGCGTAGTTCTACAGGTAAGCTATTTTAAATTTACTAAAAAACGATTTGGGGAAGGTCGCCGAATTTTTCTGATGTCGCCTTTGCACCATCATTTTCAGAAAAAAGGATACCCCGAAGCAAAAATTGTAACCCGATTTCTCATTGTCGGCATTATGCTGGCCATTTTCACCATCATCACTTTCAAACTGAGATAGCATGGCGAAAAGACTGGTCATATTAGGTGGAGGAGAAAGCGGTTGTGGCACAGCCGTTCTGGCTGCTGCACATGGGTATGACATCTTTTTAAGCGATGCTGGTGTACTCAAAACGCCTTATAAAACTGAGCTTGACCAAATTGGGGTTAAATATGAGACAGGGAAACACACCGAAAGCAAAATATTGAATGCCGACCTAGTGGTGAAAAGTCCTGGAATTCCCGACACCGCTCCTATTGTACAAAAGATTCTCGCCCAGGGAATTCAACCCATTTCCGAAATCGAATTTGCCTCCTCTTTTACCAAGGCAAAACTGATTGGAATCACCGGAACCAATGGAAAAACAACCACCACCCTCCTGACCCACCATATTTTGAAAAATGCGGGACTCAGTGTGGGCCTTGGCGGAAATGTAGGGAAAAGTTTCGCCCGGCAGGTGGCCACCGATCCTAAGGATTGCTATGTACTAGAGCTGAGCAGCTTTCAGTTGGACAACCTGTTTGCCACCCGAATAAATCACGCAGTAATAACCAACATCACTCCCGACCATCTCGACCGGTACGACTACAAATTAGAAAACTACATCGCATCGAAGTTCAGAATCTCTCAAAATCAAACTGAAGAGGATCAATTCATCGTTTGCGATGACGACCCACTTACCAAAGAATACATAAAATTAAAAAAAGGAAATGGCCAGTTGCTGGCATTTTCAATAAACCATGAGGTTCAGAACGGAGCCTTCTTACATGGTAAACAAATCATCGTTCGGCTACCCAACTTAAACAAAGAATTTATTATGCCCGTTAATCAACTTACAATCAGTGGTAAACACAACGTTTACAACAGCATGGCTGCAGCCATTATCAGCAATTCCTTCGAGATCAGGAAGGAGAGTATTCGCCAAAGCTTTTCAGATTTTACCAATGTAGAGCACCGAATGGAATGGGTAACCCGTATCAAAGGAGTGGATTTTATCAACGACTCCAAAGCCACCAATGTCAACTCGGCATGGTATGCTCTTGAAAGCATAGAGACCCCGGTTGTTTGGATTGCAGGAGGCATTGATAAGGGTAACGATTACTCCATGCTCAAAGATTTGGTGAAGAAAAAAGTGGGCGTTATCGTTTGCATGGGATTAGACAACAGTAAAATTCATCAGGCTTTTGGGGCGGATGTAGATGTCATTATCAATACCTCCTCGGTTGAGGATGCCGTGCAAGCCGCTTATAAGTTTTCAAAAAAAGGGGATACGGTGCTTCTTTCTCCGGCCTGTGCGAGCTTCGATTTATTTGAAAATTTTGAAGACAGAGGCAACCAATTTAAGCATCAGGTGAGGTCACTTTAATTTTAGAATAACAAGTAGTATACTCTCTTTTAATAAGTACAATGGGTTTAAGAAAATGGGCTGCTAATAATCTGCGAGGCGACATCTACATTTGGGTGGTTGTTTGCCTTTTATCCATTTTCGGCGTTTTAGCTGTTTACAGCTCTATTGGCACCTTGGCTTACGCAAAGCATTCAGGTAATACCGAACATTACCTCCTTAAGCAAGGTGGAATGCTGCTCCTGGGATTGTTTATCATGTGGCTTTCACACCTGCTGGACTACCGCTACTATTCACGGCTGTCGCAACTGCTGCTGATACTCGCCATCCCTTTGTTGTTTTATACTCTGGTTTTTGGCAGCAATGTGAACGATGCACGCCGCTGGATAACCCTCCCTTTAATTGGTCTTTCATTTCAGACCTCAGACTTGGCCAAACTCGCCATCATCATGTATATAGCAAGGTTCCTTTCGAAACGGCAAGATGAGATAGGCAATGCCAAGAAAACCTTATGGCCTATTGTGGCGAGCATTATTTTGATTTGCGGATTGATAGCACCGGCCAATTTGTCGACCGCTTTGGTACTTTTTTTAACCTGTATGGTTCTGTTATTTATTGGCCGAATTCCCATTAAATCATTGCTGGCCTTAACCGGACTTGCCATTCTTTTTTTCGGGATCATGCTACTCGTCATCATGAATATGCCCGGACAGGGTAGAATTCAAACCTGGAAGGCGAGAATCGAAAACTTTACTGATAAAAAGGATCCTGCAGGCAATTATCAAAATCAGCAGGCTAAAATAGCTATTGCAAAAGGTGGAATTTTTGGAGTTGGTCCCGGGAAAAGTACTCAGCGCAATTTTCTGCCTTCACCTTATGCCGATTTTATCTTCGCCATTATTTTGGAAGAGTATGGCTTTTTAGGCGGGCTGTTTTTAATATTTTTATACCTTTTCTTCCTCTTCAGATGCATTCGCATTGTCATAAAAAGTCCTAGGGCCTTCGGGGCACTTTTAGCCGTAGGTCTGGCCTTTAGTTTAGTCATTCAGGCATTCGTCAATATGGGGGTTGCCGTCAATATTTTCCCTGTTACAGGTTTGGCCTTACCACTGGTAAGTATGGGAGGAACTTCTACCCTTTTTACCAGTCTGGCCTTTGGAATTATTTTAAGTGTAAGCCGTTACATTGAAAGTGAAGAGGAAAAAGAAAAAAAACCTGAGGAGGAGGTACAAGTTGCAGGCGCCTAGATATTTAATTTCAGGTGGAGGAACCGGAGGCCACATTTTTCCGGCCATCGCTATTGCCAATGCCTTGCGGTCGAAAAATCCCGATGCGGTCATCGAGTTTGTTGGCGCAAAGAACCGGATGGAAATGGAAAAAGTACCGGCTGCGGGATACAAAATTCACGGTATTTGGATTTCTGGATTTCAACGGAGAATCACCTTCGAAAACTTACTCTTTCCTCTTAAAGTATTGATGAGCTTATACCGCTGTTTTTTTATCCTTAAAAAATTTAAACCCAATGCAGTTATTGGCACCGGGGGTTTTGCCAGTGGTCCGCTTTTAAAGGTAGCTTGCTGGTTAAATATCCCTACGCTCATTCAGGAACAAAATAGTTACGCAGGGGTTACCAATAAGTTGCTTGGTAAAAAAGTTACAGCTATTTGCCTCGGATTTGAAAAAGCCAAAAAGTACTTCCCCTCCGACAAATGCATCGTTACCGGTAATCCGGTGAGACAAAGTATTTTGAATTTGCCGGAACGGCAGGAAGGCGCGAAGCAACTTCATATCTCAGAAAATAAAAAAACGATTCTTGTGGTTGGAGGAAGCTTAGGTGCTCGCACCATCAACAAGGCCATTGACCAGAACATGGCCAAAATAAATGAGGCGCAGTTGCAGTTAGTTTGGCAAACCGGTAAAAACTACGAGCCGCAAAACTTACCTGAATTCGGATTTGCGACCAAGTTTATAGAACATATGGAATACGCCTACTCAGCCTGCGATTATGTAATTTCAAGAGCCGGAGCCATCGCCATCACAGAATTGTGCATAGTGGGCAAACCTGTAATTCTGGTTCCTTCGCCCAACGTAGCTGAAGACCATCAAACCAAAAACGCGCTCGACCTCGTCGAACACAATGCCGCCCTCATGCTCAGAGATCATGAAACCGTGCAGAATTTATGGATGGCCTTAGAGACGTTGATCAATGATGAGGCGCTTGCCGGAGAAATTGCCGCAAACATCAAAAAATTAGCCAAGCCTCATGCCACTGATTCCATCGCTGAAGCCGTTTTAAAAATTTCGAACGCACCCAATGATTAAAGACCTGAAATCATATCGCGCTTATTATTTTTTAGGCATTGGGGGTATTGGAATGAGTGCCATCGCAAGGTATCTGCACGAAATGGGTCATCACGTTTCGGGTTACGACAAAGTGCGGTCGGGCTTATGCCTTGAGCTTGAAGCAGAGGGTATGAACATCAATTATACCGACGCGCTTGAAATGGTGAGCATGTTGAATATGGAAAGCACGCTTGTTATTTATACACCTGCTATACCAAAGGACTGTGTACAATATCAATTTTTCAAGTCACAAGCGTTTGACATGCTCAAGCGCTCCGAAATTCTGGGGCTCCTTACCAAGAACACTTATAATATTTCAGTAGCAGGAACTCATGGGAAAACAACCACTTCTTGCCTCATTTCACATATTCTTAATACGGCCAAGCATCCCTTTACGGCATTTTTAGGTGGCATTTCCACCAATTTGGAGAGCAACTATTTCAGCAGAGCTGGCAGCCAAAAGGAGCCATTAACCGTGACCGAAGCCGATGAATTCGACCGCTCATTTTTAACCTTATTCCCCAATTTGGCTATTGTCACATCCATGGATGCCGATCATCTGGATGTTTATGGAGATGATGCATCGCTAAGAAACTCCTTTTTTGATTTCATTAAAAACGTAAAAGCAGGTGGCAGCTTATACCTAAAACATGGCCTTCCCTTGCCCCACACTCAAAACATTCATGTTCAAACCTATGGCATTGAACAAGGAGATTATCAAGCCAGGAATATTAGAATTCAAAACATGGCTTTCGTATTCGATTTTGAGTCTCCGGATCATAAGTGGACCAACCTTAGGCTTGGTTTACCGGGATCCCATAATATTGAAAATGCACTGGCTGCCATTGCTATAGCCCTGGAACTTGGAATTGACCGGCAAACCATCGTCAGCGCCCTCGAAACCTTTAGCGGCGTTAAGAGACGGTTTGAATATATTGTTAAGAAGCCACCCTTTGTTTTTATCGACGATTATGCCCATCATCCCAATGAGTTATCGGCCTTTATCAACTCCGTCCGCATGCTTTACCCCGACGAAGTAATTACCGGAGTTTTTCAACCTCATTTATACAGCCGCACCCGGGATTTTGCCAAAGAGTTTGCCAAGAGTCTGAGTTTATTGGATGTGTGCATACTCCTCGATATTTATCCGGCGAGAGAGCTGCCTATTCCCGGGGTGAGTTCCAAAATAATTTTCGACCAATTGCAGGGCGTTGAAAAATATGAATGCACCAAAGACACTTTGCTTCCATTGCTCAATAAGTTAAAACCAAAGCTTTTATTGACGATAGGTGCAGGTGACATTGATACCCTCATTCCATACATAGCCAAGAGTTTAGCCAAATGAGAAAAAAAATAAATATAGGGAAACTGTTGTTGCTGTTCATGATCCCTGTTATTGCTATTTCCATTTATGTGATCTCTACCAGGAACACTGACAATAACGAATGCAATGAGGTCGACATCCGAATAAAACACCAAACCGAAAAACCTTTGCTCAGTGAAAAAAACATATACAGCATTCTTAATTTAGAAGAGGGTAAATCATCGCTCCTTGGTAGAACTGCGAGCCGACTTCAATTACCCGGACTTGAAAAAACATTGTCTCAACATCCTTCTATTAAAAAAGCTGAAGTGTACATGACCTTATCAGGTACCTTGAGAATGGAAATATATGAAAGGGAGCCTATCCTCAGAATGATGCCTACACATACCAGAGGCTATTATCTGGACCGGGAAATGGTTAAAATGCCCCTCTCGAGCAATTTTACCCCTGATTTAATCCCTGTAACCGGATTTGTGAATGATAAAATGGACAGCCAACTTGTGCGTATAGTGAGCATTGTGAATAATAATAGCTTTTGGAAAGAACAAATACAGCAGTTCTTTGTAAATGCAAATCAAGACATCTCTTTCATTCCTATTGTTGGAAATCATGAAGTGATACTTGGTGACACAAGTAATTTAGAAGAAAAGTTTAAAAAATTAGAGACGTTTTATAAAAAGGGGTTGATAAAGCTGGGATGGAATAAATATAAAACCATCAACTTAAAATACCGGGGACAAATAATTTGCAAAAAATAAAAAAATACAAAATGCCACAGATACCCTGATTTAATATCAGAGAATGATTGGAAAAAATAATACTAATGCATTAAAAAAAACAAAATGAATACCCAAAAAATTGTTGTAGGCTTAGACATCGGAACGACTAAAATATGCGCTATCGTAGGGCGATCCAGTGAATATGGGAAGGTTGATATTCTGGGAATCGGGAAAGTGCCTTCAAACGGAGGAGTGACCAGAGGGGTGGTTTCCAATATTGATCGCACCGTGGCAGCAATATCTGAGGCCGTAAAAATGGCCGAGGAAGTGGCAAATGTGAATATTAAAAACGTTCAGGTTGGCATTGCCGGTGCCCATATACATAGTTTACAACACAGAGGCATGCTTATCCGAAACGATTCGGATAAGGAGATAAACCAAATTGATTTAGACAGACTGGAAGCCGATATGTATAAATTGGCTGTAAAACCGGGCGATAAAATTCTACACGTGATCCCGCAGGATTATATGGTGGACGACGAACCGGGAATTATGGACCCTATTGGCATGTCGGGGGTTAGGTTAGAAGGCAATTTTCATATCATTACCGGACAAATAACCGCTGCAAAAAATATACATAAATGTGTTGAAAAAACAGGCCTTAAGGTAACAGATTTAACCCTAGAACCTCTTGCATCGGCAGTGGCTGTTCTCAGTCCTGAAGAAATGGAGGCCGGAATCGTCTTGGTGGATATCGGAGGAGGCACCACGGATGTGGCTATTTTTCATGAGAATGTCATCAGGCACACGGCCATAATCCCTTATGGTGGAAATATTATCACCGAAGACATTAAGGAAGGTTGCAATGTGATGAAAAACCATGCCGAGGCCTTAAAAACTAAATTTGGATCGGCTTTAGCCAGTGAAGCGCTCGAAAACGAAATCATTACCATACCGGGTTTAAAAGGACGGGATCCTAAGGAGATATCGGTTAAAAACTTAGCTAAAATCATACAGGCCCGTTTGCAGGAAATTCTCGAACTGGTGTATTTCGAAATAAAATCATCGGGTTTGGAAAAAAAATTGGCGGGCGGTATAGTACTTACCGGAGGTGGATCTATGCTCAAACATATTACTCACCTGGCCTCGCTGGTTACAGGTTTAGACGCCAGAGTTGGCTATCCAAACGAGCATCTTGCCAAGGGTATGGTTGATGAAGTAAAAAGTCCGATATACGCTACGGGTATTGGTTTAGTAATGAAAGGTTTAAATGACGCCCTTTATACTGAAAACCTAATAAAACAAGACGAGACTGCCAGTGAAGAGGAAGAATCGAACCGAAAAACGGTTATTAAAAAAGGATTCTCCTTGTTCAACATGAATGTGATTAAAAAATGGTTGACGGACGATAAAGAATTTTCAGATTTTGATTAATTAAGAAAGTATGGCAAATTTTAAAGTAGAGCTCCCAAAGGAAAAATCATCCATTATCAAGGTTATTGGAGTGGGTGGTGGCGGTGGAAATGCGGTTAACTATATGTACAGGGAAGGGATAAAAGGAGTTGACTTTATTATTTGCAACGCCGACCGCCAGGCCCTTGAATCCAGCCCAATTCCGAATAAAATTCAGATAGGAAGTGAACTCACCGATGGCCGTGGTGCCGGATCTAATCCCGACGTAGGCAAAAAAGCTGCTGAGAGCAGTGTAAAAGATATTATTGACGCGCTAGGCGTGAATACACAAATGGTATTTGTGACCGCAGGTATGGGAGGAGGAACCGGTACAGGTGCAGCCCCAGTTATAGCCAGAGTTGCAAAGGAAATGGGCATTTTAACAGTGGGTATCGTCACCACGCCCTTCACATTCGAAGGACCAAAAAGGGGAATGGCCGCTGAGAAAGGCATTGCCGAACTGCAAGAAGTTGTGGATTCCCTTCTGGTTATTTCAAACGATAGGATTAAAGAAATATTCGGAAACCTTGTCATCACAAAGGCATTCAGTTATGCCGACAATGTTTTGGCTACCGCCGCCAAAGGCATAGCAGAAATTATTACCATAGCCGGAAGCATCAATGTTGATTTTGAAGATGTAAAAACAGCCATGAAAGATTCCGGTGTATCCATCTTGGGTAACGGGGTAGCTGAAGGCGACGGAAGAGCCTTGCGTGCAGCTGAACAGGCTCTGAACTCTCCATTACTCAACGATAACAAAATTAAAGGTGCCAGCGATTTACTCATCAATATCACCAATGGTGAGGATGAAGTAACCATGGATGAATACAGCGAAATCAATCAATTTTTCCAGGCCCAAGCCGGCATGGATGCCAATTTAAAATGCGGTCTTTGTTTTGATCCTAGCATAGGCAAGAAAATTTCTGTTACTGTTATTGCCACCGGTTTTTCAAGAAAGGAAAACAGCTATAAGCTGCATACCGAAGAAAATAACTATCAAGAAGAAACTGAAAATACCCTTGAAACAGAGAATGAACCCAAGTACATTCCTCTGGAAGAAAATACTATTAATGACCACAGCGAGTACAAAACCACGCTAAACAACCTCAAAAACCTAGAATTGATGGCCCGAATCCGCGACTTGCGGGATTTAAGCATCAAGTCGAAGAGTGAATCGGGGCGGGAAGAACTTGAAAACACGCCAGCTTATGAGCGCCGCCAAGTTCAGCTTGATGACATTTCACATTCATCAGAAACGCATGTTTCCAGATTCTCTTTGGTTGACGACCCCGAGCGCAAGCCGGAGTTAAAATCGAACAACTCATTTTTGCATGATAATGTAGATTAGACGATAAAGATTTTTTTCATAGGCATTAGAATTTAGGGGAAGGGCGTTGTGAAACGTCCTTTCTTATTTTAATTAACATCTGTTTTTAAATGCTGACCCTTTCTACAATTTTATGCAGATATTCTTTTGCTCTGTGAAGAAATTCATAGCATTCCAACCCCCTTCTCTGCCCACCCCACTTTGCTTAACCCCGCCAAAAGGTGTTCTTAAATCACGGAGAAGCCAGCAGTTTACCCAAACTATGCCGCTTTGAACAGCCGCTGATACCCGGTGTGCTCTGCTCAAATCGTTGGTCCATATTGAGCATGCCAAGCCATAGTTCGACTGGTTGGCCAACCCTAAGGCCTCCTCTTCGGTATCAAAGGATGAAAGCGTAACAACCGGTCCGAAAATTTCTTCCTGATTGCATCGACTGTCCGCTCCCAGGTTTTCAATAACCGTAGGACTGATGAACCATCCTTCATGGCCATCCACTTTTACGGCATGGCCACCTGTTAAAATAGTGCCCCCCTCTTCTTTAGCCAATTCGATATATGAAAGAATTTTATCGAAATGCGTTCTACTCACAATGGCACCTACCTTCGTTTCATCGTTGAGCGGATTGCCCACCTTATAGGATTTCACTTCCTCTAAAAAAGCCTCTTTGAACTGCTTATAAATTTTTTTATCGATTAAGATTCGTGAGCCACATAAACAAATTTCGCCCTGGTTAAGAAAAGAAGATCTCACCGACTCCTTCACAGCCTTTTCAAAATCACAGTCCCCAAAAACTATATTCGGGTTTTTACCCCCCAACTCCAGCGACAACTTTTTAAACATTGGCGCGGCAACTGTGGCAATATTTTTACCGGTTACGGTACCACCTGTAAATGAAATGGCCTTGATGCCCGGATGGGCAACTATGGCACTCCCTACCTTTGGACCTAAGCCATGAACAATATTTAATACCCCCGCCGGCAATCCGGCTTTGGTACAAATTTCTCCTAGAAGATAGGCCGTCATTGGAGTAATCTCACTGGGCTTGGCAATCACACAGTTTCCGGTAGCTAAGGCCGGTGCAATTTTCCAGCTAAAGAGGTACAATGGCAAATTCCAGGGGCTGATGCATCCTACCACCCCAAGGGGAGATTTCACGGTATAGTTAACGGCATGGCCTTCCATAACATGGCTCTCGGCACTGTGCTGTAAAGCTGCCGTAGCAAAAAAACGAAAGTTTTGAGCTGCGCGTGTCATCTCTGTTCTGGCTAGCCAAAGGGGTTTGCCCTGATCAATGCTCTCGGCTTCGGCCAGTAACTCGTTTGAGGCGTCTATGAGTTCTGCAATTCGGTTTAAAATTTTAAAACGTTTCTCAGCCGTGGCATGACTCCAGGCAACAAAAGCCAATGAGGCCGCCGCAAATGACTTTTCCACATCGCGCTCATCAGAATCAGGGATTTTAGAATAGACTTGTCCCTTAGCAGGGTTATAATTATCTAAATAGGAGCCGCTTTGAGGCTTAACTTCCTCCCCATTAATATAGTTGGCAATATGTAGCATAATCTGAACTTCAAAGTAAGAGCAATTTTTACAATAATTTTTTTTTTCGGTTTATTGGAATATCATTGCCTGTTCTTAAACTTAAAATCTGAAGACCAAAATAAATATAGCCATCGATGGCCATTCCGGATGCGGAAAGGGTACCTTAGCAAAACAAATGGCTAGGTCGCTCGGTTATGTATTCGTCGACAGCGGGGCCATGTATCGCGCGGTAACCCTTTATCTCATGTGGAATCGCCTCACCCTTGAGAGCATTGACCAGAATCCCTCCTTCTTGAAAAATATTCAGATCAGTTTTAAATACAATGACGACGCCGATTTTTATGAAATCTACCTTAACAATATCCTGGTCGAAAATGAAATAAGAAGCATGGAAGTGTCGAATTATGTGAGTGAAGTCAGCACCAGCAAGGCCATTCGCGCTTTTTTAATTCAACAACAAAGAAAAATGGCCAAATCAAAAGGTGTGGTTATGGATGGCAGGGACATTGGCACCGTGGTTTTGCCCGACGCTGAACTCAAAATATTTATGACAGCAGATCCTTACATCCGCGCCCAAAGAAGATTTGAGGAAATGCTACACAAAAGGATTCCGGGAAGTTTTGAGGAAATATATGAAAATCTAAAACTAAGGGATGATATGGACACCAATAGGGCCGAGAGCCCGCTTTTAAAAGCCGAGGATGCCATCATTTTGGATAATACCAATATGAGTAGAGAACAACAAACTAAAGTCGCGATGTCATGGGCTAACGGTGTAATCGCCATTCAACAATAAGGGCCTGATGCTCTGCTAAGACCTGCTCAGTTGTTATTAGCAAGCTCACCCGGAGCTGAATCCAACGCCAATCTTCGACACAATTTTCTTATTTTGATGTAACGTTACCTTTCTGTAAATTTGTATAATGACTAATACGACTCTAAACATAGAGATAAACTCTTTACCTTTAGAACTGAGAAATGAGGTTGCTGATTTTGTTGCGTTTTTAAAGAAAAAAACAAAGACAAAATCAAGACTTAAATCTCGTGAATTTGGTTTTGCTGAAGGAAAGATTGTACTTTCAGATGACTTCGATGCACCATTGGAAGATTTTAAGAAATATACTTAGTGGCATATATTCTAGATTCTCATACTCTTCTTTGGTTTGTTTCAGGTGACAAGAAATTACCAAAATCTGTTAAGGAGATTATTAAAGATATCAAACAACCCTGTTTTATAAGTGCAGCAAGTCTCTGGGAAATAACCATAAAGCAGCAGATAGGAAAGTTAATCTTAGAAATTTCTCTCAAAGAATTATTTGAATTTATAGACAGAAATCAAATTGAGATAATCCCTATTAATTTTGATCATCTTCAAAAATTGGCCAAATTACCAATACATCATAGTGACCCATTCGATCGAATGATAATTTCAAAAGCCATCACTGAAGATTTAATTGTTATTACGCGTGATAAAGAGTTTGAAAAATACAAGGTGAATCTTATATGGAGATAAGTCGCCTCTAAATAACAAAGGGCAATTGCGCAATGCGGGTTTTGTGGTTTGGTTAGCTATGGTTTTCCTTCTACCTTCGCGTTAGGGGAAGACATTACGGATTCAAAATCCGCACCTCGCAAGCCCTCGACCGTTATAAACTTCTGAAAAAAAAGGGTTGAGAAAAGAAATTCTATTTAATGTTTCTTTTTGTGATCACCTTCTGAAACATTCGGCTCAAAACAAGTTCAGAAAGTTGGTGAAAATAAAAATCCCCATCGCTTAATTCACGAAATTTAGTTTGATTAATATCAACCCGGTAAATTAAATGCATGAAACGGGTCTTGCCATAGGTCGAAATTTTTGCCAAATAATCGGCCAAATCTCTTCGCATTAATTCAAGAAACTCTACACTTCCGGCATCAGCCTCTGCCATTCTGTAATCAAAACCGGTATCTTTTTCCAACTGAACAATGATTTCATTCAAGATTTCTTGCTTCTCCCGATGAGTTAAGATTTGAGCGTTAAAAACTAGTTTTTCCAATGATATAACCCTGCTTACAAAGCTATAAAAATTTGGTGCTTTCAAGCTTTAATAATAACAATTGGCTAAATTTGTTGTATGCAAAATGTAATTCGCTGCGCATGGTGTGAAAAGGATGACTTGTATCGTAATTATCACGACGATGAATGGGGAAGGCCTTCATACAGCGACGAGCATCTTTTTGAGCATTTGATTTTAGAAACCTTTCAAGCCGGACTGAGTTGGTACACCATCCTATCAAAAAGGGAAAATTTCAGAGTTGCTTTTGATGGCTTTGATATGCAAAAAATCGCAGAGTACCAGAATGAAAAGGTTGAGCAACTCATGAACAATGCCGGAATTATTAGAAGCCGAGCAAAAATTTTGGCAGCCATCAACAACGCCAAACTCAGCCTGGCATGTATTAAGGAATTTGGGAGTTTGTCGAAATATCTGTGGCAATTTACCGACCACAAAGTCATTAAAAATAAGCTTGCCGACATGAAGGATTTTCCGGTTACTTCACCCCAAAGCGATGCCATGGCTAAGGATATGAAAAAACGCGGTTTCAAATTTATTGGCAGCACTACCTGTTATGCCTATATGCAAGCCGTTGGGATGGTGAATGATCACCTTCAATCTTGTTTTTTATATCATAAAATTTAAGGTAACATTTCTTATGCGAAATTAGTTATAGTCTTAAGCTCATTGTTTTTTAAAATACGATACAACCTTAATCTTTTAACACAGGCCTTTATTTGCCTGTTTATCTTGATTTTGTTTAAAAGCAGTGCCAGCGGCCAGGCAATTACTTTCAAGGCCTGGCTTTATGAGGCCGACAGTTTTACCAGAGTGCCCTTCGCTGTGGTAAGTATTAAAAATAAAACAGTGGCAACCACCTCAGATGAAACAGGATATTTCGAGCTTCCCTGTAACATCAACGACACCTTGGTTGTTGGACACATCACTTACGTTCGCTCCTACCTGCCTATCAAAAAACTTCGCGACTCCTCGCAGGGAAAAATTAAAATTTACCTTTATAGGAAGGACGTTGAACTTGTGCCGGTTACCATAAGTGGTCGCAGGCTTAGTCAGGAAAAAAAAGAAGAATATCAACACCATTTGGATAGGGTGAGACCAACCCTTTCAAGTCCCATTTCAGCTATTTATGAAAACCTGAGTCGACGAGGCAAGGAACGCTCTAAAATGGACGAAATTTATTCTGCACTCCTCTTGCGCGATCAGCTGGAAATGAGGCTTCCGCCACGAAAATTATTTCTCATCACCGGTGACCGATCGGTCAAACTGGATGATTTGCTCGTGCTTTGTCCTGTAGACAGCTACTTTGTAATGTATGCCAGCGATTATGCCTTCTTTGCGTTTTTTAGCCATTGCTGGGATGAGTACAAAAAAAGGAGATAGAAGGGAATTAGGAATTGGGAATTAGGAATTTTAATTGATGAGTTATGAATGGGCAAGGGGGACAGTGGGTTGAAACAAACGGCAACAAGTTAATACTACAACTAAAAGCAGACATCAAAGTCCATCCACTACCCCATAGAAAAAATCTCCTCATTGCCGTCGGTTTTAACCGACGGAAAGAAAAGTAGGAAAGAAAGGAATTTATTCCTAAATCATCTTCTTCAATGCCAGCGGTCGGCAACTTTTAGGCTGTAGTTCACAAAATCAATTAACCCTTTGTCAAACTCCATATTTCCCAGGGAATTTCCCTCCTCATCTAAAACTGAGGCTATAAATTTCGCTTCAAACTTCTTTGGACTGGTAATGGAATCCATGTTAAACACGTTTAAAATTTTGTCGAAAAGATAGCTTAATTGGATGGTAGGCATGCGTCCGCCGCCGCCAGATGATACCCCTCCAAAGGCAAAAACCGTGTTGTTAAAAATTTGAATATGCTTTTTATTGGCCAATTGATGCACCATGTTGATCAATTCGGCCGATGGAAACCAATTGTATTCGGGTGAGAGTACAAAAACCAGTTGAGACTCCCTGAGAGCGGTTAACAATTCCAGTTGAAAAGGTGTAAGATTTTCCTCATCCACATCGCCCCGATTGGGGAAAGGAATATCGTAATTTACAAAATCTATGACTTGTGCCTCCGGTATGAGTTTGGCTATGGCCTTAGCCAAACGCATAGTCTTATTGTGTGGTCGCGACGAGCCCGATAATATGGAAATTTTCAAAATCAGATCTGGGGTTGTGTGGCTTGAAGCAGTCTCAATATATTCCGATAATTGCGTCCAAAATCTAAAAATATATACGATTGACACGGTTTGCTTTCAAATTCCAATTCGGTGGTTCCATCTCCCCGGTCGATACAATGCAAACTTACCTCATCAGTGAGGATTAGGTTTTTAACCACAAATGTGATGGAATCGGACGATTGGTTCTTTAATTTCCAGAATGGCTTTTGAGATAATCGCGTCACTGCATTGTGAATTACCGCAGCTGTTGGTTGTGGCGTCACAACCTTGTGAACCTGGTTGGATTTGAGATAATACTTCAAATCTATCTTTTCAAAATTGGCAAATGAAAAAGCATTGGCAACAGCGAATGGCATGGCCAATGCCACTGAAAAAAACAAAACGCGGATAAAGGCAATTTCCTCAGTTTGAAATTTATACTTTAACAATTGAGATAAAAAAACCAATGGCATAAATACCAGTATGACAGCGATATATTGAAAAAAAATGGCGGTGAGTTTAAATAGAAAACGGTTGGGTTCCATGCTAATGAATAAACGATTGTATAGGGATATTGTTCAAGGTGCAAACCAACAATTTAAAAATGAAATTAATACCAAGATTGTGAAATTTTATAAAATCTCTCTATTCGCCCGCTTTGCCAATAAACTAACCGAATACTATACTGTAGAATCTTTCTGAGATAATTTCATTTTTTTTAAATAATTTCGATTTTTTAAAATTATTGACATGAGTGTACGACGCCCCTTTAACATCAATCAATGGATTGCCGAAAACCGCCACGAAATGAAGCCGCCGGTTGGAAACCGAAACCTGTATACCGAAGCCGGTGACTTTATTGTGATGATGGTTGCCGGGCCAAATGCCCGAAAGGACTATCATTACAATGAAACCGAGGAGTTATTTTATCAACTTGAAGGGGATGTAAGTGTAAAAATTCAGGAAAACGGGAAGTCAGTCGAAATAGAAATTAAGGAAGGAGAAATGTTTTTATTGCCTGCCAAAACTCCCCACTCGCCAAATAGACCAGCCAATACTATGGGCCTGGTTATTGAGGTGAAAAGAGCCGACAGAGAAATGATTGACGGACTGTTATGGTATTGTGAAAAATGCAATACCAAACTTCATGAAACCTATTTTGTGCTTAACGACATTGAGAAAGATTTCTTTCCCCGCTTTAAAGAGTTTTATGCCTCCGAAGAACTGAGGACTTGCAAACATTGCGGACACATGATGGAAACGGACCCCAGGTTTGGGTAAAAAGGTGAATTTGAAATGGATTTTTAGCCAAATTCAAAGATCATTTACCTCAAGTATAAAATTTTTCCCGTTTTATTAAGGCCTTTAACTGTAAATACCCTATAAAAGTACATGCCCTTAGGTAATAAAACTAAACTTAATTGGGTGTTTGTTTTTACAAATGAATATCCGCCTAAAACTATTTTCCCATCGCTTTGAATTACCATCTTCTCGGCTCTGTCCCAATATTGGCTAATGTTGGTGGTTGTTATCCCGTTATTGCCAAAAGTGGTATCTATGTTCCCTTCCGAATCAAATCGAAGCAATGCGAATGAATAATCATTGCTCAAGCCTGAACATCCGGCAATGAGTATTTTTCCATTGGGTAGAAGGGTCATGCATCGCGCCTCCTGATCTCCCGGGCCCAAATCAACCACTGTTCTTCCCTTGGCAAAAGACTTATCCAGATTGCCATTTTTGTCGTAGCGCATTAAAATCATGTCCTTATCCTTGCCGTTGAAAGTATAGCCCGCTACCAATATTTTTCCGCTCCTTAGTATGGTAACGGCAAAAAGTACATTATCGCCAGGCCCTATTTTTCCAACAATTTTTCCGTTGCCATTAAAATTTTTATCCAACACGCCATTCTTAAATCTTAAAATGATATAGTTCGGAAAATGGTGCCTGTCGATATAAGAGCTCCCAACCACCACCAGCTTGCTATCTTCCTGTAAGGCCATGCCATTTATTTTGTCGGCTATGCCGCTTAAATTATTCACCGACAAGCCGAATTCACCAAAGGTAGAATCGATTTTTTGGGAAAAAATATTGGCAGTAAAACCCATAAAAAGGAAAGCATTGGGCTGATTTTTTTCATTAAGTCTGGTTGTTTTATTTCAGATATTCAGTTGATTAATTTGGAATTATTAATATATATGGGACATATTTGGTGTCGATTAAATAGAAATTAAAACTTTTAGGTTTCCAATTAAAAGATTATTTGCTGGTTTATACGTTGGTATGTTACTTGGCCATTGCAAATTGGGTTTATCAAAAAAATGAAAATAACCAACATCTATTCCTAATGAAAAGAGATTGCTAATCTTATAACATGCACCTACTCCTGATCCTATACCAAAACTATTATACAAAGACCTGTCCTCTATTGTTTCCCAAAAATACTTTCTAACAAAAACCCCTTCACTTCCTTTTCTCCAATTTATATTGAATTCCCCAAAACAATAAAATTTTCTTTTTCGAATGATGGCTTTTTGGTAACCTATTGAAATCCTCTGAAATTTTGAAGCCAAAACTGAACCTTCAATCGGTTTTGAGTTAAATGTATTCCTAAACCATGAATAGTTAAAATTGAGCTTGGAAACTTGGTTTATGTTATAACCAAATCCCAAGGAGGTTATTCCTGATAATCGAGTTCGGCTATTTTTATAGTTGTTCTCTATATTTTTAGAAAATACCATAGCTGTATTTAAGCCTGGTTCAATCGATAAGTTACATTTTCTTTCAGAGGTGCTATCCCCAAAAAAGATTGCAGAAAAATTTAAAATTAAGCAGGTTAATGTTACCATTTCTTTTTTATAACCAAACGAAAGGTTCTAAATAAATTAGTTGATTCAATTTTTGTATCACAATTTCCCATTGTAAACTATCACGTTTGAATTTGTAAATAAAAAACACTTCAGATTTAAGTTTTATACAATGCCTAGGCTAATTTTTATACTTATCAAAGTTTAATCATTTATTTGGCAAATATGAATATATAGAGTCAGTAAGAAGTCATAATAAAATTACAAGTGCTGTGTTCGCTAATTCAAATTATCAATTGCAAAAAAAATTATGATCCACATTTCGAGTATGGTTTAGTTTCTTAAAAAATTAAAATTTGATGAATTGTTCTTATTATGACCACATAATAAGAATTAGCCATTAGAACAGGTTGATTTAATATTTCCAAAATTTGATTCACAAAATCACCCCAAACATCCATAATTTTGAAAAGATTTGATATATGAGGCCTAAGACCCCCTTTTTGATTTTAATCTTCGAAAAATTTCCTGAGGATAGTACTCAATATCACACCTTTAATTTACCAGGCTAAGCGCTAAAAATATAAAATCCTTGTCACGACCCATTATACTACCCTCCGTTAAAAAAATAGACAGCCACGCGCATATCATGCCCGAAAAATGGCCAATACTTTCGGATAAATACGGCTATAAGGGTTTTATTTACCTCGAGGATGAACCGGCCACCGATACCAAAAAAATGATGAGGGATGACGGCGTTTTTTTTAGAAGAGTAAGCCGCAATTGCTGGGACCCGGAGGCTATCATTGAAGATATGAATCAGCACGGTGAAGACATGAAAGTGCTGTGTACCATTCCGGTTCTTTTCAATTACTGGGCCCAAGCTGAGCACACTCTGGATTGGTGCCAATTTTTGAATGACCATTTAAATGAGATTCAAAAAAAATATCCTCAGCGATTTTTAGCACTTGGAACACTGCCCATGCAATCGGTGGGACTAGCCATAATGGAGCTTGAAAGGCTAGCGAATTTAGGATTTTGTGGTGTAGAAATTGGTTCCAACATAGACGGTCTGAATTTGGATGATGAATCGCTGTTTCCATTTTACGAAGCCGCTGAAGCCTTGAACATGTCCATTTTTGTTCACCCTTGGAACATGATGGGCGAAAAAGAAATGTCAAAATTTTGGCTTCCATGGTTGGTAGGCATGCCTGCCGAAGAATCCAGATCCATTTGCAGCATGATGTTTGGCGGAATTTTCGACCGATACCCCAAACTTAGGGTGATGTTTGCTCATGGTGGCGGATCGTTTCCCATTACCCTTGGGCGAATAGCGCATGGCTGGCAATGTCGCCCCGATCTGGTAAACCTCAATGGCGTTAAAAACCCCAGAGAGTATATGGGTCATTTTTGGGTAGATGGCATTACCCACGATATTCAGGCCCTGAACTACTGTATCCAAACCTTCGGAATAAATAAAATTGCCTATGGCACCGATTATCCATTTCCTTTAGGCGATCTTGCACACGGCAAATTCATTGAACAAAGTTCGGATTTTGATACCCACCAAAAAGGGCGTTTGATGAAACATAACGTGCTCGAATTCCTTGGTTTATAAGAGCAAACCTTCATCAGCACTCTAATTAATTCCACTTTTCAATTCAAAAATTATGAGAATGTTAATTTTAGGATTTCCTCTATTTCTCTAAAATCTCACTACAAAATGCTCCTTTTCGGCCCTCGGTTCTAAAAAAACCAATCCCATAAAGAAGAGATCGATGGTGAGACCTACGCTTGGATGTTTTTTTATGCTTGTCCACGCCTTCCGCATATCGGTTGACCAATTGATATCATCAAAAATAAAAAGCGCATGATGGGAAGCCTTAGCCAAACAAGTCTCAAAATATTCAAGGGTTGCTTCCAATTGATGGTTGCCGTCGAAAAACACCCAATCCAATTTTGGAAACTTATTGAGAACCAAAGGCAATACTTCCTTAAAAGGTCCTTCCACAACTTCGATCTTATTTAAATTTAGCCGGTTTAAATTACCCTTGGCCTCCTTGGCAAGCCATGGGTTTCCCTCCATGGTCGTAAATTTGGTATCCTCCTTAAACCCGGCAGCTTGATAGGCGGCGCTGAATCCCAGGGCTGTGCCAAATTCAAGTGCATGATGCGGTTTTTTCCAGAGGGCTAAACGGTAGAGCAAATTGCAGTACTTCACAGATTTTGTGGAGCTTTGGGCAAATCGGCCCAGGCTTGAATTGGAGGTGTTTGAACTTCCAGCACCATAGTCTATGCCTGTTAAAGGTCTGGTATCACGGTATACCCGTTTGCGAAGATTTTCAAAGCTTTTGTAATCAAAGGGTTTTTGACTTTTGGCGTAAATTACATTTTTAACGAGGTCGTAAACAAATGGCGAATGAATGCCATGTAGGTTTGAACTTTTAAAATAATAAATAAGATAATGGATAAACATGCGCATGGAGAACAAGAGGGCCGTTTTAGCAAAAGGTTTGGGGAAAGATTTTTTGCTAAACCTTGGCTGCTCTCAAGGCGGCCAGTTCTTTATTTAATCCCTCAATCTGTCCGTTCACTTTTGCAATTTTATCCTCTATATCCTTTCTAAATTTATCGGCATTTTTGCTTCGGGCGAAAAACTCAATGTTGTTTTCCCAGGTTTCTATTTCTGATTTCAACCCTTTTATTTTCTCTCTCAGGCGTCGCTCATCATCGTTTAGCTTTTTATCACCTCCGGGCTGAACAGCAATTTGATGGTAATGTTGTTTGAGATGAGCTTTTTTATAGGCTTCTTTGTTTTTACGAAACTTCTGGTATATCGTATCCAATAAGGTATGGTATTGATCGCCAAGACTTTTTTTACTTTTAATTGGCACAAATCCTATTTCATTCCACTTGGCCTGGATATTTCTCAATTCGTTCAATACTTCGTCGCCATCTTCGCTGCTCATCAGTTTATTGAGGTCGTCAATCAATCCTTGTTTTTTGTTAAGGTTTTCTTGTTCATCTCCTTTAATGCTGTTGAAATGTTCGTTTTTCTTATTAAAAAAGACATCGCATTCCTGTCTGAATTGTTTCCAAAGTTTATGAGAAATGGCCTCAGGAACAGGTCCTACGGTTTTCCATTCTTCCTGCAATTTTTTAAACTCGGCGGTGGCGTACCTATAATCCTCATGATCCTTGAGCTCAGAGGCTCTTTTTATGATATCCTCCTTAAGAACAATATTTGCCTTTCTCTCGGTATTGGCTTTCTTAAACTGCTCATTTCGGTTTTTCGAAAAAATGGAAAACTGCTCCCTGAACTCATGCCAAATGCTTTCATTTTGCGCTTTAGGCACCTGACCAATGGATTTCCACTCCTCCATCAATTTATTTAAGTCTTCGAAGCCGCTTTTCCAATCGCTCCCCTTCACAGGTATGTGGTTGGCAATGAGCCGCGCCTTTTCAACCAATACTTCCTTGAGTCTGAGATTCTCAATCCTCACCGATTGTATTTCGTCGAATTGGGCTTTTCTCTGCTTATATATTTCGTCAACTGTGGCCTTAAAACGCGACCAGATTTCTTCGCTGAACTCGCGGGGAACCGGACCTGTATTCTTAAACTCTTCCTGATATTTGCTCAGCAAAATAAAAGCCCTTTTAAGAGAGGGTTCCTGTTGAAGAGCATCGGTTTTATTGCACAGATCAATTTTTATTCCCAGATTTTTCTGACGGTCGAGCTCTTTGAGTTCGCGGTTAATGGCTAAATTGTCGTAAAATTTATCCAAATAAAAATGGTAGCGGTCATACAATTCCTGCAAATTTTGTTTAGGAATTACACGGATGGCCTTCCAGTCGTTTTGAAGCTGTTTCACTTCATTTAAGCTGTCCTTGGTTTCGTCCGACTCGGTAAGTACCTTTATGCGCTCTATGATGGCATTTTTGGCTTCCAGATTTTTTAATTTTTCATCTTCAATGCGCTTTTTCTCTTCCGCTCTTAAATCCTGTACCAACTTAAAAGCATCATAGAACACCTGTCTTGAACCATCATCGGTCGGCTCAAAACTCTCCTCTTCGTGGCCGGCCTCAATAAAACTGTTTAATTGGTCCTGGCGCTCTGATTTTAAAATGTTCTCAAAAAATGGGCGAATATTTTGAAGGCGTTTTACGGCCTCCCTTGGCACCATATTTTTCGGTGCTTCTGTCGCTAATTTTAACAATTCACTTTTGGTGTAGGCCGAGTAATCCATATGAATGGATTCCTCCTCATCCATCATTTTGGTCTCTTCATCTTCCTCCTCGTCCTCATGTATCAAATCTGCATTTAATTTAACCTCCTGTTTTGCAAAGCCCTCCATTTCTATGGTATTTGTAGAAACTTCGGCGCCGGCACCTTCTTCTGATGGGTCAATTGATGGTTTTGCTTTGCGTTTGCGGGCGACTGCAGGTTCAGTTTTCGCCGCTTCATTTGCCTTGGATTTCTTATTTTCTAGAGGAAGTTCGGTTTCGGCATCAGTGCTTGCAACACTTTCTTCAATGACTTGTGAATGATTTTCGCTTTCAGTCTCAGAGTTCACGGACATCTCTTCATTTGGAAGGGATTCCATAGCAGGCGGATTCACAACCTCATTTTCTTGGTCCAAAATGACCTCGTGGTTGTTTTCAGGATTTGACATTTCGTGGAGATACGGTTATTATTTGTTTTCTATATTTACTAAAGGGCAAAAATGGTAATTTTGGACTCAATATACAATGCTATATTTATGAAAGTTAAATTGATAGAATGCCCAAGAGATGCGATGCAGGGTTTGGTTGAATTTATTGAGACCGATACCAAAGTCAATTATCTCAATGCATTGCTTGAGGTTGGCTTCGACACCCTCGATTGCGGTAGCTTTGTAAACCCGGCAATTATCCCTCAGATGGCCGATACCTCAAAAGTTCTGAAACGGTTAAAAATGACAGAAACCAAACTTTCGGTGATCGTGGCTAATGTAAGAGGCGCTGAGGAAGCCGTTCATTTTGATGAGATTACCTACCTGGGGTTCCCTTTTTCTATTTCGGAAACTTTTCAGAAACGAAACACCAATAAGACCATTTCAGAATCCCTGAGCACGGTAGACAAAATTTTAAACTTATGCCAAAAACACAATAAAAAATTTATGACTTACATCTCCATGGGCTTTGGGAATCCTTACAACGAGCCCTGGAACACGGGCATTGTAAGCCACTGGGTGAGTGAATTAAAAGCCCTCGGGGCAAACTTTTTCTCCTTGAGTGATACTGTGGGAGTTTCGAACCCTGCAAACATTAAAGCAGTGGTAACGGAGCTCATCCGCCATTTTCCGGCCCTTAATTTTGGATGCCATTTTCATACAAGGCCGCAGGAGTGGGAAGAAAAGATAGAAGCAGCCTTTAATGCCGGATGTTATCGCTTCGATGGAGCCATTAAAGGTTTTGGCGGTTGCCCTATGGCCGACGACGATTTGGTTGGCAATATGCCTACAGAAAACATGATAAGGTATTTCGAAAATAAAGGTATTGAACTGGGGCTTAACAAAGCAAAGTTCGAAGAGACCATGTCGATTGCATCAAAGGTTTTTGGTTAAGGCAATATCACGCTCCAAGGATTCAAAACCCAGAAACTTCATACTAAAATCCCATATCATCTTGCCTTTGATCCTGTTGATTTTGCTTTTTGGGTTTTGGTGCCGTCGAAGTTCCGAAGCGATAATTGAACCCTACAAACAAAATTCTCGATTCCATTTTGCGCAAAAATTCCTGTTCAACCTGCGGCAAATACAATTGCATTCCAAATTGGCGTGTATTGAATACATCGGATAAGGTAAGAGTGAGTGTGCCCTTGTTTTTTAAGACCTGTGAACTGATGCCCATGTCGAGCCAGTGCATTACAAAGCTTTGTCCCTGTGGGCTTAAAAAAGGCGACCTGAAATTATAAGTAAACTGAAAGTCGGCCCATTTTTTTACTTTAAAATTGGCGGTTTGTTTAATATTGGCCATCACATTCGAATTATCGAAAGTAAAGGTTCCTATTTGCCCCTTCATTCTGTTTTTAAAAACATTTAGACTGGTGAGCGTATTAAACCATTTAACAGGGTTAAAGGTCGTGATCCATTCCATTCCCAAATTATAGGAGGTGCCAATATTTTCAAAGGATACATAATTTATGCCCTCGTTAATGGTAATGTATCTCCACATCAAATTGTTGGTTTGCTTGTAGTATACACTTGGGTTTGTCATAAATTTTTTGCCTGTAAAGGTGTAGTCCAATTCAAGGCTATGTATAAACTGTGGTTTTAAATCCGGATTCCCCCTGCGAATATTTCTCGGGTCGCTTAAATCGCTGAATGGATTGAGCTGTCCTCCTGAGGGGCGCTCAATTCTCCTTGTGTAATTCAATTTCCACTCCTGTGATTTTTTGAAGTTTTTCAATAGATAAAAGGTCGGGAAAAAATCGAGGCGATGGTAACCAACTTTTTTTCCTGTATATTTTAAGGTTCCATCGGCTAGGGTTTGCTCAATTCGGGTTCCTGCCTGAAATCCAATACTCCTATACACACCGGAATAATTAAAATACCCCGCGTTAATTATTTCGGAATACACAAAACGGTTCGACAAGCCGCTGTCTAAAAAATATTGCTCCGCAGGGTTTACTTGCTTGCTGATGCGCATTTCATTGTCGTAGTTGCGAAAAGCCGATTTGACCCCTGCTTCCAACTTGCGCTCGTTTTTAAGCGGCAGTACAAAATCGGATTGCAGGATAAAATTTTTCGTATAGGACTTGCTGCGGTTTTGGCGTATGTCTGAAAGACTGTCGGCAGCCTTATAGTTTTTAAGGGTATAGGTATTGAGACCATTCAGTGTATTGGTATCCGAACTGCTTGAAAAAGAGGATGAGACGGTAAGTTCCTTACCGGGTTTGTCGTAAGTCTTTTTATATTGGGCGTTGGAATTGTAAAATGTATTTTGAGATGTGATTTTATTATGTCTCCAAAATTGCGTGGAATTGACGTTGTTTAAATCATTTTCAAAATAGCTTATCCATTCAGGGTTTTCGTTTCGGCCAAAAGTCCCAGCCGCGCTCCACGATAAGGTGTTTTTTTTGTTAAAGTAATAATCGGCCGACAGACTCACCGCTTGTGAAATGCTTCGGTTCATCCCATTATTCCTGGTGTTGAAGTAAAAAACGGTATCGGAAGGCATGAGTTTGCGGTCGAGATAACCATTCCAACGCATCGTGTTATAACGCAAGCCATACGTCACTCCAAGGCTGAACTTTGACACATTGTAGCTTAGACCAGTGCTCAGGTTATATCTGTCTCTGCTGCCCACTTGTGTATTGATATTGCCGGTAACCCCTGCCTTTTTGGTTCTTTTCAAAATAATATTAATAATGCCATTGGCGCCCTCTGCATCGTATTTAGAGGAAGGGTTGGTGATGACCTCAATCTTCTCGATTGAGTTGGCGGGTATTTGGGCGAGAATGGTTTGAAGATTGACTCCTGTTATCCCAGTGGGCTTTCCGTTTATAAGAATAAGAATCCCTTCGGAACCCCGCATTTGAAGATTGCCATTCTCATCCATCGTGACGTTTGGCAATTGTTGCAAGGCATCAATAGCAGATCCACTTTGACTGATGATGCTTTTATCGACCTGAAAAACTTTTTTATCAATATTATTCTCGAGCAGTTTGCGTTCTCCTTCTACTTCAATTCCTTTCAGTTCGGTTCCAGAGGATTTTAGTTCTACAACCCCTAAGTCGAGTGATAAATTTCGAATCGTCAGTTCCGATTTCAGCCACACCTCAATATAGCCCAAATTGCTTATGCGAATGAGGTATTTCCCGGGCTTGAGTTGTTCAAGTCGAAACTTTCCCGCTTCGTTGCTTATGGCTCCTCCAACATGAGAACTGTCGGCTTCATTAACAAGCATAACCGTGGTATAGGCCAGATTCTGTTTTTTTTCATCCACAATCGAACCGCTGATGCTTCCGGTTTGGCCATATGCAGAAATGAAATAGCTAAATAATAAAAGGGAAGTAAGTGCAGTCCGCATGAAATTGGCTGCGAAGGTAAATATTAAACCATTTGCAAATCTAAACCTTTGTCTATTTCAAAGTCATATTGGTAGAAAAATTCCATCTTTTACGCTGATAAATAGACTTACCTCAAGTGCGTATTGCTCCTTTCCATTGAACTTACGTCTATTTTTATGTTTACCCATTGCGCTTTAATTGTAAAAATTTTTTACACCCACACGGCAAAGGAATATGGGATGGCCACAATGTATTTTGCTCCAAAAGCCGTGGAGTTTATTGACTCTGAAATTTAATACAACATCCATGACCGCCTTTGATCCCTAAGTCAAAAAAAAATGTACGTCGACCCTAGGGTAAACTTAATATTAGGATTTTATGGTCTGAACTCCTATTATTGTCCATCATAAAATAAAAACTATGGATTTTTCAACATTAAATTGGTTGGGTCTGGGCCTGGGAGCTCTGGCCGGTTTTGTACTGGGAGCCCTTTGGTATGGCCCCTTATTTGGTAAAAGTTGGATGGCCGCTTTGGGCATTACCAAGGACGATGCTAAAAAGGTAAACATGGGTATGCTCATGGGTAAGTCGTTTTTGACCTACATCGTTTTAGGTATCGTTATTGCAACGCTGTATCAGGTCATTATCACCGGATATGCCGGTTCAGGCGGCTGGATGCTTGGCGCCAAAATTGGAGCTTTGGTTGGATTGGCTTCCACCACCACCGTATTTAATAATGCTTTATACGAAATGAAGCCTTTTAATCTGATGCTGATTAATGGGGTATACGCCTTGCTAAATGGTGCAGTGATTGGCGCCTTGGTTGGCGCTATTTAATGGGCAAACTTGAGATGGAGGACGAACTAAGCCCCGCTCAAAAGGAAATGGTTGCTCTTTTCGAAAAGCACGTGGGTGCCGAACTCGTCGGCGACCTGGATACCACCATGGCCACCATGACCGACAATCCTCATCTTACGAATGTAGCCAGCTTGATAGGCGGATATGGAAAAGAGGGTGTCAGAAATTTTTATGCCAACCATTTGGTAGGTAAATTTTTTCCTCCCGATGTCGACATGCACAGGGTATCGTTAACCATTGGCACAAATCAAATTGTTGAAGAATTGGTGATCAGTTTTACCCATACCCAAAAAATAGATTGGATGCTCCCCGGAATTTTGCCTACCCAAAAAGCTGTCAAAATTGCCCTGGTGGTCATTGTCGGTTTTAATAGCGGTAAAATTTCTCATGAGCATATATATTGGGATCAAGCATCCGTTTTGGTTCAACTCGGGCTTCTAAATCCTGAAAATCTTCCTGTAGGTGGTTTGGATTCGGCTTTGAAAATTCTCAACCCGAGTTTACCGGGCAAAGAAGTAAAATATCCCGATGTCTAAGTTTTGTTATTAGGGCTTCATTTTGTTAAACGCCCATCATTCATTAATGCAACTTTAAAGTGTCTTTTATTCAGATCTTTTCAGTTCTTATACCGTCCCCAACCTTCCAACCTTCAAACCTTCAAACCTTCAAACTTTCCAACCTCCCAACGCCTACCCATTCATACTGCTCAAAAACTCGTTGTTATCTTTAGTCCCCTCCATGTGCTTAAGCATCATATTCATACCTTCTTCGGTATTCATATCAGCCATATAGTTTCTAAGCACCCACATTTTTTGCAGCGTACTCTTATCCAACAACAGGTCTTCCCGTCTTGTGCTCGATGAGGTAATATCAATGGCAGGGTATATGCGCTTGTTGCTCAACTTACGGTCAAGTTGGAGTTCCATATTGCCGGTACCTTTAAATTCCTCAAAAATAACCTCGTCCATTTTTGAACCGGTTTCGGTAAGTGCGGTCGCAATAATGGTTAAGGAACCCCCATCTTCAATTTTACGGGCTGCCCCGAAAAATCGTTTTGGTTTTTGCAGGGCGTTGGCATCCACCCCTCCCGATAATATTTTACCGGAGGCCGGCTGCACGGTATTATAGGCTCTGGCCAATCGCGTGATGGAATCCAATAGAATCACCACATCATGTCCACATTCTGTCAGGCGCTTGGCTTTGTCTAAAACGATATTGGCCAATTTCACATGCTTATCGGCCGGTTCATCGAAGGTGCTGGCTACCACCTCTGCTTTTACACTGCGGGCCATATCGGTTACCTCCTCAGGGCGTTCATCGATCAATAAAATAATCATGTAAACCTCCGGATGATTGGTGGCAATGGCATTGGCGAGTCCTTTAAGCAGAGTGGTTTTACCGGTTTTAGGTTGGGCTACAATCAGTCCCCTCTGGCCTTTACCAATTGGCGATATCATGTCGATAATGCGGTTGGAGAAGTGCTTTGGACTGTCGCTTAAATTTAGTTTTTCTTCAGGAAACAACGGAGTCAGGTGCTCAAACGAAACTCTGTCTCGCACCAGTTCAGGACTTTTTCCATTGATGCTCTCCACTTTAATTAAGGCAAAGTACTTTTCGCCTTCTTTGGGTGGTCTTATGGTGCCTTTTACGGTATCGCCGGTTCGCAAACCGTTTTGTTTGATTTGTGATGGCGAAATATAAACGTCGTCAGGCGACGGCATGTAATTATAGTCCGATGAGCGCAAAAATCCATAACCATCCGGTATGGTTTCGAGCACACCCTGAGTCGTTACATTTCCTTCGCGTTCTAAAAAATTTATGAGTGCGTCGTCGAACAAGCGCTGGTTTCTTTGTTGATCCTGACGCTGTTGATTTTGCTGGCGTTGCTGATGATGGTTTCTTTCCTGCGACGACAAACCATCCTCTCCTATTTCCGTTTGACTTTTTTCATTCCTTGGCTCCAAATTGTTCTGAATAATTGAAATCAGACTCTCTCCAGAATTTTCAGCCAAAACGGGCATTTCCTGTTCAACCTCTTCAGGCCATTGTTCTGTTTCAGGAGCATCTTCACCAATAAGTTTTTCGGTTTCTTCCAAAAATTCCTGGCGGGTTTCCGAATTGGAACTCTCCTTTTTCTTGCGGCCTTTTTTGGGCAAACTTTTCTCTATGACTTCCGTATTTGAGTTTTCAGGTGATACCGCCATGGGTTCCTCTACAGAGGGCTCATTCAATTCCTGGGTTTTTGCAGCCTTTCTTCCTCTCTTTGGCTTGACCTCATTTGTTTCTTCATCGGCCTTATCGTTACTTCCAATAATAAATTGATCTTGCTCTTTCAAAATGGCTAAAATAAGGTCTGATTTTTCTAATTTACCTGCATCAAAACCAAGGGCTGAAGAGATTTCAGATAATTCTGAAAGCGACATTAAGTCGAGTGCTTCCCGCTTAAACATGAATAATTAAATAAATAAAATTTAAGTTGATTAAATAAAAATAATTTTAGGATTTGTCTAATACGGAAAAATGAACTCTTCCAAAGACATCACAAAATTAGGCATTAATTTCATTTATGCAAGAGCCCTCCTAAATCTTTCCGAAACAACTTTTTAAGGCCAATAAAACTTATCTGATCTTAGGAAATATCTGACTAAAACTCTTGATAGCTTACTGTTATTGATTTGGCATGAATAGGAAACATTTACCTAAAGGATTGAGCGTAAAGAGATAAAAAATCGACGAACCTTGACACTTTATACTGGTTTTGAGTTTTTTGGAGAGGAAATTCCGAATCCACTAGAAATTGAGACCAATAGATGGCCTTTTAATCCGTTAGCAACCGAACCCTGTTCAAAATACCCTGAGCATCCATTTTATACTTATGAAACAATTCTTCCGAACTGCCATGCTCTATTAACTGCGCCGGAAAACCAACTATTTCTAACTTTCCGTTGTAACCATACTCTGCGGCCAAGGAGGCCATAAGACTTCCAAACCCACCCACAATTGAACCATCTTCGACACAAACCAGGACCTTAAATTGCGAAAATAGGGATTTCACGAACGGCTTATTGATGGGTTTAATTTTTTCAATTTTATAAAGCGCGGCCTCTATTCCGGAGCTTCGCAAGAGTTGCATAGCCTCATCGCATAATTTAAACATGTTGCCCACCGACAATATGGCCACATCGCTTCCTTTTGACATCTCTTCTATATCAGGTTCCAGGGTTCCATTACCGGTGCCATTCCATTGGATTGGAGGACCCTCATCCAAACCCTTGGGGTAACGGATAGCAACCGGGCCCGACAAGTTTTTGCTGTAATAATGCAAAGCATTTCTCAAGGCCTGACCTGAAGCAGGGGTTACAATGGTCATATTGGGCAGAGGCATCAACATCGGTATATCGTATAAACCATGGTGGGTAGGCCCATCTTCTCCAACGTTTCCTGCTCTGTCGATACAAAAAATAACAGGCAAGTTTTGAATACAGATGTCATGTATTACCTGATCATAGGCTCTTTGTAGAAAAGTGCTATAGAGGTGGCAAATCACCGTATAACCCTCTTTGGCCATTCCTCCCGAAAAGGTTACCGCATGCTGTTCGGCTATACCTACATCAAAAAATCTCGCAGGGTAGGCCTGCATGGCCTTTATCATTCCGCTTCCGGTGGGCATGGCCGGCGTAACACCCACCAACTTTGGGTTCTCTTGAGCCAGCTCTAATAAGGTGGAACCAAAAATATCCTGAAACCTCAAGCCACTGTTTAATTCAACGCCTCCTGGAGTCTCAATTTTTACGAATTTTGAGGTGCTGTGCCACTTGGTTTGTTCCCTCTCTGCAGGCTCGAAACCTTTGCCTTTAATGGTTCTAATATGGAGAACCTGAGGCCCTTTTCGTTTTTTAAGGGCTTCGAATGTCTCTATCAGCCGCAGCACATCGTGGCCGTCCTCAGGCCCCGAATAAGACAATCCCATATTCACAAATAAGTTGTGCTTGGCATCAATATGGTTTAAATGTCTGTTTACTGCTCCATGATTTGGGTCTATGCCAATGTCATTATCGTTTATGATGAGCAGAAAACGCGTTTCGGAAATGGCCAGATTGTTCAAGCCTTCGAAGGCCTGTCCTGCCGTTAAAGCCCCATCGCCTACCACAGCAATATGGTGTCTTAAGGTGTTGCCATCAAGTTTTGCAGCAGTGGCCATTCCCAGAGCCGCCGAAATTGCGGTGGAAGAGTGTCCTGTACCAAAGGTGTCGTAAAGGCTTTCATCCATTTTAGGGAAACCACTCAAGCCTCCAAATTTTCGGTTTGTATGAAACAGATTTTTTCTGCCGGTCAGGATTTTGTGGCCGTAAGCCTGATGCCCAACATCCCACACCAGTCTATCGTCGGGGGTGTTAAATACATAATGAAGGGCGACCGTTAGCTCTACCACACCCAGGTTGGCCGCAAAATGCCCACCATGTGCGAGAACCGTTTCAATAATAAACTGTCTGAGTTCACCGCATAGCTCCGGCAATTGAATGGGTGGTATCTTCCTTAAATCGGAAGGGAATTCAATGTCGTCTAAAAGTGGCGTGTGGAGTGGCAAGACTTCAAATTTATAAACGAATCGGCTTAATGTGGTAAAAAACTTAAAGTTTAGAACTGAAGGGTGGCGATTACACCTTAAGCTGGCTTGGCCAGTTTAATGATTCTAAGTTTATCCAATACTTTTATAACCGGATAAACTGGGTCGAATTCCCACCATTTGGCTGCAAAGTTAGGGCGCATTCCATTGTGGTGGTGATTGTTCTGAAAAAGTTCGCCCAACAATAAGAAATCAATGAAAAGGGTATTTCTCGATTTGTCTGGTTCATCAAAGTTTCGGTATCCGTATTTATGACCGGCCCAATTTACGATGGCGCCATGTACCGGACCCATCAAAAAATGAATAGGTAAAAGCAAGTACATCCACCAATGGGTAGCGAAAGCAATATAAAAAGCCACGTAAGCCAACCCAAACCCTATTCTAACCATCCAATTGTCGGCAATCTTGTCAATTTTGGGATACACCGGATAGTTATTTTCAAATTGTTCATCCGGTTTAATGGTGCCCTTGAGTAAGCCATTGTAAATTCTTCCGGTATGAACCATCATGCTAAAAACCTCTTTGAAAAAATGTGGGGTATGCGGGTCTTGCTCAGTGTCGCTGTAAGCATGATGCATTCTGTGAAGAATGGCATAGGCACGGGCGTTTAAATAGGATGAGCCCTGCGCAATCCATGAGAATATATAAAAGAACTTCTCCCAGAATTTATTCATGGTAAACATTTTATGGGCTGCGTAACGGTGCAGGTAAAAGGTTTGCCCGAAGAGGGATAAATACCAGTGAAGAATAAAAAATAAAACTATAATCATTAAAGGGCTGCAAAGGTAAATTTAATGCTCATATTTACCCTATCAATTCAAAAATGATTTAATTGTACCTGCAACCCGGCTCTCATCTCTTTTTTTAGAAATGGCTTTCCTAAAATTATAACTTTTGAAAACGCTGAAATTTTTCAGTTGATGGTGTTTTAACGTGCAGAAAATAGATTCCCGAAGACAGTGCCGACACATCCATTCGGTAATCAGAACCAACCTTTTCAAAGTTTACAAGTTGAGGTTCTCCTATGGCGTTAACTATTCTGATTTCTGAAACATGATCATAACCGGACCCCAGAGTTAGCGTTAGCAGATTGTTTACAGGAATAGGAAAAAGGCTTATTGGCTTGTTTAACCCTATAAGCACTGAGCCACTCGAAGGATTTAGAGCCTTATAAGCATTGATTCTGCCCGCGCCTAATTGCCCTGTATAGGTAGGGTTTATGACATCAATAGGGTCACATCCCTTCTTAAGGGCTGCTTCAATTTGGGCAGGAGTGTAACTGCTGTTTTGGGCTTTAAGCAAAGCTGCCAATCCCGCCACCAATGGAGCCGACATGGACGTCCCACCCAGGTTGCCGTAGGAATTGTCGGTACCGGCCAAGGTACTGTAAATACTGTTGCCTGGGGCCGACATATCCACCCACGAACCATAATTCGAGTAGGAGGCCTTTACATCAGAGGCATCGGTAGCCGCAACGGCAATGACGTTGGAATAGGCGGCCGGATAAAGACTTTTATTCGAATTACTATTGCCTGCTGAAGCTACTAAAGTAATTCCTGAACTGTTGGCCAGCGACATTAAATTTTGCCAGGTAATTGAACTTTGATCTGTTCCAAACGACATACTGATAATATTTGCCTTGGCTCGTATGGCGTAATAAATGCCATCGTAGGCATTGGTCAGGGTAGCTTCAGTGGAACTGTTAGGTGTGCATTTTACGGCCATAATTTTTGTGTTGAAACCTATGGATGCGATGCCATTTCCATTGTTGGATACTGCCGAGGCAATACCCGCACAGTGCGTGCCATGATTAAAGGGTCCGCTATCGGTTGTTGAAGCCGGAGGGGAAGGATTATTATCACCATCTGCCACGTCATATCCATTTACATCATCGGTATAGCCGTTTAAATCGTCATCCAAGAGATTGCCGGCAATTTCTCCGGGATTTACCCAGATATTGGCCTTTAAATCGCTGTGAGATACCCTAACCCCATTGTCGACAATGGCCACCACAACATTGACTGAACCTTTACTTAGATTCCAGGCCTCTTCCGCTTTAATTTTATACAAATGCCACTGTTTTGAGTGAAGGTCGTTTGGCGTATAGTGTAATTTAATCAGCGGCTCTTTTTCAGCGTAGGCTATGAATTTCAGTTTTTTTAAGTCTGAAATTAAGCTGTCAATCCTTGCAGAGTCTTTAAACCTGAGTTGGAAAGTTTGTGCCAAAGGACTGCTCAGTGTTTTGTCGGGAAACGGTTGACGGATTTTTGTTATCACCACGCCGTAATCAGCAAAAAGTAGGTTTAGTGAGGCATTGGTATAGAGGTACGGCGTTAGCTGCAACGTGCTGGTGTCTTCTAATTTGAGATAAACGGAGCCATCGACAAAATTACTGTCTACGTTTTGTGAATAGAGTCTTCCGGAGATTAAGAAAAAAGCTGCGAACAGCAAAACTTTTGCGAATTTGATCATTTGCATGCTCAAAGATACAAAAGATTTGTAGCGACTTTGGCAATTGTAGCATAAATGTGAGACCTTAAATTTTCATTGGGCTATATAGGCGGATTTAGGTTTATTTCAGCCTTACAAAGTAGCACTCTGATGGAATTTCAAAACTTTGAATTCCAAAACCATTGGTAGAGGGGTATGAAGAATATAAATCCATCCTTTTACCTTCCTCATCCAATTCCTTAACTAGGCCGCAATGACCCCAGGTACTTGTCCAAAATTGAACAAAATCTCCTGGCCTAACGTCATCGCTTTTTTTTATTTCCTCTCCTCTGCCATTCATGGTTAGGGCATAAACTACCCCTTTGAGCAAGGGAGATTTTTCCGCCCTTAATTCTTGCACAGATTTTGGAGATATAATTCGAATTCTTTGTTTATCGGTTTCAGATAAGGGTATGAATTTTTTTAATATCCCTATAACCAACTCTGTACACACCGCTTTTTGATAGGTAGGCGAAATGCGCCTGCCATTTTGGGCGGCATACTTAAGCACTTCCATGTTCTTCGGAGGAAGGTCAAAACCGCTTAACCCGGCTGCAAGCAGTATAGCCAGCAACCCTTTAAAATGAGGAATATGCATTTTCCCAAAATCTTAATTAAATTATAGAAATTCCATATAAACATTAAAGGTAACCTCTAGGTTCTCGCCGTTGCCGGTAGACTGAACACCCATAGGGAGAACATCCAATACGCGCTGCTTAGCCATAGGGTCAGAGGCCCATGGATCATGTGAAATATCCGGATCGCCTTTAAAATAAATTTGTGAAATGATTTCTTTATACCCCTCACAGGTAATGCGAAAATGGATATGTGAAGGTCGGTAGAGCTCTCCATTGAGATACTTCCCGGGCATAATGGTCTTGAAGGTATAATTCCCATCGGCCTGTGTCATCCATTTGGCCCTGTTGTCAAATCGCGGGCTGCTGTTATCGTAGTTTCCCAAAGTATCACAATGCCAAATTTCAATTAAAGCTCCATCCAAAGGACTTGAGCAATCAGGACCCATTACTTTGCCCTTAACGCATATTAATTTACCTGGGGAAGAAGGTGTAGTTAGGTCGCTCCGCAGAGGCGCGTCAGGACGGTAAAAGGGTCCTAAAATATCGTTCGTTGTTTTACAGGAACCTATAAAGGTCTTATCTGCTCCACTTATGACTTTGCCAAATGCCGTCATTGAAATGGCGAAGAGTCCTCCGCTGATTATAAATTTTTTTCTGTTCATTGCTCATTAAATTATTAGTGATCGGCCATCCAATGAAAGCCCGGACTTAAGACCGGTAATATTTCATGATTCATGACAAGGCCTGTAAGGTTTTGATTGTGAAAGCTAAAAGTGAGTGTGCCGGAGGTTTTGTTCCAGACAAAGGGAATGTTTTGTTTTTTGAGTGTATAGTCGGTAAGGATGATCTCTTTCTTAATTAAGTTCCAATCGAGCTTGTAATCCAGAAAATCGTCCTCATGGGTTTGAAAAATTAAAAATCCGTCTTTATGGATAAAAAACCGTTTGACAAACGGGTTGATTTCCTTTACTTCATAAGCTCCCGCCAAAAATGGCTTATGAAGGCTTTTTGCTTCGTAAAGGAGGTTCGGGAGCACTATTTCTAGGGTCATCAGGCTTAGCGCCACAAATTTCAGAGCATGCCTTAACAAAGGTCGGTTCTCATAAACCGAATTTTGAATGGTCAGTGTTTCAGTGGTCTTACCACTTAAATACCTGAAAATCTTTACGGCATATGGGGAGATAAGCAAGCAAGACAAAAAGAGAAGAAACAGCGAGAACAATTTTACCGAAATATCGAAACTAAAATTTACGGCCACAACATTGACCAGAATGAATATACTTAATATTAACCCCGCCATTCTCGTTTTTTTTATGAGCAGTAAGCTGCCTGCTGTTATTTCGGCCATCCCCATAAAGAGTGAGTATTCGTAGGAAGTACCCATGGTGCTCCAGTATAAAATATCTTTGTCTAATTTGCCGAACGGCGTAAACAGTATATTGGGTTCAGGCTGGTAAAACTGATGCCCAAAGATTTTATCAAAACCGTATTTCAAAAGCTGAAGACTTAAAAAATACAGCATAACCCCATTGATACCCGCATTTAGCTTTTCCTTGTTCGCAGAGCTGAATTTTGAAAAATAAAACAGAAGAGAGAACAAAACGGAAAGCAAAAAGATAAATATCATGAGCAAATAGTGAAGGCCGGAATCTGAGCTGATTTCATTCAAATCAATCGGCTCGCTGAAAACGGTCTTTGAAAGTTCTGAGAGAAAGGGAACAAAAATGGCGTTAACCAGGTGGGGCTGAAAAGACCAAATAAAATAGGTAAAAGGGATAAAAAGGATACCTAAAATTGCAAAAAAACCAAACAGCGTTTTTAGGTAATCCTTCATATCTTTGGGTATTATCTCCATTTAAATAGAGCAACGCTTCCCGCCAAGGTTATCAAACTTACCATTTCCATGAGCCAAATTATATCGTGGCTAGGCGTGTGAACATGGATTCTCTTGGTTTTGGTTTTTGGTTTTACAGGTTCTTCCTTTACGGCGATCACCCAATGCGAGCTGTCTGATTTTTGCTCAGGATTCTGCTTCTTTACACTGCTTGACCGATCTGCAAATCGAACGCTATCCATCGAATTTTCGAAGTAATAGCTTGATTTTAATGTCCTGATTATTTTTGCAACCGGCTGGTCGGGTTTAAAAACCGGGTGGTTATAAACCGTGTCGCGGCCTGCTCGCCAAACAGAACTTTCTCTGCTATATCTCCATTTGCATGCATAACTTGTTACCATGAGCACTTTTGAATCGGGTAGAAAAATAATACTGTCGAGGTGCGCATTTTGCACCATTGGCTCAGGCCCTACGCCGAAATTTGAGAGCTCGTGATTGAAGAGATGGTTCTCGAGCATTTGCCTGTAATTGGACTCAGAACCTGAGTGACTTTTAAAGGCAATGCGTCGCGTTTGTGCGTTTAATTCGACCTCACAAAAAATGAGTAAAGCCAATACATAAATAACTTTCATCCTTTTATTCATCTTTATTCAAATACCAAATCAAACTTACTTCCCTGCTTTATAATTATTTTCTCTACTTCTGACTCCAGGGTCTGGACATTGCCTGTCGACCTCGTTTTTCGTTTCTCGGTTTCTATATACGTTGTTCTTTGCTTGTTTAGGGTCTCGATATCTTTTTGAATTTTAGCCCTCTCTTCCTTTTTAACTAAAATGATTTTTTGAATCTCAACATTGCTCTTGTTTTTCAATTCGTCGGGAAGGGTTTTTTTGTCAATTTTTTTCACCACGCTGGTATCATCTTCATGGGCATCTACCAAATCCCAGGTTGAATTTCTGTACAGCTCTTTTTTCCCTTTTACCGCTACCCTTTTTATAGCGGCTGACTGATTTTTGCTGTAATTCAGCTTATCCACTTCGTATTGCTTTTGATAATTTTCCTCTCCTAATACGCCATAGCGGATATAGGTGCTATTCAGCCGATCGTTCATGGCAAATAGACTGCTATCGTATGGCGTTGCAATATCTGCCACAGTCACATTGTGGTCGATGTTGGTAAAGCTTCCGTTGCCACACTCCCCTCCTAAATTCCAATGCTCACGAAGTCCACTGTTGCGGTCTCCGCAGTAAATGGTGTTCACAATTACTCCCATTTTTCGGGCCAGAGCGCAAGCTTTGGTATAGCTTGTATTTCCCTGGTAAAAGTCTTCATTGCCTGCGATAAATAGCACTTTGTAATTGCTCGAACCGGTATCCCAATTTAATTCACTCAAAGCAGTGTACATCACATGACCGCAGTACTCCTCACCACCGTCAATGCTTAATGAAAATAGGTTTTTCGACAATTGATCCAAATCGCTTGTGAAACCATTGATTCGCTTCACGTACCCGTTATTTGGTCCGTTCGATGGTCTGCCGTATTCATAAAGGGCTATTTCTATGGCAGGGGCTTGTTCATTGCTGCTTTTGGCTCTTCCCAGAACGCTTACCATATTCCAGAGCTGATCTTTAGCCTGGTCAATTAAACCGCTCATGCTCCCCGAAACATCCAAACAAATGAGAACCTGAATTTTTTTTTGCGTCGAAGGTGCATTCACCGTTTGAGGTTGAGCACACATTGAATTCACGGCAACCAGAGTTGCCAACAGAAGGATACTTTTTAACTTTTTCATACTTTTTTTCCTTTAATTTCAATTCAAAGGTGCAGAGGTAAATTTGTAAAAAATTCCGGAATGAGTGAATGGCGTTAAGCAATGAGTGAATCGTTTTCTTTTTTATGTCAAAGCGTATAGAGTTGGGTTTAATGATGCTAATATTTCACATCACATCATTTTTTACACACTATCTTTGTTTTCGATTTGATAAAAAAGGTTTTTTATATCGTGCTCGCCTCGCTTTCGCTTAATGCGATGGCGCAAAGCAATACCGACAAAAACTCGGCGGAAAAGACCAATTCTGAATCGCCTGTGATGTTGCTTAACGAGGCTAATAAACTTGCTGAAACCAATGCTTCCAAAAGTATGGATTTGGCAACCAAAGCCCTTGAAAAAAGTTTAAAACAGAAAGATAAAATTTCTGAATTCCATGCCTACAACACCTTGGGTACCCTGTATTTTAACATTGGAAATTATGGAAAGGCCAAAGAATATTTTACCAGAAGTTTCAATGGTTTTACTGAATTAAAAAATAAGAAAGGCCAGGCCTATGCCGAAAAATACCTCGCCCTTAGCCTCGAAAAATTAAAGGAATATGAAGAAGCCCTTAAACTGCGGGAGGTATCGAGCAAAACCTATTCAAAGAATGAGAAAGCAAATCCAAAATTAAAGTATGAGAAGGCTCGATTAAAATCAAGATCGGGTAAGAAAGAAGAGGCCATCGATGATCTTGAAGAATTAACACGGCAAACCAATGTTAAAAAGGAAACCAAGATAGATATCTACAACGAGCTGGGCGATTTGTACGCCGAGAAAAACGACACCGCAGAGGCTTACAATACCTACTGGAAAGTTTTAGAGCTTGATAAACCCGTTAGCGAGCGCTCTTCGAACTCAAACAGCAATAAAAGAGGATACCTCGATGCGGCCAATAAAATTTCGGAAATAAACATCAAAGAGGGCAAGGTGGATGAAAACATTCGCATTCAAAACCAACTCCTCATGGATGGCTTGAGAAGCAAGGACATCAACCTCATGCAAACGGCCAACTTTAACCTAGGGACCTCCTATCTCCAGCAAAATTTGGAAGTTAAAGCCATTCCCTATTTGTTTACCAGTGCTAAGCTGGCCAAAAAGAGCGGGAATGCACTTGAAGAACAAAGAAGCGTAAAAGAGTTGGCTTCGGCCTATGAAAAAATAGGGGAGTTTGACAAGGCCCTTGACATTTACAAGCGGTATGTCCATTTGTCGGATTCTTTTCGCAACCTGCAACAGGGCAATGAAGAAGCGAGTCTTGCTTTGAATAGAGAATTTTTAAAACAGGAAAAACGCATAAAAAACCTGCTCAACACTCAAAAGCAAAAGGAAGCGAGTTTAAAAAGGCAAAGAAACATTGTTTGGGCTCTCACCGGCGTTCTCTTTGTGTTCGCCCTACTCACCTGGTCTTTGGTTCGAAACATCGACCAGAAGAAAAAGGCCAATATGGTTATTAAATTGCAGTCATTGCGAACCCAGATGAATCCGCATTTTATTTTTAACTCCCTCAACAGTGTCAATAATTTTATTTCGAAAAACGATGAGCGCTCGGCCAATAAGTACCTTGCCGACTTTAGCAAGTTGATGAGAACCGTGCTCAAAAACAGCGACCAGGATTTTATCAGCTTGGCAACTGAGATAGATACCCTGAAAATTTACCTCGACTTAGAGCATTTTCGTTTCGGCGACAAATTTGATTATGAATTGGAAATCGCGGCCGGCTTTGAACCCGAGTCGGTTAAAATCCCCCCTATGCTCATTCAGCCCTACATAGAAAATGCCATTTGGCATGGTTTGAGGTACAAGGAAGACAAGGGATTTTTAGAAATTAAGTTCTTTACCGAGAATAATAAGTTGTATTGCACAGTACAAGACAATGGCATTGGCCGTAAAAAATCGTCAGAATTAAAAACCCAGCACCAAAAAACATATCAAAGTACTGGTATTAAGAACTCAAAGGAGAGAATGGAAATTCTTAATAAACTCCATAAAACTTCCTTGGGCATTACCATTACCGATATTGAGGATGAAGGAACGGGCACCTTTGTAAAGATTGAACTGCCCTATATTTTAAATGACTCCGATGTGTAATTCGGGCAAAAAACACGTGATAATCCGAAGCAAAAAATAGTATAAGAATGATTAGAGCCCTTATCATAGACGACGAGCAAGCTGCAAGAGAAACCTTGAATACCTATATCGCAAAGTATTGTGTAGGTATAGACATTGTGGGAGAGGCCGTCGATGTTCCATCGGCCATTGCTGCCATCAAACAATTAAAACCTGAACTTTTATTTTTAGATGTAGAAATGCCATTTGGCAATGCGTTTGACGTACTGGAGGGGACCTCGGAAATAAACTACGAAACCATTTTTATCACTGCATTTAGCGAGTATGCGATCAAAGCCTTTAACTTTAGTGCGGCCTACTACATTTTAAAACCTGTCGATATAGAGGAATTGGTAAAAGCGGTTGAAAAGGTAAAAGAACAACTGAGTCTGAAAATTAAAAACATACCGGGACAAATTCTTGCCGAAAATTTTTCACACCCCGAAAACAAAAAACTGGTATTGCCTACCCCAACCGGATTTGAGGTGGTAAAGGTCAAGGACATCATCCGTCTTTGCGGAAGCAGTAACTATACCGAGATTTACTTAAACGATGGAAGGAAAAAGGTGGTGAGCAGGGTACTCAAAAACTTTGAAGATATGCTTGCCGAACAGGGATTTATGCGGGTGCACAAAAGTCACATCATAAACCTTGAACACATTAAAAGTTATCACAAAGGTCGTGGAGGAAGTGTTGTTTTGAGCGATGGTTGTGAAGTAGAAGTTTCTCCAAATAAAAAAGCAGATTTGCTAAAATTCTTTGGGTAATTTCACTGACTGTTGGCGTTTTTTTGAAAAGCAGGAAGGCGCCCTTCGTCATAAATGGATATCATAGGCATTGAAGACCAAGGATTTTACTTTAACTTTGCCCGACATTATAGACCCCACAATAAGAGAACGGCAAAAGTTTTTTTAAGGCTTAATATGCCGGTGATTGAAGCTCCGGCCAATTCCCGGCAGACCAAATGATTTTAGCATTCGGTTGGGAATTTTTGAAAATCAAGAGGGGAGCTATATAGCGTATGAGTATGATAAAGGATTTTAAAAAACGTGTTGCGCACAAGTACTTGAGAACTCTTGTAAAAGGGAGCAAAACAGGGCGCAAAATTGTATCCTTTAACCGCATTAAAACCATCGGAATACTTTATGACGCCAGTGAACCAGGCACCATAGATGAGGTGAAAGCCGCCACGAAAAAACTTTCGGTGATGGGGAAAGAAATTTATACTTTAGGTTATGTCGATAAAAAGGAGTTGCCGGTAAATCTGGAACCTCATACCAAGGAGGACTATTACTGCCGAAAAGACACCCACTGGTTTGGATTGCCCATTAAGGAGAGGGTGCTTCGTTTTGCAAAAGAGCCGTTCGATTATTTGTTGAATGTTTACAGCAACGATAAATTGCCCCTTGTAGGGGTTTCCGCCATAAGCAAAGCACATTGCAGGCTGGGTACCTTTAACCGAAAATATCTGGGTTGTTTCGATTTCATGCTCAAAGAGCAGGGCTACCTCTCGGCTATCGAACTCCTGGATGCCTATATTCTGTATTTATATAAATTGAAAAATGACGCATAATAAATTTAGAGGATTAGGTGTGGCTATGGTCACCCCTTTTACCGAGAACCTTGAAGTGGATTATCCCGCTTTGGAAAAACTAACCCATCACCTGATAGAAGGTGGTGTAAATTATTTGGTTGTACTCGGCACCACAGGCGAAACTGCCACCTTGAGCAAAGACGAAAAAAAACAGGTCTATTTAAAAGTTAAGGAGGTGAATGCAGGACGAATCCCCTTGGTAGCAGGTATTGGTGGCAATAACACCCAGGAAGTGACGGATACCCTTCTTCATTTCGATTTCACAGGCTATGACGCCGTTTTGAGTGTCAGTCCTTATTACAATAAGCCCAATCAAGAGGGCATATTTATGCACTACCAAGCCATTGCCAAAGCTTCGCCGAGGCCTGTAATTATTTACAATGTGCCGGGCCGTACAGGAAGCAATATGAATGCCGCAACGCAACTTCGCATTGCAAGTCTTCCAAATGTGATTGCCACCAAGGAAGCCTCGGGCAATTTTAGCCAGGTTATGGAAATTCTTGGAAAAAAGCCTGAAAATTTTATGGTCATTAGTGGTGACGATGCTTATTCTTATCCTTTTATGGCGCTGGGTATGGACGGGGTCATTTCGGTGATCGGCAATGCCTACCCTAAAGAATTTAGCACCATGGTGCAACTTTGTTTGGAATCCAAGTGGGACGAGGCCAGAGTCCTACACTTTAAATTATTGGATGTGATGGAAACCATTTTTGAAGATGGGAGTCCTGGAGGAATTAAAGTATTGCTTAAGCGTTTGGGAATTTGTGGAGACAAGGTACGCTTACCTTTGGCTAATGTGTCGGGTGCCATTGAAAAGAAGCTCCTCGATATGCATGAGAAGGCCAGTGCGTAAAGCATGGCCAGTAAACTAAAAAAACACATCGAGTGAAGGATTGTTAGAAATCACAGTCCATTCATTCCATAACATAAGAAATGCAAATAGGCGATAAGGTTAAATTCATCAACGAAAATTTGGAGGGTGTCGTTACCCGACTTATCGATGACAAAATGGTAGGGGTAAGTGTGGAAGACGGTTTTGAAATTCCGGTTCTAAAAAGGGAAGTTATGATCACCACCCCCATCAATGCCGTTGAACAGCACGACAAAAAAAAGATTGAGGCTGCCGAAAAAATAAATATCGGGGAATCTGAAATTTCTGTTTGGTTTGAGCAGAGCTCCCAAACCTGGTATAAAGCGCACTTGCTTAACAACAGCAGAAGCGATATTCTGTTAAGCGTCACCGTAAAACAAAACAAGGTGTATAAACCTTTGTTCGGGGGAAGAGTAGAAAAACACACCTTCTACCTTTTTAATACCCTCAATCTCGCCGAGTTGGAGGCTTGGGGAACCTATTGTTTCAGAATCATTTTTCATGAAAATGAAGCCCTCCTTCCAAGAGCCCCTTGGTATCTGGAATATACTTTTAAGGCCAAGGACTTTATGAAACCAAGGGAGGTGAATGGAAAAGTTGCCTATCTGATTGCGCTTAAGCCTGAAAAAATTGAGCAATTTACACTGAGTGATCAGAAGGAAAATGCTGCTCCAAAACCCATACAAGATCAGTACATCATGCATCGCCCTGAGGAAGTGGTCGACCTTCATTTGGAAAAATTAAGCGAGAATACCTTTGATATGAATGCCGAAGAAGCACTTAACCTACAATTGCAGCATTTTAAAAATGAATTTGAAAAGGCCATTGCCCTTAAATACTCCAAAATTACTTTTATTCATGGGGTAGGAAATGGAACCCTCAAACAAAAGATTTGGAAAGAAGTAAGCGGACATGGTGATGTTAAGACTTTTTCTGAAGCCAGAAAGGAAAAATTTGGATACGGCGCCACCGAAATTATTTTAAGATAGTTCTCCAGACTAAACCTTCAAGGTTTTGGTGGGTGAATCTTATGCACTTTGAATCCATCGTAATTGTGTTTAGTAAACCTTGAAGGTTTATCTAATGTTCAACGGTCAATTTGTTCCTTCCAACCATTTAACTAACGCTTTAATTCTCTATATTTTTTCTTTGGATTTCGGCTGGTGTGATAAATGGAAAGAATATTAATTTGATGCTTTGATTCTAAAATTTCAAACACAATAACAAAAGGAAATTTCTTGATGACAGCCTCTCATAATTTGCCTTTCTTTATTGGAAATAAAAGTGGATTACCGACTATGCGGTCTAAACAATTATCAATGGTATCTGTAAATTTTTCTCCTAATCAGTCTAAATTTTCTTCATACCATACCACCGATTCCAAATATTCTTTCTCGGCTTCGGGATGAAAAACAACAGAATAATTATTCTTTCTTTCTTGAAATTGACTTAGCTTTTCTTTGAACATCTTTCCAGCTAATTCCTTCTACTTTATTCGTTTCCATATCATGAGAACGTTTTACCATTTCTCCTATAAATTCATCATTTGACCATAATTCTTGCTTTTGCTTAATCTCATCTTCTACAATAGTAAAAAGAGCTTTTACTTTTTTTTCATCTGCAAACCGGATGTATTCTTGCAAACTTTTTCTTATGGTTAGTATGGTCATGGTTTCTCTTTATACAAAATTATCCAAAAAATATAAATAATTGCGAAGCTCTTTTTAAAAGAACACTCCCCTTCTCCTTTTATAGGAAATATGAGGCATCCGATAAGACACTAATTTAAAAATAAACATACGCTACTTATCAAAGGGGTCTGGGGTGAGGCTACACCACCACATTCACAATCCTTCCCTTTACCAAAATGAATTTTTTAACCGGCTTATCTTCCAGCCACTTTATCACGATGGCATCGGCCAACACCGCTTTTTCCACTTCGTCTTGGTCAGCATCTATGGCAAAGGCCAAGTTAGTGCGGGTTTTACCGTTGATTGAAATGGGGTAATTAAAGGTATCGTCGGTTAAATATTTTTCTTCAATCGACGGATAAGGTGCCTCTATAATGGTGGTTTTGTTACCTATTCTGTGCCAAAGTTCTTCGGCAGTATGCGGAGCAAAAGGACTTAACATAATCAAAAACTTTTCAAAAATTTCGCGATTGCGGCACTTTTGTGTTTGAAGTTCGTTAAAACAAATCATAAATGAACTGACGCAAGTATTGAACGAATACTTTTCAATGTCGTCCGCTATTTTTTTAAGGGTCCGGTTGATGGTTTTTAAAGCCGCCTCGCTTGCAGGATTCTCATTGAGCAAAATGTCCCCGTTATCGCCAACGCAGTAACTCCAAAACCGCTTTAAAAATCGACTTACCCCGTCTATGCCTTTAGTGTTCCATGGCTTGTCCTGGTCAATAGGGCCGAGAAACATTTCATACATTCTGAAGGTATCCGCGCCATATTTTGCAATAATCTCGTCAGGATTCACCACATTGCGAAGCCTTTTGCTCATTTTAGTGATGGCCCTCTCAAAAGTGAATAGTTCTCCGTCTGTTACAAACTCATACCCTTTAAACTGACTGAATTCATTACAAAACCTCTGCATTTGAGACGATCCAAAATTTTCGTCATCCCCAACGTATTCATTGGGCACCTGAAATTGAAGTAGCCCTGTGGTATCGGGGGTTAAACTGTAGCTGAATATTTGCCTTGTCTTTGGGTTGTAATAACAATAATAAATAACCCCTCCTATCATGCCTTGATTGAGCAACTTCTTATAAGGTTCGTCAAAACTTATAAAACCCAAATCAAACAACACCTTGCACCACATGCGCGAGTAAAGCAAATGTCCCACGGCATGCTCCGCCCCTCCTATGTACAAATCGACCTGTTGCCAGTAGTCGGATTTCGAGCGGTCGCAAAATACCTCGGTGTTACCGGGATCCATGTAGCGCAAATAGTACCAACTGCTTCCGGCATATCCCGGCATGGTATCGGTTTCCCGTTTATTTCCGTTGGGCAAATTTACCCAGTCGGGCAGACTTGCTAAAGGCGATTTGCCATCACCTGAAGGTTTGTAACTGCTAACTTCCGGCAATGTAATCGGCAAGCTCTCGAAAGGATCGGCCACAGCCAAATCGTTCTGATACGATATTGGAAAGGGTTCGCCCCAGTAACGTTGTCTGCTAAAGCCGGCATCCCTCATTCTATAATTAATTTGCTTAATGCCAATACCCTTTGCTTCCAATACTTCTATGGTTTTTTGTTTGGCGGCTTCCACCGATAAGCCGTTTATGGAGAACCCATCACAGCTTGAATTGGTAATTTTTACATTTTTTTCTTCGCAAGCCTTTTCATTTACCTCCACCCCATCAAAAATATTTGGGATAGGTAACCCAAATTTTTTCGCAAAGGCATGGTCGCGGCTGTCTCCACATGGCACCGCCATGATAGCTCCGGTTCCATAGCCCATTAAAACATACTCGGCAATATAGACCGGTATTTTCTCATTGGTAAATGGATGTTGAACATGGGCTCCTGTGAAAACTCCACTTATTTCTTTGGTTTCCGATTTTCGTTCAAGCTCCGATCGCGATTTACAATAGGCGATATAATTATCAATCTTTGATTTTTGTTGAGTGGTGGTGATGCGATCGACTAAAGGATGTTCGGGAGCCAAGACCATAAAAGATACCCCAAAGATGGTGTCGGGTCGGGTGGTGAAAACCCTCATTTCGGGAAGGGGATCGCTCTCCTCACCTTTGTGGCCGGGGGTGAGGGTGAATACCACCTCTGCCCCTTCACTTCTGCCTATCCAGTTTCTCTGCATTTCCTTCAGACTTTCAGGAAAATCAACCTTTTCCAGGCCATCAAGGAGCCGATCGGCATACTTTGTGATGCGCAAGAACCATTGGCTCATCACCCTCCGTTCTACGGGATGTCCGCCTCGTTCCGAAACACCATTCACCACTTCATCATTTGCAAGAACGGTACCCAAGGCTTCACACCAATTGATAGTTGAAAAATCCTTGTAGGCAAGGCGAAAGGGAGTGAGTTCGGCCTGCTTTTCAATTTCCGACAGCAAATTCCAGCTTTTGTTCAAAGTGGTGGTTTTGCCATTTTCAAATTGTTTAACCAGGTTCTCTATAGGTTCTGCTTTGTTAATATCTTCATTAAACCAACTGTTATACAAGCGGAGAAATATCCACTGTGTCCACTTATAGTAGGCCGGATCAGAGGTTTTAAGCTCCCTTGACCAGTCGTAGCTGAAACCTATATTTTTTAATTGTTCCTTATACCGTTCAATGTTTTTGTCGGTACTCACCGCAGGGTGTACCCCTGTTTCAATGGCATATTGCTCAGCCGGTAAGCCAAAAGCATCAAAACCCATAGGGTGTAGCACATTATAACCTTGCAAACGCTTGAACCTGGCTACCACATCGCTGGCTATATAACCGAGGGGATGCCCAACATGAAGCCCGGCTCCACTAGGGTAGGGAAACATGTCGAGCACATAGTATTTTGGCTTGTCGGTATCCTCGCCTACTTTATAAATGCCTGAATCGTTCCAGATCCTGCGCCATTTCTCTTCTATTTCGGAAAAATTAATGTTGCTCATTGTTCGATGCCGCAAAAATAAGCCTTTTCAAAAGGCCTTACTTTGGCTTTTTATGAATCCTTTGCGGCGAAATTCTGAAAAAAAAATTAAAACATATCTATCTTTGGCGTCGGGCATGGTTACCTTTGCCTAAGCTTAAATAAATCGATTTTGAAAAGTAAAATTTTAATATTTTTAACCACCGCCATATTAGGCCTTGGTTCATGCAATTCAGGGCGAAATGCTGACCGTAAACTGAAGTATAACGACTCCCTGAATGCCGTGAGTGCTGATGAATTATGGAAACAATTTTTAAAAGTGGAGCCTTCAACCATGGAGAAACTGCCCCCTGACAGCCAATGTGTTTTAATCTTAAATCATATTAAGGTTGCTTATTACAAAAAAAACAAATTGGAGTTCTCCGACGTTTTAATAGAATTCCTGAAAAACGACAGCCTTATTGTGTATAGGGTCAACAATCACCCCAATATTCAAATTGGTTACAACCGAAAAGATTCTGTTGTGCTTTTAACCACAGGACATCCCGAGGGCGGTATCCCCACCGGAATGATGGAATACTTTGCAAGAAAAGTTGAGGAGGCCAGCCCCTTTAACACCAAATAAAATGAATAAAAACAATAGAATTATCCGAAAAGTTGCCATTCTTGGCTCAGGAGTTATGGGAAGTCGTTTGGCCTGTCACTTCGCCAATGCAGGGGTTAGCACCTTATTGCTCGATATTGTGACCCCAAATCTAGCTGAGAATGAACTCAACCAGCCCGCGGCCAGAAACCGTCTTGTGAATTCGGCCCTGGAAACTGCTTTAAAATCGAACCCCTCCCCTATTTATAAGACTGAATTTTCTAAAAAAATAAAAACCGGAAATTTTGACGATAACCTTTCCTTACTCTCCGAGGTCGACTGGATCATTGAGGCGGTGGTAGAAAACCTGGAAATCAAAAGATCATTGTTTGAAAAAATAGAATTGCACCGAAAAAAGGAAACCCTGATCTCGAGCAATACAAGCGGCATACCTATAGCCTTGATGGCAAAAGGAAGAAGCGAAGATTTTAAAGCCCATTTCTGTGGCACTCATTTTTTTAATCCTCCCAGGTATTTAAGACTTCTCGAAATCATTCCTACTGCCGAAACCAAACCTGAAATTGTAGATTTTCTGATGGATTACGGTAGCCTATTTTTAGGTAAAACTACTGTTAAATGCAAGGACACCCCTGCATTTATTGCCAATAGGATAGGTATTTTCAGCATCATGGCCGTATTCAAACTCATGGATGAAATGGGTCTCAGCATTGAGGAAGTCGATTCTCTAACCGGTCCTTTGACTGGAAAACCGAAATCGGCTACTTTTAGAACGAGCGATGTGGTAGGGCTGGATACCTTGGTGAAAGTTGCCAGTGGCTTACAATTGGGCTTGCCCAATGACAAGGATAAAGATATTTTTAAGATTCCGGCTTACCTTCAATCCATGCTTGAGAAAAATTGGCTGGGGGATAAGAGCGGACAAGGATTTTATAAAAAAACAAAATCGGCCACAGGTGAAAAGCTAATTTTAGCACTAGACCTAAATACTCTCGAGTACAAAGAACAAACCAAGCCGCGTTTCGATTCGGTTGGCAATGCCAAACAAATTGAAAGCTTGAAGGACCGCTTAAAATTTTTATCTGCCCAAACCGATAAGGCCGGCCAATTTCTAAACGCCTTGAATGCGATGGTTTTCCAATATGTGAGTCATCGAATCCCTGAAATTTCTGATGACCTCTACCAAATTGATGACGCCATGAAGGCCGGATTTGGTTGGGAATTAGGACCTTTCGAAATCTGGGATACCTTGGGTATAGAAAGAACCTTAGAATCCATGACTAAATCAGGGATAGAGGTAGCGCCTTGGGTTAAGGAAATGCTTGCTAAGGGTATTCGCAAATTTTATAAGTCAGAGAATGGCAAAGCTTACTATTATAATATCTCCAGCGGGCAATACGAAGTTATACCGGGCAGGGAGCATTTTATTATTTTAGAAAATTACAGGAAGGCGACCCCTGTTTGGCAAAACAAAGGATGTACGCTGCACGATATAGGTGATGGCATTTTAAATCTTGAATTTCACACCAAAATGAATACCCTCGGTTCAGAGGTCTTGGAAGGGATAAACAAGTCCATTGACATCGGCGAAAAAGGATTTTCAGGTCTGGTGCTCGGAAACAATGCGCCTAATTTTTCGGCAGGAGCCAATCTGGCCATGGTGTTTATGCTTGCTATCGATCAGGAATATGAAGAATTGGATTTCGCCATTCGCTATTTTCAAAATACTGTGATGAGGTTGAGGTATTCTGCCATCCCCACCGTAATAGCCCCGCACGGTTTAACTCTTGGCGGAGGCTGTGAAATGACCTTGCATGCCGACGCAGCGCTTGCGCATTCCGAAACTTATATAGGTTTGGTAGAATTTGGTGTTGGGGTTATCCCGGGCGGAGGTGGAACCAAGGAGTTTGTGGTCAGAGCTTCCGACAGCTTCTTCGAAGGTGACACGCAATTGGCTACTTTGCAAAACCGTTTTACCACCATTGCCACCGCCAAGGTAGCCACCTCGGCACATGAGGCTTTCGACCTAGGACTGCTGCACTCAGATAAAGATTCCATCGTGATGAATCTCGATCGACAAATTTCGGAAGCCAAAATCAAAGCCTTGGAACTGGCTAATGCAGGATACACGCAACCCATTCCACGTGAAGACATTCTGGTATTAGGCAAAACTGCACTTGGGGCGCTTTACGCAGGTACAGAGGCGTTCGAAATAAGCAATTTTGCGACCGCACACGATAAGAAAATTGCCAGAAAATTAGCTTTTGTTATGGCTGGTGGCGATTTAAGTCAACCCACAAAGGTATCGGAGCAGTATTTGCTCGATTTGGAAAGGGAAGCCTTCCTGAGTTTGTTGGGTGAGAAGAAGACCCTTGAAAGGATTCAGTCCATTTTGAAATCAGGTAAGCCTTTGAGGAATTAGCAGGAGACTAAAAGAGAATAGAGTATAAGATATAAGATTTTAGATTTAGGAAACCAAACCATGGGGCAAAATTATAAAGAGTTGAAAATTTGGTCATTGACTAAACAGATTGGCATTGATGTATCTCTCTTAACTCAAAAGTTTCCTGTCGTAGAAATATATGAATTGGAATCGCAATTCATCCTCTCACGCGAAGTTCAAATTCTAAATGAAGAATATTTTCAAAAAATAATGGCAAAGATAGACGCGTTAAAAAAACTGCGGTATCTCTTAAAATCTAATTTCACAATGCCTAAAACTTTAAAATAATTATGACACTTAATAAAAGTCTTCTATCCAAAATCTTACATCTCATAATCTTAAAATAATGAACACAGCATACATCGTTAGAGGTTTCAGAACTGCGGTTACCAAATCAAAAAGGGGTGGATTTAGATTTACTTCACCGGTTGATTTCGGAGCGGAAGTTATCAATCAATTACTGGCCGCTGTGCCTGCTTTGGATCCAAACAGGGTAGACGACCTCATCGTTGGAAATGCCGTTTCAGAAGCTGAGCAAGGCTTGCAAATGGCGAGATGGATAGCCCTTAGAAGCAACCTGCCTCTCAGTGTTCCGGGTGTTACGGTAAATCGCTATTGCGGCAGCGGAATAGAAACCATAGCCATGGCCACCGCAAAAATTCAAAGTGGAATGGCCGACTGCATCATCGCCGGAGGTGTGGAAAGCATGAGCTTAGTGCCTACAGTTGGGTATAAAACGGTGCCCAATTACACCATCGCAAGTGAACACCCCGATTACTATATCGGAATGGGATTGACAGCCGAAGAAGTCTCCCTTAAATACCAGGTTGGCCGCACGGAACAGGACGAGTTTTCGTATCAGTCACATATGAAGGCCCTGGCGGCCTTGAAGTCAGGAAAGTTTAAATCTGAAATAGCGCCGGTAAACATTGAAGAAACCTATTACGATAACGGCAAAAGAAAACAACGCTCGTTTTTGGTAGAAGTAGATGAAGGACCCAGGTCCGACACCACCACGGATTCTTTGTCAAAATTAAAACCGGCCTTTAAACAAGGAGGAATGGTAACTGCCGGAAACTCCTCCCAAACCAGTGATGGAGCAGCATTCGTATTGGTGATGAGTGAGAAAATGATGAAAGAACTCGGCTTGGAGCCCGAATCCAGATTAGTGAATTGTGTGAGCGTAGGTGTAAGTCCACGCTATATGGGAATAGGCCCATGCGAGGCTGTTCCAAAGGTTTTGAAACAAAGCGGCTTAAATCTTCAGGACATAGGGGTCATAGAATTGAATGAGGCCTTCGCTGCCCAAGCTCTTGCGGTTATAGGCACTTTAAATTTAGATCCACAAAAGGTAAACCCGAATGGGGGTGCCATTGCCCTCGGGCATCCTTTAGGTTGCACCGGAGCACGCTTGGCCATTACCATTTCGAGGGAACTGAAGGAACGAAAACAAAAACTTGGTTTGGTAACGGCTTGTATAGGGGGTGGACAGGGAATAGCAGCGGTGATTGAGCGACTTTGACGTTATAGCAATGAAATCAGGACATTAAAAAATAAGGAGAACCCAATTTTGATGGTATGAAGTTAGGATGTTATGAAATTAAGATAATTAGAATATGGATTAGTCTATATTATTTCTTTATCTTATTTAAATTGCGAATCATAACGTCTTAATGTCGTAACTCATAACATCCTAACATCAAAACTCATAACCTCCTAACATCAATAAAAATGAACTCCAATAAAATAATAAAACCACATAACTTTAAGGAACTAAATGTTTGGAAAGAATCGCGGATATTGGTTAAGGAAATCTATTTACTAACTAAGAATTTTCCAAAAGATGAAAAATTCGGATTAGTATCTCAAATAAGGAGAGCTGCTATTTCAATATGTGCTAACATAGCTGAAGGAACTGGCAGGGATACAGAAAATCAACTCTTAAATTTTTTAAATATCGCAAAAGGTTCTGCATACGAGATAGAGAATCTCTTAATTTTATGTAAAGATTTAGAATATTTAAACGAACAAGAATTTATTAGCTTAGAATCCCAAGTTATTAAAATTCAAAATATGTTATACCGTTTCTCAGAAAAAATTCAAAATGATCTTAACATCAAAACTCATAACATCCTAACATCAAAACTCATAACATCCTAACATCAAAACTCATAACATCCTAACATCAA
>CAZTXB010000006.1:94037-186125 GCA_964617955.1 uncultured Chitinophaga sp.
AACTCATAACATCTTAACATCACAACTCATAACATCTTAATTTCAATGAACAAAATAACCCTCAAAGGCGGCGAATTTCTTATTAAGGACCAGCCCGCAAATTCAGTTTTTATACCTGAGGAATTTTCGGAAGAACAAATCATGTTTAGCGACATGGCCAACGATTTCTTAAAAAGTCGTGTATGGCCAAATGTGGTCAAACTCGACAAAAACGAACAACCCGGTTTGATGGAAAAATTGTTGGAAGAAGCCGGAGAATTGGGTCTCTTGGGTGCCGGCGTCCCTGACGAATATGGGGGTATGGGCGTAGATTTCAATACAGAAACCATACTTGCGGAGCATTTGGGACCCAGTCATTCATTTGGAGTAGCTGCAGCTGCCCATAGTGGAATTGGCACTTTGCCGCTTCTGTATTTTGGCACAGAGTCCCAGAAGCAGAAATACCTGCCAGGCTTGGTAACGGGAAAAATAAAAGCAGCCTATTGCCTTACCGAACCCGGAAGCGGAAGTGATGCTTTGGCTGCCAAAACCAGGGCTGACCTCACAGAGGATGGTAAACACTATGTGCTCAATGGCCAAAAAATGTGGATTACCAACGCGGGATTCGCCAATTTACTCACCGTATTTGCAAAAATAAACGGTGAGCATTTTACTGCCTTTCTGGTTGAGGCCGATACCCCCGGAATAAAGTTGGGAGAGGAAGAGGAAAAACTCGGAATCAAAGGGTCATCTACCCGCCAGATATTTTTTGAAAATGTAAAAATTCCAACAGAGAATTTGTTGGGCGAAGAGGGAAAGGGTCATAAAATAGCCTTCAATGTGCTCAACATAGGGCGATATAAGTTATGCGCTATGGTGATGGGCGGTTCGAAAGAAGCTACCTCTGTGGCCGTTAAATATGCCAACGAGAGGCAGCAATTTGATGTACCCATTTCGAGTTTTGGAGCCATTAAGCACAAAATTGGAGAAATGGCAGTAAGAACTTTTGCCGCTGAATCGGCCACCTACCGAACCTCAGCGCTCATCAACGACAAAATTACCGAACTGGTTCAGGCCGGAACGGATAAAGTTGCAGCCAAACTGCAAGCCGCAGAAGAATACAGCATCGAATGTGCCATTTTAAAAATTTTGGGTTCGGAAGTACTGGATTATGTTACCGATGAGGCCGTACAGATTTTTGGAGGAACCGGTTACAGTGAAGAATATCCGGTAGCAAGGTATTACAGAGATAGCCGCATCAACCGAATATTTGAAGGCACCAACGAAATAAACCGCATGCTCACTGTAGGTATGATGCTAAAACGAACCATGAAGGGTCAGCTCGACTTAATGGGACCTGCGTTGGCCATACAAAAGGAGCTGACCTCCATCCCTGAATTTGGCGATGAACCGGAAGGTTACCTCGCCAGAGAAAAAAAATCATTGGCTCAGGCCAAAAAGGCCATCCTCATGGTGGCCGGGGCTGCCGTTCAAAAGTTTATGATGGAATTTGAAAAAGAGCAAGAAATTATGATGAATCTGGCCGATATGCTCATCGATTTGTATGCCGCTGAAAGCACCATTTTAAGGGTTGAAAAACTCCACAACCTGAAACCCCAAAGCGCAGTGCTTTGGGAAAACATCGCCAAATGTTTTATGAGCGATGCATTAGAGCGCATCAACCTGAGCGGAAAGCATGCTGTCACTGCCTTTGCCGAAGGCGATGAATTGCGGATGATGCTTTTGGGATTAAAGCGCTATACCAAGTACGAGCCCATCAATACCACGGCGGTGAGAAGAGATGTGGCCAATTATATCATCGAAGCAGGCGGGTATAATTTGTAATCAGGAAAGATCGCGGAGTAGGTTAATGTACCGCCTATGAAAAGTAATGCTGTTTACAAATGAATAGGAATTCTTAATTGTTACAAAAAATAATAAATCACCTGTGTCTCATGGTGGCTCCCTTTAGGCCTTCTAAGACGCACAGAAAGTTTCATGTGATGCCCTTAGAACCATGTCGAATCCCAATGCTGAAAATAATCCGGATAGTTAATCCGAATCTTTAGGGAAGGGAGCCTCAGTTCTATACCTCAAACTTTATTCCTTGCGCCAGAGGCATTTCTTTTCCGTAATTGATCGTATTGGTTTGACGACGCATATAAGCTTTCCACGAATCGCTGCCCGATTCTCTTCCACCTCCGGTTTCTTTTTCTCCACCAAAGGCACCCCCTATTTCGGCACCTGAAGTTCCGATGTTTACATTGGCAATGCCACAATCGCTTCCTTCTACACTTAAAAAGGAATGGGCTTCTCGCATATTGTTGGTAAAAATGGCTGAACTTAAGCCTTGCCTCACATCATTCTGCATGGCAATGGCCTCGTGAATATGGGTATAACGCAATAAATAGGCTATGGGTGCAAAGGTTTCATCTTGCACAATGCGGTAATGATTTTTGGCTTCGACCAAGGTGGGAAGTACATAGCTACCCGATTCATACCCGGGACCGCTCAATACTTTATTTCCAAAAATAACATTTCCCCCTTCTTCCTCTGCTTCCTTTATAGCCATGAGATAATGCTTCACCGCCTCTGCATCGATGAGTGGGCCCACATGGTTGGCTTCATCCAGCGGATTGCCGATTTTGAGTTGTTTGTATATTTTTACCAGTCTGGCAGTAAATTTATCATAAACCGAATCCTGAATGATTAGGCGGCGTGTGGTGGTGCATCTTTGGCCGGCAGTGCCCACTGCACCAAATACGGCAGCCTTCAGGGCCATGTTCATGTCGGCCTCCTCGGTGATAATAAGGGCATTGTTTCCCCCCAATTCCAAAAGACTTTTCCCCAAGCGTGCTCCTACCAACTGGCCCACCCTTTTGCCCATTCTGGTGCTTCCGGTGGCCGAAATTAAGGCTATGCGCTCATCTTTAGCCATATTCTCGCCAATTCTTGAATCTCCAATCACAAGATTCAAGATTCCTTCAGGTAAATTATTGTCTACCAATACCAATTTGATAATGTGATGAACCGCTACTGCAGACAAGGGTGTTTTTTCGGAAGGTTTCCATATGCAAACATCACCACAAACCAGTGCCAGCATAGCATTCCAACTCCAAACCGCCACAGGAAAGTTAAATGCCGATATGATGCCAACAACCCCTAAGGGATGCCATTGTTCCTGCATGTGGTGCTCATCTCTTTCGCTCACTATGGTAAGTCCGTACAGCTGACGCGATAAACCAACGGCATAGTCGCAAATGTCTATCATTTCCTGAACCTCACCCCATCCTTCTTGTAAACTCTTTCCCATTTCATAAGAAACCAAGCGCCCCAGTTCCTCCTTATTTTCTCTTAACTTTAATCCCATCTGCCGCACTATTTCTCCTCTCCTGGGTGCCGGAACCTTTCTCCAGTATTCAAAAGCCGAAAGGGCTACCTTGGTTACCCTCTCATACTCTGTGGTGGTTGCAAAGGCAACCGAGGCTATGCTCTTTCCATCGACCGGGCTTTTTATTTCGCGCCTTTCAGCTCCAACGGGTGTAATCCATTGGCTACCTGTACACACACTTTCATTATTTGCGTTTATTCCCAGTTTAAAAAGGGTCGATTCTAAATTTATATCTTTCATGCTTCGTGTAAGCAAAGGTAATGAAAATTAAGGATGCCTGCGAAATAATCCCATTGATTCGGCTTACAGTAATCTGATTATGAGGTTCTTGTTAAGTTAATAAGTAACTTTGATGGGAATTTTGAGGCCGTTGCCCTGTTCAAGATATTGCTTTAATTTGTGCTCGTGGTTTTGGGATTATAGACTAATTTCGCGGCTGATAAATTTTAATAATTCAAGATGGACTTTCTAAGCAGTACCGACGCCATCATGGCCCTGTTAACCCTCACTTTTCTTGAAATCGTTTTAGGGGTCGACAATATTATTTTCATTTCCATTGCAGCCAATAAAGTCGATAAGGAGCAAAGGAAAAAAGCTACCAATTGGGGTTTGTTTTTCGCCATGTTTTTGCGCATTATTTTATTGCTTGGAATCTCAGTGGTGATTGCCGCTCACAAGCCTTTTTTTAGCTTTCAATGGTTCCTTTTCGAAGGCCATTTCTCAGGACAGAGTGTTATCCTAATTCTGGGAGGTATCTTCCTCATTTACAAAAGTACGATAGAAATTCACCATAAACTTGAAGGGGACGCCATAGGAGCAGACGAAAAGGATGTAAAAAAGCGCAAACTGAGTCTGCGCTCTGCCATCTCGCAAATCATGCTGATTAATGTGGTGTTCTCAGTCGACTCTATTTTAACGGCTATTGGAATGACCAACGGAATTGTAGGCGCCTTACCCATCATGATTATCTCTGTTGTACTCTCCATGCTAATCATGATGGCTTTTGCCAATCAGGTGTCTCACTTTGTAAATAAGCACCCAACGGTACAGATGCTCGGTCTGTCGTTCCTCATCCTGATTGGTTTTATGCTCGTACTGGAAGGTGGCCATCTCGCCGACTTCTCTGTAGCAGGAACCCATATTGGAAATATCCCCAAAGGCTATTTATACTTTGCCATCGCCTTTAGTTTTGGCGTGGAATTATTGAATATGAGATTGAGGAAAAAAGTAGAAATCAAAACTTCAGAATAAGATTTAAAGCCAATCGGTAAGATAGGCACAGATGAAAATAATATGAGTGATAAAACCTATAGCGATGCCCTGAGTTACCACTCCGAAGGTCGTCCCGGAAAGATAGAGGTGGTGCCTACAAAACCCACCCAAACCCAGCGAGATTTGACCCTCGCCTATTCTCCCGGGGTAGCTGAACCCTGTTTAAAAATAGCGGAAAACAAAGAGGATGTTTACAAATACACTGCAAAGGGTAACCTGGTTGCGGTAATCACAAACGGCACTGCAGTTCTGGGCCTTGGTGATATTGGACCTGAAGCAGCTAAGCCGGTTATGGAAGGGAAGGGGTTGCTTTTCAAAATTTTTGCCGATATCGACGTGTTCGACATTGAATTGAATTGCAATACCGTCGATGAGTTTGTGGCCACAGTGAAGGCTATGGAACCCACTTTTGGAGGTATAAACCTGGAAGATATCAAAGCTCCGGAATGTTTCGAAATCGAGCAGCGCTTAAAAGATGAGTTGAATATTCCTATTATGCATGACGACCAGCATGGTACCGCCATTATTTCGGGAGCGGCCTTGATCAACGCCGCTGAAATTGTAGGAAAAAAACTGAACAAAATTCGCTTGGTGATCAATGGTGCGGGGGCTTCAGCCATTTCATGCGGAAAATTATTTGTCGCTTTGGGGGTTGACGTAAAAAACATCGTGATGCTCGACAGCAAAGGCGTGATTAGAATGGATCGCGACGACCTTGATGACAACAAGCGCTTTTTTGAAACCTCCCGAAAAATTGATACCCTTGCGCAGGCCATGAAGGATGCCGATGTGTTTGTAGGACTTTCAAAAAGCGATATTCTGGATCAGGCTATGATAAAAAGTATGGCCAAAAATCCCATAGTTTTTGCCATGGCCAACCCCAATCCGGAAATCAAATACGATTTGGCAGTGGCGGTTAGAAAGGACTTAATTATGGCTACCGGCCGCAGCGATCATCCCAATCAGGTAAACAATGTGCTGGGATTCCCTTTCATCTTTAGGGGCGCTCTTGACGTGCGAGCCACCTGTATCAATGAGGCTATGAAGCTTGCCGCTGTTAAAGCCATAGCTCAGTTGGCCCACGAGCCCGTTTTGGAAATGGTGAATGTGGCTTACAATGAACGAAACATGAGTTTTGGAAGAAACTATATTATCCCAAAACCCATTGACCCAAGGCTAATCTATACAGTTGCCCCAGCAGTGGCAAAAGCCGCCATGGCAAGCGGTGTGGCCAAAAGCCCCATCACCGATTGGGAGGCCTATGAAGAAGAATTAAAAGGCCGCCTGGGAATCGATGACAAGTTTCTTTCACGCATTGCCATCCAAGCGCGAAAAACACCCAAGAGGGTTGTATTTACTGAAGCTGATAATTATAAAATTTTAAAAGCGGCCCAAATTTGCATAGAAGATGGGACTGCCATACCCATTTTGCTCGGTCAAAGAAAAAAGATTGATCAGATTATTGAGGAAAACGGTCTTGTTTTTGACGCTATCCAAATTATTGATCCCGCCGAAGAAAATGAAACCAGGAAAAAATATGGCGAAGAATTTTATAAGATGCGCCAACGCAAGGGAATGAGCCTGTATGACTGCAATAAGGTGATGATACACCGAAATTATTATGGAACCATGATGGTACACAGCGGGGATGCCGATGCCGTTATTTCAGGCTTGACCAAAAATTATCCGAGCACCATTCGACCAGCCCTGCAGGTTATGGGAACCCATCACACCAGCAAGGTGGTAGCCGGTATGTACATTATGCTCACAAAATTCGGGCCCATGTTTTTTGCCGACACCACCGTAAACATTAACCCGACCTGGGAGGACCTGGTGAGCATTTCTGTTTTGGCTTACAATAAAATTAAAAAATTACAGGTTGAGCCGGTCATTGCTATGCTCTCCTACTCCAACTTCGGGGCGGCTGAAGGAGATGAACCTGCCAAAATAAAGAAGGCAATAGCTTACCTCCATGAAAATCATCCTGAAATTGTAATCGATGGAGATATTCAGGCCAACTTTGCCGTAAATGCCCAGCGCAGAAATGAAATGTTTCCCTTTAGCAAGCTAGGCAAGAAGAAAGTCAATACTTTTATTTTTCCAAATCTGTCGGCCGGCAATATCAGTTACAAACTCATGCAGGAGCTCGGTGGATTTGAAGCCATAGGCCCTGTGTTAATGGGGCTTAATAAATCGGTCCATATTTTACAGCTCGGAAGTTCGGTTCGCGAAATTGTAAATATGGTAAATATTGCCGTAGTAGATTCACAACATAGCGATTAACTCTGGTATGTCGGTGTCCATACTTTTTAAACAATTGGAACAGGGTGACCGACTGGCACTGTCAAAAGCCATAACCTTGGTCGAAAGCCAACACCCCACTCATCGAAAAGAGGCTGAGGAACTGATTCAGATGGCCCTTGCCTCCCATAAATCCTCTGTTCGAATCGCAATTACCGGTTCGCCAGGAGTCGGCAAAAGCACCTTTATCAACAGTTTAGGGACCTGGCTAATGAAAACGCAATCACAAAAAGTGTGTGTTCTAGCCATTGACCCCAGCAGTCAAAAAAATAAAGGCAGTATTTTAGGTGATAAAACCAGAATGGATACCCTTTCGGCATATGAGGAGGTGTTTATACGACCTACCCCAAGTGGAGGCGCACTTGGGGGGTTGGCTAACCATACGCGTGAAGCCATGCTTCTTTGCGAAGCTGCCGGCTACAACACCCTCTTGGTGGAAACCGTTGGCGTAGGTCAAAATGAATACCTCGCCGATAAAATCGTAGATTGCATGTTGCTTTTATTGCTTCCAAACTCAGGGGATGAATTGCAGGGCATCAAAAGGGGGATTATGGAATTGGCCGATATTGTCGTTTTAAATAAAGCCGACAGCACCGATTCAAAAACGTTAAAACAGGCGGTAATGGATGTAAAAAATGCCCTTGATTACATGCCTGAAAAATTTGCAGGATGGCGCGCACCGGTTCTTCAAAATTCATTGAATCACTCTGAAGATGCCGAAACCATATGGAATTCCATTCAAAGCTTTGTTAAATTTCAAAAAGAAAATGGCTTCTTCGAAAAGAAAAGGGAAGAGCAAAAAGTGGAATGGTTCCATCAAAATTTATTGAACAAACTGCAGGTTCTTTTTTTTGAAGACGAACACAAAAATGCAGAAATCGAGAAGGCCTTTGAATCCTGGCAAAAGGGGGACAAATCACTGTCGGAATCGACAGAGGCTTTGATTAATTCTTGGATTAAAGCTTAAGACATTTTTTTTAGGGCGAGGATTGAAAAGTCGGTATCCACTGCCTTGATGGTATTGCTCAAGTGGCCAAGGCCGCTTATTTCCATCTCCACTACATCGTTTGGCAAAAGCCATTGAGTTTTAAAATTCGGATCATTCAAAAGGCCTGTTCCGTTCAACTCTAAAAAACATCCTGTACCTACGGTTCCACTTCCAATGACGTCGCCCGGTAAAATGTCAACGCCATAAGCACATCTTTCAATAATCTCAGCAAAGGTCCAATCCATATCGGCCATGTTGCCGCGACTCACTTCTATGCCGTTAACCTTGCACACCATTTCAAGATTATAGGCATTTCCTGTATGGCCTGGTTTGCATTTGGTTTTATAGGGTTCTAATTCATCAGGTGTCACCAACCATGGGCCTATGACGGTACTAAAATCCTTTCCTTTGGCAGGACCTAAATTTAACAACATCTCCTCCATTTGCAAGGTCCGCGCACTCATGTCGTTCATGATCATGTAACCTGCAATATAGGCATCGGCTTCTGCCGCCCTTACATTTCTGCCTTTTTTCCCAATCACAATGGCCGCTTCCAGTTCAAAGTCCAATTTTTGAAAATGATCGGGCATGCACTCTACATCACCTGGCCCATGAATGGCATTGTGGTTTGTAAAATAAAAAATCGGGTATTGATCAAATTCCGCTATCATGTCGACCTTTCTGTTTCGCCTGGCCGAGGCCACATGTTGCCTGAAGGCATATCCATCGCGACAGCTTGTGGGCTCCGGAACCGGGGCCAGCAGGATGGTGCGCTGTACATCAAACCCTGATGTGATCTCTCCTTTCAATATTTTGCTCTCCACTGCTTTGGCTTGCTGCATGGCTGCTTCTCCATTCTTCAAAAAGGCTTTCATGGAGTCGGGAATTTCCGGATTTATGGCATTGAGGTCGTAAATGGCGTCATTTACCAGCATCCCCAACTTGTCCTGATTTCCGTTCTTAAAGGTCACAAATTTCATAGCGGCAAAGATAAGGTTTAAACCTACTTTTGCTCATATAATTCTACGGGTCCATGCATTTTTGTGCTATGTTTGCAGAGCATTCGGTGAGACATTTAATAACAGTTATTTTAGTTTTTGTTCTGGGCCTTGGAACGGACTGCCGAGCTCAGGAAAATTATCGGATTAAAGCCGATGTGACTATTAAAATGAAAACCGCCGACGGAAAGGCCAATTTAACAAAGGGCACCTTGTTCTATGATTTGCATAAGCGCAAGGCCGTTTATCAGGTCAGTTTTCCTGAAAAAGCTACTGTTATCATTACCGATACCGCCCTTATAACCTACAAGGAGGGAAAAAGAAGCAGCAGCTCCTCTACCAAAGATTTTTTAGACTATTCCCTTTTCAATTTATGCTTGACCGGAAAACTGGATTATTACGGACTTAAGGAATCACCCTATACCGTGACAAAGACCGAAAAAACTGACAGCATGGTGATTACAACCTGGAGCCCCCCATCGAAATTGAAAAAAATCAAGGGAAATATTAAGGTTTCGATGGTCAACAAGCGGTTGTTTGGTGTGATAAGCTATGACCCAAAAGGGGTTACCATTTCAAAACAATTCTTTGAAAATTATGTCATGGTCAAAAATTGCCTGATTCCCGGCAGGGTGGTATGTTTTTACTATTTGGGAAAAATGAAGTCTACTCAGATTACGGAGTTTAAAAATATTGTTATCAATGAACAAGGCAACGATTTTCTTTACGATCATAAGCTTGATTAGCAGCGCAGGTTACACTCAGTCGCTCAATCAAAGGCTAATATCGGCTGATACCCTCATGGTCATTCATGTGCATGATTCATTTTTAAAGGAGGACCCGAGCGATGGGTCTACAGCCATCAAGGCCCTTTTTAGGTTTTACAAGCGCTATATTTCGTCACAGGACCAGCAGTCGTGCCGCTTCACGCCTTCCTGTTCGGAGTACGCCTATGAGAGTATAAAAAAGAATGGGTTTATTTTTGGAATCATCGATTTTTTTGATCGCTTCGCGAGATGCAATCCTTTGAGCTCTGAAAATTATGAGCCCGATTTTACGGTAAAAAGATACAAAGACCCTGTAGAATGAAAAAACTTATCCTATGCGCCCTCGTATTTGCATGCTCGATTTTACAAAAAAGTTGGGGCCAAACCGAGTTGGATAAATTTGAAAGCCTTGCCGGGAGATATTTAGCCGAAAATAACCTCAGCGAAGCCATCAACTTGTATGAGCGCTTGCTGTTTTTCGGCGAAAATCAAAGGTCTAAGTTTTACCTGCCTCTGGCAAGAGCCTATTCGCAAGCCGGTCAGCATGAAAAGGCTTCCTACTTTTTCAATCAGGCCTTTTCCTCTCAAAATGACAGGCAACTCAGAAACAGTATAGTTTTTGAAAGTGCCTTGAATTATATGCTTGGCGAAGATTATATTCTGGCCTATGCCGAATTGATGAATGTGGACCACTATGACATTAAGGGCTCAGATCGCGACAAATACTATTTTCTTCTTGCCTGTTTAGATTATAAAAACGGGAAATACACGTCATCACAAGCCAATTTCGACTCCATTTCCATTTTATCGGCTACAAACAAGGAACAAATCTTGGCATTTTTTAAAAAAACCAAAAAGCTGAACCGGCGGTACAATCCTACCATGGTAGAGTGGATGAGCCTGATTCCAGGACTAGGACAGGTCTGGTGCGGTTATTATAAAGAAAGCGCCAATGCCTTTTTACTCACTTCTGCCCTCGTGGCCTTGTATATCGATGTGAGTATTAAATACAATATACTCGACGGATTGCTCACCGTGTATCCATGGTTTAACCGCTACTACAAAGGCGGGGTGCTTAAGGCAAGCAAACTGGCCAGAATGAAACGAGACAGTGAAAAAAATAAAATATATAATCACCTTTTAAAAAATCTCCCACCCATTTAAGTTTTTCCATTTGAAGCCATTTGCCAACACCCTCGAATATGCGCGGGCACTCGATCAAGACGATGTCCTGAAATCATTTCGCCAACTTTTCTATTTTCCAAAAATTAAAGGTGAGGAAGCGGTATACCTCACCGGCAACTCCCTGGGACTTCAACCCAAACAGGCTATGGAGGCCTTGAAAGTAGAGATGGAGGATTGGCAACAATGGGGAGTTGAAGGACATTTTCACGGCAAAAACCCCTGGTTTCACTACCATAAATTTTTGAACGAAAATGCAGCGGCGGTGGTTGGTGCTTTGCCCCATGAAGTGGTGGTGATGAATAACCTCACGGTCAATCTGCATCTGATGATGGTAAGTTTTTACCGTCCCAACGCACAAAAGTTTAAAATTATCATGGAAGCCGGTGCTTTTCCTAGCGACCAGTATGCCGTGGAAAGCCAGGTTCGCTTTCATGGTTTCGACCCCAAAGAGGCCATGATTGAAGTTTCCCCCAAGGACAGTGGACATAGCCTGACCACAGAACAAATTGTAGAGGCCATAAACATGCATGCCGACCAAACCGCATTGGTTTTGTTTAGCGGGGTGCAGTATTATACGGGCCAAGCCTTCGATATTAAGAAAATTACCGAAACTGCTCATAAGCATGGGATTACGGCAGGTTTCGATCTTGCCCACGCTGCCGGAAATATATCCTTAAACCTTCATGATTGGGATGTGGACTTCGCCGTTTGGTGCGGATATAAATATTTAAATTCAGGCCCCGGTGGCGTTTCAGGGGTATTTGTAAACGAGCGCTTTGCCGAGGCGCCATGGCTACCAAGATTTGCGGGCTGGTGGGGACATAAAGAATCGGAGCGTTTTTTGATGAAAAAAGGTTATATCCCTGAATATGGAGCTGCCGGCTGGCAATTGAGCAACGCGCCGGTACTAAGCATGGCGGTGCATAAGGCTTCTCTGGAAATCTTTGCCAAAGCAGGGATGGAAGCACTTTGCAATAAAAGCAAAGTCCTAACGTCTTATCTTGAATGGATTATTCAACAAAGTGAAGCGGGATTAAAGATCATCACACCTCCCGAACAGAGAGGTTGTCAGTTGTCCATTCTTACCGAAACCAATGGGAAACTCTTGTTTAACCATTTGCAAAATCATGGAATTATTGCCGATTGGCGTGAGCCCAACGTTATCAGGATGGCTCCGGTTCCCCTTTACAACTCTTTCGAGGATATTTTTAAGGTAGGGAATGCCCTTAAAAGTTTTAGTGCTGCGAGCGCGCAATAAACTGGCTAAAATAATATTTCTGTTTCATGTAACTTTTAATGCATAACCGCAATCAAAAACGAAGAATTATATTTGTATAAACATTATCACATGTGAACATGAAACCATCAGCCTTGCTCTTGTTAAGCGTTTTTATATTTGTTGAGTTCAGCCAGGCCCAATTGCAACCCTCCATAGGATTAACGCGTAAACCTTTAGACAGCGAAAAAATTTGTAAAATTCCCTTATACACAGGAAGTTTTAGTACCAGCGGAATTCAAAAAGGCGCATTTGCAAAAGACTTTAAACTGTATGGCATAGATGGTGATTCATTTCAACTTTCTACCGAACTGGCAAAAGGAAAGCCGGTTTTAATTGTGGCCGGGAGTTTGACCTGTCCGGTATTCATGAGAAAAATAGCCACCATTAACCAGGTTATGAGTGTTTATGGCGATAAAATAAAGGTGATTGTCGTTTATGTTATTGAGGCTCACCCTACCGACACCTCACCCTATTTTGGTTTCGTAAACGTCACCTCCTCCAATCAAAATGCCGGGATATTATTTAGGCAACCCCTTACTTATGGGGAGCGTAAACACTTGGTAGACACCATGGGATATTGGGCTAAATTAAATGCCCCGGTGTTTATCGATGGGCCCTGTAATGCATGGTGGACAAATTTTGGACCAGCGCCCAACAATGCCTACCTTATCCATACCACTGGAAAAATAGAAGCCAAGCACGGCTGGTTTCATAAAAACCCCGACAACATTTTCTGCGATATTGACCAGTTGTTAAAAACCAACAGTGGACTTTGTACGAGTGGTGGTTCTACCGGTACCTTCAACATTCAAAATCTCAACACGGCTGTCGGAAAGGTCTCAGAAATAATTTATGCCTATGTTAACCTTATAAACAATAGCACAAGCCCTGTTACACTCAGCATTAAAAAAGGGCAAAAAAACATGCCGGCTGGCTGGCAAACTGCTATCTGTGCAGATGTGTGTTACTCCCCTACCGACGATTCGGTGAATGTAACCCTTTCACCTAAAGTCACCCTTTTGATGAGTATGGATTTCATTACAGACGCCACCCCGGCCACAGGCAGTATCAAGGTCCAATTCAGAAATATTTCCAATATCAATAATAAATTTCAAATCACTTTTAAAGCCACTTCAGAAACTTTAAAAAGTTGGCAGTTAAAAAAGCCAAGTATAAAATTCTACCCTAATCCGGTGGGTAATGCCTTATTTTTTGAAAATGAATTCTCTGAGAAACAAGTCACTGTGTTTAACAGTACAGGAATAAGTCAAATCATGCACATAAAAAACAATCAACTGGAGGTGGTTGAGCTGCCTGACGGCCTGTATTTCTTAAAATTTGAAAACAAGGGTGAGGTAGGCGTATTAAAATTTATTAAGTCAGGACGTGTCAATTAACAGGTTAACCATTTTCAGTCATGAAAAAGAAAAAATGCCATGAATAAGGGCTTCTCGCTTCGCAACCTCTTTAAAAGCTGGGCCTTCACTCCGGGGCCAAAACAAATTGCCGGCCAATTACGCAAACCCAGCGGGAAGCTTGGCAAGGTGGTTGGCGAAAAAATGAATGTAAGCAATGCAGGACTTTACGACTTTGTACTTGATTTAATGGACTTGAAAGAGGCGGACTCCATACTTGAAATCGGTTTTGGGAATGGCCTGTTTTTTGAAAAAATCTTCTCTAAGGCTAAAAATATTAAAGTTTCAGGTATTGACTATTCGCAAACCATGCTAAAGCTGGCACGTCAATTGAACCATAAATGGATTGAAAAGGGCAAACTTAATCTCGACCTTGGCGATTGCGAGGTGTTGCCCTACAAGGAGAATTCTTTCGAAAAGGTGTTTTGCATCAACGTAGTTTATTTCTGGAATAATCCAGTGGATAATCTTATGGAGATTCACCGTGTGCTCAAACCCGGTGGTAAATTTTATACCGGAATCAGAGATAAGGACAGCATGAAGCTACTTAATTTTACCCAATACGGCTTTACCATGTATGACGAAGACTCATGGAGACGCAAGCTAAGAGAAAGTTTCTTCGAATACCTAGGCGTGACCAGCCTAGCGGAAGAAGAAATTGAATTTGAAGGGCAAAAATTTAAACCCAAAGGACTTTGTCTTATTGCCCAAAAACCTTCGAATGCGTGAGAGCCTTATGACTTTAAAAATTTTGCGAAATAGGCTTGACCATTCGCGTCCTCAAGTTTAAGGTAATAATAACCGGTTTTTAGATGTGAAACATCGATGTGATGCTTTCCCTTCATTTCATCCATCCGACTATTTTTTTCATATACCTTCCGGCCTTGTGCGTCGGTAATACTTGAGTGATAAAGTCTATTGTTTTGTGGCAGATCAAAAACCAAGGTCTCGTCGACGGGATTTTGCCCCAGAACCAATCGCTTTGGATAATGCAGCGATACCAAATTGCCTGCCAAAAGGCTGCTGTCCTGCAAAATATTTTCGTCTCCGTTTTGATAAAACATAAAATAAAAAAACGTGAGCATCATTTCACTGGTGGTGGCTTCACCGGCAAAAACGGCCCTTGGAGGATTATTGGGTTGCTTGGGATTATTTACAGTGTTGTCGTAAGTTACTATCGATTGAATTTTGTCACCCGTACTTAATTTTTGCAAGTATTGAAATTTGTATTGCTGCTGCCAGGCAAAATCCCAATCCTTAATTCTTACCAGAGGAATAGTGTCGCCATTGGCTTGCTTAACAAAGACCTTTGTGCTTTTGCCAATGAGGTGCATATGTGGCATAACAGAAAGTAACGTGGCGTTTACAGGGCTGGTAAAACTTTGATAAAATGTTTTCACCTCATCCTTAGGAATAACCAAAGGACCGTTGCTAATATTTCTGTGTTCGAGAAGAGGCGCAATATAAACTTCTCTCAAATTTTTTGTGGGCGCATAGCGAAACACGACATAACTGCTATCTTTTTCGGTATGTGAACCGGCGGGATAATGGATTTGAAGAATAATCCGCGCATTCTTATACAACTTAACCCCGGTCCCGGATGGAAAAGTGATGGGCTCGGCTCCGGGAACATAGGGCGCCAATAATATGGATGCACCCGAACCTGTTCCTCCAAAATTAGTGTATCCCGGCAAGGGATCTGCTTTGTCAAGCTTATCGGTAACATCGGTTGTATCCTGAAACACCAGAACATGGTGTACGATTTTTGGATTCCCGGGCACAATCTCGATGGCCGTAACAAATTTATCGGCCGTTAAATTTGCAGGCAGCGAAAAGCATCTGTAAATATCTGAACCGTCGGCCGTAGAAGTGTAGGTCGGGATTTTTATTTTGAGGTCGTAGGATCCGATTTTTACCGCATTGGAGTAAACAGGTTTTACCGGCGCTTTGGATTTATCGCCTTCAGGCGCACCCCCATCGACCCATTTCTGAATGGCTTCAATTTCTGAAGGTTTGAGTACCCGCTCTTCGGCATAATGGCGATAATTGGGGTCGCCGGGCCATGGAGGCATTATTTTATTTTCAACCTGATATTTAATGTTAAATCTGAAATTGTATACATCGCTATAGTCGAGAAACGAGGTTCCCGCTAAACCATTTGGGTTATGGCAATGTGTGCATCTTGTATAAAGAATGGGAGCAATCTGTTCGGCCCAATTGGGTACCTGAGCAGATACGCCAATGAAGGCAAAATTCAGCAGCAGGGTTAATCTGAAGCCTGATTTCATAGAAAAAATTTTTAATTTCAAGTGTTTAGGTTGGTTAAAATGTTTTACCTTACAGTAAAGAAATGATCTTTACCATTGATGGTAGCTTTGGCTGTGCGGTCGCAGGCTTCGTTGTTGAACGGATCGTAATCGACCGAAATCTGACTGTTTTTGCTTGTGTTTTTAAGGGTAAGTTTTCCCTTTATAAAAGTTTGAGCGCAGCCCAATTCAATTTTCTTTTTGAGAGGAAGGTCGATGTTTACGGTAAAGGCCTCTCCATTTCTGTTGATTCCGGAAGCGCTGCCACTGATTTCGAATACATCGCCGAGCAATCCGGGACCCGGATCCATAATTTTTGTAATGACGCGATTAGCACTCCACGAAACACTTCCATTGCTGTTGGTGGCTTTTCCAAAGGTCACTGATATTGTTAATTCCTTATCCTTTGTACGGGTGATCACCTTTTGTCCTGAAATTTGTGTCATTTCTGCCCCATTGCCACCAAAGAACAAATCAGATTCGGCAATGCTAATGGTTAAAATGGAACCAAGGCTTAAATAAGGAGCCGATAAGGTGAAATGTATTTTTCCTGAGCGGTATCTTCCATCTCCACACAATTTACCAAATGGCATTTTAGACCCCAGGGGACCAAAGTCAATATTAAATTCTTTACCGTCGCCATCTGTAAAAGAGCTGTCGGTAATGGTTAGAAGGGCTCCACTTGGCAAAATGGTTGAACCTTTCTTTTTAAGCCTCAAATCCGTAGACGCTACATCGTCGCCCAAATCGAATGCCGCAGTGAATTCATTTTCAGCTGTAGAATTGTCCTCAGCCGACGTAATGGTTTCGAGAATTTGGGTTTTTTCTTTACCGCAATCCTGCAACACAAATGCTGTTAACAGCATCGCTCCTAAAATAAATATCTTGTTTTTCATGCCATTACTTTTTGTCGTTTTACAAAGTTCGCTTTTATTCCTTATCACACAAATATTATACCAAATGAAATAGATGAAACTTTCACTCAACCACCAATACCAAGTGAAATGCCATTCTCATTCATAGACGCGTTTTATAAATTTTTCGTGAAGAAAGAAATGACTATTTTTTTAAATAAAACGATTTATATTTGATTCTATTTTATACGCAATCGTTTAGTATTATGAAAAACAAAGTACCGCTTCTCATCGTGGTTTGTTTATTTGGCCTAAATCATTCCAAAGGCCAGTCCATCGTCAATTCCGGATTTGAGACCTGGAATACCAAGTTTCACTACGACGATCTGGCCATTTTTTCAAGCACCAATCCCCAGGCTTACCTATTTGGAGCGCCAATACCGGTTAAGAAATCGATGGATAAAATTTCAGGTCAACTCGGCCTCACACTTGAAACGGTTTCAACTCAAAATGACACCATTCCCGGCATGCTCTTTTTAGGGCGACCTGGAAATATGAGCCTATCCGGAGGCTTTCCTTTTTCAGGTCACCCTGATTCCATCTCGGTATATGCCAAATATGACCTTAAACCCAATGACACGGCTTCCATTATTATCTTTTATAAAAGATCAGGCGCTATGATTGGATTAAGCCGCCTGCAGTTTACCGGAAAACAAAGTATCTTTAAAAAATTCAGGGCTGCAAATTTTTGGTTCAATCCCAATAATGCAGATTCCATTGCGGTGATTATGAGCAGCTCTAACCTCGACGGCACAAAACATCCGGGCAGCTCTATCACCCTCGATAGCCTAAATTTATTCAATGCCGACCACTCGAGTTACGCTTTCCCCAACTATGATTTTGAAAATTGGTTCAAAATTCAATCAGAAGAACCTGAAGGATGGAATTCATTTAATTATTTGAATACCTCAAATCCAATGGCGAGCAAAACCACCGACAGACAGAGCGGTAGTTACGCCCTGAAAATAAAAAACGTGGAGACGCCTTTTGGACAAATCATGGGATTTATTAGCAATGGGAGGTTGTTAGGCGGCGATAATCCTGAAGGGGGGATGCGGGTAAATCAAAACCCGTCAAAAGTAACTGGGTATTATAAATACAGTCCGGTAGGCCCCGATACTGCTATAGGTGGATTGTTTCTTTACCGCTACGATGCCACCCTGAAAAAAAATGTACTGCTGGAAGATACCCTTATAAAATTTGCTCCTGCTTCGGCCTATACTTATTTTGAGATTCCATTGAAATACGACAAAAAGCCCCTAGCCGACACGCTCAATATTTCGTTTGCCTCAACCAATCCAGACGATTCCACAACGAAAGCCGGCCTTGGAAGCACTTTGCTAATCGATAATTTGAACATTGAGTATAAAACAAATGCGTATAAAAATTTGGCAGAAAAGACTGCTGTCTATCTTAGTCCTAACCCCTTCAACACTTCAGCCAATTTATTTGTAGCCAATGCATCCTCCGGCTCAAAACTCGAGTTTAAGCTTTTGGACATGGAGGGGAAAATGGTGGAACGTTTCCCTATACTGAACGAGCAAACGGTCATTCAAAGAAATGGCTTGGCCAGAGGAGTTTACATGTACCAAATTGCCGATACCGAAGGCAAGCTACTTTTCACAGGCCGTCTGCTGATTGATTAAGAAAGCGATCTTCTTTGTCACTGGATCTAAACTGTTCAGGCAGAGTTTTGCAATATATTTAGGGCCTGCTGAAAAACACTTAAAGGCATGATATGATGAGGTTCATTAAAAATTTTATTGCTTTTAATGCACGATAAAATTAGTGAACCATGAAAATATCGTGCATCGAATGCCTTCAGAAAGACGTTAGTTCATTGCACGTCCCTTACTTCGTCGGCTTCGGCTCGAGGTACGGCAAAGTACATCTTCGCCTTGCCTCCTTGTAATGAACGCACACTGAACTTTTTCAGTAAGCCCTATTTATTGCGCCATCTTATAAGGTTCTAAACTGAACTTCGCTCCTTGTTTATAAATTTTCATGAACTTTTGACTCAGGAGAATGGTTATTTAGAAAAAGTGGTAGCTTTCCGAAGATTTTACGCCTCCCTAACATTCCATTCATGAACTCGATGCAGAATACCGGTCAACACAATTCCCTAAATAAGGCCTCAAGCCCATACCTGAAGCAACACGCCCATAACCCTGTAGATTGGTACGAGTGGGGAAAGGAGGCCTTGGACAAAGCAAAGGCTGAGAACAAACCCCTGTTGATCAGTATCGGATACAGCGCATGCCATTGGTGTCATGTCATGGCTCATGAGGTATTTGAAAATGAAGCATCGGCTGCTTTAATGAATGCCTATTTTGTTAACATCAAGATCGACCGTGAAGAACGGCCTGATATCGACCAGATATACATGGATGCTGCACAAATGCTCACCGGAAGGGGTGGCTGGCCGCTTAATATCTTTGCCTTGCCCGACGGAAGACCTTTTCATGGAGGCACCTATTTTCCAAAGAAAGACTGGGATATCATCGTATCACAAATTGCCGATCTTTACCAAACCAAACCTGAAACCGTTTTTGAATTTGCCCGAAATCTCAGCACCGGCATTAAGGATACCTACCGCTTTAATTTTAAAAAAACAGCATGGGGAGAAAACGATTTTCACTACGCGGTCCAACACCTTAAAAATACCCGTGATTTAAAAAATGGAGGTTTCAACAGGGCTCCCAAATTCCCGCTTCCGGTGGTTTATCAATTCGCCTTGCACTATGTTCATCTCTACCACGATCCCGAGTTGCTCGAATGGGTCGATCACAGTTTAAAGCGCATGTGCACAGGCGGCCTCTATGATACGGTTGGAGGTGGATTTGCCCGCTATTCGGTAGATGCCCAATGGCATGCCCCTCATTTTGAAAAAATGCTCTATGACAATGGACAAATGCTCGCCCTTCTTGCCAATACTTTTATGCTGACCAACGATGCCTTTTATTTAAAAAAAATGGAAGAAACCCATGACTTCTTTTTAAGGGAATGGCAGCAAGCCGATGGTGGACTTTACAGCGCATTGGATGCCGACAGTGAAGGCGTTGAAGGAAAATATTATACTTACCTCTGGGGCGAATTGGATGGCCTCAGTTTGGATCTGAAAAACTTTGAAGATGTTTTGCGTTATTTTAATATTAGTAAAGAGGGCAATTGGGAACACGGACAGAACATTTTGTTTGCCACATCTACTCCAAAAGATTTTGCACAACAAGAACATCTGAATGCCGGAAATTTTGAAAACCAAATAAAACGCTTTTTGGAGGCCCTAAACAGCCTTCGAAAAGACAGATTCAAACCAGGACTCGATGATAAAATACTCACTTCATGGAATGCGCTAGCAGCCACTGGGCTTCTAACCTGTTATCAGGCTACCGGTGAAAAAAAATATTTGGAATCGGCAGAGAGCATTTTGGCTTTTATTGAACAAAAACTCCACCATCAAGGGGAGCTTTACCGTAACTATATTGATGGGAAAGCAGTAATACCCGCTTTTTTAGAAGATTTTGTAATGCTGGCCGAAGCGCTCACCCTGGCTTACCAGCTCACCTTTAAAGAAGAATACCTGCTTAAGGCAAAAGCCATTCTCGAGAAGCTCGTTCTTGAATTTAAAGAGGAAGGTGAGCTCTATTTTGTTTTTAACCCGGATCCGCAACAGGAGTTATTTGTCAAGAAAATTGATTTAGGCGACGACGTGATCCCAAGTGCCAATTCTGTTTTATGTGAACTGTTGGTTAAACACGGTTTTTATTTTGAAAATACCGAATGGTTAAACCTTGCACAGGATATGCTTGAAAATTTAAGAGAGCAAGTACTTAAAGGGCCTGCATGGTACTGCCGTTGGCTATCAGCAGCCTTACTCGTCCAAAATGGCCTCAATCAACTCACTTTGGTCGATCGTGAAAGCCCTGTTTTTCAGGGACGCTATTTGCCCAATTCCATTTTAGTAAAGCCATCTTCCAATATTTCCCTTTCAACCGCTAAACTCAGTGCCGAATCGGGTTACTACCTCTGCAGGCAATTTGAATGCTATGCGCCTGAGCTAGATTTAGAAAAGGTTTTGGAAAGAATGTATTGAGGAAATTTTGGCCTGCTGAAAAATGTGGAACTTTTACAATAGGCCTTATCTAAAAGTTATATGCGATTTTTTAGAGTGCATTCCTATAATTGATAGCTTTCATATTTTTTGTCAAAATAAAGTTGCACATTCGGACAACTTTGTTTACCTTTGCAATGTATTAGAATGGGGAAAATAAGGACAGTCTTTTTGTATAAGAACTATTTTACTGACTTCTATCATAAACAGAAGCAGAAAGTAAAAAACAAAATCATCTGGACTTTTAAACTTATTGAAATAATCCAGCAAGTGCCGGAAGATTATTTGAAGCATTTGGAAGGTACAGATGGACTTTATGAAATAAGGGTTCAACTTGGAAGTGATATTTTTCGCATTTTTTGCTTTTTTGATGAAGGGAAATTGGTCGTTTTGGCAAATGGATTCCAAAAGAAAACTCAAAAGACACCTAAATCTGAAATTGAAAAGGCGCTAAAAATTAAGAAGGAATATGAAACAGAAAAATAATTTAAAATCACTTGACCAATTTGTTGAGGAACAATATGGCAAAATTGGAACGCCTAAACGTGACGAGTTGGAAAAAAGTTTCGATGCATTTAAACTTGGTTTTCTACTTCAACAAGCAAGACTTGCGAAAGGGATGACTCAGGAAGAACTAGCTCTGAAGTGTGGAACCAACAAGGGTTACATTTCCAAAATTGAGAACAACATAAAGGAGGTGCGAATTTCGACACTTAAAAAAATTGTTGAGCTTGGACTCGGTGGACACCTAGAGTTTTCAATCAGACTTTAACATGACGACAAAAGGAAAACCGCATATAACATTACCTACAATCAAGGCTCAATTTGCGTCTCGCTGGAAATATTTCGAATAGAGATACTTTGTTTTCCCGTTCAGAATTTTATCTTTGGAGTCGCCCTGCTTGTAGCTGAGGAACGTTATGTGTCAGATTAAAACCACCTCAGACAGAAATATCGGAGGCTGTTTGTTTCTAAATATAGAAACTTTATTTATCTTTGTCGTACTTAGCTATCAATTTTACAAATGAAGTATTTTGAGACTAGGTTCATGGAAGAAGCCAAGGAATTTATTTCATGAATTGACCCAAAGACTATCACAAAAATAATTTACACCATTGACCTTGCCGAGCAGACGAATGACCCGAAATTATTCAAGAAACCGCAAAATGACATTTGGGAACTTCGAACAAAATTTGGTGGGGTGCACATTAGATTGCTTGCATTTTGGGACAAATCAAACAACAAGGAAACCTTGGTAATTGCCACCTACGGTTTCATAAAAAAGGTTGACAAAGTACCGGCAAACGAAATTGACCGTGCGGAGAGATTAAGAGACAAATACTTTAACAACAAAACCAAATAGTAAAAATTATGGCGGTGAAAGAAATCAAGACTTATTCACTTACCGAAATGAAAGATAAGTATATCGGTAAAGTTGGGACAGCAAACCGTGACGAGCATGAATATGAACTTCGTATGGACGTGTTAGGGAAAATGATAAAATCTGCGAGACAAGAACGCCATTTGACACAAGAAGAACTTGGTAAACTAGTTGGTGTAAAGAAAGCTCAAATTTCAAAACTCGAAAGCAGCGCCAACAGCGCAACAATAGCCACTGTTTTAAAAGTTTTCAGAGCATTAAAAGCAGAAATTAATTTTAACGTAAAACTCGAAGGCAACTTTGTCAAACTCGCCTGACAGAAGCTAAAGTCAAGCGCATAACACAGGGCAATTGGGCGATGCGGGGTATGATATTTGTGAAAGCATGTTCTTCCAAATACTTTCGCGTTTGGGTAAGAGGTTTCGGATTTGAAATCCGCAATGCACAAGCCCTCCACCGCTGAGGTTCAGGGCATCATTTTATTGTTTAAAAAATCGCTGGATAGCGTTACCCGATTCCGTTTCCACATTTACGATGTAGAGCCCACTTGAAAGTTTGGCAATATTAACCTCCTGTGCTTCCTTTACCGAACCGTCCACACCATAGTCCTTGCTCAGTATCAAACGTCCGGCCATGTCGTAAATTTTTATTTTTTCGATGAGGCTTTGATAGGCATAAACCGATAACACATTGCCTGCAGGCACAGGAAAAATTTGAATTTCGGGACCTGCAGTTGGTCTTACTTTTAGGATGGTGGCTTTGTGGAGTATCCAAACATGAGGGTCTAACTCCACCGATTCAGGAATAAAATCCAGGTCCAATTTAAAAATATTGTCGCGGGTAAGCGGTTCTCTTACAAAGGCCGAATCTTTTCCTTTTCCGTGAATGATAAAAGGAAGTCGGATATTGTAAAAAAACACTGAGGGGTGCGATGGGGTTTGTTTGATATGAAGTGAAAAGTGGTTGCCGACATGGCTCCACTGTATATCGTAAATCGGATAGCCTTCGCCGTAATACCAATCTTTAAAAAAATCGGTGAGATCCTGCCCGGAGGCCTTTTCCATTTCGCCTATTAAATCTTCAGTGGTACCCGAACCATAGCTCACTCCGTTTTTTTTCAAATAATTATTTACCCCTTTGTAAAATGCGACATCGCCGAGCTGCCATCGCAGCATGTGAAGCACCCAAGCCCCCTTGCTATAGGTCAATCGGCCGCTGAACAATCGGGAACGATTCGCAGTATCGTTAACAAATACCGAACCTCCAGGCTCCTTTACAATGTCGTCGCGCATGCCCTTCATACGGTTTTCAAAAGCTTTTTGGGAAATTAAATGCTCATGGCATAAGGCATTTAGGTAAGTTGCAAAACCCTCGTTAAGCCAGAGATCCCCCCAGCGCCCGCAGGTTGCCCAATTTCCAAACCATTGATGAGCCAGTTCATGAGCCACAAGGTCGTAGTTGTAGTTCACCATAAAACTCATGGTTTGGTGCTCCATACCCCCTCCCCAATTCCATTGCGCATGACCGTATTTTTCCTTTTTAAAGGGATATTCACCAAATAACTTTTCGAATAATTTTAAGAATTCTACCGTGGCAGGTGTTTTGGTTTTTGCAACTGCTTCACTTTCGGGGTAAACAAAATTAACAATAGGCAATGAATCGTTATCTGGGTAAATGTGGTAATCGGTATAGGCTACATAATTGGTCACCGCGATGCCTACCAAATAGGTTACGATAGGATAACGGTGCCTCCAGTGATAAATCGTCTGTGAATCGTTAATGGCTTTTTCAACAATGAGTAATCCATTCGATGCGCCTTTATTGCCTTTCTCCACGGTGAGCACCACATCCAATGAATCGATTTTGTCGGTTAAGGATTCCTTGCACGGCCACCACCCTTTGGCGCCATAGGGTTCGGACAGTGTCCAGGCAATGGGGTGCGGATCGTTAGTATTATGGGCATCAAATACAAAACTGTTGTGAGGATTATTCAGTCCGGGGTTGCCCTGGTAATATACCGAAACAGAGTCTATTTTGCCCTGTGCCACACTTGAAGCCAACTGTATGGTGAGCAATGTATTTAAGTGGGTAAAGGCAAGTTTCTTTTTTTTGTAGACCACCGAATCTACCACAAGGTAGTTTTCGAGTTCAAATTGCAAGAGGTTAAAGGCCGGTTTTTGAGGCTTAAAAGCTGTGGTGACCTTGCCATAAATCCATTTTCTCTCCAATTTGACCGTCAGTTCAAGCCTATGGTAAATGACGTCATAGCTTTCGGTGAGCAGGGATTTTTTATAAAGAAGGGTTGGAGTGAGTCTTTTCATTTCACTTTTGGCCAGACTTTCAATATCCATTTGTGCCCCGGCAAAAAATGCAGACGTACCAAGAAACAGCAGAGGCAAGAGAGGGCGAAGAATCATTCTACAAATATATTAATTTCGAACGTTTAGCCGGGATAAAGGCAAGTACTTAAGGCTTGATAAAATGATTTGCCCTTAACGGCAGGTCAGCATATGAGACAGCGCTCGAAAACAAACCCAGATTTTAAAAAATTCTCTTTGGCATAATGGGGTAAAAATTTTATTTTTGCACTCCTTTAATTAGGTCCTGTGGCCGAGTGGTTAGGCTCAGCTCTGCAAAAGCTGCTACAGCGGTTCAAATCCGCTCGGGACCTCAATTTAATTTAGAAACCCTCTGAAATTCAGGGGGTTTTGTATTTTATGGCAAAGCGGGCTATTCAGGGTGCTGTTTGCAAAAAACGTGCGATAAAAAGGAGATTACGGTTCAATTAAAAACAAATTTTTAAAAAAACCGAATTCCAATTATAGATATTCAATGCGTTATTCTCTGTTTATTCCGCTCCGATCTTATCATTTAAAGGGATGATGTTATCAGTTCATAATGTAAATCCTAAAAACTTGCAAGGAGTTTGCTTTATGGCAAACTGTGTATATCTATAAGGGCCTTCCTAAAAACAGAAAAAGGCTTTATCGGATTAGTTTCTTTAAAATGCCAACTTGGGAAAAACAAGATAAAATTTCCATCCTAAAATCATTGGTTATAAACTTTAGTTTAATTCTTAAACTCTCAACACTTTAAGATAATGCACCTGAAAATCGTTTAATTTTAATGAAATCCAATAATTTCCGCTCGCCAAACCTTCTAAAGGTTGCCAAACAGCCAAGTATTTTTGAGGCTGTAGTTTTTCATCATTTAATACAGCCACGAGTTTACCAAGGTCATTAAAAATCTGAATGCTTACTTTGGCCTTAACAAAAACTCCATACCTTATTTCAAGTTCATTTTGGAAGGGATTGGGTGAGGCTGAGTAGATTATTCCTTTATCCAGGTACAATTCACTTATTCCGATGGTCCCATTTCCATCAATGGCAATATCCCAGGTTCCTTCATAAATACCTTCGGCATTTTTAGAAATTGGAATAATGCGATTGGTAGCATTAAATGTTCCTGATTTAATTGATGCGGCTGCGTCACCGGGAATGTCAGTATCGCCGGCGAAATAGAGTTGGGTTATGATGGTTGGAAATCCTGGAGGAGTGATTTTAAAATGGATGTGCCTTGGCCTATAAGCTGATCCATTGAGATATTTTCCCGGGAGAATTGTTTCGAATGAGTAAAATCCTTGTTCATTTGACTTTATTTTTCCTCGTAAATTAAAACCTGAATTGTCATAATTCCCATCATTGTTGGCATGCCAAACGTCGAGAACCGTATTTTTAATAACCTTTGTACAATCCAGGGTTTGCACTATGCCGCTAATTATCAATCGCGTGCCAGGCTCAGATTGGTTTGCTAATTTCGCATCAGTAATCTCTGGTGCATTTGCTGTATAAAATGGGCCAACGCCATAATAATCCAATGTAACGGGATTACATGCTTTGGTTTCTGCTGTCAGTGATTTTGGTTTTGATCTTGCAAGTGCAGGAAATAATCCAACGCCCAATGTTGTAATGGCAGTGTTTATTAAAAACTGTCGCCTTGAGTTGTTTTCTTCTTTCTTTTTCATGATTCTTCTTTTAAAATATTAAAATTTAATTAATATTCAAATTTCGAAGCTAATGTCTAGAAAGAGCTTGTTAAATTTTATCTACTTCTTGTATATTTTTAATTAATGCCCTGAATTCTGAAGGGGAATAGCCAGAATGCTTTCTAAAAAACTTTGAAAAATAAGCATAATCATCATAACCATATTCTAAAGCGATTTCTTTTAATGACAATTCTGAAATGTACAAAGTGCGTTTTATCTTGGAAACAAGCAGGTCATCCTGCAATTGATTAATTGTTTTGTTGGTGGCCTTCTTAATCTTTAAATTTAAATTTCCTGGACTCAAATTAAACAATTCGGCATATTGAATGGTTGAGAGCCGCTTTGAATAATTTGCTTCAATGCTTTTCCTTACTTCCCGAATAAAACTACTTGATACTGCCTTATCGCTAATAAAAGGCATCAATTTGAGAAGTATAACGGCACAAATATTTTGTTTAATGGATTCACTTAAGTGGCCTTTACTGATTTCGTTCAGATAAAAGTTCAGTTCTGAAAAATACTCAGAACTGAGCGTTACAATACTTTCCTGATCAAACAATAATTGATAATTTGTTGTGGGATCAAAACTGCCAAGTTGCTCTATAAATATGTTTGAAATTGCAATGGTAAAGCCTGATGTGGATTGCTCCCTGTCTAATTTATGAATGGTGTTTTGTGGTATTATATGTACCGAATTGTTCCTTATTCGATAGCTCTTAAACTCTATTTCATGAGTTCCGGATCCATTATAAAAAATCATTAATTCATGGTAATCATGGCAGTGGTGTTTTGTAATTTGATAGGGATTGGGGTCGGACCATGGAAAAATTGAGACCAGTTTTTCTTCTCTGCCAATGTCATTAAAATTATAAGTTGGGATATTTTTCATTTGGTTAGTAATTTGCACCTGAAAAAGTTTACAATATTAGTTTGATTGGTTCAATGGTTTTTAAAAGAATCAAAAATTTGACCTAAACTGTTATAAGGCTTTGTGGTCGATTTCTAATACCATATAAAACTCTCAGGCTTGTATTGAAATGATTTACAGCATGCTCTGCCCTCTGCTGTTTAAATTGTCTACCGAATGCCTAAACATAAAACAGAGCTAATAACTCAAATTAATGTCATGCTCTTCTATTTGATTAAACCCATTTTTACCACCTCAAAATCCGTGGATTTTAAATTTTTTAGGCTTCTCAACTCGTCGTCGTCCCAGCGGCTGTCAGGTGCCCCGCTTATAAACATGTCGGATCCTATGTCGGCCAGGATAATTCCATAGGTCTTCATGGCCTTTAAAATTACCTGAACCCTGGCTGGATAACCTGAAATATCAAAGGAGGCTTTTAGGCGCATTTTCGCCCCCATGGGTAGGGAACTGCCCAGTACTCCGGTTCCGTTGACCTTATGACTGGCCGGGGCGGTATAGCCCTTGTAAACTTTTGCCTTGCTCAAAGTAAACCGTATGCAATGGTCTATCTTGCCTGAGGCTACCTCTTCGTAGCGCACCAATAATGGAAGAATGGCCATGCCTGAGGCATCGGCCGAGGTCCAACCCTCTGTTCTGACCGCATTGGTTTTTAAATCAAATACAGCCCCGCTGGATGCTTCCCATCCATTGCTGCTGCGGCTGCAATTGTACATTTCGTAGAGCATTTTATTTTCAATATCTACCGTTAGCACATGGCTGTCGCCATTTCCATTGCCTTCAATAGGCGCATTCAGCGGCACGGGGTATGGACCCGGATCGCTTTCATTGCCATAGTTACCATCATAACTGTTCGATCGGAAGGTGATGGGCACTTTCGCCTGGTTGCCGCATACTACACTATAGGGAATTCCAATGGGCGCTCCATTCCATAAACCGCTCCCAAAATCGGCGTGGAAGGCCACCGATCCAATGGCACTCAAGATGGCAGCGGAAGCCGGATCGACCGCACTCCCCGAAATATCTACATTGATGGCATTGTCGGCCGGGAAGATTTGTATTTTTTCAAAATCGCCCTTTGTGGCGTTATTGCAGTTGCCGCTGGCAGGGTCCGGATTTTCATCTCCGCTTTTTTTCTTGCAAGAGAATAAAACCACCGACAGCAAAAGAAACATTGTTGTTTTTTTCATTTTTGAGGAATCAAAATGTAAGCGTATAAACAAAGATAGACGCTATAACTTTATTTTTAGAAACATGACCAGATTTTATTCACAATGACCTTGGATTTATTGAAAAAAAGTTCGGCTCAAACCCAAAGACAAAAAGTAAGTGTTGACCGGAATTTTTGAGTCTCTTTTCAACTCGATGGCATAGGTGGTTTCAGCCAGCCAAATATCCGTTAAGTTGTAAAAGAATCCTATGTAAAGTCGGGTTCGGTTAAAGCCTTTTAAATAATTCGAGCGGTCGAATTGGTAAAAGCTTTCTGCTGCGATATATGGCGTTACTTTATCGAAATGTCTGTAGCGCAGGGTGACTTTATTGCGAAGATACATATCTCTGAACCTTTGACCCTGCGCGTCAGAATTCACATCTTTAAATTGCCCTCTGAACATTAAGCGGTTAAAAAGGGCAAAATCGCCAAGTTTATGGCGGTAAGTTAAAGAAACTCTGAATTGCTGCCTGTGGCTTAAGGTTTGATCGGTTTTATTGCGAATGGCATAAAGGCAAGTGCCTGCGATTCGCCAGTTTTTTGAAAGACGATACACCGCCCCTGCATTCAATCGCGTATAATTAAACCGGGTGGCATTTTCCTGGAATCTCGTTTGGGCGCCCAAATTCAGCATCCAGTATTTGTTTAAAGCCATTTCCCCTTCCAGATTTAGCCTCAGCTGAAAATCTTCTTGCGCATCCTGACCCATGGCCTTCAGGCCCGAAATGAGCAAAGCCGTCATTAGCGTTCTTTTTAAAATTTTCACCTTCACAAAAATTGACAAATAATTTCATTTAAACTCCATTGCATTTATTTATTAAATAAAAATTAAATATTGCTACTTTTGGTGAGCCCTAACGTACATGGGCCTTTATGCTTAAAAATTACCTGTTTGCCTTTTCTGTTCTGATGGTTTCTTATCCACTTTTAGGGCAATGGAATAAACCTACCGACACCAATACGGTGGTGTCAAGCCTTACCAAAAACCAAAACAATTTGCATTTGGTAAGCGACGACAAGGGCGGTGCGATATTTGCGTGGGAAGACAACCGCAACAACGCAAGCAGCCAGGGAGATATTTATGCCCAAAGAATGAATGCGGCAGGGTTTGCAAAATGGACTGTAAACGGAGTGCCTATATGCACCAATGCAGCCCACCAACAGGAAGTTAATATTACCGAAGATGGGGCTGGTGGCGCCATCATAACCTGGGAAGACAGCCGTGCAGGAAATACCGACATTTATGCCCAAAAAATAGATTCGAATGGAAATATTTTGTGGTCTCCAAATGGTGTGGTGATTTCATCAAAAAGCAACCGACAGAAAAATCCAAAAATCATACACGACCATTTCGGTGGGGCCATTATTGTTTGGGAAGATTCGGTTAACTTTTACTGGGATATTTATGCCCAGCGCATCAACAACAAAGGGATGGTAAGATGGGCTGCAAATGGCATAAGCATTTGTAATGCAAACAACACTCAGGCCAACCCGAAAATTGAAATAGACGGATCCGGTGGTGCCATTTTCGTTTGGCAGGACAAACGCAACAACAACGATTATGACATTTACTCCCAGCATGTAGATTCATCCGGCGCCTTATTGTGGAAGTCAAACGGCATAGGGCTTTGCACAGCCGTAAACACTCAAAACAACCCAAAAATAGAGCCCGATGGAAACGGAGGAGCTATAGTGGGCTGGGTAGATAAGCGCAACGGAAGCCATTACGATATTTATGCTCAAAGAATCACCGGAAATGGACAGATTTTATGGACCGCTGATGGCATGACGGTATGCTCAGCCGCCAACAACCAATCCGCTATCGACATTAAATTCTTAGGATTTAATAAAGTGGTCATGGCTTGGAAAGATGCGAGAAACGGAGATTATCAAATTTACGTCCAACTCTTCGATTTGAGTGGGAAAGCCATAAAAGAAAACAACGGGTATTTAATTTCGGGTGGCATAACCTCCGCCAATGTGAATGCAAGTAACGGAAAGCACGGGGCTGCCATATTAACCTGGCAAGATTCAAGCGCCACCGGATGGGACATTAAAGCCATCAAAATGGCTGCAGACGGCTCCATACCCAAGCAGGAATCGGTAGTTTGCAATGCCCCAAACCACCAAATAAACCCTGGCAATGTGAGCGACGGACGCGGCGGATGCATCTTTGGCTGGGACGACCACCGGAATGGCAAGGATGACGATATTTTTGCCCACCATCTCGACAGCAACCTGATCTCCCCTCAGGTTGCGAGGGTCAATTCGCTCCCAGGTACGCCATACCTTCTAGCCTATCCCAATCCTGTAAGTGCCTCTTGTCCAAATTGGAACCTATACTACCCCATGCTTCACGATTCACCCATCGCAATCTACGATGCATTTGGCCGGCTGGTAGCTTCCGGAAAAACCGGCGGGGATGGGCGCTATCAGCTCGACGTGAGTGGTTTGAGCAATGGGCAATATTCCTTTATTCTTACCCATGAGGAGAAAGGAACCCGACATGAAGGAAAATTTTTAATAGTGAAATAAAAGCATGAAAAATTTGCAGCGATTCTCGATCATTCTCTTACTCAGCGGCTTGCCTCTCGCCTGCGAAAAAACACCCGGCGAGGGAGGAACTGCAAGAATTAAAGGTAAGGTTTGGGTTAAACAATACGACCAGTTCTTTACTTTTGTTCAACAGGAATACTTTGCCCCCGATGTAAAAGTGGACATTACCTATGGCAACAACGTATCTCCCGATAACGATGCCACCACAAACTCAAATGGCGAGTTTGAATTTATTTTCCTGAGAAAGGGGAAATATAAGCTCACCCTATACAGTAAAACGCTTAAAGACAGTGTGAATCCTTCAGGCCTCATTCCGGTTGAAACTACTGTTGAGATAAAACACCGCAAACAAACCATCGATCTCGGCACCCTAACCCTTCAAAAATAATGCGCCTGCTCATCGCCATACTACCCGTCCTCTTGGTCTTATCGGCCCAGGCACAAAGCAAAAAAGAGGTTAAAAAAAATAAAATAAAATCGTGCACTGTGACCAGCACCGAAAACTCAAAAACAGTGACGGAAAGCAAGACCAGCTTCGACAAATTGGGAAGGCAAATTGAAACCATTGATTACGACAAGGATGGGAAAATTAAAAAGATCCACCGTTATGCCTATAACAGTGAGGGCGATGAAATTGAAGACCGCGAATACAATGCAGCCAATGAATTGGTAGAAAAGAAAGTATCGAAGTACAATGCCTTGGGTGAAAAATCAGAGGAATTGTTTTACGACAAAAATGGAAAGTATACCAAAAAGAATGTTTTCACCTATAACAAGAAGGGTTTGAAAACCCAAAGAACAACCTATGATGCTGGGGGAAAAGTAATTTCTGTTAAAAATTATTCGTATACGTACTAACCTTGAATACCGGGCTTCTCAACTTAACAAAATTCAATTCCATTGACTTGGGCCAAATGGATGAAGTTAAACTGATGAACCGCATCGACTCCAAATTTGTTTTTTCTTTTGAAAGCATGCAGCATATCCTTGACCTTATGCAGCCTTATTACGATGTGCTGGAAGTGGAGCAGTCCCGCTTAAACCGCTACGAGTCTCTTTATTTCGATACATCCGATCTTCTTTTATACCGCCGCCATTTGGCCGGCAAGCTCAACCGCTATAAAATTCGCTATCGCACTTATGTGGAGAGTCGGCTTTCCTTTTTAGAAATTAAATTTAAGAATAACAAAGGCCGCACCATTAAAGAAAGAATTAAACAAAGCAAAATGCCGGCACTGAATGAAGCTCCGGTTTCTGATTTTATAAAATCTCACTCCCCTTTGTCGGCCGAAAAATTAAAACCTTGCATTTGGATAAATTTTCAAAGAATGACTTTTGTAGACAAGCAAAGAAAAGAAAGGCTTACGATCGACGTTAATCTCGAGTTTATTAAAGGCGATAAAAAGAAAAATATGAACCAAATGGTCGTCGCCGAATTAAAGCAAGCGGGAAAACAATATTCCCCTTTTAGCCATATGATGAAAACCATGCATATCCGGGAAGGCTCATTGAGCAAATACTGTATGGGCATTGCTTTTTGCGAGCCGGAGGCCAAATCCAATAATTTCAAACCCCAATTACTAAAAATTAAACATTTTATATAACCATGATGCTTTTAAGTATTTTAAACGATGAAGCCGTAAAAGAAGGGCTTACCGCTTTAGCAAGGATTTCGTCAAAAATAGGATGGAGACTCCTCGTCGATATGCTCACCGTCCTGGTGTTGGTGCGCTTCATTTATTACCCGAATTACAAACACAAGGACCTGTTTTTTACATTTTTCATCTTTAACCTCATTATCTTCCTCATCTCCTTTTTATTAAATAAGGTAGAACTGTCGATGGGTGCTGCCTTCGGATTGTTTGCAGTATTTAGCATGCTGCGCTACCGGACCGAAGATATTTCCATAAAGGACATGACCTATCTTTTTTTGGTTATCGCCATAGGTCTTTTATCTGCTGTGGCTAAGGTTAAGGGCGCCGATGATCTTTTTGAATATTTATTCATCGCGTTGGTGAATTCCATGATTTTGCTGATTACTTTTTTGCTGGAAAGCAAATTGCTGATGAGGAAGGAATCGACCAAACTTATTTTTTATGAAAACATTGAGCTCATACAAACCGGCAGAGAAGCCGAGCTTTTGGAAGACATGTCGAAACGCACAGGCACCAAAATTCACCGTTACGATATTCAAAGGGTCGATTTTTTGCGCGATTCGGCTCAAATAAAAATATATTATTACGACTGATCACCCTCACCCGGTGTGCCCGATTGAGCAGCCGATTTAACCTATGTTTGGCGATAAGGTCATAGCTCCCTTATCTTTTTCTGGGATCTGTGTGCCTATTGGCTTCCAAAAACTTATGATCCACTAAGGGTCGAAAGACCTTGTCGGCTCTTACCGGATATTTTTCCAATTGAAGGTGCGGCCTGGTGGGTCTTTTTTCAAATCCTCCCCCACAATTCGGGCAAACGTTTTCCAGAATGTTGACAACAAAGTCTGAGCAAAATGTACATTCATAAGTGCAAATCATGGCTTCATTTGAATGATTTGGCAAGCTCTTACCGCAATTTTCGCAACTTTGTCTAATTTCTAACATTTCAATTCTATTGAGTTATGGTCCCAGTAATAATAATTGTGCTCATGGTCCAGTGTAAAGCCGACCTTTGGGTAAAGTTCGATTCTTTTCTAAAATAAGAATGTTTTTATCGATCTAATATACAGCAGACTTGGCATTTCATCACCAGCTTTGCAAAGTAAATGACAGCGGAATGAGTTTACACTATAAAATTAAACCATCAGTGACGTAAATGTTTGTTTATTTTAACAAACATAACTCTGTTGTTTTAATAAACCTTTGTTTTCCTGATTTCAAACTCCTGGTTGTCTATCAAATTTCCATATTCTGTATCCACACAAATACCTAAGTCCATAAAAAATTGGCATCATAATATTATTTACCTGGTAACCCTCAGATTTACAAAATTTTAGCAAGACTATAAAATATTTTAAATTGGATTCAAAAATATTAATCAATATGCGAACAAAGATTTTTTTGTAATATTTACGTCCTTTTTATTAAATGTTTGTTTTAAAATCAAAAATAAAAAAGAGTTTTGAGTAACTAAAACTTAAATTATGAATCAGCTATTTTCAAAATCAAATCTTCTTTTTTTAGCCATTAGCGGCTTGTCGTTTTTATCCTTTAGCCAATCAGAGCTACCTCCCGGACCATGTAACTTTAAGGAAACAGAAACAATTTGTGTTACAAACAATTCTAATAGGTTAGAGAGTGGTTCTATTCTATCCGCCGGATGTGATTATCAGGTTTGTGTAAAGATAAAACCAAAAACGAATTGTGAAATTAATTGTGAAATGCTTCTAGATCCTGATGGATACTACATCCAAGTTTGCCATAATCTTGCAGTTGGTGAAACATTTTGCTTACCTCTACCAGTGGTAAGCCATCCAATTACGGACTGCTTTCAAGTTGATTTAACCATAAAGGTTGTAGGGCATGCTGTTACTCTAGCAACGAATTTACCTACTCTTCATACATTTAATGGAATGTCTTATTCCGATGATTGTAATAACTTACTTCAAGATCATACCGTAATTAAAAAAATTACCGGCCCCGGAGACTTTAACATCGGTATATTTTTGAGAAGATATACAGGTATGTAAGTATTAATTTTCTATTTATTATTGTATCAGGTATGTTGCGTAGAATTTATTTTACAATTCTGATTTTTACGGTTTCCATAAATCTTCCAGCGCAAGATTTAAAACTTGAAAGTTTTGATCATAAAAAAACCATTTCAAGTTGGAGAATAGTTACAAATGGACAAATATTTCACTCTGACCAGTATACCTTTAAAGGAAAAACTTTTTTTAAACAAACAAAAGATTCATTTCTTTTATTCAGGGACACTGGCCATCACGAATTTTATAAAGTTAATGTTTCAAAAAAATTCAAAGCAATAAAGGCTAATGCTATAGTTTTTCATTTTTCTTTATTCTCTGAAGATACCTTCAACGACTATTTAACTTTCGGTTTTCATTTAAGAGATGTCACTGGAAAAAAAACTTATAGCTATGAATATTATAGCTTCTCAACGTATGACAAAGATGGCGCAATGAGTGGTGCGTCCTTTTCATTTGTTGGCGAAGATTCAATTTGGAAAAAAGCCGATAGTTTAGAAGTCTACTTTAGTTTTTACCCATACAATACTTCTAAAAAAGTTGAAAGGTTAGTGGTAATTGATGGAATAACCCTGCAAGGTGTTACTACCGGAGTGAAGCATTATTCGGACGTCAACTTTGAACCTTACCCAAACCCAACCACCGATTTTATTAACCTTCAATTACCAAAGCATATCCAACCAAAATATTTAAGTTTGTTAGATTACACAGGCAGAGAACTTTATCGGAGCCAAGATTTTAATTATCAAAGGCCTCAAATTGATGTGAGGGGATATCAATCTGGTTTTTATTTCTTATACATTAAATTCGAAAATGGCGAAACCATGACTCGAAAAATTGAAATAAAATAAAGTTTTAAAAAAAACCAATACTCATCCTCCTTCACTTCTGATACTTCAAATTAGCAGTAAGTCCCTTAGACAGCTTCGTCAAGATTAACACTGTGAGATAGGTGAGATTATATCCTTGCCTTTCATTTTTCAGTAAATTCAGAAAGATCCTTTCAACTGGGTTTATTTAAAAAGCCTTAATTTTTGAAATTATCAATATGAGCAGCTAACCATTCGAACTGAAAAAAAACTTCAATTCATTACATCAAAAACCCGAATCAGCTTGCCAGGCACTGTTTCATTTTTACAATTTCCTCCTCATCGGCCAAGTGCCCCTTGGTGACAATGCCTGATGAATGAAAAAAATTTGCCCCGCTGACCTTGGCAATTTCCTGAATATTGGATGAACGAATGCCGCCGCCAGGAATTATTTCTATGCGTCGATTTGCAACTTCAATCAACTTTTTTAAGGTTTCCATTCCCATCATGGCTGTTTCGGTATGGCCCGAACACAGGATGGTTTTGAACCCGGCACCCATCACGGTCTCCAATGTCTCAAAGTAATGAGGACTGCGGTCGAAAGCCCTGTGAAAGGTGCAGGGCAATGGCCGCGCCCATTCAACCAATTGACGGTTTCGGTGCTCATCTGCTTTCATATTCTTATGAAGAATTCCAAACACAAAGCCATCGGCCCTTAGCGATTTAAATCGTGTGATGTGTTGCTTCATTCTGTTAAACTCTTCATCGGTGTAATTAAAATCGCCTTCCCTAGGACGAATCATGACGTATAAGGGGATTTTTACCCGTCGCCTCAGTTTTACAAAGTGTCCCTCATCGGGTGTGAGTCCCCCATGCTCCACTCCTGAACAAAATTCTATCCTGTCGGCACCTGCTTTTGCGGCAATCAGGGCCGATTCAAAATCGAAACAGGCTATCTCCAGAAACATTTTTTTTGATTTTAAAAGCCGGCCTGCCACCCTTATTTTACGAAGGCATCGGCATCCAGCAATACATTACCCGTAATGTCGTTTTTGGCATAATTAAATCCCTTTTGCACACAGTAGGCACCTGTTTCGCCCCATTTACTCAAGGCCAAGAAACCCACCTGTATATCTTTTAGGTTCTTGTTGCGAATTTTCATGAGGTGAACCACTCTCCTCACGGCTTCTTCACACGACTTTTGAGGCGATTTGCCCTGACGCATCAGTTCTACTACCAAATGACAACCGGCGATCCGAATTACCTCTTCACCATGTCCTGTAGCGGTGGCGCCACCTACCTCATTGTCAACATACAAGCCTGCCCCTATAATGGGTGAATCCCCAACCCTGCCGTGCATTTTGTACGACAACCCGCTGGTGGTGCAAGCCCCCGATAAATTTCCCATTTCATCCAGGGCGAGCATACCTATGGTGTCGTGGTTTTCTATATTTACCCTTGGATTGTATTCATTTTTTTTAAGCCATTCCCTCCATTCCTTTTCCGAAGCTTCCACCAGCAGGTTTTCTTTTAAAAAACCCTGGTCGAGGGCAAACTGCAGGGCCCCTTCCCCTACCAACATCACGTGTGGGGTTTTTTCCATCACAGCTCTGGCCACTGAAATGGGATGTTTGATGTGTTCTAAACACGCCACAGAGCCTATGTTCGAAAATTCATCCATGATACAAGCGTCGAGGGTCACCCTTCCGTCCCTGTCGGGTCGGCCTCCGTAGCCCACAGATCGCTCATTGGGATCGCCCTCCGGAATTTTTACCCCGGCCTCCACAGCATCCAAAGCCCTCCCCTTGTTTTTTAGAATTTCCCATGCCGCTTCATTGGCCTTAAGTCCAAATCTCCACGTGGATATCACCACAGGCTTGTTTTTTACTTTTTTCCCGGCAGGCATGGATTGACCTGCCTTCAATCGCCCGGTGAACAAAGCTGCCGATGCCAGGGCTGTGGTTTTAATAAAATTTTTTCTGTTGGTCATGTTTCTATTTTAAAAATATTTGAATATGGGGTAAATCATTTTATGGCTGGTCTGGTTTTCTCCATTTAAATATGCATCGAAAAAATTCCAATGGGCCAGACCATCATCCGACTGTGGTTCTAACAAATAAAAAATGAGGTTTGCTAGCGGTTGAGCCATGTCCACTTTATAATCTCCAGTGTTATACATTTTTTTAGAGTTTTTAAAAGCGCCGAACAGGGTGCTTGCTCTGTGTTTTTGAAAGGATTGCCTATCCTGACTCAGACTGTCAATTTTAAAGATTTCGCCCTTAAAATTTTGCTTACTCTCCAATTTTTCAACTTTGATTCCGTGCATTATTAAATTTTCAATCACTTCGGTAAATCTTGCCGGAATAATGTAACCCCGCGGCACTGTACTCTCCAATTCCGCCTCAAAACCTGCAAAGTAATTCACCTTATCGACCTCGACTATTTTACCAGTCCTAACCCAAATTTTCTTGCCACCGGAATCAAGCATTGGCACATGGTCGTAGGTAATAAAATGGTTCAGCGTTTCGCTTGACACCATTTTAAATTTGACTCCTTTTTTGACCTTTCCTGCCCCATTCTTCACCTGTTCAATGGTACTTTTTTCCGCACTCCGATTTACCTCTGCAATGGCATGGGCATTACGGTTGGCATATTCCAAAATTTCGGAAACAAAAGCGTGGGTGCTGTTTATTCTCTGGTAAAAGCGCTCATGGGCGAAGGCTTCGCTTAAAATGGCCATGCGGTTTCTGAAACCAAATTGATTGACCAGATAACGCGGGTGGTGGTTGTAGGAATAAAAGTTTGTTGGAGGCCAACCTTCGTTGATGAAATAATCGCCGTAAACTCCCAGTCGGAGTTTGTGTTTCTTATAAACCGAATCGGTGATATTGGGCAGCATCACATTCTTGCTGTATTGGTATGGCCCTATGTCACCAGCCGAATGATACGACGGCGCCCAGGTTAAGGAATAGGCATGCCAGGTGCCATTGGTGGTGTGCAGGTCGACAAATATCTGGGGATCCCATGCATTGATCACATTTTGAAAAAGCGCCCGGGTTTCAAGTGCTTCCATTTTCATCCCATCCCTGTTCAAATCATATCCCTGGCTGCTTTCACGCTCTCCGGTTTCCAAGGGACTGTCTTCCTGTGATGGCCTTAGGCCCTTGGCCATTTTATCGTTGGCATCGGTGTTGTAAATGGGTGCAAACATGATAATCACACTGTCGAGCAAATGTGCTTTATCTCCCAATAAAATATCGCGCATCAGGAGCATCACGGTTTCTTTGCCCTCCACTTCACCGGCGTGTATATTTCCCTGAATGTAAACAATAAGCTTGCCACTGGCATGGGCTTCTTGAGCTGAACTTACTTTAGGATTGGCCAATACAGCCACCGGAATGTCTTTGCCTTCAAGACTTTTGCCCATGCTGAAAAAATGCACTCTGTCGCTGTGTTTCTTAATCTCCTCTAAAAAATTCACCACGTCTTTATAAGTGGAGGTTTTTTGAAACTGACTTTTTTCAGGAGTCAAAAGCAAACCTTCAGGCCATGGCGATTGGCTAAAGATTGGTGTTTGAATGACGCAAAATAAGATAAGGAGGGGTATTTTATTTTTCATATGCAAATTGTCGGGATCAGGATTTACATGATTTATGGATGGACAGGATGGGTTGAGTGGGTTGGATTTATCAATGATTAGGACTTTTTTTAGGGTGCTGTACCGGATGGAATATATTTTTGTACTGAAGACTTTCAGAACCAAAATGGATGAGTAAACCCACTTCAAAATCATAGGCTACTCCATAATTTTTTGCCTGTGCCAAATGAACGGGTTCTAGGTTAATAAGCGCCTTTAATTCTGCGATGACTTTTTCCGCTACCCCAAAATACGCCCTTTGTATGCCAACTTCGGCGTCTTCATAAAAAATGGTATGTTCTTTTTCTCTCTCAAAACTCAAACCGTACTTCTCTAATTCTATCGCCAAACATGGCTGATAAATTACCTCTTGGAATCCATTGCCCTGTGTGTTGTGCACCTTCACTGAACAACCCATTATTTTAAAGGTAATGTCATCTAATTCCATCATAACACAATCCTATGTATCCAGAAATCTTGTAAATCCTATACATCCTGATCCTGACACCTTCCTCTACCTTTTCGGTATATTCTTTAAGGTCTCCAGATAAAATTTCCAAAATTTTTGGACTGAACTTATTTGCACTTTTTCATCCGGCGAATGCGCCCCTCTTATGTTTGGACCAAAGGATATCATTTCCATACCGGGATAATGTGTTCCTAAAATTCCACATTCAAGTCCGGCATGGCAGGCACTTACCTTGGCTTCGGATTTGAAAAGTTTGCGGTAAAGGTCGCTCATGGTTTTTACAATGGCTGCTTCGGGTTTAGGTGCCCATCCCGGGTATGAACCATTGTATGAAACCCTGGCTCCCAACAATTCAAAGGTGCTTTTTAAACTTTGGGCTAAATCCATCTTTTCAGAATCCACAGAGCTTCGCGTCAGGCACTGGAAACTGTATTCGCCGTCTTTAACCAATACCCTGGCCAAATTGTTTGAGGATTGTACCAGATGAAGAATTTCAGGGCTCATACGGTACACACCGTTGACACAGGCATAAATAGCTTTTAGCATTTTGGATTGAAATCCCTTTTGCATCACCTTAAAAGTGGTGTCGGTTTTTTCGAAAGTCAACTCCAAATTTGGATCGGTGTTTCGGTATTCAAATTTCAACTCCGTTTCCAAAGTTTTAAGCAACTGTAGAAACTCTGTTTCATGAATTTGCGGAAGTACCAGTTCAGCTACCGACTCTCTGGGAATGGCATTGCGAAGGCCTCCCCCATCAATGCGGCCTATCTGTATGCCAAATTTTTCAAAGCAGGCATGCAATACCCTGTTCATTATTTTATTGGCATTGCCCCTGCCTTTATAAATGTCCATACCTGAATGACCGCCGGTTAAGCCTTTAAGAATTATTTCACCGCCAAGACTATCGGGTGGTGCTTTTTCGAGGGCATAACTTCCTGTGGCGGTGACATCAATGCCTCCTGCACACCCAATGGTCAGTTCATCGTCGTCTTCGGTATCGAGATTCAGCAAAATAGTGCCATCCAGTAAGCCCCCTTTAAGGTTTAAAGCCCCTGTCATTCCGGTCTCTTCGTCGATGGTGAAAAGAGCTTCAATGGCCGGATGGGCTATATCGGTGGAAGCCAATACGGCCATAATACTCGCCACCCCTATGCCATTGTCGGCACCAAGGGTGGTGCCTTTGGCTTTGACCCAATCGCCATCCACTTCCATGTTTATGCCTTCCCTCTCAAAATCGAAATCGGTACTGGCATTTTTTTGATGCACCATGTCCAAATGACTCTGGAGGACAATGGTCTGCCGCTTTTCCATTCCTTTGCTGGCAGGCTTTTTAATAATCACATTGCCCGATTCGTCTTTCATGGTAGGCAAATTCAGTCCCTTCCCAAACTGCATCATAAATTCAATGATGCGCTCTTCTTTTTTTGACGGACGGGGAACGGCATTAAGGGCCTCGAAATGACCCCACATGGCTTGTGGTTCTAATTTATTTAAGATTGGATGCATGACAAAACTGGAATGCGCAAAGTTATTTTTTTTGCCCTGAATCTTACTTTAATTTGGTTCCACATCGCCTATTATTTTTTAAAACAAAGTAGACCCATCACAAAATGAAGAGAAGGACGAAGAGGAATCCCCTTATCATGTTTTTCTTTCTTTACAATCATGCTTCACCTTTTGAAAGCACAAAGGAAACAGAACGTTTGACAGTTAATCTGAGAATTAATTGAGGCGATGGCTTAAGATGTCTTCAATTCGGGCATAAAAATGTCGGGGATTTGATTTTCGCCAGTCTAAATGATCCATATCTCCCCCATAATTCGCATAATAATCAATTTTGAATTTTGAAAATTCCTGAAGTACGTGTTCTCGAAAATTAACAAAGGCAATCCATCCTTCTTCAATATCCTGAAACCATTCCTCATAGTACTCGTCGTCAGAAGCGTGAAAATTCAATACGTTTTCACCAATTAATATGAACTTGTTGATGCCCGCTGCGCTAAATTCATCAATCACATCGCGTTTTAAAAACATAATGTCATTGTTGATGCAATCGTTCCATTCACCAATCAATTCCAAAATGATATACCCCTGGTCATAATCGGCATAAAGCACTTTGAGGTAAAGGGTTTCAGAGCCAAATTCGTCCCATTGCGGATGTATATAATGGCCATAGACCGTATTTTCAAAATACATTTCCGAATAGCTTTTGCCATAAAACGGGGAGTGTTTATCCTCTTCCGATTGATACAGGTGACACCAATTTTGAAAGGGTTCAAGGGAGTGCATGAGTGTTAATTGGCTGCGCCATCAAGGCTTCGAAAATAAAATAATTTTATTTATGGCAGCAAGGAATACATAGAGGGAAAGCTAGGTTGACTCTTTTCTTGATGGTCCTTGTTGGCGTGTTATACCTCAGTCAGTGAATTAGAGGAACAAGGGCATCCATACAAACCTTACTCCCCTTTTTTAACTTCGGGGTCAATATTGGTTTCATCCACAATGTATAAGGGCCTGTTTCGGATATTGTCATAAATGCGACTGATGTATTCGCCTATGATGCCTATGCCTATAAGTTGTATACCACCAATAAAAACAATGGTAATCATAAGCGACGACCATCCGGGTTCATAATCCTTCCATACATAGCGGCTGTAAAGGGTATATACAATTAAAAAGAATCCAACCAGGGCACAAACGAACCCCGAAATGGTAGCCACTCTCAGCGGGAAATTCGAAAATGACGTGATGCCGTCCATGGCCAATCTGAACATTTTCCTCAATGTGTATCCGGTATCTCCGCTCAACCGCTCATCCCTGTCGTATTCTAAAAAAGTCTGTCGGAAACCCACCCATGCCATTTGCCCCCTTAAAAATTTTTGCTTTTCGGGCATCTTGTTGATCTGATCTACCACCTTTCGGTGAATGATTCTAAAGTCTCCTGTATCCAAAGGAATGTTAATGGAAGTGAGCCTTGCCAGAGTTTTGTAAAACCACCTGGCCGTCATAATTTTTAAAATTGACTCTCCCTTTCTCGACCGTCTTTTGGCGTAAACCATCTCATACCCTTCCTTCATCTTTTCGTAAAGCTCCGGAATAAGCTCCGGTGGATCTTGCCCATCGGCATCTATAATCACTACTTCACTCCCACGGCTCATATCCAAACCTGCCGAAACGGCAATCTGGTGACCGAAGTTTCGGCTGAAATTGATGTATTTTACAAATGTGTATTCCTGGGCCAGTTTTTTGAGCACCAAAATCGACTGATCCTTGCTGCCATCGTTGATGTAAATGAGTTCAAACGCCTGACCTGTTTTTTGAAGCGACGCCTTCAGCCTTTCGAACAAGAGAGGGATGTTCTTTTCTTCATTGTAAATGGGTATAACTACGCTGATCATTGACGGCAAAGGTAATATTAATGGGTGATGCTGTGTCTAAGCTTAATCATTCCTTTTTTAAAAATCATAATTTCTCGCGCTGAGATTCATTCGGATTCCCAACTGCAACCAAGAGGTATTCGAGTTGAATACGCTCAAATCGCTTTGTGCCTTTCGGTAGGTATACCTCGCCTCCAACCATAGATTATGGTATACCATGTACGATAGATTCACAAACAAAATGGCATAGCTTGTACTTACACCCTGCCCAATTTTATTACCCTTTTCCATGGGTCTCTTGTTGTAATCGTCCAAAATATTGCCTCCAAAACGCATGGCCATGCTGCTGCTGTCCAAACCCTTTTTTACATGAATATACCCGAGCTCAGCAAACAATTTATAGCTTGGCTGATACCGTCCGACAAAAAGTATTTCCTTGAAATTAGATCCAAAGGGATGAGCAAGGGCCTGGTTATAGTTGGTGTAATTCTGGCTTTTTTTAAAATGAGTGTAGGTGTAAGGCCTTACAAGGTTATACTCCGCTTGCAAATGAAGCCGTTTAACTCCAAAAGCGTCAATATATTTTAAACCGCTCTGCAATCCATACTTATTTGCCCACCAACCGGTGCGCTTAATCAATTCATTTTTTACAAATTCATCCAATACAAATTGCCCATAAAACGAAAAATGTTTTAAAAAATTCCATTTCCAATCGGTGCCCACAATCACGTTGTCGCTGCTGTTGAGATTTTGCTCTATGGCCCTGTAAAATATAACAGGGTTCATGTAATTTATTTCAAAATTCCCCTTGCTGCTGCTGTCACCTCTGTCGTAAATGACCGATTCAAAAAAACCGATGTCTAAATTTTTAAAGAGTTTTATACCCAAATAATGGTTCACAAAATACTTGGGTTTAACCCCGCCTCCATTGCCACTTTGAAATTGGAAATCGGTGAGTTGAGAAAACAAATTTTGATAATGGAAGCGCCAAATTTTAGTATTGATTTTTAAAAACAGGTTGGGGCTGCTAAAATCCGACAGGATTAAACTTCGGTAACCATTGCCAATAAAATTCTGGTCGTGCCCGAATTGCATGGCCAGGTGTTTGATGGGTGAAAAAGTGAGGTAGCCCTTGGCTAAAAAAAAGTCGCGGGCATTGCTCCCGAATTTTTTATGAAAGCCGTTGCCTGGTATGACCCCTGTCGAGTCAATGGTTTGGTTATAGAAATTCGGAAATCGAAATTGATTTTCAGTAAGCAGACTGTAAAACCCAAGCTTATTATCAATCATCCCTCTTACCTCTACGCCTCTTGTGTTTTGAAATGTCGACGCCTCACTTTCAAAATCTCTGCCTCCCGAAATGCCCAATACGGGATTGATGGCAAGGGTTAAATCTCTCATTTTTTGAGAATAAAGGGCGGCTTCCGTTGCATATATTCTCTTTTTAAATTTATACCATGGACTTCGGTACACAGCGATGACCATCTGGTGATCGAGGGCGGTATCATAAAGTGGATATTCGAACAATTCGGTTTTTAGAAATTTTGATGTAAATGTCTCTTCATTCCTCTTTGTGCCTTGAAACAGATCAAGCCTTGAAACCGGTTTTAAGGCTGTGCTGATATTGGGTTGATCACCACCAATATCCATTCGGTCGAGCTGATAATTGTTGAAAGCATTAATGGGCTGAAAAGTGGACTGCGCCTCAGCGCTCTGTAAAGCTAAAAGCAAAATCAAGGGGAGTACCCCAAGTGTTCTGGCCAATACCACAAGGCAAACATAAATAAAATTTTGCTGCCTGATGTTCCTTTCCTTATAAAGTTATTCAGGCTGCCATATGCTTTCGCTGGTCCTTAGTCCATAGCTATGGTTAATATTTAAAATTTGTTGAGTTAATTTGCAATGATCCATGAGCGAGCAAGAAGCCAAAATTAAAATCGATGCACTTACAAGGGAACTCAAAGCGCATAATTACAAGTACTATGTACTGGCCAACCCGAACTTATCCGACAGGGAGTTTGACCGAATGCTTAAGGAACTTGAGAGTCTTGAAAACCAATTTCCGAATTTAGCCCACAGCGATTCTCCGGTCAAAGTAGTAGGCGGTGCGGTGACCAAAAATTTTATCACCAAAAAACACAGCAAACCCATGCTCTCGCTAGGAAACACCTATAGCGAGGAAGAACTCAGAGATTTTGACGACAGGGCGAAAAAATTAGCGGGAATGGATTTTGAATACGTATGTGAGCTGAAGTTTGACGGCTTTGCCATTGGTCTCACCTACAAAAATGGTCATTTGGTGCAGGCCCTTACCCGCGGCGATGGCATTCAGGGCGACGATGTGACCGACAATGTAAAAACCATTCGCAGCATTCCGCATAAACTCACTGGCAATTACCCTCACGAATTTGAAATAAGGGGAGAAATATTCATGCACCGCAAAGCCTTCGACCGCATGAACGAAGAGAGAATAAAAAATGGAGAGGCGCCTTTTGCAAACCCTCGAAACAGCGCCGCAGGTACCATCAAACTTCAAGAGAGCAGCGAGGTCGCCAAACGCCCTCTCGATTGTTTTTTGTACCATTTTCTAGGCGACGAAAAGCGCTTTTTAACCCACTATGACAGTCTGAAAGAAGCCGCAACCTGGGGTCTGCAGGTTAACGACGCCATGAAAATTTGCAAGAACGTGGACGAAGTATTGCAATTCATAAAGCACTGGGACAAGGAGAGAAAAAATTTAAGTTTTGAAATCGATGGGGTGGTGATCAAGGTCAACAGTTTTCAACTGCAACATGAGTTGGGCTTTACAGCCAAAACTCCTCGTTGGGCCATCGCGTATAAATTTGAAACCGAGCAGGCTTCTACTCTGCTCAATTCGGTGAGTTTTCAGGTAGGCCGCACAGGCGCCATCACACCTGTGGCCAACCTTGAACCGGTCCTGCTGTTGGGCACTACCGTTAAAAGAGCTTCTTTGCACAATGAAGATATTATCAAAGAATTGGATGTTAGAATAGGAGATACCGTTTTTGTAGAAAAAGGTGGAGAAATTATTCCAAAAATCGTGGGCGTTAACCTGTCTTTGCGCCCCGCCACAGCTCAAGTTTTTCAATTTATTACGCAGTGCCCCGAATGCGGTACCCCTCTGATTCGAAGTGAAGGAGAGGCTGCCCATTACTGCCCCAACGAATCCGGTTGTCCACCACAAATCAAAGGCAAAATGGTGCACTTTATAGCCCGAAAGGCGATGAACATCGATGGCCTTGGGGAGGAAACCATTGATTTGCTTTGGGAAAACGGTTTGGTAAAAAATGTGGCCGATTTGTACGATCTCACCTACGCGTCGGTATTGGGTCTTTCTAAAACCACCCTAAACGAGGCCAGCGGCGAGGAACGCACCGTGAGTTTGAGAGAAAAGTCGGCTGAAAACCTGATCACAGGCATTGAACATTCCAAATCTGTTCCTTTTGAAAGATTGCTGTTTGCGTTGGGAATTCGGTTTGTAGGCGAAACGGTGGCAAAAAAACTGGCGCGTCACTTCAAAAACGTCGACGCCATTGCCCAAGCCGATTTTGAAAGTTTGGTAGCCGTGGATGAAATTGGCGACCGCATTGCCGAAAGCATTCAACAGTGGTTTGCCGATCCGAACAATCAGCAAATCATTGAAAAATTGAAATCATCAGGACTTCAGCTTCATTTGGATGAGCGTGATGTTCAGAAAATTGACAACAAACTCTTGGGCAAATCCTTTGTAGTAAGCGGGGTTTTTTCAAAATTCAGCCGCGATGCAATCAAAGAAAGCATCGAAAAATTCGGAGGTAAAAATGTGGGGAGCATCTCATCTAAGACCGATTACGTTTTGGCCGGTGAAAATATGGGCCCTGCCAAATTGGAAAAGGCCTCCGAATTAGGTATTCCCATTATTTCGGAGGATGATTTTATAGTTATGATTTCATAAGATTTTTGGCAGACCGCTTATTACAAAATCACCCTACTGTGGACAACAGATATACAGAAACCTTTAATACCTGGAATAAAATCGCTGCATTATATCAAGCCAAATTTATGGACCTTGAGGTATATAATGAAACCTATGATTTTATTTGTCAATCGATTACCACTAACAAACCGAATCTTTTAGAAATCGGTTGCGGACCGGGAAACATCACAAAGTACCTTCTCTCCCGCAGACCGGATTTTCAAATTTTCGGAATCGACGTTTCGCAAAATATGATAGAACTGGCTAAAAAAAACAATCCTACAGCCGGTTTTGAGGTGATGGACTGCAGACAAATTGATCACATCAAAACAAAATATGATGGCATTATTTGCGGATTTTGTTTGCCTTACCTTTCGCATGCCGACAGCCAAAAACTCCTTGCCGACTGTTACCATTTGCTAAATGATCATGGGCTCATTTATTTAAGCTTTGTCGAGGGAGATCCAAGTGACTCTGGTTATAAAAGCGGGTCAGGAGGCGAAAAAACTTATTTTTACTATTACCGCTCAAACGACCTCATAGAACAACTTCAAACACACCATTTTAACTCTATAAAAGTATTTAAAGTGCGCTATCAAAAAGATGAACAAGAAGCGGAAACTCATATCATCTTAACCGCAACCAAAACTCTTGGCTTCAACTCCCAATAATCTTTCTATTGTTTGCAAGCTCTAAAAGCCTAGGATTCTTCAACTCTTCAACCTTAATTTTCCCAAAGTATACAACCTTTAAATTATCCATACAACGGCAAATCGATGCTTAAAATTGAATAAAAAACTTGGCATTTTCGCGTTTTTAGCTTTATCATTGTGTGAACGTATTAAATTAATTTCTATGAAAAATTCTCTACCTTTCCTTTTCCTTCTTACGTTTTCCATTTTTTGTAAAGCCCAAACTCCAAAATTTGAATGGGCCAAAACATGGGGCGGAGCCTATGATGATTTTGCTTACTCTCTCACCGTTGACGCCTCCGGCAATGTTTACACGGCAGGTTCTTTTAAAGATTCAGCCGACTTTGACCCCGGCATGGGTCGAACCAATTTAATTTCTAAGGGCGAAGGCGATATTTTTATTTCAAAAATGGACGGTACGGGAAAATTTTTATGGGCAAAACGCATTGGTGGTGCACTCAATGATATCCCTTATGCCATTGCTTCCGATGCATTGGGAAATGTGGTTATCACCGGCGGTTTTATTGGCACCGTAGATTTTGACCCGGGTAACGGAACCACCAATCTCATATCGGCAAGTACCACGCTTATGGATATTTTTGTGGCCAAGTATGATGGCAATGGCAATCTGGTCTGGGCCAAGTCGGTAGGAGGAACCCTCAATGATTTCGGTAGTTCCCTGACTGTAGATGCCAACAGGGGTATTTATGTCACAGGTTTTTTTTACAGCACAGTCGATTTTGACCCCGATGCCGCTTCTACCGTTAACCTAAGTTCATCCGGCAATTCCGATATTTTTATTTTAAAACTCAGCAGTTCCGGAAAATTTGCCTGGGCTAAGAACATAGGCAGTTCCTCGGCCGATGCCGCAAGAAGTATTGCCCTTGGACCAAAGTCGGAGGTGTTTACCACCGGATCGTTTTCGGGCACAGCCGACTTCGACCCCGGACTTACCGAGTTTAAACTGACCTCAGCCGGAACTACCGACATATTTGTTTCAAAACTCGATTCCTCAGGCAATTTTGTATGGGCCAAAAGCATGGGTGGTACTTCCGATGAAGAAGGCTTGTCAATAGCGGTGAGTTCTACAGGTTTGTGTTTGGTTACGGGTAAATTCACGGGCACCGCCGATTTTGATCCGGGAGCCAATACCAGAAATTTAGTAGCGCTTGGCGATAAAGACCTGTTCATTTTTAAGCTCGACGCTTCGGGCAATCTCTCCTGGGCTGAGCATTTTAAAGGCCTGTTAGCAGAAATCGGCCAATCCATCGCATTGGACGCCACGGGTAACGTTTACGCCACCGGTTCATTTAAATCTGTGGTCGACTTCGATCCGGGAACCAATAAATTTGAACTCACCTCGGTGGGATTGGAAGATGTGTTTATTCTAAAACTCGATCCATCGGGTGCTTTCGTTTGGGCCAAAAAATTTGGAAATAATTTCACCGATATAGGCAATTGCATTTTTGTATCTAAAACCTCCGGAAGCATTTACCTGACCGGTTTCTTCGGCGGCACAGTCGATTTTGACCCGGATGCACTTAAGCTCGAGCTGATGAGCAATGGCATGATGGATGTTTTTACTGAAAAAATTATGGTTCAAGCCCCACAGTCGGTGGATGATGTGTCAAAGCCTGCTTTTACAATCTCTCCTAATCCGTTTTACTCGCTAATTGAAATACGATTTGACCATTTCTCCTCTACAGATTTAGAAATTGAAATATTCAATGCCCTGGGCGAAATGGTTATCGCGCAGAAGATGGATCAGACTTCAACGGTATTAAACCTAGGCACATTGCAGTCGGGAGTCTATTTTGTTAAAGCATTTACTAAAGGACAGGAATTGGGAGTCAGAAAACTTGTTAAACAATAAGCCCTTTGCAAAAGAGCAACACCTATTTTCAAATCGAATATTAGAAAGGATTGCTCAAAACCGGAAAGACATTTTATGGCGATTTTGAAATTTCCTTCTTAAGGCAGTTTTTGTGCCATTCCATGCTTTACCGACTATAAACTCCCTACAATTTTGTAATACACCTGAAAGGTGCCACCCAAATGGGATTTAAAAACTGAGGGCATTTTATTTTTAATCGTTTCCAACTTTTTGGGGTGCGCCATCAGCTCTTTAATATGCTCGGTAAAATTAAACCCATTGTGGATCGAAATGCCGACTCTGTGCTTTTTGAAATAGGCCGCTTCTGGAAACCTGGCGTGTTTGTAGCCAAAAAAAACCGGAATGCCAAAGGCGGCCGGTTCTATAATGTTGTGAAGGGCGCCTGAAAACCCTCCCCCAACCAAAGCCACCGTGGCCATCCCATACAGCGACGATAAATGTCCCATGGTATCGACAAGTACCACGTCAGGATTGTCTGTGGCACGCATGTGTGAAAATCGCTTAATTTCCATTTTTGAAAATTGCGATTCGATTTTTTCTAAATTTTTTGTAGAGATGTTGTGAGGAGCCACCATAATTTTTACCTTATCTCCCATGGCCTCCTTGCATTGCTGCAAAATCCATTCTTCCTCAGCCCAGGTGCTACCCCCAATAATAACAAAGTGCTTATTTAAGAATGTGGCCAGTTGCTCAAATTTTACCGCTTGCTCTGCAATAGCAACGACCCTGTCGTATCTTAAATCACCGGTCACAGCTGAGTTTTCAATCCCTATATTTTTTAATAGGTTTTGCGAGTCTTTGGTCTGCAAAAAGAAATAATCGAAATTCCCCAAAGCGTCCCTGAACAATGAGCCCCACCATTTAAAAAAAACCTGATCTTTTCTGAACAATCCGTTCACCAGAAAAACTTTGGCCGGACTTGCTTTTAAAGCACTCAAATAATTGAGCCAGAATTCGTATTTCAAAAAAACGGCGATATCAGGATTTAATATATAAACAAAGTCTTTGGCGTTTTTAGGGGTATCAAGGGGCAGGTAAAAAACCCCGTCTACCTTATCGTAACTTTTCCTCACTTCAAAACCCGAAGGTGAAAAAAAGGTGAGAAGAACCTTCACAGGTTGAGGCTGGTTTTTATGCAACTCTTCAATCACCGGTCTGGCCATTTCGAATTCTCCCAACGAAGCGCAGTGAAACCAAACAAGTTTGCCCGGGTTTTCTGTTCTAAATTTTGAAAGTTTTTGCCTCCAGTTCCTTCTTCCCTCATAGCCCAGTTTCAATTTAGGGCTCAGAGGTTTGCCTGCAAAAAACAAGAGTTGAAGCAAGTTTATGGATAGATTGTAGAGATGTTGCAAGGCTTGAATTCTATTTTTTTTTTCAAAAGTAGGTGAAAGCCGCTTTATTCGTGAGGAGATTTGTGAAATCCAAAGCAAACTTATGCCTCAGCTTGCCGCAGGTATAGAAACATTCGAACCTCCCATAAACAAAAATCCCTGAGGCAATTGCTCACCCCAAGGACTTTACAAAATAATAGTTTGGTATTATTTTCGGTAACAATCAACAAACGCTTTCCACTGTCTCTCGCTCAATATTCCGTGAAGTTGACGAAGAAACTTGGTATGGCAATCTTTAAACGCTTCTCTCAATTTTTCTTTTAGCTGAAGCTCTCTCAACTCCTTTTGGAAAGCATGACGCAAGCGGGCAATGCGTTGCTCATACTCAGCTTTGGTAATTTTTCCTGCTCTTAAAAGTTTGGCTTGTTCTTCGGCCAACTCTTTGTACTTAGCTACCAATTTGGCATGAATGGCTCTTGCTCTTTTAATGGCTGAAGCTTTACAATCTTCGTAGTCGGCCATGGCTGCTCTTATTTTTTTAACCTGGTCGTCTTCAAGCTTCAACGACTTCAAACAACGGATAAAGGATTGTCCATGTACGGAATTTGAATTATTTGGCCCTGTGGTTTCGGTGTCAAAATCGGCCCCGGTTACCAAATAATCGGGGGCCAAACCTTCATTAACTGCTGTGAGTTCGTTTGAGTTCTCATCGTAAGTTATGTCCGTAGTTTCATTCTCGGCCTGCATGGCGAGTGATTGAATGTCTGATTCTGAATTGTAGGCAGTTTCAGGGGTTAACCCAAATTGCTCTTTTTTACAACCTGTTAATCCAATGGCCAATAACCCAATGGCCAGCGCGGTGATTTTAATGTTTCGTTTCATAGTAGTGCTGTTTTAAATGTTCAGTGCTTTGACCTGATTCAGATAAAAAATTGTTTCATAAAATTTTATAAAAATATATAAAACATTGACGGTCAAATAAATAAAATTTTATTTTTGAGTTGAATTACTCAAAAAACTCTTCCTCATTTTTGCTTTTGAGGTAGATGGGAACGGTCATGCTTAACTTTAAACTGTACAGCAAATCCATCCTATTTTGAGTATCTTTTGTTCGCGTATCAAAGTTGTACGCCCGAAGATTTTTGGTAAATCCCTGTGTAAATTCAAACCCAATGCTAAAATTTAATCTTTTCCTTGGATCCAAAAAGCGATAGCCCAGATATTGGGTAGAAGCGAATCCACCACTTAATCTGTCGTATCCCTTCTTATATTCATCGTTAAGTTGTGGCACTGTTTTGGTTGAATAAATCCTAATGCGATGTTGCAAATAACCAGCACCCAAGCTCACGTACAAGCCCGAGTTTTTATTGACTCCTCCTAAGGTAAAAATTTTTCCAAGCTGAAATCCCAATTGCATACCCCGTTCATCCAGACCAACGACGGCAAATTGTCCATTCTCATCAAAAATTTCTCCGGTGGAGCCTTTGAGTGAATCAAGAACGCCACGCTCCTTTACCTCGTTGCCAAACATGAAATGGCCACCCAGGCCAAATAACCAATTGGAAGCCGTTTTATAATGAACATCCAGGCCAAGTGAGGCATCCTTGCCAAAACGGGCCGAGAGGTCCCCTCCGGGAAATTGTCGTTTAACGCCAATATCGAATAAAAGTATAGGGCGGGCTTCCGATTTTCTTAGAAATACACCTTGCCCTTTAGCCGCTGCGAAGAGCAAACTTAGCGACATAAAAAAAATGCTTCTCAAATACATTGGGCATTCAAAGGTAATAGGTTTTCGCTCCATTTTATAAAATTTGACATCCCCGCTACACAAATACTGCTTCCTTTTTTACAAACGGCCGTTCTTTAGGTCTATAGTAATCGATTTTAAAAAAAATGGTTGACCGAAAGAATATTAAATTTGCAGTAGCAATATAACTCCATACCATGCGTAAAATACAAATGGTCGACCTCCAAAGTCAGTACCATAACATAAAGCCTGAAATAGACCTTGCCATTTCCGAGGTTCTTGAGTCGACTCATTTTATTCAAGGACCACAGGTCAAGGATTTTGCCATTAAGTTGGCTGCCTATACCGGGGCCTCCTATTGTATTCCTTGTGCCAATGGCACCGATGCCCTTCAAATTGCCATGATGGCCCTGGGTTTAAAACCGGGGGATGAAGTGATCACAGCAACTTTTACCTATGCGGCTACTGCCGAAGTCATCGCCCTCCTCGGACTCAAACCGGTGTTGGTGGAAGTCGATGCACAAACTTTCAATATTGACCCTGCCGCAGTTGAAGCGGCCATTACCCCTCGAACAAAGGCCATTGTGCCGGTTCACCTTTTCGGCCAATGTGCCGACATGGAAACCATACTGGCCATAGCCTCCAAACACGGCTTGTATGTGATTGAGGACCTCGCTCAGGCCATTGGCGCAGTTTACACCTTTTCCGACGGTACTCAAAAACAAGCAGGAACCATGGGTGATGTTGGCACCACCTCCTTTTTCCCTTCCAAAAACTTAGGATGCTACGGTGATGGAGGTGCAATTTTGACTAACAACAGTGAGCTGGCCGAGAATCTTCGAATGATTTGCAATCATGGACAGAGGGTGAAATATTACCATGAAGTCATTGGCGTTAATTCAAGACTTGACACCTTACAGGCCGCCATACTGAACGTAAAATTAAAATATCTCGATGACTATTGCGCTGCGCGCCAAAAAGTGGCCGCCTATTACGATAAAGCTTTGGCCTCTGCGCCACATCTGATTACGCCGGTTCGATATCCGAAATCTACCCACGTATTTCACCAATACAATTTACAAGTTGAAGACATCCCGCGTGATGAACTCAAAAAACACCTCGAATTGAACCATATCCCAAGCATGATTTATTATCCTCTGCCTTTGCATTTTCAACAAGCCTTTGGTTCTGAAAATTACAAAAAAGGGGATTTCCCCATTTCTGAGCGACTTTGTGAATCGGTATTGGCGCTTCCCATCAGCACTGAAATGGATGAGGAACAACTCAGCTACATTTGTTCTACCCTCCTCGAATTTGTAAAAAAATATTCACCGCAAACTGCGAACTTAAAATGAAAATAGCCGTCATAGGAACCGGTTATGTTGGACTGGTAACCGGAACCTGCTTCGCTGAAGTTGGGTTAGAGGTAACCTGTATCGACATTGACCAACAAAAAATCAATAATTTAATGCAAGGCATTCTTCCCATATACGAGCCGGGCTTGGAAGAGATGGTGCTGCGAAATCAGAGGGACGGGCGACTCCAATTCAGCTCCGATTTGGCATTAAGCATCAAGGATTGTGATGTGGCTTTTATCGCAGTGGGAACTCCACCCGGAGAGGATGGAAGCGCCGATTTAAAGTATGTGATAGCCGTGGCCTCTGAAATAGGAAAAAATATGAATTCCTACGGAATCGTAGTCACGAAAAGCACCGTACCGGTGGGCACAGCAAAGAAAGTAAAAGAGGCCGTTCAAAAAGAACTCGATAAAAGAGGATTAAACATCGATTTTGACGTGGCTTCTAACCCCGAATTTTTAAAAGAAGGTGCAGCCATCGACGATTTTTTAAGACCCGACCGCATAGTCGTTGGAGTGGAATCGACAAAGGCCGAAGAGATTATTCGCAAACTGTATAAACCCTTCTTGCTCAACGGCCATCCTATTATTTTTATGGATATACCCTCTGCCGAAATGACCAAGTATGCGGCCAATGCCATGCTGGCTACCAAAATCAGCTTCATGAACGATATCGCTAATCTTTGTGAAATCATGGGCGCCGATGCCAATCAGGTTCGCAAAGGCATAGGCAGCGACCCTCGCATCGGTCATAAGTTTATTTACCCAGGCATTGGTTACGGCGGATCCTGTTTTCCCAAAGACGTAAAAGCACTCGCAAAAACGGCCCATGAGCACGGTTATAAAATGCAAATACTTGAAGCCGTCGAATCGGTTAACGACTTCCAAAAATCGGTATTGTATAACAAAATCAAGAAGCACTTCGGTTCACTTAGCGGAAAGCGTTTCGCTATGTGGGGACTGGCGTTCAAACCCAAAACCGACGACATGAGGGAGGCGCCTAGTCTGGTGATTATTGAAAAACTTTTGGGCGATGGTGCCCACATTACCGCCTACGATCCGGTGGCCATGCATGAGGCTCAAAAAACCCTGGGTAACAGCATCCATTATGCTGAATCGCAATACGATGCGCTTGACCAGGCCGATGCCCTCATTATTGTGACGGAATGGCCCGAATTCAGATCTCCTAAATTTGAAGAAATTGGGCGCAGACTAAAATCAAAAATAATTTTTGACGGAAGAAATATTTATGAACCTGAAGAAATGAAGGAATTGGGCTTCGCTTACCAATGCATTGGTCGCATGAGTGTATAGGCCCTAGCTTAACAAGCGCTTTACTACTTCCGAAACCAACTTACCATCGGCTAAGCCTGCTGTGGCTTTCATGCTCAAGGGCATCACCTTCCCCAAATCTTTAATACCAAGCGCTCCTGTTTCAGCGATGATGGCCTTTACTTTATCTGTTATTTCCGTCTCACTCATTTGGGTGGGCAACAACTCCTCCACAATGGTCAGTTCCTCTTTCTCCTTAGAGGCTAAATCGATTCTCCCTTCCTTCTCAAAAATTTCAATGCTGTCGCGCAATTGCTTCGCCATTTTCTGAACGCCTTTTAAATAATCGGCGTCAGCCACCTCATTTCCCGACGATTTCAACAACAGAAATACGGATTTAATGTTCCTGAAAGTCCTGAGACGGGCTTCGTTTTTACCCTTCATTGCTAAGGTTATTTCTTGGTTTACTTTCTCTGCTAAATTCATGGCGCAAAGTTAAAGGTTTTAGCGAGAGCATAAAGTTTGCTGTTCCAAATCGAGTCACATGATGATAAAAGCCGGAAAATCATAGCCCTAATATTTATAGGTTTACACGAGAAGCTCAGGAAAAATTTTTTACTCGACGACGAGGTTACTTCGGTACACTTTAAACAACCAGTATTTTTCAAGGGTTTCGATCCCGGGTTTGAAGTAGGCCATGGCATAAAAATGATAGGGCCCGAAATTAAAATCCCTGTTCATCTTCCCCTTTTCGGCCATTTGTTGAAAATACTCAAATTGCGGAACAGGATGGGTAGCAATAAATACCATGGTGTCGGCTTGTGGGCCGCTTTGCAAGGCGTCAATCAAATCGAGACTGTCGGTTGAGTTAAGCCTCTCTTTGTCCCATTTGGTATAGCTACAAAGCTTCTTGTGCTGCATGGAATACACCTTTCGGTCCAATTCTGCCGAAATTGGGCTAAGGCAAAAATCAACCGTACCTATCATGTAACTCTCGGCATACCCCTTCATTTTTAAAAATTTAGCCACCTCCGCCCCTCTTGAAAAAACCCTTACCGCATCGGCCTTGTACACCAGAATGCCCCCAATGGCCTGAGCAGTCATCACCACCATCAAGGCCCACTCATTGATAAAAATTTGTCTTGTGTCCGGTCCTTCTTCTGCTTTGTGCAGCCAAAAGCAAAACAACCACCAAAGGAAAAAATGTCCGTAATAGCGGGCATAGTAAAATCCGGTATAGTATTGAAAAAAAAGTACCAAAAATACCCCTGCGAGCCAGAGTGTCAAGAGTTTGGTTTTTTTCAAGAAGGGGAAAGTCGTAATCAGGAAGGCCATTAAGGGTAGCAACCATCTGAAAATACCGCTGGCTCCATCCAAAATATTGGTATTCCAAAAGTGAAAGTATCGGAAATCGCTGATGGGAAAAAAAGCATTTAGAAATTGCTCCATGGATTCGTTAAAACGAAATAAATTAAAAGGCCAACTCACAAAGGCCACAGGAAACGTATTGTCTTCCCTTGGATGAATTTGCAGATAAGACAGAAACACCCCCGATGTAGCCAACACTAAAATAGGAGCAATTTTGAGAAAGCGGCTCTTCCACAAGCGTGGCTCGAAACCCATCTCCACAATAAAGAGCCATGCAATGAAAACCACCGACAACATCATGCCGTATACAGAGGTATTGGCCTCTAAAAAAATAAAAATTCCAAGTGTCCAGGTCAATCTTTGTTTTTTAGAGTATTCGAAGGCCATAAGGAAAAAAAACAAGACCCCAAAAGCGTAGCATCTGCTGATAAGAGCGTATTCGAAAAGCAAAAAATAACTGAGCAGCAATACCCCTGATTGCCACCATTTGAACGGACTCTTAAAGACCAGGAAAAAAGCAAATACTGCGGCAATTAAACCATGAAATATTTTCATGGCCAAAGGATTATGGGTAAATAAGGTAATGGCCCACAGGCAGGTTTGCCAGAGCATGGCATGCCCTTGGCTCATAGTGCTTCCCATTCTGAAAAGCCCATCGGTATCACGGGCCTGTAAAAACTCCACATACTCATCGCGCCACATTTCATGGTTGTATAGCCCTAATGCGATAAGGAGTAAGTAAAGCGTATAAACAATTATTTTTAGGTCAATTTTCAATTTTTCAAAAATACGCGACTTTTCATAAGCGACCTCAATTGAAATGATATCTCACCACAAAGGATATATTGATTGAATTCAATTATCGGTCATCGTAAAATTTAAAATCAAATTTGAAGCTGATGTCGTTTTAAGTTGACCATAATTAACCACCCGCCAGTTGTAAGTTAAACAGTGGCCATTGTCGGACCCATCGCCGGTATAACAACTTGAGATCCCATTAATGAGCGTTTGACTTGAGTTCGACAATTGAATGGTTAAACTGGGTGCCCCAAATGTCCCCCCTTTTCCATTGCCAGAATAGGCTGAGGCGGTTAAATCCAAAACAGTGCCTGAAGGTATGGTGCCGGACGCAATAGCCACACTTATTTTCCGATTGACACTCGCCGTATTGCAGGAGGTATAGTTTATCCATTTGGTATTATTTGTGGTGCTGTAATTGATGGTGGGCATTCCCGCTTCCGTAGGTTGTGACAGAGCCAAACCAATGCTTCCGGATCCTGGTTCAATATCCATTAGCGTAACGTTTGGAATTGATAAGTAGCTTGCAATTCCTTGCAACTCTATTTGGGCAATTCCAAAAACACCTTGTACCATAAATAGACTAAAAATAATAATCTTGTTAATTTCTTTCATTCTTTTTGCTTTTTTAATTCCTATATCAAGGCCTAATGACCCCATCTTGGAAACAATAAAATATCTTACTTTTTAAGAGCTCCCGGGGCTTGCATAAAACGTATTTTTTTGTCTTTTTTCCTTATGTTTATGATAATTTCTGAATGATCATTTGATTTGAGGTCAAAATTAAACAACTCTTTTTCTACAATGTACTTATTATCCAATAAATTATCGTACACATTGAGCTGCCAATGGCCTGGTTTTAAATTGTGAAAAACAAAACTTCCATCTACACCGCTTACAATCGTTTGCGATTCGTTTTCGTTTTTAATGATTAAAACTACCGATGGAATGGTGGTTACTGTTGTGTCGTCATAATAGGCATTTTTTTTGAAAACCACTTTAACGGTACCACTCACTTTGGCGGCATTGATAATATTCAAACTCACTGTCACCGTCTTGCCCTCCTCAACCACAACATTATAAGGGGTCGGTTGCTCAATAATTTCATTGAGAAATAAGCTCTTCTGGTCCACAAATAAAAAATAATTTCCGGCCGGAACATTCCCAAAGGTAAAACTTCCATCCTTTTTCGTAATGGCTGTTCTACCGTTTAGCTGTACCAAAATATTCTGTACTGATTTGCCGGTATTGCTGCTTATGTTACCCGAAATCTTGCCATAACTGGCTATTTTTTTCAAAGGCACATGGATTTTATAATTACAACTCGCCATCAAATAGAGCTCTTTGGCTGTGCTTTGCCGGGCTAAAAATACATAACGTGTAGCCATTGAAAAATCAAGACGACTTTCGGCCTTGTAATTGATTCTCAAATCGATGGCATCGCGGTTTCGGTAATAATCTTCCGGAAAATAGTTGCTTTGGTAACGGAAACTTGTGACAAGAAATTTATTGATGTTCCACGATAGGTTTGCACCGTAAAATACCGAGTTTTCATTTTTAAAAGAATAGCGATTGGAGTTGAGGAAATTCTGGAAAACATTAAAATTAAACTTGGTTGCTCTAAAAAACTGAACCTCCGAATACACGCTCCATATCCTGCTTCTGCTGCTATCTTCTCCTAGCAATAAATTGTTGTTGATACCATAATCAACCATTAAGGTATACGCAAAATTGTGCAGTTTCTGATTGAGGTTAACCTGAATTTGATTCGATTTATAGTTGAAACTTTTTAGCTCTGACCGGTCTTCCACCTCCGTGACCCTGTATAGCAGCCTCGCATTTAAGTCTTTTGTTAGGCGGTGAGAGGCACCTAAAAAGTAGCTGGTATTGTTCGGTGCATTTGTAATGATACTGTCTAAGACTGGATTTTGAAAATTTTTGTTGTAATTAATATTTATATCGGTTTTTTTATTCAATTGATAACTTGAATTAAATATGTAATAAGAGGTATTGCTATAGTAACCCGCATAGTTTTTGCCTGCCACAATATTCGAAAAGTTCAAATTGAACTTTTTCCGCTTTATGAAAACCACCGATCGAAATCCAAAATCATTTTTTTGCAAAAAATGGCTCTGCGATAACTCTGCTTCAACTGAAATTTTTTCTTCAAGCGTATAATTGGCGAGCAAGCTGTTCACAGTGGCCAATGCATTGGTTGTCTCGTCCTTTTTTCCTAAATGATTCAGACTTAGCTTTAAGGAGTTTTCAAGTACAAAGCTTCCATATGCTGCATATTCACTAGTTATGCTTGTATTAAAACGCGGTTTGGCATAAAATGCACCAAAGGCATATTTCTCCTCAATTTTTGAAATTTCAACTCCTCTTCCAAATCTACTGATTTCACTTAATGGGGTTAGATAAAACACTTTATCTCCTGCATGAACTTTGTAATTTTTTGTACTATACCTGGCAAAATACTCATCATAATTACCCAGAACCGAGCTGCTAAACCGGTTTGGACCTCTTATCGCTAGTTCGACTTGATGCTTTTTGGCCTGATCGAGCGTTCCTCTGAACTGGGCTTCAATTTGATAACCGGAGGCCGATGCATTGTCTCTGTTGCTCGCCAAATAGTTCAGTCTGATATAACCCGGAAGATAAAAGTATTGGCTTTTTTTTGGCTCTACTACAGGAAACACATAAGAGGAGTGAAACATATCCTTGGTCATGGATGAATCTTCGAATGGGTGTATTTTTATTCCGTAGGTCAAAAAGTCGGCTTTGGGCTGAAGGGCGCTGGTTTTGATAATTATGTCATAGTTATAAATCTCGCCGGAACCAAGCATTAACTCCCTCGGGCCCTTGTCGTAGAATCCATATTTTATTAAATTAAATTTTTGCACGGTATTGCCGTTGTTCTGAATGATGACACGAGCGGTTAGGGCTTCCCCAGCCCTTACGTATTCCGGGGCGTTAATCATGGAAATTGAAAAACTTGTTTTCCTCTGCACCGATACTACAATCTCTTTCTCTGAAACCGTTGAATCGCCTATGGAAAGGGTATACATAAATTTAATATCGCATGGAATCGAGTTTTTGCTGACCAGTAGGGGTAGAATGATGGATTTTTCGGTTTTCGGTTCCAGAACGATGGTCTGATTACAACTGATGCAGGAAATAATAGTTTGCTTTATAAAACCTGAGGTTAGGGTTACCTTAGAGCTGTCATCATTTCGAACTTTTACAATGACACTCGAAATTTGGCCGGATTGCACTTTGAAAGGTTGCTCCGAAACCACCGTGATGGGGTAGTTTTGGCCAATCACCCATTTTGAAAATAAAAAAGAAATTAAAAAGAATAGGCTTTTGCTACTCATCCTTTACTTCGAGCTGCATCTGTATTCCGAAGGCTTCATCGTCTTCGCAATCGGCAAGCAATAAAGCATTGTAGGTGCCTATCGGCATAGAGGTTATATCGATTTCTAGCATCGCAGAGGTGTTGGGATATAATTTTTTGCGGTAGGTATTGGCCAATTTGGTCGTCTTACCCTCAGCATCATACAATTCGCATACAAACAAGGTTTCGAGCATGAAGTCGCCAATATTTCCAATATCGGCCATTAACAACCTTTTGGAATCTTTGTTTTGAATCTTTGTAGCGTTAAAAACCAATTCCCGCTTGCCTTCCGACCCAATATCGGTAATGACTTGAATACCATATCGCGTCACCGTTTTAATGTTAAACTGGCCTTTTTGTTTTGTGGTATCCGGAGGCGTAAGCCCTTCAACCATGATCACGCTCCAATACGTGCCAAACAAACTGTCATTATTTGGTACTGTAATCTGAAAATTGATCACCCTTTTTTCCTTTCCCACCAGGGTGAACATATTCTCACCCAATTCTATCCAAGAGGCATTGGAGCGCTTTAGCGAGCCGGGTAAACCGTAATCTGAACTGCCATCGCTCTTAAAGGTATAGTCAGTTTGATAAAGCTTTACGGCCTGAGCCGTGAGATCAGTATTGCTTACTTCTATAACACCCTTATACACCACTCCGCCCTGTACCTTAAACTTGTGACTGAGGCCATTGAGAATAATGATGGCACTGAAGGATGTGGTGGCAAATAAAACCTTGAATACTAATAATAAAAATAACCTATGCATTTTGTTCGCTTTTTAATTCGGCCAAAATTATCAGTATTTAGCCATAGAGACCTTATTCTGATTTAAACATAAATTGACGAATGAATTATTAAATGGACATTGTCACGCATGATGACAAAACACCTTAATTATTTGAAATCGTATAAATGATAGTGATTGAGTTAGGAGATGAATTGTATTCAATGAGGCTGTAGTTTTTTGCCTCCAGAACATAGGTAAGGTTATGGCCTTTTCCGGTTCCATCTCCTGTATAGCAGGTGCCAATGCTATTGATCAGATTTTGTTCGCTTGTTGATAAGGTAAGGGTGGACGAGGGAGATCCGGTTTCGCCTTCCCCTTCATTAACATCGGCTGAAGCTGTTATTTTTAAATCCAATCCGGGCAGACTTGCCTCCATTCTCACCTTCACAGAGTTGGTAGATGAGGGATGGGTAGTAGATGAATAATTGAGCCATAAAGTGTTATTGGTGCCTGAATTGCCTAAACCCTGACCGGCTTCTGTAGGGCTTTGCAAACTAAGGGAAATGGAGTTGGCCCCTTCCACATCTACCATCGCCACATTAGGAATGGTAAAAGCCAGCGAATGACTTGCTGTAGCCCCATCTTGCCCGAAAACAGTACATGATATGGCTAAAAAAGCTATAAAGACCAGTTTTTGAATAACTCTTGTCATGGAAGAAGTAGCATATTATTCTACACAAATATAGCATTAATCCTGTTTCCCAAAAATTAATTACCCCAAAGGGCAGTGTTCATAAATATTGGCGAACGAAAAAGGCCAATGCGACTCACGTCGCATTGGCCTTTAAATAGTTAGGGTTTCTGGATTAGTTATTAGTGATAGTGTAAGTCACAGTCACTGAAGTAGGGGAAGCAGTGTACTTAATCAAGTTGTAAGCGCTAGTGGCTAAACTGTAAGTAAGGTTGTGACCTTTGCTTGTTCCGTCTCCGGTGTAACAAGTACCAATTGAATTGATAATGTTCTGATCAGAAGTTGAAAGCGTAACAATGGAAGTAGGAGTTCCTACAGCACCGTCACCTTCTCCGGCATCAGCACCAGCCAATACTTTCAAAGCAACACCTGGTAAAGTTGTGCTAGCTCTTACAGATACTGTGTTAGTAGCTGCACTGGCTGTAGTAGAAGAATAGTTCAACCACAGGTCAGAGTTTGTAGCAGACATGTCCATTCCTTCACCAGCTTCGGTTGGAGCAACCAAAGTAAGGCTGATTGATGACCCACCTTCTATGTCAACAAGAGCCACTTTTGGCACTGTGTAAGAAATAGCGTGGTTTGCAGTTAGTCCGTCTTGAGCAAAAGCTGAATTGGACACGAAAAGAGCCGTGAAGGCAAGGGCGATTAAAGCGATTTTTTTGTTCATGATTTTGTTTTTTTAATGTGTTAAATTGTTTGTTAGATTGTGTCTGTTCACTTAACAAAATCGTGCCAAAACATTTTACAAGCCTTCTATCCCATAGCCCAAAACAATCGCTAACCCTTGCCAATATTGAGTTGTAAGAATTTTTACAGCTCCACATTCGGTCATCCGAAATTTCCCTTTTTATTCCATATCCCGGAATTTTTCCAATATGTGGAAAACTTGTGAATAGCTCAAATCCGCTCCGATAAAATTTTAAGTTGAAATCCATGTTAAAAGCTGTGCATTGTGATTCAGGAAATCAAAATTTTTTGCCCAATTCTCAGGATTTCTAGAATATATTGGGAACTTTTTAAGTGCCTCTTTTTATTCTTAACCCCTAACTTGTATTCAAGGGCTGTAGACCGGCTCAGGCGAAGTATGGATTATTAATAACAGAGGATTAGGTATTTATTCTCAAATCATGCCCCTGGCCTTCGGCAAGGGCGCCCGGCTGCGATCATGTGAAGTGCGCTTTCACATGCATTGTGTGAAGCACTTTCCTATAAATTTTTCTGAAGAATCGCATTTTTCAGACGTTGCTTCAATTTTCAGTGACGGTAAAGATGAGTAAGGTGTAATAGGAATTCACAGGGATAACAACCGAAACACCAGTGATTTTTAGCTGAATGGGAATTTCGTTAACCTCCTTATAACCGTTAAAAAATTGAATGTTGGTATTTTGTATCTCCTGATAGTTAGATCCATTGCTGATGCTTGAATTTTGGACTCCGCTACCATCGCCTGTTCGGCGTATCCAAAGTTTTAGATTGGAATGCCAGAGGATATCGCTTTTTTTTACATTTATCGTCCAATTAGGTGCTTGCTCAGTGGTCGCATTTCTATTAAAAATCAACTGATTGGCGGCACTCTCATAGGTTCCGTAAAAATCAGTTCCCGCTTCTGAAATACTGCTACCTGGCAAACTGTAATTCCAGGTGCCCGAAAGGGTTGGACTATTCTGGGCTAAGACTAAACCACCTGTAAACAATAACGATACTCCAAAAAGAATTGAGAAAAGTCTCCGAGGAAAAGTTAATAAGCGCTTCAATTTTTATATTATGGGCGAATATAATTTAATCCTGAGGCCTCCACTTTGAGCTACATTCTAAAAATGTGGATAAACCTATCCGATTGGGAAGCTTTAAAACGTTGAAAAAAGGCCAAGGCCTTCTTTTTGTGAATCAAAAAAAAATGGCCGAACCAAAGGTCCAGCCATTTTTAACATTTGAAATGTTTTTCTTGTTTTAGTTGTTAGTGATAGTGTAAGTCACAGTCACTGAAGTAGGAGAAGCAGTGTACTTAATCAAGTTGTAAGCGCTAGTGGCTAAACTGTAAGTAAGGTTGTGACCTTTGCTTGTTCCGTCTCCGGTGTAACAAGTACCAATTGAATTGATAATGTTCTGATCAGAAGTTGAAAGCGTAACAATGGAAGTAGGAGTTCCTACAGCACCGTCACCTTCTCCGGCATCAGCACCAGCCAATACTTTCAAAGCAACACCTGGTAAAGTTGTGCTAGCTCTTACAGATACTGTGTTAGTAGCTGCACTGGCTGTAGTAGAAGAATAGTTCAACCACAGGTCAGAGTTTGTAGCAGACATGTCCATTCCTTCACCAGCTTCGGTTGGAGCAACCAAAGTAAGGCTGATTGATGACCCACCTTCTATGTCAACAAGAGCCACTTTTGGCACTGTGTAAGAAATAGCGTGGTTTGCAGTTAGTCCGTCTTGAGCAAAAGCTGAATTGGACACGAAAAGAGCCGTGAAGGCAAGGGCGATTAAAGCGATTTTTTTGTTCATGATTTTGTTTTTTTAATGTGTTAAATTGTTTGTTAGATTGTGTCTGTTCACTTAACAAAATCGTGCCAAAACATTTTACAAGCCTTCTATCCCATAGCCCAAAACAATCGCTAACCCTTGCCAATATTGAGTTGTAAGAATTTTTACAGCTCCACATTCGGTCATCCGAAATTTCCCTTTTTATTCCATATCCCGGAATTTTTCCAATATGTGGAAAACTTGTGAATAGTGTGCACATGAAAGGAGGCATTTACAAGAATACGGTATTCCTTCGTAGCCAAACCAAGGCTGAATAAATGCCATGAAGGGTTAAAGCATTAGTGATCAAATGCTTCATAAGGCAAATTAAAATTTATAGCGGTAAAGGCCCTGAATACAGGCCTTGTTTTTCTCTTCTACCAGACCATGTCTATGCCATCAAGGCAATTTGCAACCTTTTCAATCCGACTTTACAGTCATTACCCATCTTAACCACCTCTGGTATAAAACAGGGCATGAATTGGGCATGCCAAAGCCCTATAGATGATGCACGTTAAAATATGATGTGAAATAGAGTCTATCCCTTAGCAAAGACCTTGAAACTCTCCTTAAAAAAAGGGACCATTAATTTACAGGCATGCCATGCATGCAGAAGTATTAATCCTTTTACCTTCTTTATTTAAGCCTAGCTGCCCTTGATTCTTCTCTTGCCAAAATCAACGGCTATCGCAGAAGCTATAAAGATGGACGAATACGTTCCAATCACAATACCCGACAACAGTGCGAAGGTAAAGCCTTTGAGTCCTTCACCGCCAAACAAGAACAACATAAGCAGCGTAATGATGGTACAAATGGCTGTTACAATGGTTCGGCTTAAGGTTTGATTCACCGCTCCATTAATTACTTCCTGCTGGTTGTCGTATTTGTTAATACCCAAAAACTCCCTGATACGGTCGAATACCACCACGGTATCATTGATGGAATATCCAAGCACCGTTAACAAGGCCGCAATAAAGGCCTGGTCAATATCCATTGGGAAGGGTAAAATACCCCAGAATATGGAGAACAGTGACAATACAATCAGCACATCATGGATCAAGGATATAGCTCCACCCATTCCAAACTCGAGTTTTCTGAATCGGATTACGATGTATAAAAAGATTCCGATTACCGCCAGAATCACGGCAATGAAAGAGTTCTGTCGCACATCGGCCGCAATGGTTGGGCCTATTTTACTCGACGAAAGTATGCTGGATTTGTCAATCTTAAAATCTTTTAAGGCCGAAACCACAGTAGCCTCTACTTGCTCCGACACATCCTTGGCCTGATCATCGATACGATAAGCTGTGGTAATACGAAACTGATTGTTGGTTCCATAAGTTTTTACCTCTACGTTTTCGCGTATCACTTTGTTTAGGGCAATATGAATGTCTTCGGAATTGGTTTTGTCTTTAAACTGTATGGTATACGTCCATCCACCTTTAAAATCAACCCCCGTGCTAAAGCCCCTGCTAATCATGCTTCCAATACCTATGAGTATAACCAGCGTAGAGATGATGTACAGAATCTTGCGCTTGCCCATGAAATTAACTGCACTTCGGTTTCTGAATCCTTTGAATAAATTGGTATTGAAGGTGCACTCATGTCCGCGGCGCATATCCCACTCATTGATCAATCTTGAAATGAGAATACCTGTAAACATGGAGGTAAAAATACCTATGATCAACACCACCGCAAATCCCTTTACAGGTCCTGAACCAAAATAAGCCATGATGATAGCAGCGATGAGCTGAGTGACGTGCGAGTCCAAAATGGCTGAAAAGGCCTGTCGGTAACCTATGGTCACCGCATTGGCGTAATTCTTGCCATTGGAAAGTTCTTCTTTAATCCTCTCGTTAATCAGTACGTTGCAGTCTAAAGCCATACCCATGGTCAATACCAAACCGGCCAAACCGGGAAGGGTGAGGGCGGCATTAAAGCCGGCCATAATGGCTACAAGGAAAAAGAGGTTTACCAATAAGGCTAAAACACCATACCAGGCTCCTCTTCCATAATATAAGAACACGAATAAAATTACGGCGATAAAGCCCATAAACAATGACAAAATACCGGCCTTACGCGCCGATTCTCCCAAAGTAGGACCCACGACACTCTCCTCAACGATTCGGGTAGGTGCAGGCAACTTACCGGCCTTCAAAATGTTGGCTAAATCTTCTGCCTCGCGGTCATCAAATCCACCTGATATTTCTGACATCCCATTGGCTATTTCATTTTTAACTGTAGGTGCCGAATAAATTTTATCGTCTAACATGATTGCAATCGCATCGGTGGTAGGCGCTGCTTGAGCTGTAATGCGTTTCCAATCGTTGGCGCCCTCAGGACTCATGGTCATGGAAACTCCGATTTCACCACTTTGGCTAACCTGCTTGCGTGCACTTGTTACGGCGTCTCCTGGCAAGGCAGGCTCTCCGTCTCTACTGGCCTTGATGCCATAAAGCATGAAAAGGGGTGAGTTTTTAGCAACTGGTTTGAAACTCCAGCGCAACAATAAATTGGGAGGGAATACCGCCTGAACCTCAGGAAGATCGAAATACGACTGCAATTTCTCCATTTCTGTACGGGGAACATAACCAATTCCTGCTCCATCTGCCCAACGCTGCTGCTGGGTTTTTTCATCCTGAATGGTGTTGGGAATAAGGTAGGCCAAAATCGGGTTTTCCTTTTTCAACTGCTCAGGTGTTTTTTTCTTAGACGTATCCCCTTTGGCTATGCTTCCGGTTTTTAACTTCGAAGTGTCCTTTGAAGTACTATCATCAGCAGCTGTAAGGGTTAATCCTTTTGGCTTGTCTGTGCTGTCTTTTTTGCCTCCGTTTTTCAGCAATTCTTCTGCTGCCAGTTTATTTTTTACGATCTCATTGGCCGCTTCTATAAATTTATAGGCTTCGTAATTGTGGTAAGTATTCCAAAATTCAAGTTTGGCTGAACTTTGTAAAATATTTCTAACCCTCTTTGGGTCATCAACCCCAGGCAGTTCGACCAAAATACGGCCATTTCCGAGTTCCTGAACGTTGGGCTGAACCACTCCGAATTGATCGATACGCTGGCTGATAATCTGATAGGCACGCGAAACCGCTTGCTTCGACTGGGCTTTTAACCAGGTATATACTTTTTCGTTGGGTGCGTCAAATGGAAGTTCATCTTTAATGTCTTTGTTGGTAAACAACGGCGCGAGTTTAATACCCGGTGCTACTTTATCCCACTCCACTTTAAACAGGTCTATGAAATCTTGCTGACCATTAAATTTGGCCTTGGTATTGTCAAGTGCTACAGCAAACTTAGGATCTTTGGCGTTGTTGGAAAGGCCTGCCACGATATCAGGTACCGATACCTCCATGGTTACGTTCATTCCGCCTTTTAAATCCAGTCCCAAGCCTATTTCCTTTTCTTTACACTCCAAATAGGTGTATTTGAAAAGACCGAGCATGTTGTATACCGTTACCGAGCCAACCGAGTCAAGGTATTTGGCTTCGGGTAAACCTGTTTTTTTAGCCCATTCTCTGGCTGTCTTTTCTACACTGCGGGTTTTCCAGGTAAAAGATAACTGGTAAATACAAGCAATCGCTAAAAGGACTGTAAAAATTTGTACAAAACCTTTATTTTTCATTTCATTAATTTAAGTAATACTATTTTTTTTAAAGACGGCAAAAGTAGATATTTTGCCTTTGATATTCAACACTATGTTTTAAGCGATTTTTTAACCGGTTTTAAGTACTTTTCAAGGTTCGTTCAAAGCAAAATTGATGGCCCTTGTTTTATTCACTCTCGTGTATTGTATCTAATAAATTGAAACCCAACAAGGTTATGCGTTAAAACTTCAACACAAAATTGACCTTAACACCAAATGGACTGGCCTTTTGCCCGTTGACTTCATTGTCGAGGTAATTGATGCGGTGTATAAAGTCGAGCCGTACAAATTTAAAAATATTTTCAACCCCATAACCGAGTTCGATGTAGGGAACACCTTTCCTGTATATGCCAATGGGCGTGACCGCCTTGCCTGTGGCATCGGTTGGAGGAACGAGCATAAAGTTTTTGCTGCGTAAGCTCCCATAAACACCCCTGGCATTGTAAAAAAACCGCCACTTTAATTTTTTAACCAAGGGTACTCTGTTAAAGAGCAGCCCATTGTCGTTGTGTTCGTAGTGAAATGAAACGTATTGATCGCTCACAAACTCGAAAATACGCATGAGGTTATAGCCATAATAGGAAGATACAACAGCCTGGTTTCCTCTGGCCACTTCCAAAATAGGATAGGGAATGGTACCAAAAGTTTTACCGGCCTGAACGGTGTACTCAAAATTCCCAAAATTACCCCAACTGTTGTATTGCCAAATCTTTAGCATGACCTTATCAAAATTATATTGCCCCCCCAGGGGACCATCCAACCCTTTGGTGTAATTGATGGTAAAAACAGGCTGTTTCAGGTTTCCAAAATTGTAGCGGTCGATATGCCTGAACACGAATTGTTGTTTTAATGAAATGCGCGCTTCCAGGTTGATGGAGGTAATGCTGAAATTGGAATCAATTTGATTGGTTGTTGGATTTTTATAAAAGGCGAAATTATACCGGTCATACCCGTTTTTTGTAACAAATCTGTAGTCGTTGTGCCTCATATTTGCCCTTAAGGTTATTCCTTTCCATACTTCACGTTCACCCCAAACTTTATACTCGAAGGTGTAATTTAAGCGGTACGAACCAAGGGTATTCAAAGCTTTAAACAAACTGCTGGTTACAAATGGATTGTCTGTCACCCCCAATAAGTCAACATCCTTTTTGAAACCCAGGCCCGCTCTTGTCCACTTCCTTCGGTTTAATAAGTAAGTGGCGTCTAAGCCATACTTAAATTTTTCGTCTTTAATCCCATAAGCCAAAAAACCTTCGTATTGCGAGTTTTTCAAGAGCTCTTCGGTGGTGCGTATACCCGACCTCACCCTTACCCCCTCGAGTGGATTCCATGCCACTGTGCTTATATAAGGCCCTATTTCTAATTTGTTTTTGGTAATGGGCTTGTACCCCTCGGCTATAATTTCTACAATGTCTACATAAGTTCTTACCAGGGGTTGGTTCCTGAACGAATCGACCAGATTAAACACCTTAATGTCGGCTGCAGACAGTTTCTCATGACGGGCGGTATCCCAAAAATGATCGCTCTTGGAATAGGCATCTTCTTTCACTGAAACTTTTTCTTCAAAGAACTTGGCATCCCGCTCAATATTTACCTTTTGATTTTTTGTACTGGTATAATAGGTGCCTATCATTCCCAGGGTATTGTCGGTAATTTCGGCTACATCTATCATAACCCTTGTTTTGGCAGGCAACCAGGCATCTTTCTCTACTTCAGTAAGCTCTTGCTGAATTTTTATCTTTTCGATAAAGTTGATGTTGGCTTCTTTCGAAATTTCCAGCGACACCTGCTTCAAGGCAAAACTTGTATCCTGTATCCAGATATTGCCTGTAAACACCAAATCCTTTTTGTTTTTTGGCCAAACATGTATTCGGTAGGTTTTTTTGCCATCAATTACCATGCTGTCTTCCAATGCAAAATGGTAGTAATTTATGGAGAGTATCGATATTGGCGAAATAAAATCCTTGTCGAAGAGGTACAAATTGTTCTCATAAAAATTATACTGTTGAAACGATGAACCCAAGACCTGGGCCACATAACTGTCTTCCCCTACCCCTACCCCTTTTATGCGCGTAGCTTTGATGACCTCTTTGCTTCTGAAGGGAGACTTGTTATAGTAATAATCACTAAGGGTTTCGCTCACAAACACAGGCAGTACCGGAATGGCATTGGTATCGGCCTTAAGGCTGCTGATGGTATCAAACAAGGCCTCCATCGTTTTATACAATTTCCGTTTTTTAAACTTGTCGGTGATATTGTCTACCGCAATCTGGACCTTGGTGAAACTCTCGTATTCGTATTGATCGAGCTTTTCAATATTGTATTTTTTACGGTTGTCCTGGCAATTTCTGATAATCCGCAAGGCCTTATTTACACCGGGGCGTACTACGATTTCGGTTAATGAATTGCTGCTTGGTTCCAGGGCGAAGTTAACTTCCTGTGTGACGCCTTGTTTAATTTTTTTGGCGGTGCGGTTATAGCCTACCGATTTTGCCACCACACTGTCGACCTTCCCATTAAAGGTAAGCTCATAAAAGCCTTCGAAATCGGTTGAAGTACCAACGGTTGTACCTACCAAATAAACCGTAATGTAAGGCAGAGATTCGCCGGTTTCTGCATCGGATATTTTACCTTTTACGGTTGTTTGAGAAAATGAAATTCCGGCTAATAAAACCGAAAACAGAAGAAATAATCCTTTTTTTAGTTCTAACATCAATGACAATGGCAATATTAAATCTTAAAACCCAATTGTGAAAGTAAATGCTTTTAGGTTCGAGGCCTTGAGGCCATTTTCAGGTAAAAAATTTCTAATGGCCAAAAAGAAATGACTGAACGGCTGCTAAAAACCCTTCGGGATTTTCGGCATGAACCCAATGCCCTGCATTTCCAACGGTCTTAAATTGCACATGTGAAAATTGCGCCCCTATAAGCTCCATGTCCTTTTCTTCTATATAGTGCGAGTGTTCACCTTGTATGAATAGAGAAGGGGTTTCTATTGTATGGGTAAAGCTCAAAGCATCACTGATGTTGCTATAGGCGTTTTCAATGCCTTCGAGATTTAATTTTAGGGCAAACCGCTGGTCGTCGGTACGGTATAGATTTTTCAAAATAAACAACAACTCTCCCTGGTTTTTGATGCTTTCCGACAATTTAAGTTCAATTTCTTTGCGCGTTTCCGCCCAAAAATTAATCGACTTCATGGCCGAAATATATTTTTGATGGGTAGGTAAATAGGCTTTTGGAGCGATATCTACAACGATGAGTTTTTTAATTAAACCGGGGTGCAAGTCGGCAAATTTCATAGCCACTTTCCCTCCCATCGAGTGGCCCATCAAGGTTACAGGTCCTGTATTTTGAGCCTCAATAAATTCAACAATGTCTCCGGCCATCACCTCAAAATTCATGGCGTCGGCGTGGGGCGATTGACCGTGATTTCTCAAATCCAGGGTGAAAACGGTCATGTTTTCAGACAGTTTCCGGGCCATAGTATGCCAATTGTCGCTCATGCCAAACAGCCCATGCAAAATCATTAAGGGCGGTTTGCCTTCTCCATATTTTTTAAAATGCAATTGCAAAGGACAAAGTTAGGTTTATTTTGATTGGCTGCCCCCCGCCAAACTATTCATGTTTTTATTTCTAACAATTTCTCCTTTCATTTGTTATCCGTAAATATGAAATCAATTGTTATCATCGGATTGTTTGCCATCGGCATTTTTGGGTCATGGAAATTTATTTTTGCGCGCAAACCTATTGCCAAGGTGAATGAACCTGTGAGCCAGGTCCCATCCGATATTTTGGAGAAGTGTATTGAGAAATTAAACAGCGACGAAAACCTTTGTCTGAAAGACTTCAAGGGTAAAAAAATCCTGTTGGTAAATGTGGCTTCTGAATGCGGTTATACCAAGCAATACGCCGATCTTGAAAAACTTTACCAAACCTATAAGCAAAGTTTAATTGTCATCGGTTTCCCCTGCAACCAATTCGGTGGACAAGAGCCCGGCACAGAAGCTGAAATAGAAAAATTTTGCTCTTCCAAGTTTGCAGTGAACTTCCCCATTACTAAAAAAATTGCAGTGAAGGACAGCGCGCAACACCCCATCTACGCTTGGCTTACGTCCAAATCATTGAATGGCGTAGCCGATTATAAGGTCACCTGGAACTTCAATAAATTCATGCTCAATGAGAATGGCCAATTAATTGGATATTTTAACAGTAAAATTAATCCGTTGGATAGTGCTATCACCAATCTTTTAAAATAATTTTGTCAGAGGCAAAACAAAACAGCATGGCAAAAAAGTGCTCTGTAGGACTGTTTTACCGGGAACTGAAAAGATTTACTTATAGACAGATTAAAATGGTAAGCGCAGTCACACAAAACATCGGCATCACTGTCGAAACTTTTTTCCAAAACAAACAATCGAATCCCGAATCGGATTTATATGTATTTGCCTACAAAATAACCATTCAGAACGAAGGGGAATTTACAGTGCAATTGCGCAGCCGCTTTTGGGATATTTTTGACACAATGATGGAGCGCCGTATCGTGCAAGGCGAAGGTGTTGTGGGAGAACAGTCAATTTTAGAACCCGGTGAATCGTATGAATACATTTCGTATTGCCAACTCAAATCAGATGCAGGCAGTATGAAAGGATTCTATACCTTCGAACGACAAGTGGATGGTATAAGATTCGATGCCATGATACCGGAATTTGTGCTGTTGCCGGAGTACAGGAGAAATTAATTGTGCCCGATCACTCCCAAATTAACTCACCCTGCTGAATAACACTTGAGGTTCTGTTTTTTGCCAGCCATCGTCGTATTCAGTTTCATTACTTAGCATGGCATTTTGGATCAAATTTATTTTGAGTAAAATTTTCCATCCATGAATTTACTGGCTACTTGAATTATTTCGTATTACACGCATTGTTTCATTTAAGCACCTGGGCCGAGTGTTTTTGAGACAGCACCTTGGCAATGATTTTTTTGATGATTCCCTTTTCAATCACAAAGGTGGTTCTGAGTATTCCCATATAGGTGCGCCCAAAATTTGTTTTTTGTCCCCACACTCCATATTTATTGGCAATTTTCAAGTCTTCATCGGTCAATAAGTCAAACGGCAAATTGTATTTTTTAACAAAATGTTGATGACTCTTTACGCCATTGGGGCTGATGCCGAAGATGCTATATCCCTGTGAGATGAGCATTTCGTGGTTATCTCTTAAGTTACACGCCTGATTGGTGCAGGTCGGGGTGTCGTCGTCGGGGTAAAAGTACAATACTATTTTTTTGCCTTTCAAATCCTTTAAGCTCACTGTTTCTCCGTTCTGGTTCAGGGTTTTAAAATTTGGGGCTTTATCTCCTTCTTTTAGCTTCAACATGATAGTATAAACGAATTTTATAACTGAATGGTTTTTAAAAATGTTTTAGAATTTCCGCAAGCATCTTCCACTGTTATTTTGAAGCGGTACTTCCCGGCTTTGATAAAGGAGGGTACCACCCCTTTAATTTTATTTAATTTGGGCTCATAATCGGCAAGAACCCAATGCCCATCCAAAAAGACAGAGATTTTTTTAATCCCACTTTTGTCGTCTTTGACCGTGGCACTGAAGTTTCGTCCATTGACTTTAACCTGTGTAATTTCAGGTTCCTTGTGGTCTATGTCCACGTAAAACTGTCCAAGCATTTTGGCCTTCCCTCTAAGAACTCCCCCTGCAAAATTTCCACCTTCAGGACGCATAAGCCCCTTGCTTAATCTCATGAAAACATATTTTTCAGGGTTTGTTATCACCTGTTTGGGTTTATAAACTAAAGCAAAAGAATCGTTCACGGGAATTGAACTGCTCATCACCTCCCATATTTCACGTCCCGACGTGCTTTTATCAGAAACCCCTAACCTAAAAGCCAGGGAGTCGTAAAGCACCCCTTTAGGTACCAGAATTTTTAAAACACCCAAACTCCCATCGGCTTCAATTTCATTATCCACCCCGGGATAAAAACTTTGGCTCTTGTAATTTTTCGCGCTTTCCTTCACTGCCATTTGCTCAGGTGGAAATTCCGTTGATTTTTCGGCGTCGCCTACCCATTTCCATGTTATGGAATCCCGATGCCCTGCAAAATCTTGTATGTGCAGTTGAAGCTTATATTCCTTCTTATCCTGTACCTGAATCTTGCCTCCGTTCACTTCTGTAGGATAGATTTGAAGCTTATTTCCGGCGTCCCTGAATAATTTCACGATTTTAAACCCTTTCTCTTCCAACACAGGATGGTCCAAATGGCAATTCATCATGCGCCAGTGCTCGAAAGGCATGCGTTCGATTTTTTGCTCAAAAATCAATTGGCCATTGACCTTGAGTTTGGCGTAAGCCACACCCATTTTAAAACCGCCCGGCCTCAAATAATCGATCCAATTGGCGCCCAAGGCATACATACCCGGACGCAGGGCAATCAACGCCTGGGCTTGCTCTACTTCGCTTCTCTCAAAAGCCTTGTAGCGGTAGGTTCCCGTATGAAGTCGCGCACTGTTTTCCAATCCATAAATAACCAAGGATTTAATTTCGGGTTTCACCTCATCTTTCAACTGCAACCCAAAGAGCAATGGATTTAGGGCATCATCTGTTTCCGAATCTCTGATTTCAAAATGGAGGTGAGGCCCGGCCGAACCTCCGGTATTTCCGGAATAGGCTATTAAATCGCCTTTTTTAACTTTGATAACATGTGCTTTCAATTCGGTTTCGAGCTCGAACTGTTTCAAAGCATATTGGCGCTCGATTATGTAAGCGGCAATAATCGGATTAAAGGCCGAAAGATGCCCGTAAACACTGGTATATCCATTTGGATGCACAAGGTACAGTGCCTTGCCGTATCCTTTGGACGATATAAGAATGCGCCCAATATAACCGTCGCCGGCCGCATACACAGGAATGCCTTCTTTGCCTTCCTCGGTTCTGAGATCAACTCCCGAGTGAAAATGATTGGTACGCAGTTCGCCAAAGTTGCCGGCTAAGTCGATTGGACCCTTGAGAGGCCATTCGAAGAAACCAAGAGGAATAGGCTTGGGAGGGGCAAGTTCCTTAATAAGGGTATCTTTATCCAATGCCTTGGCTACCTCAGCACTGCTCAGATACATCAGGGTGACGGCTGTGCAACTTAAGCCTAAAATGATCAGGACCAGAAATCTTTTCAGCATCGTGCTTTACGATTTTAACAACTCGTGAACGGAGTTATACGACACCGAATGGTATGACCTTTTTGCCTTTTCGAAAATAGACAGGGCCCATGTTTTGCCATCGGGGGTTTGAACCATCTTTTTATAAATGGGCATCAAAAATTTTCGCCGACCCACTGAGGTCAAAAAGGCTTCAATCTGTTTTTTATTTTGGCTATAACCTGTTGAGACCGACAAGGCAAACCAATCGCAGCAGATTTCTGCATTCGAACGGTTTGAAAATTTAAACACTTGGTCAAAGGTCTCTAAATGCTTTATCCCGTTAACATTATCGTTTGACTTACCGGCTACCGTAACCGTTTTAATCATGCCGCGCATCCCTTCAATGGTTTGGCCAAACTGCCTGATCAGATACTGCCAGTGGTGCGTGGTAAATCCGGTGGTGTCAAAATTTTCAGCTTTTAAATTTCCGGTAAAGTACTTAGCCAGCATTTCGTCCACTCTGTTCAGTTCATCTGATACCGGCTTTTTAGCGTTTTTAGGCAGGCCCACTCCATAAACCCAGGCATCCACCATCGCTTTACTTTTCCACTCCTCATTTTCACCAAGTAATTCCTTATTCAGATAAAGGATAAACTCTTCCGTATCCATAAAACTGTAGGCATGCTCAGAGAAATATTTTTTTAAAAATTGATCCCAGTTATCTTTGCCCACCACGCTCTCAAGGTGGCATAAAAAAAATCGCCCTTTATCGTAGGCTATGTCACTTAATCCGTCGTCGGGATTTCTGCCCTTTAAATTCAACTTGAGTTTGGTATCGGCCAATAGTCCCTCTGATTCCATTTCGGCTATGGTTTTTTGCAAATCGTTCCACGCCAATAACTGTCTCATTTCGTCATAGGGCTTGCCGTAAATCTGCTCCATGATTCGCTGTTCAAAATAATTGGTAAAACCCTCGTTTAGCCAAAAGTCGTCCCAACCTGCATTGGTCACCAAATTGCCACTCCATGAATGGGCCAATTCATGCGCTATAAGCGAAACCTGGCCTCGGTCGCCGGTGATTACGGTTGGGGTGGCAAAGGTCAATCGGGGATTTTCCATACCGCCAAATGGAAAGCTCGGCGGCAACACCAATACATCATAGCGTTTCCACATGTACTTGCCATAAAGTTTTCCGGCTTCGTCAATCATCTTTTGCATGTCGGCAAATTCCCAAACGGCTTTGTCCAACATGCCTCTCTCGGCATAAATTCCGCAATCCGGACCCAAGGATTTAAAGTCCAATTCTCCTGAACTCAAGGCGAGTAAATAGGAAGATATGGGCTGCTCCATGGTGAAATGGTAAGTCCCGTCGGAACTCAACTTTTGGGGATTGGTCGCACTCATGAGGGCCATGTACCCCACTTTGGTTTTAACCGTGGCTTCGTAGGTAAATTTTACGGCAGGGACATCTTGGCAGGGAACCCATGTGCGGGCCAAAATGGCCTGGCTCTGACTGTATAAGAAGGGCTCCTTTTTATCGTGGGTTTGCTCAGGACTTACCCATTGTAAGGCCTCTGCTCCATCGGTGGTCTCATAAAAAATCCTCACCTCTTTTTGCTTATTGCCTAAACGGTCTGTTATAATGTACAGTGCTTTCCCAAAAATTGAATCGTAGTCTCCTAACCAATATTTCAAGCCTTTTCCCTTGCTGTTGTCTATTTTTAAAATGTTTAAATTTTTGGTATCAAGAATGAGGGTGTCCGAAGGTCCTGTTTTTTCGAGGGTAAGAAAGGCAAACCCTTTTAATTTCCTGGCCTCCCAATCGATCACCAAATTTAGGTTCAGGTGCGAAAGTCGCATGTTCCAAGGGTTGGAGAAGGAGTGTGGATCATCCCATGAAATATTTTTTGAGTTTTTTCCCTCCTGCATATATTTTTTTTCATTTTGGCACGTTATTAACAGGACCATTATAAAAAATACGGGCAGCCATGTATTCACTCTTTGATTATTCATCTCTTTTTTCAAGATCCAAAAGTAATCCTGAAAAGGCTATAATTCCAAGTCCATTGTGGTGGATAAAAATGATGCTGACTCCCGGGCAATTTATTAATCAAAATGTTACCTTTGCACGTTTAATCAGCACCCAACCCAAGCGAATGAAATTATTCACTAAAACGATTGCCCTTATTGCAACCTTGTTTTTAGGTTATACCCCTCTCTGTGCTCAGGATTACACTACACCTGATACCACTGCGGCAGCCGATCCTTTCGGAACCAACGCTCCCTTTGAGGAATACAACCAAACTACCGAACCCGCCTCGCCCCCTAAAGCGCCTTATGTAAGGTTTGTGGTTCCTATCGATACCATTACCGAATTGGTGACTTATACCGAAGTGGTGGAGGAAGAAGAAGCCGGTACCGATTCTTTATACTGGAGAGCGAAGCGCTGGATGAAGTATGAATTCAAAGGCAACAAAAAACAAACGGTTAAAAAGGACGATAAAAAAGACTTTAAGATTGTAATGGAAGGCGAATTTCCACTCTATATCTACACCAACAAGTATTCAAAATATCAGAATGGCAAGGTGGTGTTTGATATGGAGATTCGATTTAAAGAAGGAAGGTACAAATATAAAATCAACAACCTGGTGCATGTGGTAGCGCCCCCGCCTGGTCAAGAAAAAGAGTCCAGAACTTATTTCGAATTTTATCAAAAATCTGAAATCAATCCCCGAGGCAACGATGCCATTCTTATGGCTGCCGATACCACGGTAAACAAAATGATTAAAGGCCTTAAAAAATATTGTAAAGAACCCGTTTTTGTGGATGATGACGATTGGTAGGTAAGGGTTTAGTAGTTCAAAAAGCTGTTTGATTCTCAAGCAGCTTTTTTTATGTCAAATTTTGATGGCTTTGATGAGTTTGGTTTGTTAAAACGCTCTACTCTGTCAATGAATACACCAACCGAAAGGAACACACTTTGTGCAAACCTTTCTACCTTTCAGTCCGTTTTTATTGGCTTCTGTTTCCATTGCCAACTGTTTCCATTGCCAACTGTTTCCATTGCCAACTGTTTCCATTGCCGTCGGTTTTAATTGCCGTCGGTTTTAACCGACGGTAACCGTGTTAATCTACAGCAACAAGCACAAGGCCTCAAACACTTCCCCTTTTTCTATGAGTTCAACCGCCAGGTCTTCTGTGTTTTCAACTGCACCCCGCTCCGATTTCACCCGCTCCACATCTTCCGCATCAGGAAAGTGCTCAAGGTTACCGATTCTTCCCAAGTGGTTGCCTGTTAGCCTATGGCTGTTTCGGATATGGTCAGGCAAAACATCCACACCAATTCCTATGGTGGTGACGGGTTTCTGCACTTCAAATAAAGCCGTGCCATGGGCCCGGCAATACCAGTTACCTCCCATGCGCGCCACCTGATCGATTTTAGTTTGATCGATGTCCTCATTTTCATCCAAAACAGACTCATCAATATGAAGACACAGTACTTCACATATTATTAAATTACCGGCTCCGCCTTTATCGCCCAATTCCTTTACTTCCAATACCTTACACTCCATTTGTACCGGACTTTCTTTAACCCTGAAGGGTTTCACTTTGAGCGAGGGAAGGGGTGTAAATCCCGATTTTACAAACTCATCCACGCCTTTTGGATAAGGACTGCTTGCCAGGCTCATTTGATGTACCATGCTGTGATTCACAACATTAATTACCACTTCCGCATGTTCCTTTACGTTGTCGTGGGTATGTTTGGTTTCACCGGTTCGGCCACTTCGCGAGGGAGAAAAAATGAGGATGGGAGGATTGGCGCTAAACACATTGAAAAAACTGAAGGGCGCCAAATTTCGATTGCCGGCTGCATCCAGAGTGCTCGCAAATGCGATGGGCCTTGGTCCCACAGCCCCCAGCAAATAATGGTGCAATTTGGGAACGCTTACCTCTTCCGGGTGAATGATTTTCATAGTATGTAACAGGTTTTGATTAAGGAATGCTTGATCATCCCGCATATCGTAAATAAGGCCTGCTGAAAAAAACGCAAAAGCCTGTTGTTATTATAGTTTGATACATTTTTTTATTTGGATGCACACTGAACTTTTTCAGCGGGCCCTAAATACCAGTATTACAGCAAAAGCTTTACAGGCTCTTCGAGCAATTCCTTCAAGGTATTTAAAAATTTAGAGCCTACCACACCATCTACCACTCTGTGATCGCAGCTCAAAGTCACCTTCATCACTTTTATAGGTTTTATTTCGCCATTAACCACGCCGGCTATGTCCCTCACACCGCCCACTGCCAAAATGCAGGCATCCGGTGGATTGATGATGGCGGTAAATTCCTCAATGCCAAACATTCCTAAATTGCTGATGGTAAAGGTATTGCCTTGCCAATCGGCAGGTTGAAGTTTTTTATCTCTGGCTCTTATACTGTAGTCTTTTACTTCTGTGCTAATGGCCGTCAGGTTTTTATGATTGGCAAAACGCACTACGGGTACCAGCAAACCGTCTTCAACGGCCATGGCCACGCCAATGTGTATGTGGTGATGGGTTCGGATTTTTGTGCCCAACCAACTTGAATTCACTGAAGGATGTTTTTGTAAAGCCATGGCAGCGGCCTTCACTACCAAATCGTTCATCGATATTTTAACATCAGATGCGCTGTTTAAAGCCTCCCTTGCAGCTACGGCCATATCCATGCCAATTTCCATGGTGAGGTAAAAATGGGGAGCGCTAAACTTACTTTCGGCCAATCGGCCGGCTATGGTTTTGCGCATTTGCGAAACAGGGTATTCTTCATAGCTCTCAACCCAAGCTTGCGAAGCGCTCGCCTGAGTGAGGTTGCTTTTTGTTGCAGGGGCATAGTTTTCGATATCGCGTTTCACAATACGGCCCGAATCGCCACTTCCGTTGATGGCATTAATGTCAATGCCTTTATCCTGGGCGAGTTTTTTAGCCAAAGGGCTCGCCTTAACGCGCTCATCCTCGCTTATTGTTTTAGCTTCCGGTATAGAGGTTACCGCAGGTGCAGCCTCGGCATGCACGGCAAGGGGCTCAGATTTTGGGGCCTGAGTAAGGAGCGATTGATAATCTTCTCCGCTTTGTCCTATCACCGCAATGACGCTGTCAACCGGGGTAGCTATACCCTCCTTGGCTTCCAAATGCAAAATGTTGCCTTTTACAAAATTTTCAAGTTCCATGGTGGCCTTGTCCGTTTCCACCTCCGCCAAGATATCGCCTGGCTTAACGGTATCGCCGGCCTTTACATTCCATTTAACGATCACACCTTCTTCCATGGTGTCACTCATTTTGGGTAATCGAATTAATTCTGCCATTTTTTACTGCTGCAAAAGTATAAAATAATTATGAGCTTAGCGGGGGTTTACTTGAAGACCTATATTCGGAGGTGGAGTTATTTGTTGAGCAATGATTTTAATAAATTATTCTACCATAAATTTTTTGTTCCGTCGGTTAAAACCGACGGCAATGGAGAAGGGGCATGCCATTTTGAGCGTTTTATTTTTTTATAGATGTTGAATAAGCACTGTGGTTGGTCTGGTATATATTTTTAGCTTGAGAATGAATTACCCAAACTCTGTGAACTTTCTAGATCCGTCGGTTAAAACCGACGGCAATGGAGAAGGGGCATGCCATTTTGAGCGTTTTATTTTTTTATAGATGTTGAATAAGCACTGTGGTTGGTCTGGTATATATTTTTAGCTTGAGAATGAATTACCCAAACTCTGTGAACTTTCTAGATCCGTCGGTTAAAACCGACGGCAATGGAGAAGGGGCATGCCATTTTGAGCGTTTTATTTTTTTATAGATGTTGAATAAGCACTGTGGTTGGTCTGGTATATATTTTTAGCTTGAGAATGAATTACCCAAACTCTGTGAACTTTCTAGATCCGTCGGTTAAAACCGACGGCAATGGAGAAGGGGCATGCCATTTTGAGCGTTTTATTTTTTTATAGATGTTGAATAAGCACTGTGGTTGGTCTGGTATATATTTTTAGCTTGAGAATGAATTACCCAAACTCTGTGAACTTTCTAGATCCGTCGGTTAAAACCGACGGCAATGGAGAAGGGGCATGCCATTTTGAGCGTTTTATTTTTTTATAGATGTTGAATAAGCACTGTGGTTGGTCTGGTATATATTTTTAGCTTGAGAATGAATTACCCAAACTCTGTGAATTTTCTAGATCCGTCGGTTAAAACCGACGGCAATGAATGCATGTTTAGGGCAAATTGAGGAACGATAATTTAGACTTTTACAATTGTTCAAACGGTTTGATTATGGATTGTACTAAATGGACTATAAAATAATTTAAACCCATAATTATCCTTCCGGAAGGTATCTTTGAAACGTGAGAAAGAAAATTTTGAAAGGCAAAAAATTATTTGGCCTCTGCCCTGTTATTTTAAAATTTTATTGTTTCTTACTCTTTATTCTCCTTCACTCCCTTTCCAGTTTTGCTCAAACCTTTACCTTGGCAGGGAAAATTGTGGATAGTCAAGGTACGCCTTTGGAAGGAGCGAACATCCGACTTCTTAAATCCGACTCGACCTTTATATCAGGAGGGGTAAGTTCAGAGAAGGGCTTTTTTAAATTCGAGCTTTTGGCTCCGCAAAAATATCTGCTCAAAATAACTTTTGTAGGGTACGATGTCAAGTTTGTGAAGGCCGAAATGATCGATCAAAATGTCTTTCTTCGACAAATTATCCTTGCCGTAAAAGAAACCGACATGAAAGGCATCGTGGTGAAGGGCGAAGCCAAGATGGCGGAACAAAAAGGCGATACCACCCAATACAATGCCGGAGCCTTTAAAACCAACCCCGATGCCAATGCCGAAGATTTGGTGACCAAATTGCCGGGGGTAAGCAGCGAAGACGGCAAACTCAAATCGGGGGGCGAAGACATCAGACAGGTGCTGGTGGACGGCAAACCCTTTTTTGGAGACGACCCTAATGCGGTGCTTAAAAATTTGCCGGCAGAAGTCATTGATAAGATTCAAATTTTTGACCGCAAAAGTGATCAAAGTCAACTCACCGGTTTTGACGACGGCAACACCTCGAAAACCATAAACATAGTTACCAAAGTCCAGTTTAGAAATGGAATTTTCGGAAAAGTAAATGGCGGTTATGGCACCGAGCAGCGCTATAAAGCATCGGGCAGTGTCAATTTTTTTAAAGATAAACGGCGTTTTACGGTACTGGCCAACAGCAACAATGTGTACGAACAAAATTTTTCATCGGAAGATCTTTTGGGTGTGATGGCCAATAGCTCGGGAGGTGGCCGCCGCTCGGGTGGCTCATCATCGGGCAGTCCGGGCCGAAGCAGTGGCAGTTCATTGGGAGGGTCCTCCAACAGTGCGCAGAATTTTTTAGTTGATCAAAAAAACGGGATATCGACCACCCAGGCTTTGGGGCTGAACTTTGCAAACAGCTGGAAAAAAGTGGATTTTTCGGGTAGTTATTTTCTCAACTATAGCGACAACCTCTCCCTTAGCAACCTGCACCGCCTCTTTATCAGAAAAGAAAACCAGGGCCTTGCCTACGATGAAAACAACAACTCGGTGAGCCAAAATACCAACCACCGTCTCAACTTCAAATACGAGTGGAAAATCAACCCGAAACGCTCTTTCATTTTTCAGCCTAAAATATCTTGGCAATTGAACGATGGCCGCAGCCAAACCAACGGCTTAAATACCATGGAGAGCCAGCCACTCAGCAGTATTGCCAACTTGTATAAAACCGGTCTCGAAGGATGGAACGTGAGTGCCCCTCTTTTATACCGTCACTCTTTTTTGAAAAAAGGACGGAGCTTTTCGCTTAATGTTACGCCGGGATTTAGCACGAGTAAAGGAAAGAGTGACCTCTATTATGAAAACCTCATTTTTGGAGATACCAGTTCGGGCAAGCCCATTGTACAAGCCTCGGATTTGTACAAACCCGGCTTGCAATTTGCCGGCACCCTGGCCTATACCGAACCCATCGACAGCAATAGCCAGCTGCTTTTCTCCTACACGCAATTCTACAATCGTTTCGATTCGAAAAAGCAAACATGGAACACCCTTGATCCGAGCAATGCTTTTTTGGATTCCTCGCTTTCCAATACTTTTAACACCAATTACTTTTCACAGTCGCTTGGCCTGGGTTACAAATTCAGAAACACCCTATGGAATGCCAACGGCGGCCTCAATTTCCAAAAAGCCGATTTGAAAAATATTCAGCAATTCCCCTCCGATTTTAACCTGCATAAAACTTTCTTTAGCATTTTACCCAATGCTTCCTTTCAATACAAGTTTAACGCACAACAAAATATCAAACTCAACTACAACAGCAGCAACAACGCCCCTTCGGCCGATCAGCTGCAGGAGGTGATTAACAATAAAAACCCCCTGATACTCAGCACCGGAAATCCGAAATTGAAACAAGATTTTCAAAACAATGTTTACCTGCGCTTCAGCTCCATCAACACCACAAAAAATACCGTATTCTTCGCACTTTTGGCCGGATCGCTGGCCAAGAATTATATCGTGAACAGCACCTTTATTGCCCGGGCCGATACGTTTCTCACCCCAAGCATACTCCTGGCCAGAGGCTCTCAAATTGCGCAACCCATCAATATGGATGGCTACTACACTGTGCGGTCATTTGTCAACTATTCCTTCCCTTTGTCGCGAATCCAATCCAAATTAAACCTTAACATGAGCGGCTCTGTGAACCGAACCCCGGCCCTCATCAACCAACAAAACAATTTTGCCAATACTTCCACCGCCGGTGTTGGGGTTTCGCTCACCAGCAATATCAGCACCGAATGGGATTTTACCCTCTCCACCAACACTTCTTATAGCATCATTAGCAATACCCTGCAAAAGCAGTTGAACAGTGAATTTCTGAACCAAAATACCCGCTTCAAAATACAGGCCAATCCCTGGAAAGGACTGGTGTTGCAGAGCGATATAAGCCATCAGTTTTACAGCGGACTCTCGGCCAACTTTAACCAGAACTTTTTGCTTTGGAACGCTGGTCTGGGCTACAAATTTTTAAAAAACAAACACGCCGAACTTAGGCTCATCGTATACGACCTTATGAAACAAAACAACAGCATAAGCCGCAACACAGCCGAAACCTATTATGAAGATGTGCAAACCACTGTTTTGCAGCGCTATTTTATGATGACTTTTACCTATAATCTTCGTCTTTTTAAGAATTCACGGCCTGGGCATTCGACGCCATAATTAATTGGCCCATCGGGTTAGGCTCTCCCTTTGAATTTTTGGAGCAGACCCCAAATAATTTTTATATTTTTGTTTAAATATAACTGAATTTTTTATGAAAACACTAAAACTTGACTTCACACAGCATAGGGGTATGCCGGTAATTTTGATTATGTTTAGTGCTGATACTGAACTTATAAGAATGGTAAGACTCCTCAAAACAAGCCGATGGAGTAAAACTTTGCGCTGTTGGTACGTTCCCTATAATGACAACGCCTTATCAGAAATTAAAGCAAAATTAGGCCCATTATGCCCTATAGAGGATGGCCCGGTGCATGAGAAGTTGCTGTTAGAGGATATAAATAGAAAGCAAGTTGCGTATATAAATGGCTCCGCTAAATTAAAAATTGAACTTTTTGAAAAATGGATGCAATCGCGACGTTACAGTCTGAACACGATTAAAACCTATACCGATGCTTTAAAAACATTTTTAAAGTACCATTACCAAAAACCCATAGAAGCTATCACCCATCAAGATATTATAGAATTCAATACCGGATATATTCTTAAACACAATCTTTCATCCTCTTACCAAAATCAGGTGGTAAATGCTATAAAATTATTTTTCAGGCAAATAGAAAACCGGGTAATTAATGTTGAATTGATACACCGGCCCAAGCGGGCAAAATTACTTCCTAATGTTTTGAGCAAAGAAGAGGTGAAAGCCATATTAGGTGCTCCAAGGAACATCAAGCATAGAGTGATGTTGAGTTTAATTTATGCATGCGGTTTACGCCGGAGCGAATTACTCAATTTATTACCGGAGGATATTAACTCGATGCGAAACCTTATCATCATAAGGCAATCAAAGGGCAAAAAGGATAGAATTGCTCCTATAAGTTTTAAGCTCATTGAAATGTTAAGGGAATATTATTCCGTATTTAAACCCAAAAAATGGCTATTTGAGGGTCAGAAAAGCGGCACTCAATACTCAGAAAAAAGTTTGCAAAATGTATTAAAACAAAGCTTACACAAAGTTAATATTAACAAGCCGGTTACGTTACATTGGTTAAGGCATAGCTATGCCACCCACCTGTTGGAAAGTGGCACCGATTTACGCCTGATTCAAGAATTGCTAGGGCATAACAGTAGCAAGACTACTGAGATTTACACCCATGTAAGCACTAAAAGTTTACAAAATATAAAATCTCCATTTGACGATTTGTAAAAAAAAAGTAGCTTTGTTCAAAAGGATGACATTTACTAGACCTATCTACCTATATTTGGGTGATTATGGATCATTTTATGAGACCTATATGCTAGTTATGCCTCATTGTAAAAAGACAGCCAACCGCACATTTTAGCACATTTGGTTTTGCCCGACACGACAGCCGACCCTTCGCAAAACCAAAAGAGCTAAAATTTTCCCACCGCACCCAAACTGTGAATAATTTATCGACAACTACTTGACAGCGGAAGAATAATTTTGGTTACATTTGACACATATTGACAAATCAAACTTTGTACAATGAATTCACTAGGAGAAAAAATAAGAGCTTTACGGGAATCTAAAGGCATACTCCTTAGACAAGTTGCTGCATATCTCGAAATTGACACAGCTTTAATTAGCAAAATTGAAAGAGGAGAAAGAAGGTTAACAAGAGAACAAGTAATCAAACTTGCAAATTATTACAGTGTAACAGACGAAGAGTTGCTTACTCTTTGGCTTAGCGACAAAGTTCTGGACACAATAGACAGCGATCCATTCGCAATGCAGGGATTAAACAAAGCAAAAACCATTTTAAAGACTTTAATATGACAGACAAAATAGCAAAGCCATTTTTAAAATGGGCAGGTGGAAAAACCCAACTCATAACGGAAATAGAAAAGTCATTACATTATGAAACCACCAATAAGAATTTCACATACATAGAGCCATTTGTTGGAAGTGGTGCTGTTCTATTTTGGATGCTTAATAACTTTCCAAACCTAAAAAAAGCTGTTATTAACGACATTAACGAAGACCTAATCAACACATATAGAACAATAGCTTCAAGACCCAAAGAACTGATTTCGATTCTTCAAGTTTTACAAAACGAATTCCACGGACTTGAGGGGAAAGACGAACAAAAAAAAGAATACTACTACCAAAAAAGAGAATTGTACAATACAAGAAAAGAAGAACAAAGCGGACAAGCCGCTTTGTTTATTTTTCTCAATCGTACTTGCTTCAATGGACTTTATCGTGTCAACAAAAACAACGGCTATAACGTTCCAATGGGGAGTTATAAAAAACCAACCATTTGTGATGATAAAAACATCTTAGCTGTAAGCAATGCTTTGCAAAAAGTTGAAATTCTTTGTGGTGATTACGAAAAGACATTAAATGTGGCGACAACAAATTCATTTTTCTATTTCGATCCGCCATACAAGCCATTGAGTAATACTTCTAGTTTTAATTCATATGCGAAAGATGAATTCAATGATGAGGAACAAATAAGACTTAGAAATTTTTGCTCAAACCTTGAAAAGCAAGGGTACAAATGGATGTTAAGCAATTCAGATGTAAAAGGGAAAGATACAAACGACAATTTCTTTGATGAAATTTATTCTGAATTTTTAATATCAAGAGTAAAGGCAAGAAGAAGCATAAATGCTAATCCCGAAAAAAGAGGAGAATTAAAAGAACTATTAATTACAAATTATAACTATGAACAAGCTTTGCAACCTGCTTAATCTACAAAATGAAGATTTGCTTTTCGATAAAATAACGCAAAGCTTTAAAGAGAAAATTACAAAATGGGATTACTTCGTTAATTGGGCTAAAGTATTTAGTAATATAGAACCGATTGAAAAGGAATTGAACTTATTAAATTTCCTGATTGGCAAAGAAGATATTGAAACGGAAGCGTTTAATTTGATCAAACAATATCCTCAAGTTATAAAAGCCTTCCCTACCCTTATTGCAATTCGTGAAAAATCAATTGACATTTTAATTGACACCAAAAATTTTATTTACAAGAAGTATTCGTTTACAAAAGGAAAACTTACAGATGAAGAATGCAAAGAATTAGCATATTTCGTTGTAAATTCTGGAATTGGGGAAATACTAAAAGATAAAAAAGTTAAGAACCTAGTTGACTACGCAACTGGCGTTGAAGTTGGTTTAGATAGTAACGGCAGAAAAAACAGAGGTGGTACACTTATGGAAGGTTTAGTTGAAGAATTTGTATCTGATACCTGCCAAAACTTAGGCCTGAAATATATGGCCCAAGCAAATGCAAAAAAGATAAAAGCAGAGTGGAATATTGATATTGTAGTAGATAAATCGTCAAGAAATTTAGATTTTGCAATTAATAAAAATGGCAAGCTATTTTTTATTGAATGTAATTTTTATGGAGGTGGTGGTTCAAAGCTAAAATCGACAGCAACAGAATATATAGAGATGAATCGTTACTGGAACAATCAAGGCATTGAATTTATTTGGATTACAGATGGTGCTGGTTGGAAATCTACTTTAAAGCCTTTAAGAGAATATTTCGACAAGGCAGATTATTTATTGAATTTAGAAATGTTGAAAGACAACACTCTTAATAAAATATTTGAATAGGATGGAAATTAAGAGCGGGTTTGATTCAAATTATTACGATTACATCTTCAAAAACAAGATTGTTAAAAACAATTCAAAAGGAATTGATAAAAAGTCGTTTAAATTCTATTCAACAAAAGAGGAAAGAGAAAAACTATACAGTGCTATAAATAAAAAAGTACAAGACAAAGAATATAAATTTAGTCCATATTTAGAGCTATTGCGTGTAAAAAAAAGAAATACTTCACCTCGGATGATTTCAATCCCAACGATAAGGGATAAAATAGTATTAACAACTTTAAAATCTATTCTTCACGATTTATTTCCAGAGAATATTAACAAGGAACAGCCCAATAGTTATATAAATAAGATTAAAAACTATATAGGAGCAAACTCTAACAAAGAATTATATTTCATCAAAGTTGATATTAGTCAATTCTATGATAATATTAAATGGGATAAGCTTAAGAAAAAATTATCGCAAAGGATTACGAATAAATACCACCTAAGGCTAATTATGGAGGGTATTAAAACACCTACTGTCCCAGCAAATTATCATAAAGAAGATTTACATAGGTATATTCTGAAAAAAGGAGTTCCACAAGGTTTGCCGATTTCAAATATTCTAGCTCAATTATACATTCAGGAGCTAGACACTTACTGTATAAAAACATTTCAAAGTAATAGTCTATATTTAAGGTATGTTGATGATATTCTTATCTTAACTAACAACGAATCGATTAATCATATTGAAATAATCGAAAGCCAGTTAAAAGAATTAGGACTTAAGCTAAATAAAGATAAAACAAGTCAAGGAAAACTTTCTGGGGAATTTGATTTTTTAGGGTACTTAATTTCAAATAACAAAGTAACTATTGGAAAGAGAACAATTGAAAACCAAATCAATAAAATAGCTGGAAAAATAACTTGGTTAAAAAAAGGAATTGAAAATGAAAGTGCTCGACCATATAAATACAAAGATGACACCAAAGGTTTTGCTAGACAATTTATAAAAGAGGTAAACCAAATAATAACAGGTTCAAAAAGTAGTAAAAAAAGCTATGGTTGGTTATTTTATTATTTAGAAATTGATGATTTATCAGTTTTGTATAAAATGGATAAGGTAATCTCAAGCTTAATAAAAGATATACCATATTTTAAGAATAAAGTACCTAAGAATCTTAAAAAGACATCTAGAGCCTTTGCCGAAATAAAATATAATAACGGAGGTAATTATATAAATGATTTTGACAAGATTAAAACTCAATCCCAAATGAAAAAATATCTCTCAGAAGCAGCTGCGTTGGATGAGAAAAAAGAATATACCAATGAAGAGATAGAACTAGCATTTATTAATCATCGTGAAAAATTATTGAAGCACTTAAATGAAAACATCGTATATTAGCCCCGTAGGGTTGCCTTACAAGATTTCATCTTGTAGACTTCTTAGGAAGTATAAGTATTATAACACAATTTGGTTTCCCCTTGGGAAAAATAGATCTAGATTTTTAGGCAACCCTATATTTTTATCAATATGAATTACGCTGAAACACTCTGCACAAAACTTTGGAAAACAAAAGGAGCAAGGTTTTTAGCTCATAAAAGATTGGAGTCTTTAAATAGATACTCTACATATTCAATTTCATTAAATTCAATTTATGTCATAATTTTAAGCTTACTTTCTTTACAACAATTTCAATATTTAAGTAATTTCACATCAGATCTTTTATCTTTACTTACTTTATTTTTATCAGTTCTCATTATTGTTACTAGCATTATTGAAAATTCCAAGAATTATTCGGTAAATGCAGAATTACATCACCAGTGTGGTAAAGAGCTGAACTTGATTTACGAAAAATTGATTCAGATAAAGAATAACTATGATTCTAATTCAGATGACAAAGCAGAAGTAAATAAATTAGGAATCAAGTATCAGGAGATAATAGATAAGTATTCTGTTAATCACTCCACTTTAGATTATCAGAAGTTTTTAGTTTCAAATAAAATTGAGGAGTATAAAGATTTACGTTTCCCAATAATTTACATTATTTGGTTTGAAATCAGGACCTATTTTTGGGTGTTTCTTTCAGCTATAGCTCCATTAATATTTATATTAGTATTTGTTCTCAAGTATAAACAAAATGCTTAAACCATATTTCGCATCAAAAGATAAAAACTTCTATCTCTTGAAAGGGGATACTATGGATCTTTTATCACAATTTGAACATAAGTTCGATATGGTTTTTGCCGACCCACCCTATTTCTTATCAAATAACGGACTTTCAATTCAAAACGGACAAATAGTAAGTGTAAATAAAGGTAAGTGGGATAAATCTGAGGGTTTTGAATTTGTAAATGACTTCAATAGAAAATGGCTTTCGTTGGTTCGTGATAAAATGAAAGATGACGCCACCATTTGGATAAGCGGAACTATGCATAACATTTTTTCAGTCGGACAAATTTTAACAGAATTAGGATTTAAAATTTTGAATGTTATTACTTGGGAAAAGACTAATCCACCACCAAATTTTTCTTGTCGTTTTTTCACGTATTCGACCGAACAAATTATTTGGGCTAGAAAGAGTGAGAAGGTTCCTCATTATTACAACTATGAATTAATGAAGCAATTGAATGATGACAAACAAATGAAAGATGTTTGGAAACTCCCAGCAATTGCTCCTTGGGAAAAAGCTTGTGGTAAACATCCGACACAAAAACCTCTTTCTGTTTTAACTCGTTTGATTTTAGCATCTACCAAACCGAATGCTTGGATACTTGACCCTTTTACTGGTGGTAGTACGACAGGCATTGCAGCAAATTTAGCAAACAGACGATTTTTAGGAATCGACCAAGAAGAAGATTTTTTGAATATTAGTAAAAAACGGAAATTAGAAATTGAAAATCCTGCAACTGCCGAACTGTTTAGAAATAGAATTGCTGGTTTCATTGACAAAAAACAATTTTCGTTATTTATTGAAAACGAAGCACCGACAACTGATGTTAAAGTGGCACTGGGTTTTTGCCGTTCTAATGAACTCAAAACATTGAAAACAAGCAATACTTTTTATTTCCACGCAATCGAAAGTAATAATGCTGTTAAGGACTTTCCATCAGGCATTCTAGACGCTACACGACTTCTAATTTATTCAGGTGGCAGAAGCAAACCTATTAATTTAACAGGACACTACTCCGAAATAAAATCAATTGAATTAAAACACAAATCAAAAATTAAAGGCAAAGAAAAATCGGAGACAGAATTTTATTATGAAATTATTTTAGAGGACTGTTTCAAAGAAACTGATGACCTGAAATTTACTATAAATACAAAAAAACTATTTGACAAATCAGACGACAAAAACAGCAAATTATTACAACAATTTTTACCTGCATTAACAACGTGGGACAGAATAATTAAATCAATCGACAAGACCAATGCCAACGCTTCGTAGTCATACACATTTGCAAGCCACACAAAGCCAAGCTCAAACCAAAGCTTGCAAAAGAGTATGCCTACCCAGCCGCACCACAGACAGACCAACAGACGATCGAGAAGAACAACGAAGGCATAACACGGGTAGCTGTTGCACAACCTTTCAAAACATTGCTTAAATCATCGTTTAATTTATAA
>CAZTXB010000007.1:0-178043 GCA_964617955.1 uncultured Chitinophaga sp.
TCGTTCCTTTACCACCACTGATGGAAAGATTTTGTATCTCATTGGTAGAAGATGTATCTCCATCAAAAGGTAATTTTACAAACCCACCGCTCTGCAAATAAATGGTATCATTGGAAATGGTTAAGGTCTGTATTTCATTAACGGAAGAAGAATCTTTGTCAATGGGTAGTTTAACAAATCCTCCGTTTGATAAATACAGGGTATCGCTACTGCGTGTTAAATATTGGATTTCATTGGTCGCTGAAGAATCTGCCAGTATTACTTTGCCTCCATTACTAAGTCTAATCGTTCCTTTACCACCACTGATGGAAAGATTTTGTATCTCATTGGTAGAAGATGTATCTCCATCAAAAGGTAATTTTACAAACCCACCGCTCTGCAAATAAATGGTATCATTGGAAATGGTTAAGGTCTGTATTTCATTAACGGAAGAAGAATCTTTGTCAATGGGTAGTTTAACAAATCCTCCGTTTGATAAATACAGGGTATCGCTACTGCGTGTTAAATATTGGATTTCATTGGTCGCTGAAGAATCTGCCAGTATTACTTTGCCTCCATTACTAAGTCTAATCGTTCCTTTACCACCACTGATGGAAAGATTTTGTATCTCATTGGTAGAAGATGTATCTCCATCAAAAGGTAATTTTACAAAGCCTCCGCTGGAAAGATAAATTGTATCCCTTGATATTCGGATTTTTTGGTCAGGAGGATTGGCCAGTTTGGTAAGATCTATTTTGAATGTATTTCCCCTGTCCCAAACGATAAGTAAATTGGTAAGAGTGTCAAAAGTTACACCTTGAATCAACTCGTTGACTGAAGAATTATCATCTAATGGTTGCCAGCTTGATGTCGAACTTTTCCAATAATAAAAGAGAGAAGAATCTGTATCGTAAACTAGTAGCCCATTAGAAACCGCACTTATCATTAACCTTTCAGAAGTTGAAACCCGTGGAGCAAGAAAACCCATGCTCTTACTTACTAGATCCAAGATCGCATCTGGAGCCGGGGATTTTGTTCCAATCCCGACGTTATTTTGGCCCTGTGCATACTGATTGCTAAAAATCAAGAAAAAAAAGAGTAAAACTCCAAAGATTCCTTTACTTTTAAGCGTGTGAGTACAAGAAATGTTACATTTCATTGTCTAAAATATAGTAGTAGTTAGTAGTTAGTAGTATTAATCTTAAAGCAAAAATTGTTTTAAAAAAAACTAAAGCAAAATTTACTTAAAGTGTCAATAGCTAAACATCAAAAAGGGATTATCCTCTAATCAAAGCCCGTTCCCCAAAATTTGAAATAGACCAAGATTAATTCAAATACCCCACATTCATTAAAACCAATTTAAAGTGTATTTACTTGAATGTTTTTAAAGTTAGCGAGGCAATACTAATGTATTTATTGCAATAAACAAAGAAAATCTGTATATTAAATTGAACTAAAATAAAAATAAATGTTCTAAAAGGGTGTATTTTGTTAATAATTTTTTATGAATTGTCCAAATTACCACCTCATCGAATAGCTTTCAGGATACTTAAATAGGCCTAAGGTGAATTAAGGAAATTTTTGCACTAAGCAACTCAATAATCGCTAAACTTAATGCAAAATAAATTTGTCGGAGCTAGGTTGGGGCTGGCCTAAAATAAAAAGGGCTTTCATTTCTGAAAACCCTCTTTGTGATTGCGGTGGAGAGTATCGGAGTCGAACCGATGACCTTCCCGAATGCTTTCGGGACGCTCTAGCCTGCTGAGCTAACCAAAGCCTCAATATAGCTCCGGCTTCTTTTTCTTTTAATCTCTGTCTCTCTGGCCACAGCTTCAGCTCTTGAATTAAAGGATTCTGTGTATTTTAATAACCAATCCTTCGCTTTCTTAGTCGATTTACTGCCTGAATTGTTGTGACGAAAGAGTCGGTTTTCTAAATGCTCTGTTTGCCCAATATAATACTGGTTCAAGGAAGGGGAAAAAATAATATATACATAAAACATAGTTAAATGATAAAAGCCGCGAAGGCGGCTTTTAAAGTGGAGAGTATCGGAGTCGAACCGATGACCTTCCCGAATGCTTTCGGGACGCTCTAGCCTGCTGAGCTAATTCTTCCCAAATTAATTACCTCATCCTCAGGGCTCTTTGGATTGGTGGAGAGTATCGGAGTCGAACCGATGACCTCTTGCATGCCATGCAAACGCTCTAGCCAGCTGAGCTAACCCCCCTTTTTTTTCCTGACTATTTTTGTTTTGCAATCGAGTCGAAACGATGACCTTCCCGATTGCTTTCGGGACGCTCTAGCCTGCTGAGCTAACCAAAGCCTCAATATAGCTCCGGCTTCTTTTTCTTTTAATCTCTGTCTCTCTGGCCACAGCTTCAGCTCTTGAATTAAAGGATTCTGTGTATTTTAATAACCAATCCTTCGCTTTCTTAGTCGATTTACTGCCTGAATTGTTGTGACGAAAGAGTCGGTTTTCTAAATGCTCTGTTTGCCCAATATAATACTGGTTCAAGGAAGGGGAAAAAATAATATATACATAAAACATAGTTAAATGATAAAAGCCGCGAAGGCGGCTTTTAAAGTGGAGAGTATCGGAGTCGAACCGATGACCTTCCCGAATGCTTTCGGGACGCTCTAGCCTGCTGAGCTAATTCTTCCCAAATTAATTACCTCATCCTCAGGGCTCTTTGGATTGGTGGAGAGTATCGGAGTCGAACCGATGACCTCTTGCATGCCATGCAAACGCTCTAGCCAGCTGAGCTAACCCCCCTTTTTATTTCTGACTATTTTGTTTTGCAATCTTGTCGAAACGATGACCTTCCCGATTGCATTCGGAACGTTCTAGCCAGCTGAACTACCTCCGTTTTAAGGATTGCGAAATTAAACCTTGCTTTTAAATTAAGCAACGTTAATTTTTATATTTTTAGAATTCAATCTTTCGCTATAGAATATTCAATTTCTATGCCCGCATTACGCAAGTCTTCCTTCGTAATGGATTTAAAAGGATAAGGTTCGTAAGTGATTTTATAGGTAACATAAGCAGCAAGTTGCTCGGCAACTTCCCTGCTCTTGTAGCCTTTGATTTTTTCAAGGCCAGGAATCCCGCTGTTATGCATCATTGGAATATCACCCATAAAGATGGTAAACCCCCATAGATCCTTATCCAACACATAAATGCTGTATTTCACCTGCACACTCTTTGGCGCTTTGGAATCAGCTAAACTGGCCATGGAATTTAAATCCGTCTGGGCTTTTGAAAAAACAGCTAAAAATAAGGTGAGTAATAATATTATCTTTTTCATGATATGGAATTAAGTCATACTTTTTTTTTAAATCTCCGTGTTTATTAAATGTTGCTTCCTGTTTGGCAATGCAGAGTCAGACTTCGCATTTGGGATTGTCACTATAAACTCAGTCCCTGATCCCGACTGCGACGCCACTTCTACCCTACCCTTCATTTGATTGATGCATTCTTTTACGAGAAATAATCCAATGCCTGACCCTTGTTTATAATAGGTCCCATTCGATTTAAAAAACATGTCATAAATTTTTGGCATGGCGCCTTCATCGATACCTATGCCATTGTCCATAACGCTTATAACGGTCCGACCTTGATCTGAATGAATTGACACCTTCACTTTATGTCTGTCCCCATTCTGTTTTCGAAATTTTGCAGCATTGGATATCAAATTGGTGAGAATGACCCTGAGCCGAAAACTGTCGCCTATAAAAGTCCCAGCCTGGTCTATCTCTATATCGAGGTCCATTCCCGACATGCTATGTTTCAAAAATTCGGTCACCTCTGATAACAACTCTGAAAAATTAATTTCTTCTTTCACCTCCGGTAATCCGGAGCTCTGGAAGAAATCAATAATGTTTCGGATGTATTTATCGAGTTTTAATGCAGAATTTTCAATAACCTTAATATGTTCATCTCCAAGATCTTCACCTAAACTCTTCAACTGAACAATGCCTAAAATAGACATGAGTGGCGACCTCAAGTCGTGGGAAGCGCTATAAATAAAGCGACTGAGTTCAGCATTCGCTTTTCGGAGAGTTTCCAGTTCTTTCTGGTCACTAAACTTTTTGAGGTGCCTAACTAAGCAGTGGTGGATGGCATTCTCAACTGCTCTAATATCTGACCAATCCTTTAAGAAAAAATTAATTGCTCCTTCATTGAACGCTTTGACAGCCTGGTGAATTTCGAATGCATTACTTATCAATAATCGAATGGTTTCAGGAAATTGAAGCTTAGATTTATCCAAAAAAGCTTCCACTTCCTTTGGGTTATCAATAATCAAAAGATGAAGGTTATGCTCTTCCCAATTTAGGGCCTCTGCCTCTTTTGAAGTTTGAAACACGATACATCTATCCTGAAAACCCTCTTTTAACAGAGTTAATTTGGTTTCATCTTTTCCAAAATATAGCAGATTTATTTTTTCCAAAATCTTCTTTATTCTCAGACTTCCTGCAAATACCCATTCTTAAAAATGAACCGAACGAGCAATACGGGTAAGTAGTACTTTTAGCCAAATAACATTCATAACATCATGAAAAACTGGCCTTTACTAAATCATCGTATCAATAGCAATAAACAAAGATTGGCAAAAAATACGAGATTAAAATTTTGATTTGTAAACAGTTGGCTATAAAAATGGAATTCTGAAATAATTTTGGCTATTCCACAAGGATTTCAAGTTGTCTGAGAATAAAATCTGTTGATGAGAGAGGCTGTCATCGCAAGTTCCTCGCCAGATGTATCCGGCAAGGCTTCCATTTGTTTTTTTAAATTCATGATCTCCTTGATTTGCTCAAGTGAAACCTTGCTCTGTTTACTGAGCATTTCGAAGTCCGCTTCATTTTGATTTTTAAGGTTGATTCCATATTTTGTTCCGACAAAATTGAAAAAATGCTTGAATTTTTGCTCTGCAATGTTCTTGTGATTTTGCTCGGACAGGTACAATTTACTGATGGTATGGGCAAATTCAACGGAAGAATTTACATTTTTTTCCATTAAGCGTATCGGACTTTGCTTACGTTTAAAATTTAAAAAGCAGAATAAAAACAGTACCCCTAAAAAGGTGTACCAGGCATAGCGAAAGGACTTAACTTCAAGTATCACGGAAAATGGGCTTTTTGTAACTTCCTGCTCATTTTCCAAAAGGCTTGACGTCGACATTGGCAACTGCCAAAACACATGGCCCGGCTTTAAATGCCCAAATACTTTTTTTGTATAGTTGAAGACTATTGGCTTGCGGAGATGGTAATTGGCAAAGACAAGAGGTGATGTATAAACGTATAAATTCCCTCGACCAACCTTAATACAAATGAAATTTAAATACTTGCTGACGCCGCTATTAAAGTACCCTAAGCGAAAATAATCGTGATAGCTTGTTATCCGATAATTTTCAAAAAAATCGGGGCCAAAGTACCCAGCTTCCATTTCCATGCTTAAGCCATGTACCATATATTTGACCGAGCTGTTTTTTACTTTGCTATAAGCTGGATGTGTAAGGTAGGGCACTATTTCTAAACCCGTGCTCATTTGCAAGGCATTATAGGCTGAATCGCCGCCGGCTTCAGGTATTTTTAATACTTGTTTAAAAAACTCTACTGAAACCTCATTGGCCGATATAAAAGCCTCATTGCCACGAGACAAAAACTTATACAAGGCGCCGGAAGCGTTCGAATCAGGGCTAAAGCTCTGTCCATTAAAAATATAGAGGTTGTTTGCATTTTTTGAGTCAGTAAGCATATCCAAACCGGATTCATATTCTCCAATGGTTTGGATTTTTTTATCGGGATCCAAGTCTTTTACCAATTTGTATAAGAGTTCATTGCCATAAGGGGATGAACTGTTGTGCCGAAAGTTTTGACTCCAGTCGAGCGTTGGGCCATTGTATACATTATACCAAATGAGCAAGCCAATACCCAAAAGTATAGCAACAGCGAAATATAGCGGCCAACTTTTTCTCATCCCTTATTCTAATCTTTTAACCTCATTAAATCTGGTTTCTATGTTCCGAAATTCATCGTATGAAATATCTCTGTTTCCGTACCATATTTTTTCATAAATTATGCTTAATTCTTTAAACTCCGACTGGATGGGATTGCCACTTAACTGATCGAAATAATTGGAATTGGTATAGAATTTTTTCCAAACTAGGCTTCCGCCTAAATAGAGGCGTTTTAGATGTCGAAGAAAAAAGATTCTAACTGCTAATTTGTAGTTTTGATCTGATAAGGCTCCACGCAACGCTTCTTCGAGATCCAAGTTTGTAATATTTCCACCTTCATCAGCCTCCTTGTCGGTCCACAAAACCTCCTTTAACTTTTGGCTTTTCTGATATCGGAACCTTAATACCATTAGAATAATTCCGGCAAATAATAGTCCTAATATACCGTAAGCGACCGGACCCATCCATTTTGCGGAACCAAATGTATAGGTGGATGCAGAACCTTTGTTTTGCTGAGAGGTATCCACAACTGCGACCTTGTATTTATAATCCTTTCTGTACTGGTCCCATTTTTTTTCATTTAAACCGTTGCCCTTCGGCTCATTCCTGAAATAAGCATCGGTTCTGTCGCTTGCCAACAATTCTCCGAGACATAGAAGCTGCAATACCATAAAACAAACAAAAAAAATACGCTGCCTCCTCTTGACGTTCATGACCAAACCAATTCTAATTGTTTTTTAAGACGTTCAGCGCCCACCTTCTCAGCATTGGAATAATACAGCACTGCATTGGCGAAAATATACATGGATACCAGATAGCCCATGAAAACCATTCCAAGCGTCAATGAGATCAGCTTCTCAAATTTCAGCACATCCGGGTCAGAGATTTTTAAAGCCTGAACAATTGACTCGCTTAAAAAACTTATAATTGGTGAGGTGGTGAGCAGGAAAAAAATTGATAGCAGTATAACCAAGCTCAGGTTTGTCAGCAAAGGGTCTAACATTGATTTATAAAAGTATGTAAAACTTCTTGCCACGCCTTTTATTCCCTGATGCAAAAACCCCAAACCTATAAAAATATTCAGAGGAAAAATAAGAAGGAAAAATATGGCGTTTATCCAAAAGCTGCTGCTGATATAGAAAAAGTAAAGGGTAACAAGATGCAAAATGAAGACTGAAATGAGTGCATAAATCGGTTTTTTTTCCATACCGCTTAGCCCTGAACTGAATACCAGCCATAAGAGGTAAGTACAATAGGCTGCAAAACCCACCAGCAGCAATGGCCAGAACTTAAACACTGAATTGCTAAACCACATACCGAGTTTTAACATTTTAAGGGAAAAGACCAACCTGGTGCTATACAGGTGGTAGCTTGTCAGAAAGTCCCCTTGAAACAGGTAAGAAAAAAGGATAACAGCAAGGCCGACCGGTATAACCAAAAATGAGATTTTATTTAGCTGCTTTCTCCAAACTCGAAACATGTCGATAATAATTTCGCCTATGGACTTAATTTCATTTAAATGAATTTCAGTTTCTCGCCTATAAGGAATCTCTTCTATTGGCGGCTCCCTCCTCTGACCATGAAAACGCCTCCAGGGATACCAAATAAAATAAAAAAAGATAAATCCAAGGCAAACAGAAATAAGGGAGATTTTTAAGAACTGAGGTGCGGCAGTTTGACCTGTAATAAATGATTCAATGATAGCCGCTATCAGTGTTAAGGGTATTACAACAATTAAAATCTTAACGCCTCGGATGGCAGAAATTCGAAAAGCCTCGAATCGGGTATACGTTCCCGGGAAAATCAATCCTTTGCCCATGACCAAACCAGCTGTCGCTGAGAGAATCATGGCAAACATCTCTAGCGTTCCATGTAGCCATATGGTTAACACTGTGAACCCAAAATAACCCGAGCCATAAAATAAATATTGAAAAACGCCAACCATCACTCCATTGTAGGCAAGTACAAACAAAGCGCCAATTGAAAAAAACAAACCTGTCACAAACGTTAATAAATCTACCCTTAAATTATTGTAGGCTATTTTTAAAAACGATTCAAGTTCGCCGCCTTGAGAATAAATATTCATGGGCTTCCCATTCTTAATGTTACTGAGGGTCATATCCACGTATTCATTACCCAGAATTTGACGCGCAAAACCTGTTTGCTCTATGCTGCTAAAAACCCCTGCGCAAAGGGTCACGATAAATATCAAAAAGCAAACCAGCATTTCCTTTCGTGCATCGAATAATATTGCTGGAAGTTCATCTTTAAAAAATTTGGAAACAAAAGATTGGCTTCTCTTTCGCTTGGTATATACTCTCAGAAAAACACTCTGTGCCAAAGCATTAAGGTAAACCCTTACCGATCGGTTTTTATAAAATGATCTGGCATAAGACAGATCGTCGGTTACTTGTATAAACAACGCGTTCAATTCGTCAGCTTCTCCAGCCTTCGACTTTAAAACTTCTTCATAATGCTTCCATTTGTCTTTGTTCTGGTTGATGAAGGTCGACTCTTTCAAGGCAAATATTTTAGGCTTACATTATGCAATAGTTATTCAGAAAGGGCGCCATCGGCTTTATCCTAATTTCTTCGATGGTCCCTTGAGTCCTGGTTGTTTGTCCTTTCTCAAAAAAGTAAAATTGATACCCATTCTAAAATCAACTGTATTTGCATTTCGATATTTTATAATGCCGAGCAAATTATCCGCGACAAAATGATATTGAAAGGCGCTGCCGTTTAAGGTTAAGCCCACTCCCCCATTCACAAATGAGCGATTGATCATGGAATAGGAGACCGAGAGGCCAACAATTCTGGTGATTTTCCCATTGTAAGATAAAGTGAAGGCCGGATTCAGCTTTTTTTGAAAGTAATTGCCATAAAAAAGCAAGCCAAAATTATGCCGTTTGGTTAACCAAAAGTTACCTCCTAAATAAAATGTCGATGGCAAATTGGTTTTATAGGAGCCGTAGGTGTATTTCATTTTAAATTTATCCTTTAAAGTATCAAGCAAAGCCCTTACCGAAGAATCCATGTTGCCGTTTTCGGTAAAAAAATCACCTACCTTCATTCCTTTAAACTCAACTGGGCTGTTAGGCTTTTCGCTCTGGTAGGTCATTACATTTTCTTTCCAATTTATAAAACCAAGGTTGATTATGCTCGCCGATAAAACAATTCTTGGCTTAAGCTGATAAGTTCCACCCAAACCAAGCGACATGCCTCTGTTCCGGCTTTTCAGCACATTAAATGCGATGTTGTCAGCGTTGAAATTCTCATTCAGGGTATCGATGATACTCGCAGTGTTAATTTTAATATCTGACCTGATCGTGTAATGAAAATCTTGAGCGTTGGTATTGAAAATCAAATCGCTGCGCTCCGTATTAAAATTAAAAATACCATTTAAATACGACCCTTTGATACCAAGGCGCAATTTATCTTTTAGAAACATCCTTGAGTAGGTGGCACTCACGTCATTGTAGGCCATGACGTCGAAGCCGAAGTTAAAATTCAGATCCTTGCCAAGATTTTCGCCTGCATTGCCGATGACAAACAAACCTATAAAGTCTTTTGGGTAGCTGAATCCGCTCTTTACATTTTCGCTCAAACTCAGAGTTATAAAGCTTTTTCTTGCCTTAAAACCAACATTAAAAAGCTCAAAATGACCGTCCATGCTAATGCGATTGTTCTTATTAAGGGCATTGTAAAACTTTTTTGGATGTATAACCAAATTATTATCCTGATCTACACTCATCAATTCTTTGAGCTTAAAACCATTGTTTCCATACAGCACATGGATAGATGAGAATCCGGGCATACTGAAGTAAAACCTGGAATCGGAGATAAGCGCCGGATTGATTTGTATACGCTGAGGCAAGGTCTGCATGTTATACATGGTTAAATTATTTTGCCCATTAAGCCGCATGGAGAGCCCAAGAAAAAAAAGAATTAAATATTTTACACCTCTCATTTCTCTTCTATTTATTGGTTAAACTATCGAAAAACTCAGAGTTGATATTGAGTTTGGCCATCATGCCGATTTTAATGTTGAGCACATAATTGCTAAAAATTTTGACTTCGGGATAAGTGCCCCCGACACTGGTTGTGCTTAATCCGGCTTTCAGTTTTATTTTCTTAAGCCGACTCAGTCGCTGAGCCCTGAGCGCAGTAAACACAATGTCGGTATTGGTAGCGGTTCTTCCCGTAACCTTTCCGTCGGTTCCCACAGGAGCTCCGGCTAAAAATTTATAATCCGGGGCAGAAAAAAGAGAATCAAAGGTGAATCCGGTTGAGTCTAAAAGGTAAACCTGTGTGCCAAGGGTAATAGGGTAACCATTGTTTCCTGCAAATCTCAAAGTAATATTTTCAATAACATCGGCCTTTGGCATTTCAAAGCCTACGTCGGTAACTTCCTCAAAAACGTAATCCTTGGCACTTCCATCCAAAGGAAGCTCAACATCTACAATAAATTTTATTTGGCTGTACTCTGTTACGAAGTTTCGTTGCGTCTTTCCATTTGGATTCAACTCTATGTATGTTTGAAAAAAAACTTGCTTTGGTTGGGTATTAATAACCGTTTTAATATTGCTGTTATTCTTATCAAGGGTCACCGAATCATAAATCAGCTTACCCATCTCCGAAATATTTGGGGTTGGCACAGGCAAGGGGTCAGGCAATGGATTTACAGTCGTAGCCGTTCCAGACGTAATCCCTGAAAGTTTGGTAAAGCCTGCCTTAACCGGAACACCAAATGAATTGCCACAAATGATTTTTACTTTTGGGTTGCCAAGGGTGAACTGCCCGGATCCCCCCTTATCAAAAATGGTCATGTCAATGGTATCTCCACCATTAAGCAGATTTATTTTGCCAATGTATCCATAGAATTTTGCAAATTTCATAGTGCTAAACCCAAGATCAATGGTCATCTTCTCTCCTGCATCGACCGACTGGGCAGTGCCTTTCAACATAATATCCAGTTTAATCTTAACAAAATTGTACCCCATCCCACCTTCGGTCATATTCCATAGGAATCCTGCCATTGCTTTAGTGGCCGAAGCTACCACCGGTAACGAACCGCCATAGGTAAAGGGAACTTTTAATTGAAGTGAGTTGCCCAGCAACCTGCAATCTTCAATACTAATATTGACCTCCCCGTCGGTTTTTATTTCACTGCTAATGGATGCCATAAAATTGCCCACTTTAAACAGGATGGAATCAATCTCCATACTTCCAATGGCAAAGGTTTCGCTTAAGGGGATGCTGATGCTTTGGTCAGTCCCTGACGACAAAGCCGCTGCCTGCGCTGCATCCAAAGTTAAGCTTTGCGTAAAAGTTTGGTTTGGCAATTCCACTGCCTCACCGGCGGTTGAAGAGAACATCTGACCTCTGTATACAATGGACATGGCGCCGTCATCGTATTTCTTGATGAAAGAGTTACTTGATTTTAGGATATCGTCAATGGATAAATCGTCATCAATTAATGGAATGGCGTATTCAGGATTAAAAGTATCCATTTTGAAACCTGTGGTTGTAAATTCTTCAGGTACACAAGAATTCAAAAGAACAGTCAGCAAGGGTAAAAACAGAATCCATTGAACGAATTTAAATTTCATAGTTTTATTAAATACTTTTGCAATTTCGCTCAACAATATTTAACAATCCTAATAAAATGTATAAAAATTCTTCACAGGCCATCTATCGTGGTGCATTTGGACTTTTTGCGGCCATCGTTTTGGGTGCATTCGCGGCCCACTCTCTCAAAAACAGCTTGCCCGAAATCCATCTTAAAGAATTTGACACAGCCGTAAAATACCAGTTTTACGGATGCATAGGTTTAATCCTGATGGGCATGCTCTCTCATACCTTTAAGATTTCACTTGCCTGGCCCTCGGCCCTATTGCGGGTTGGAATTCTTATTTTTTGCGGCACCTTATACTTCCTGGCCATAAGGCCTCTGGTAGGTATAGAAGGAATGAATTGGATTGGCGCTATAACCCCTCTTGGTGGCATCTGCATGATGCTGGCATGGGTGTGGACAGGCATTTCCTTTTACAAACTGTCGCAGAATGAAAAAAGCGGCGAAGCGCCCTAGACATAACTCAGAACTCACTTACTATCAAACCTCTATCCACTGAGAAGTTTGTAAAAAAAATTCGCTCATTTTCGGTGTGACATAATTTTGACAAATAATCAGCGTTATGTAATCCATATGATGTTCATGGATTGGGTCCGTTAATGCATTTGTTGGCCAACCTTTAACGAAAAACGCTCTTGACTCAGCGAATGAACTTTTGGTAAAACTTAATAAAAAAAATTATGAGAAAGTTCCTAATCGTTCTGGCCTTGGCCTTTTTATGTCCTGCCTATGCAACCCAAGTTTCAAAAAGTTTTTTAATTCAATTTTCAAGCGGGGACTACACCCTCGAACCAGAGGCCCTCAGCAAACTCAAAGAGGTGAAGGCTTACTTAAAACTTCACCCCAGAGCTAAAATTAAGTTAATCGGGCACACCGATTTCGACGGCACACTGAATTACAATAAAAACCTCTCTAAGCAGAGAACGGAGACTGTGGCTCAACACCTTATAAATTCGGGCTGGTCGCAAACCGAAATCTCTGAAAATTGGATAGGGGAGTTGAGGCCTTTGGCCTCCAATTTTAATGAGGAAGGTAAAGCTGTCAACCGATCAGTGGAAATTTTGATTACCTTTCTTCATTTTAAAAATACAGAAGAATGGCTAAAGGAAAAGCAAGAAAACAAAACCAAAACCTATTGGCTCAATGCCAATAAAACCAACAGCATTACAACCGATAACGCCACTGTGATAAATATTCCCCAAAATGCTTTTAAAAGTGCTGATGGCTCCGAAGTGGATTTGAGCAACATTAAGATAAAACTGAAGGAGGTCAATACCCTAATGGATGCCATGATTAACAATGTGTATACCATGAGTGGAGATCAGTTGTTGGAAACCGGGGGCATGATTTCCATTGAGGCATTTAGCAATAATATTGAGCTGGTATTGGCTGATGGCAAACAGATTAACATACAGCTACCAACCCAAACGAGTCAAACCGACATGTTTGTGTTTGAGGGGGTAAAGGATGCCAGTGGCAAAATTGATTGGCAAAACACCAGCAAGCCATTTGCCACTAATGCCATGTACAATCGTGTGTCGAATAAGCTCAATGAGACGGTTCTCAAAAAACTTATCGATGGTATTGGAACTGAAGTCTTGACTTACAAAGATTTTCAGTTGTCGATGAATGCGCCAAAACCGTTGAATGCTCCTTCAAAACCAAAGCCGCCAAGAGAACCTGAGAAACCAGAGGCTAAATCCTTATTTTCACAATTGGGCTGGATTCTTTCTACCCCTAAAATGCGAAAGAAAAGGGTTGAACAGGTGCATCGAAAAAATATGGCTTCCTATCAAGAGAGACTCAAGTTTTACAATGAAAAACTACTCGCCTACTCTGAATTTATGAAGGTTCATCAAACCAAGGTCGAAAATTTTAACCTGGAAGTAGAACAAGTATATGCCTGGCTACGAGACACTAAAAAGGCTTTGAATCAAGCGATCGATCAAATTTATGACCATCACGACAAGGTTCGGGTGAAACGAGGTATGCAATACCTGTATTCGGCCTCGGTAAGCCGAACCCAATACCACAGCATGCCAATGACTTATTTGCAAACCTTTTCAAGAACTACAAGGCTTACAGAGAGCGAAACGGTGAGAATTGAACATCTAACAAGGATGAAGAGATTTGTAAACAGACTGCTGCTGATGAAATACGAGAACATTTACAAAAAATGGGTTAGAAATGGTAAAATCAACATTTTAAAAGTACCAAAAGTTGAAATTAAAGACGAACTAAATTATAGCGAACGCTTATGGAACAATAAATTTTTGGAAAACTATATCATTGAAAATCAATCCGATTTCTCAAGTGTTTTTGGAGAAGAAATGAACGGACAAGTGGCTGCCATTCAACAGCAATGGCTAGCGAATCAAAGGGTGTCGGCACAGCAATATTTTACCGGAAACACACCCAAACTCGGGTGGATTAACTGCGATCGTTTTGTGAAGGCTGACTTAACCCCTGTGACTTTTAAGCGTTATCCTGAATCGTATCAGGTGGTAGTTCTCACTAATATAAAATCCATGCTAAGCCCTAATTACAACTCCAGCAGCCCTGAAACCGGTTTCGTCAACTTGCCAAAAAATGAAAAATTTAAATTTGTAACCCTGAGGGTGATAGACGACTACGCTATGGTTTCAGTGATGGAATCGACGGCCACAACCGGACTCAAAATTGAGCCTCAATTTCGAAAAATTCCGGTCGAAGATTTAGACGGCCTATTGGCTGACCTTTGATAGGCAAACAAGTTTAATTTATTTAGAGCCCGGTAAGGCATCTAAAGGCCTTCCTATTTTGAGAATAGGAAGGTCTTTTCATAAAAAAATAACTTTCTTTGCGTTTTACATCATGAAACAAGTTCTGCTTATTAGGCATGCAAAAACCATTGCCTCAGGTTACGATTCCGATCATGAAAGATTTCTGACCGACAAGGGCAAAGAGGATTGCAAACTCATGAGGAAGCGTTTGTCGAAAATAAGCTTCAAACCTGAATTGATTTTGGTTAGCCCGGCCAAACGCGCTAAGCAAACCTTCAAATTTTTAGACTTTGATAAATCCATTCGCCTTATTGAACCAAAGTTATATTTAGCTAACTATCATGTTTTGCTTTACCAATTGGCCAATTTACCTGAAATTAATTGCGTAGCCGTAATAGCGCATAACCCTGGCTTAACTGATCTTTTCAACTTTATTGGAAATGCCAAACTCGACAACTTGCCGACATGTGGAATGGGACTTTTCAATATAGACATTTCTCAATGGAGCGATATTAAATTGCACGCAGGTAAATTAGAGTGGTACGATTGGCCAAAGAAAGACTGAATAACCTAAGCCCCCTCGTTATCATCAAGCCACTGGGATTTCTGACTTTCGAATTCCTCGGCTGTAAGCAGACCCTTTGAATAAAGTTCTCCCAAACGCTCTATGCCTTCAATTTTGCTGTTCTTTGACCGGCTCAAAAAATTACGTCCGAAAATGACCAATCCGAGCATGACGACAAATACGTAAGCAATGGCTATAATTAACAAATTGAAAATGTCGACCCTGTAAACCCATATATTTTGGTAAAAGGAATTACCTGTGGTGCCCGTTTCAATCACTGCACCTTTCGAGCTCAGGATTCCGAAATAATAACCGGCCGTGAATGCAAGCAAAACAAAAAACACCATCACAATGAAGTTTAAATTTCCCCGGTATCTCTCTTTGGCGGTTTGCATGCAGCTTATTTCGTTTCTTGACTTTATTAATTAAATGGTCTCACAGTAGTTTTGCAGTATGTAAAACCTTTGCCCATGGCTGTATTTAAAGTAGGGACCTCCCGGATAGGCGGCGAACCAATCTAAATTCAACCACCAATTGCCCGATTTGTCCCTCTTTCCATTCACCGTTTTCAGCTTATAACGCTTGGTTAAATATTCGGTTACAATTTCCTGAGGGGTGTTGCCAAGATTCACTTCAGTGAAGGCATGCCCTTTTTTCCCTTTGTAGGCATAGCTGATACGTGCCTCCCCGCCAATCGCCAAAATGCTTGAGCATACCAAAACCGCAAAATCATCGCAATCGCCGGTAAAATTATTGGATAAGGTTTCGCTTGCACTGGCCACATAGTTCTCACCTTTAGGGTCGTTTACGTAATTCCATTTTGTAAAAGCCTGGTCAAACATATCGCACAATTGCCCAAGATTGAGTGTTCCGGGTGAATTGCCCGCCACCCTAATGGCATAATCTCTTACCTCAGGGCTGCTAAAATTACAAGCCTCTATTAATTTTTTCTTATCCCCGCTTAAATTGCACCCTTTAAATAAATCCTTTATAAATACCTGGCGTTGCTTAGAAACATTAAAACTAATACGCGGCGGAATGGGCAATTCATTGTCACGTATCAGTTTTCCGGCCGGTGGAAATGAATTGGATTGATTTCTTGAAATATAAAAACTCCCCCCCAGCAGCAAAAGAAAGAGCACAGAAACAAAAATTATTTTAAAACGGTTCAAGAGTATGCAAAGTTAAAGTTATCTTCCCTAAACAATTTCAGACTTGTTTTAAATTTTTAAGAATTAATATGATCTTTGCCAATATTTTTATAGCCCCATGTACAAATTGAAACTGAAACCTATTTTTATTGGATTAACTTTATTAGTGAGCTTAACCTTAAACAATTGCAAGAAGGACAATAATGGCGATGACGTGCCTCTGAAAAGTGAAAGGGAAATAGCTGTCGATGACTACAATAATCTTTACCTGGGTTCAGCAGTGAGCGATCCCCTTTGGACAGGAAATACCACAAGCTGTGTGGCCGGTTCAGCTTCGCAGAGTACCAATGAAATGGTAATAAAGCGCATTAATTATTTCAGAAAAATTGTAGGCTTAAACGATAATACCACCTTAGACGCTACCAAATTTCCAATGTACCAGGAAGCGGCCCTGATGATGAAAGCCAATTCTCAACTCAGTCACACGCCTCCGACAAGCTGGAAATGCTATACTACCCTGGGCGCAAATGGCGCACAAACAAGCAATCTAAGTCTCGGCAACCACTCGGTTAATTCAGTAACTGCATTCATGGCAGATAATGGCTCAAGTAATTTTGCAGTAGGCCATCGCCGGTGGATTTTGCACTCAGCAAAAACGCAATTCAGCTATGGAACCACCAATTCTAGCATGTCACTCGGCTGCATCGGCACTGCCGGGGGAAATACCCTAATCCCTGAGTTTATTGCCTATCCTCCAAAAAATTATATCCCGCAGAATTTAGTATTTGCACGTTGGTCGTTTGGAATTCCGGGCGCCGATTTTTCGTCAGCAACGGTAACAATGAGCGGGCCGGCCGGAGCTGTAACGCTTAAAGTGGTTTCGACTACCAACAACGGCTATGGCGACAACACCGTTGTGTGGGAACCTACCGGCATCGTGACTAACAGCACCGCTGACGTCGTTTATAAAGTAACAATAGATGGGATTAAAAAAGCCCCTAAAACGAGCTATTCCTATTCAACCACATTGATTAAAATATAATTGGATAGCAAAAAAATATTTGATGAACTGGCCTCCTATAATACATGGGCCAATTACCAAATCATTCATTGGTTAAAGGACAAGGATCCAAAACTTTTAACCGAAAAAATACCATCAAGTTTTTCAACCCTAAAGTCCACCTTTTTGCATATTTGGGATGCGGAGCGGTATTGGCTGGCGTTTCTGGAGAAAAAAAGCAAAACCGAGTTCAGAGAAGACTACAAACAATCGGCTTCGCTATTTTTTGAAGGAATACACCGCCAGTCTCATCGTTTTGAAATGTTTGTTCACAGCTTAACCGAAGAACAGCTCCAAGAAGAATTTATCGTGGATACCGCCTGGCTCAAAGGAAAAAAGTCTTGCTACTGCTTTATTCAACACGTTGTAAATCACAGCACTTATCACAGAGGCCAGCTCATTACCCTTGGCCGAAACCTAGGCCTAGAATACCCGCCAAACACCGACTATTCCAAGTTTTTAATTGAAGTGAATCATTGATTTGATTTTAGTGCGTTCTATTTTCAGCAGTTTTGATTAACCGAAAAAATAGAAAACCGCGATGAGTTAAATTGAGGTAAAATGTTCTATGTTTGACCGCGTATTTATTATGGCGGATTCAAACAATTTCAAAAAAGAACTTGGCCTTTTCGACAGCAGTATGCTCGTTGCTGGTTCTATGATAGGTTCAGGTATTTTTATTGTCACAGCGAGCATGTCGCAGCAACTCGGATCTCCGGGATGGATTTTGGTGGTTTGGCTGCTCACAGGTTTACTTACCATGATGGCAGCACTGGGTTATGGCGAACTCGCCGGAATGTTTCCCAAAGCCGGTGGTCAATACGTGTACCTGGCCGAAGCCTATGGCAAGGGAACCGGTTTTGTTTTTGGGTTGATTACTTTTTTTGTAGTTCAAACCGGTGTGATTGCTGCCGTAGCTATCGCCTTTGCTAAATTTTCAGGTGTACTTTTCGAATGGATAAGCCCTGAAAACATACTGATGAGCATAGGCCAATTTAAAATTAACGCTCAACAAGTTGTGGCTGTTTCAATGATTGCATTGCTTTCAATGAACAACTTAATGGGTGTTAAAAATGCAAAAATGGTTCAGGGAATTTTTACCGTGGCTAAAATTGGCTCTCTCCTTTTTTTAATTATTGCAGGGATTTATGCCGGATACAATAGCGAAGCTTTTGTTTATAATTGGTCTCAATTTTGGAGCGCACAATCCACTAAGTTAACGGAAAGTGGAGGGATTATAAAAGAAACCCTTCAAGGCGGGCAACTGGTGGTAGTGATTGGCATAGCCATGGTCGGGTCGCTGTTTAGCTGCGATGCTTGGAACAATATCACATACACGGCAGGCGAAGTAAAAAATCCGCAGAAAAACATTCCACTTAGTTTGATCATAGGTACCGGTCTGGTAGTTCTATTGTACTTTATGGCCAACCTTGCTTATTTTATGCTTTTGCCAATTGACGGAAATCCCGAAGGTACCGAAGCCCTTTCAAGGGGGATTATGTGGGCTAAGTACGATAGAGTAGGTGTAGCGGCCGCTGAAGTAATTTTTGGTGCTGCTGCAGTTATTATGATGGCGGTGATGATCATGGTCTCTACCTTTGGCTGTAACAACGGCTTAATTATGGCAGGGGCACGTTTGTATTATGCCATGGCCAAGGACAAGCTCTTTTTTAAACAAGCAGCTACCTTAAATAAAAGAAGCGTACCAGGGAATGCCATTATGATGCAAGCTGTATGGGCTTCGGTATTGTGCCTGAGTGGAACCTACAACATGCTCCTCGATTATACCACTTTTGCTTCCTTGTTATTTTATGTTGTTACCATTGCCGGAGTCATTGTTTTGAGGAAAACGCGCCCTGAGGCAGAGAGACCCTATAAAACTTTGTTCTATCCCTTGTTGCCCATTCTTTACATTTTATGTGCCGGCTTCATTTCCATAGATCTGTTGATTAATAAATGGGAAACCAGCCGAATTGCCATTGGCTTCATAGGAATAGGAATCCTCTCCTACCTGCTTATTAAAAGAAAAAATACAGCTTTATAGGCTTTAAATCTCTAAATTCGCCTTTGGGTGTGGTCACTTTATACCCTACCGGTCCCTAGTAAATTTTGAAGCACAAAAGACGTATATTTACTTTAATTTTTTGCCTTGCCTTTTCGCGTGTTGTTTCTTCTCAAAGTCTTGAGTGGAGCAATACCCAAAAACTAAGAGGCAATTCCATTTTCACTACCATTGTTGGTGAAAACGACGCCGGTATTTATGTGTTAAGACATCGCAATAAGTTTCTCTCAAAATTTGTAGTGATGGAGCGGTATCGCCATAATTTAGGATTGGAGCTAACCAAGAGTTATTTGCTTAAAAGCACCCGAATCATCTATTCCGATCTAAGCGAGAACGGTCTTCTCTTGCTAAAATCAAAATATGATAAGAAACTAAAAAAATATGTGGTGCTGGCCAATGTTATCAACTCGAATTTTGAAACCACAGAAACCGAAATTTCAATTTCCTTGCCTCCTCTCCCATCAAAAAGCGGTGAGCCAAATTATTTGGTAAAGAGCTCCTTCGATCATCAGCATTATCTTGTTCTGCGATATGGTGAATCTGCTAATGGAAGTAATTATAACCAGTATTCGGTAATCGATAAAAGCTTGAACCTCGTGAGAAGCGGAGAATTCAAAATACCTGGCACATTAGATTATGAACAACTTGAAGACGCCATTTTTGATGATAATCAAAATTTCAGTGTCCTATTTCAGCTGAAAAACAAGGTCAACGCTTTGCAGAGCTTCGCCATTTTTGAAAACGACATTTTTAAAATTCTAAGCGACAGTTTGTACCAACTCGAAAAACCGGTGATTTTTTTTAATCCCATCACCAAAGTAAAGGGAATTAGCGGGTTTTACACCAACGATTTTGAAAACGGTTATCTTGGAGAGTTCTCAGCATACTGGACTAATCTTGCGACGGATTCTTTTACCATTCGCAAAACCCAATTCACTTATGCCTTAATCAAAGGGAGCAATGGGGACTCCAAATTAACCAGTTCGCATCTGGCCCAAACTTATTTACCACTTAAAATTATATGTCGTTCGGATGGCGGCTACGTTAAAATTTCGGAAAACTCTTTCATTCTCAGAGAGAAAGATGTGAACCTCAATAATTCGGGAAGCAATGCCGTACCCGGCAAAAATGTATACAATTTCGAAAATGTGATTATTCAAAATTACGATAGCCTCGGTCAGCTGGCCTGGGAAAACTGGATCTCAAAAAATCAAAACACCATTAATGATGGCGGTTTGCTGGGTTCTGTTTTTATCTCTTCAAATGGCGAAGATATCCATCTCTTGTATAACGACCCCATTGCTACCGGAGGCGACATTATTCTTTATAGGGTATTGCCAAGCGGCCAATTGGTTCGCTCAGTGGCAGCCAAAGGCGACGACATGAACTCTTTTATTATTCCCGGCGAGGGCAAACAAATTGCACGGGACAAAATACTTGTTCCTGTAATAAAAGACCGTAAGTTTGCCCTGTTAAAAATAAGTTTTAGGTAATGATTCAAATTTTAAGAAATGGTGGTATAGGAGGAATTTTTTTGGGATTTTTTTTACTGGTGCTATCAAAAATGTTTTTTGAAGCCGTTCCGGATTTCCCTCAGGTAACTTACACCCCCTTATTTACTTTTATAAAATCTATCATTTCCAGTTATAAGTACCTCGAGATCATTTTGGGTGTAGCCTTTGTGCTCACTCAGGCAGGATTACTAACGTACTTTTTACACCATCATAAGGTGATAAAAGAACGCTCCCTATTTCCCTTTATCTTGTATGTGATGCTCGCAATAGTTTATAACGAGCAGTTTTACCTCAACCCCGCCTCTTTTCTGAATTTTTTTCTGATATTGATTCTCGACAGATTGTTAAAACTCCGAGACAGTGGCAAAAATCCGGGTATGCTGTTTCTCGACATAGGAACACTACTCGGTATCTCCTTCCTTTTGAGCAAAGAGGCTATGTTTTACGTGCCTTTTATTCTCATCGGAGTGATTATTATTTACAATTACAGTATTAATAATCTGTTAATCCTGCTGCTTTCCATTTTTATGGTAATTTTTGTTTCGGCCTGTATTTATTTTCTGCTCGGAAAGTTTTCACTCTTTGCCATGTTTTTCAATTTTACCCCTCTTAATTTGGGCTTGTCGTTTGGACACTGGCAGGAAAGGTTTTATCTGTATCTCATTCTTTTGGTTCTTATTTCACTTTTTTCGTATTACCACTTTCAGTTTAGCAGCAATAAAATTAGCAATAAATCACGAAGATTTGCATGGGTATTTGGACTCCTTTGGATGGTTGGAATACTCATCGTCGTATTTCAAAAACTGAATTTATGGTACAATATGGCCTTGGTTGTTATCCCCATCACCACATTTGCAACCAATTACTTTCAAGACGAAAAAGGAAAGGATTGGTTTAAAAACCTTCTGTTCCTAATTCTTATTTTAGGGCTTATGAGTATTCAAATCAACTATTAAAGCAAGCCTTTCTTAACCCTTTTTCTTTTAATTTTCATTTTTCATTCATTTAGCTTTCAAAAAATGAAAAATTGAAGGGATGTTCTTTATTTTTGTCAAACATTTTATGATGATATGAGTGATTTAAAAGAGATAAATGGACATGCCCGTGAGTTAATGGATAAGGCGATTGAACATGCCCGAGTTGAATTTTCGAGGTTAAGGGCCGGCAAAGCCATGCCTTCGGTACTCGATGGCGTTATGGTTGAATATTATGGCGCCAACATGCCTTTGAATCAAATTGCCAACGTTAATACCCCTGATGCAAGGACTCTTGTCGTTCAGCCATGGGAAAAAACCATGATTCCTACCATTGAAAAAGCCATAATGGCTGCTAACCTGGGCTTAAACCCCCAAAACGATGGAACCATCATCATGATTGCCGTCCCACCACTTACCGAAGAGAGAAGACTAGGTTTGGTAAAGCAGGTAAAACATGAAGCCGAAAATTCAAAAATATCCATCCGCACAGTGAGAAAGGACAGTATCGAAAGAATAAAAAAACTTCAAAAAGATGGATTAAGTGAAGACGAAGCCAAAGACGGCGAAGCCGACATTCAAAAACTTGTAGATACCTATATTAAAAAAATAGACGAAATGGTGGTGGAGAAAGAAAAAGACATCATGACGGTATAATTTACCCTCTAAAGGCCTGTCCTTGTCTCCAAATCCTAACTATTCTTTAATATTCTCCCTAATATTGAGTCCTTAATTTTTTCTTATCAGCATTTTGCAAAAATCAGAGCAGTTCAGGGAAAGCCTATCTAAACTTCCGGGCAAACCCGGCATATATAAATACTACGATGCCACAGGGCAACTGCTCTATATCGGTAAAGCCAAAAATCTTAAAAAAAGAGTGAGCAGTTATTTCAACAAACTGCAACACGAAAACAAAAAAACGGCGGTGCTGGTTTCCAAAATAGCGCGTTTCGAATACACGGTAGTCAAAACCGAGATGGACGCATTGCTGCTCGAAAATGGCTTAATCAAGGAATATCAGCCTAGGTATAATATCAACCTTAAGGACGATAAGTCGTTTCCCCTCATTCGCATCACCCATGAGCGTTTCCCAAAGGTTTACCCAATGCGGAACCCTGTACAGGACGGCTCAGAATATTTTGGTCCTTATTCATCACCCCGTATAATGCATATCGTGCTGGATTTGGTAAAAAAACTTTACCCTACCCGAAATTGCAACTACGCCCTGACACAAAAAAACATTGAATCTAAAAAATTCAAGGTGTGTTTGGAGTATCAAATAGGAAATTGCAGAGGGGCATGCGAAGGTCTGGAGTCTGAAGTCGATTATTTGGAATCCATCAAGTGCATTAAAAATATTTTGAGAGGAAATTTGGGTGAGGTTAAACATCATTTAAAAACCCAAATGCTTGCGGCCGCTGAAGAATTAAAATTTGAACTTGCTGCACAGTACAAGGAAAAGATTGATTTACTTCAGAAGTACCAAGGACGATCGATGGTGGTGAGTCAGACCATACACAATGTCGATGTGTTTACCATAAGCAGCAGCGAGCAGTTTGCCTTTGTCAATTTTTTAAAAGTAGCGAATGGGATTATTATTCAAACTCAAACCATTGAATACAAAAAAGTACTGGATGAATCCGATTCAGAAATACTGGAAATGGCCATTGTGGAAATGAGACAGCGATTTGGTGACACTGCAAAAGAAGTAATTGTGCCACTCGAAATCGAAACCAAGGATAAAAACTTAAAATACGTTTTTCCCAAGGCAGGAGATAAGTTAAAGTTATTGGAAATTAGCATGACTAATCTGCTGCATTTTAAAAAGGAAAAATTAGAACAATACGATAAACTGGATCCCGACATAAAGATAAACAGGCTCATGTCTGTGATGCAAAATGATCTGAGATTAAGTGTTCAACCCCGACACATTGAATGCTTCGACAACTCAAATATACAAGGCAACTTCCCCGTATCGGCTTGTGTGGTGTTTAAAAATGGGAAACCTTCCAAAGGCGACTATCGCATTTTTAATGTCAAAACCGTTGTTGGTCCCGATGATTTTGCCACCATGTACGAGGCCGTTTACAGGCGGTATGCGCGACTGAATGAGGAGAACCAGCCTCTTCCAGACCTTGTGGTGATAGATGGTGGCAAAGGTCAACTGAGCGCAGCCATGGAAGCGCTTAAGGCTGCTGATGTTTACGGCAAGTTTGCGATCATTGGGATTGCCAAAAGGCTGGAAGAACTTTACTATCCTGAGGACCCATTGCCACTTTATATTGATAAAAAATCTGAAACGCTGAAAATAATTCAACAGCTGAGGGACGAGGCTCATCGATTTGGCATTTCAAAGCACCGCAACAAGCGAAGCAAGGGAAGCCTGGGCACTGAACTCACTCAAATAAAAGGCATAGGCGAAGAAACCGCCAGCCTGCTGTTGAAAAAATTTAAAAGTGTAAAGAACATTAAAACCGCCGACCGAAGTGAAATAGAATCCCTCATTGGGCCTTCAAAAGCAGGCATCTTAATCCAATATTTTTCTGATTGACGCATGTGAGGCCAAATCGTCATCAACAACAATAGCCTCCAGAATAAAAAATTTAACCATCTCCAAATCAATATCTTCAAGCACATGAAAATCGTGCCAATACACTTGCTTTCGGCCATCCTTAACCAGAAAGTCATTGGGGTTAGGCATTCGGAAAGCCTGGGTGAATCCCATGCGTACTCCATCGTAGGATTGTTTTTTACCCCACTTCACAGAGGCAGGCCATAGAAAAAACAATGTTTTGTTTCTTGAATAAAAAGGAACGTTGTAGCTGAGCTTTTCCTTCACCCCAGGGCAGAGCTCTATAATTAAATTACGCAGGACTTCAACGATTTCCTTTTCCTGTGGAGTCAGATAATCAAAAAAGTCGCCGATGCCGGTAAAGCTGACTTCCTGCATCTTCATAGTGAACTCTTATTTAACGATGATGATATTGTCGGTGTTCTCCACTGTTTTTCCATTCACAGTGGTAGCATCTGTCACGTCAAAAGAACTACAGCAATCCACATGTTTATCTTTTCCATAAACAAATGAAATGGTATCGCGATCGCTAACGCTAAGGTCAATAAAATAAGAGCCCGAATTTACCGAGTAAGTAAAATCTATGGACCCATTTGAGTTGTTGGCGAAAAACTCGACGGTTTCGCCCTGTGTGTTTTTTATAGCAATATTCTTCACATCATAAACCGAGGAACTTCCATAGATAAGATTTTCACCTGTTTTATTGAGCACCTTCACTTGCTTTGGTGAGGGTGAAATTTGACAATCGTCACAATTTTTACAATTGTGTAAGGAGATTCCTGACAGAAACAGGAGCGAAATAAGGAGTATGCTTGATTTAATTTTTGACATGGATTTTATTTCTACAAAACTAAGATTTTAAGCATTGTGCAAATCCGACAGGCTTTATGTTAAGTAAACCTGCATTTGGTTGGCTGAGTCTTTTTCGAACCATATGTGTTCTTGCAAGGTTGTAGCAAGAGATATGCCAACAATATCGGCATGCACAGGAAATTTTTTATGATTTCTGTTGGCTAAAACTGCAATTTGAACTTTAGCCGGTTTAAGGGCCAATATAGGCAACATAGCGGCCAACATAGTCCTTCCCGAATTTAAAACATCATCGACAATAACCACAGTCTCCCCCTTAATCTCGGAAGAAATTTCGAGGTTAACCTTTGCGTCAAAACCAAGCTTTTTATCAAAGTTTACGGATCCTGAGTAAACTTCAATTCCGGAAATTTTTTTTAAGGTTTGCTCTATGGCACCGGCTATAAATTTTCCGTTTTCAGCAATACCAATTAGGATAATTTTTGAAGCCGTGTAATTGTTTTCATAAATTTCCCAAGCCATCCTTATCAATTTTCTTTCCAGTTCGGAGTGTGTCAATATGATGGTTCTATTTTCCTGCATTACTCTGTGCAAATTAAAAGTATTATTTTAATTTTTGGCAAGTTCTAAAAACTGGTGGTGTAAATCTAATACTTGTTGAATTAACGAAAGTTTGCCATCATTTTTTAAAATATAATCGGCTTTGGCAATGCGTTCCCTGTCGCTCATCTGATTTTCCATTCGCTTAAGCACATCATCCTTCTTAACATTGTCGCGCTGAGTCACCCTCTCAAGCCTGAGCTGAATGGGGGCTGTTACTACTATAATCTTGTCAAGTTCCACATAACTCTCCGTTTCGAACATCAGAGCAGCTTCTTTAATGGAATAAGGGAAGGCCATTTGTTTTGCCACCCATTTGCGGTAATCTTCAAATACCGAAGGGTGAACCAGGGAATTTAAAAGATTGAGTTTCTCTGAATTATTAAAAACAATGGTGGCCAGATAGGGGCGGTTTAACTGATTTTTGTTGTCGTAAGCATCCCATCCAAAAGCCTTTCGAATTTTCTTTTTTAATTCAACATCCTCTTGCATGAGCCATTTGGCACGAGCATCAGCGAAATAAATGGGGACGTTTAAATGCTCAAATATTTGGCAAACAGTCGACTTACCGCTACCGATGCCACCGGTAACTCCAATTTTCAGATGACTTTTGATAAACTATTGATTTAAAAATTAAATTTAAGCTGCCGATTTGGCCGCCGCTTGAGTCAATTCCAAAGAAATTGCTGATTTTTCAATTTTTAATTTGCCTCCTCCTTCTGTTTCAATTACCACCGAACTGTCCTTCAGGTCAATGATTTTACCATGAATTCCTCCGCTCGTAATGATTTGATCTCCCTTTTTCAATTCGCTCCAAAATTTCTTTTGAGCCTTACCCTTCTTCATTTGAGGAAGAATCATGAAAAAATACATCACTACGAACATGAGGAGAATCATAATCATGTTCATAGAGCCGTTGCCTTTGCCTGGGGCCATTAATAAAATTTGATACATGGTTTTATTTTAATTTAATTTTCTTCTTCGGCCTTTTTCTTTACAAAAGCTTTAAAATATAGTTCTTTTTTTACTTCGCTGGCATTTGAAATAATGGTGACATGCTTCTCCACCAAATCGGCTTTGCCATTGCTGTTAAATCTGATTTTAATTTTGCCTTCCTCTCCGGGTCTGATGGGTTGACGTGGCCATTCAGGTATAGTACAGCCACAACTGGCCTGAACGTCGGAAATGAGAAGCGCCTTCCCTCCTGTGTTTTTGAAGGTAAAATCATGCTCCACCACTTCTCCTTCTATCATGTTTTTGAAATCCCAATGATCGTGCTCAAAGGTCAAAACCGGTTGGTCCTTATTCCCTTTTGGATTATTCGCGCTCGACGATGACTCAATCAAATTGGCATTATTGCTCTCGTTGTTTGAGCCACACCCAAATAATACCGAGGAAAAAACAAAAATGAGGTATACAAATGATTTCATAGTTCTGTTAAAATTTATTGGTTGGCAAAGATAATTTTTTAGTCTCAAATTATTCAACTAAGCCCCTCCCTATTTTCTTAACCTTACCCTCTGTTCTCAATTGACTTAAAAGCTTGTCGAGTACCCCATTAATAAATTTTGAACTTTGAGGTGTGCTGTAAATTTTTGCAAGTTCGAGGTACTCATTTATGGTAACCTTAACAGGTATGGATGGGAATTCCATGAACTCGGCCAAGGCCATAACCATAATGTACATGTCCAGTCGGGCAATGCGTTCAGAGTCCCAATCAGGCGTAAGAACAGAAATAAGGTTTTCGTACGTTGTATGGTTTTGAGTAGTGTATTCCAATAGCTTTCGCGCGTAATCCAAATCGTCATCCAGATCTTTCGAGATCAATGGCATTTGGATCATCTCACCCTTTTCATCACATGATTTTAGAAGGCGTTCAAGTGATTTTAATACAGGAATCTTTTCATCCGACCAATGCAGGTTAATTTCCTCCATTTTTATATTAAACTCATCCGAAACCTCAATCAGATACTTGAAAAGCTCTGATAAAAATTCCCTGCTCTTTTCAAAATCCGGCTCTCCATTATTAAACTCCTGAATCCAATCGGCTTCAGTAACTTGATTGTAAATAAGTTTTAAAAAATCAGGGTCAGAAGCCCAATTATAAGAAGGGGCGCTGAACAAATTCTTGGATTTTTCATGGTGCTCAAGCAGTTGAAGACATTTATTTCCACTTAAGAGTTCATATTCAATCGCCTCCTCATTCGTTCGTTTAATATGCTTTTCGAGTGGGTCATAATTCAATTTCACATAATGAAAAAGATCGTGAGGAAACTGAAAAATCGACATAAACGTATCTTCGATGCCAACTATTGATTTTTTCAGAAATGCCTGCGCTGATTTAAGATCCTTGACCTCTGATTGGTGATAAGCATATACAGCCTGCAGCACTTTAACTCGTATTAATCTCCTGTTCAACATCCCTGATTCTTCAATTTTTTTGGTGCGGCAAAGGTAGGCAGTTTAGAGGCAAATTCCGCCTCACTTCTTCACTCTTTTGAATACATAGATTTCAAATGGATAATCATTCAAGGTTTTAAATGGAACTTCCGGCTTAAATGATTTAAGCAATTTTAAATCCTGATGATTCATGAGGTATTCCAAAGGCAATTTACATTCGTTGGGGCCGAAATGGGCATCCCAAATGATAAGACTCCCCTCCGGGGCGTATTTCATATCTAAACTCCACAAATCTGTAAAATGCCGTGTATCATAGGGATCCATATCGGTAATCACACTTAGATAAGCATATAAGTGGTAAACCATCCCATCCTTATAGGGTTCGTTTTTTAACCATTCAGCCACTTTTAAAAACTCTTTTTGTTCATTTGAAATTGGAATCGGAAAATTTCGACGCACAAACCCAATGTCCTTTTTCAGGGAAATAAGTAGCATTCCTGCCAGGAGCAAAATGGCAAAATTTCTATTTCGTCCCAAACCCCCATTCAACCTAATCTCATTTGAGGTAAGCAATTTATTGAAACCAAAGGTGCCCAGTATGGCCATGAGGGGACTTATAACGATCATCACCCTTAAATACCCACAGCTTCCCATCATGCCTTTCCACCAGATAAAACTGTGAACGATAAAATAAAGCCAAAAAATGCCTGAAACGAGCCAAAATAAAATTCTCTCCTCGAAAGTTAATTTCCCTCTTTTACGAATAAACTCGTAAAGCAGATAACATCCTGCTATCCCCATAAATACAGCACCAGCCAATGAAAACAATGTGTGAATTTGATTGAAGTAGTGAAAAAAGCCTCCATTTCCACAGTAATTAAGATTTAACTCCTGGGCTTTAATATACGGATTTTGAGTAATTATCCAGAGGGGATCTCCCATCACCATCCAGCCTATGAAGTTAAAAATAACCGGTCCTGCCACGAACCATAACAAAGATTTGAATTTTTTTTCTATAAAAAGAAGGTAAAAGCCACATACGGCCATCATGATAAATCCTTCACTTCGTGCAAAAGGTAGCAAGCCACAAATAAAGGCTGCGAGGTTCCACCGCTTCATAACCATGGCCAAAATAAAACTCACCAGCAAAAAGGCATTGAGATACTCGGTAAGACCCGAAACCACATTTTGAATGGCAACTTCAGGCAGCAACACCAAAACAAACCCAATCCAGGCATGTTTAATATTGAGTTTTCTCAGCGTCAACCAGCTGAGCCAGGCTGTGCCTAACCAAAGTCCGATATTTAATATTTCAACACCCAAAAACCCTGCATTGGCGAAGGGCGATGCTATAATATTATACAAGGGTTTGCCCCACTGGTCCAAAAAAAGATGCGGATATTTCCAACTGTACCTCGCAATCAAATAGTGATTGTAGCTGTCCATTCCGCCTTCACATCCGGGCGAAACGATGGAATAAGCAGTAAAAATGGAAAAGACAACGAGGGTAAGTATACCCAGATAAAATGCCTCGCTTTTGAATATTGACTTATGATCGCCCAAGAAAACTAACTAAAAGGCCAGGTTTGCCGACAAGCCGAAAAATTTAAAACTGCTGAAGGCATTGGCTTCTAATTCATACTTATCTGGCCAAAAAATATCCTGTTTAAACTTTTCATAAAGAATTTCTAACTCAGTCTCAATAAAAAAATGCTTTGAAAGATGATATCTCACCCCAATTTTCGGCCCAAAGGCCAGCGCATCATAATGATCGTAGTAAACCGTTTGATTGACATCGTTTAAAGCTGAATCCAGATTTCTGTTATATTTTATAACCTCGAAACCAAAAGGGCAGCCCCACCGGCTTCCAGGATTGCGAAATTCATAGATGAGGGAAGCAGAATAACCTAAAAGCTTATTGTACGACATCCCGGGGTATTTTTCAGGATTATTATCGATGGCCCGAAAACTTCGTTTATACATCGCGACGTTCAGTTCGTAATTGTCGTAAAAACGAATGCCGGCTCTGGCTTGTCCGCTCACCTCTCCTAAAAAGGAGTCGTCGGTTAAGCTCGTGTAATCCGAAACGGGGTTATTGTCTCCGATGCCAACAAAAATTCTGTATTTGTTAACGCTTTGCTGAGCGCTTACCAACCGGGTTAGTAAGGCTAAGCCTGCCAGAAGGCCAATTACTTTTTTATAGCTCAAATAGAAGATTTTACATCTTTTATCAATTTCAACCGCTTCTCTGCCATCATAATGGCAGCTTTTTGCGTATGTATTCCCTCATTGGAGGCTGTATCAAAAATTTCTAATGTGGTATCGTAAATCTTTTCGGCTTGTCCAAGGGCTATGTCCCTGTTATAACCGGTATACTCAGAATAAACGTTGATTAATCCTCCAGCATTAATTAAAAAATCAGGGGCATAAACAATGCCTTTGTCCTTAAGCATGTTTCCATGTTCATCTTCATGTTCCAACTGATTATTGGCCGCACCTGAAACAATAGTGCATTTCAGTCTGTTAATGCTGTTGGTATTGAGCACAGCTCCCATAGCACACGGGGCAAAAATATCCACGTTCAAGTCAAATAAATCCTGACCATCAACCACGATGGCGCCAAACTCTTTTGAAACCTTTTGAAGTATGCTGTTATTGATATCGGAAACATATATTTTGGCTCCTTCCTTATAAAGAAACTCAACCAAGTGCCAACCTACCTTGCCAATTCCCTGTACCGAAACCGTTTTGCCATGCAGCGAATCGTTTCCGAATACATATTTGGCCGATGCTTTCATTCCCATGTACACACCATAGGCTGTCACAGATGAAGGATCTCCACCTCCTCCTTTGATCTCAGGCAACCCCACGACATGTTTGGTTTCCATATTGATGTACTCCATGTCTTTGGTGGTGGTCCCTACGTCTTCGGCGGTTACATATTTTCCGTTAAGGTTTTCTATAAAACGACCAAACTTTCTGAACAAAGCCTCAGAGCGCAAAACCTTTGGATCGCCGATGATGACGGCCTTAGCCCCACCCAAATTGAGTCCTGAGATGGAGGCCTTATAGGTCATTCCACGCGACAAGCGAATCACATCACGCAACGCATCACTCTCAGAATGGTAATTGAAAAAACGCGTTCCTCCTAATCCAGGTCCAAGTATGGTGTTATGTATGGCTATGATAGCTTTCAAACCGGTTGCTTTATCCTGGCAGAGCATGATTTGTTCATGTTCCAAATCAGCCATTGGCCCAAATATTCTGGCATCTTGCAATGTTGGTTGTTCTTTTAAATCAAGCATCTGGTTCTATACTATTGCCGGCAAAAATACTACTTTTTATAAATTTTCTTTTCACTTGATGTTTCCGACAACCGTTTTTTGTGTATTACTTGTAATCGCTAAGGGTTTTTGCGGGCTGAAATAAGAATTTATTCCCTTCATTCACTTCAACGGTCTGCAAGGTTTGTTTATTATGAATATAGATTTCAGTCAATAAAGATTCAGGGAAAGTACTTTATCGTATCATAAATGGCGGGCCATTCCCTTCGCAAGCAATATTTAGGATGCATATTCTAATTCTTGTGGATAAATTAGAGGCCGTTTATTTAATCGGAATTACAAATTAGTTTAGCAGGAGTTATTAAAATCGGCAACCCAATCACCCTTGAACGAAAGCCTGAAGGCTGAAACGGTTTTATTTTCATCCCCTCAAATTTTTTCACCGCCTCAATTTAAAATTACCGTACTGATATTCAGCAAATTAAAAATATTATCGGCGATTTAACTTATTAAAGTTGTCATAATCAAATTAATCGCGTTTTTTGCGAACTTATTATAGAAAAAAAATAGAGGGTATGTACGATTCTACAAGAGATGGCAATGAGGTATTTTCAAAAAAAGTAAAGGCTGGAAAGCGCACCTATTTTTTTGACGTTAAAGCAACCAGAGGTAATGATTACTATATAACCATTACGGAGAGCAAAAAACGTCAGGAGGATGGAATGTATGTTAAACACAAGATCTTTTTGTACAAAGAAGATTTTAACAAATTCATGGAAGCCTTTCAGGAGACGGTTAGTTATGTTAAAACTGACTTAATGCCCGAATACAATTTTGAAGAATTCAGACGCGACAGGGAAGAAACAATTGCCGACGAAACCATTACTCAATCTAATCCGGAATAAAAACTCCTTTCTTTTAATTAGTTTTGCAGCCTTATTACATATAGGGCATGAATAAAATTTACGCTATTTTCGGAGGATTAAGTGGAATCTTCTCCTCATTTTTCCTTTATATTTATTATCAAAAGGAGCTTTACACCCTTCGTGAAAACAATCTTTTGTTCCGAAGTTTCTCCATTTTCACTCTAGGAATCTGTGTGGCATTTGCCATCATTGCCGTAAAAAAGATCAATGGCAATACCATAAGCTTTGTTCGTTCCATGTTTACCGGCTTTATGGTATCTTTCCTTTCTGCCATTGTTAGTTTCGTTTTTTACACCATCATTTACTTTAACTCCGGCCAGATTTTGATCAAACCGGAAGCCATAGCCAAAGACCAGTTTGTGAAGAATGCCGAAATAGCCAAAGACAGTACCATCAATATGGCACAGGCATTTGAAAGCATTCACCAACAGTTCACCCCGGGAGGATTTTTGCTTCCCAACCTCTTTACCTCGCTTATTTTTGGTATTTTGGTTTCGGTTTTTGTCACCGCCTTTGTTTACACCCGCACTCCCCGTCAAGCATGATTTCGATTGAAAGCACAACCGAGCCTGTGAGAAGAAGCTCTCAGGAAGTATTTGACTTTTTAAAAGATATGAGGCATCATGAAAAACTTATGCCATCTCAAGTTTCGGAATGGTGGAGCGAGCATGAAGAAGCCAAATTAAAAATACAAGGTCTAGGTGCACTACACCTAAGACGCGACGAGATGATCACTCCGAGTTTTATAAAAATAGTTCCTGCCTCAAAGCCGCCGGTAGATTTAAATCTTGAATGGAACATTACCCCTTCCGGAGAAAATTGTGAAGTGAAGGTCGTTATTCACGCCGACTTAAACATGTTTATAAAAATGGTAGCCGAAAAGCCTCTAAAAAACTTGGCAGATTTCATGGCGGGCAAAGTGGAATCTGCAATGATTTCAGAATGATGCTATGCTGAGATTCGCAAGATTGGCTTGGGCTATTTGGTTTCTTCTATGGTTTATTGTCATCTTCATTATTCTTTACTTCCCATTTAGGATACTTCTTTCCAATAAAAAATGGTACCCATTAGCCCACAACCTTCGAAAAATATGGGCTGTTTGTATTCTGTATCCGAGTGGGGTATTTCCCAAAGTTATTTTTGAAGAGAAGTTAGACCCCAAGAATACCTACGTTTTTTGCGCAAATCATTTCTCCTATCTCGACATAGTCATCACCAATCTGCTTTTACCAAATTATTTTAATTTTATGGCTAAAAATGAACTTGGCAAAATCCCGGTTTTTGGAATATTTTTCAGAACCATAGACATATCGGTGAACAGGGCGAATAACCGAGATTCGCACCATGCCTTTATCGTCGCCGGAAAACGCATCGCTTCGGGCGCCAGCGTGCTGGTTTTCCCGGAAGGTGGCATTCGCGAATCGGCGCCGCACATGGCCCCCTTTAAAGCAGGGGCTTTTCGCCTGGCCATCGACAATAAAGTTCCTCTCGTTCCAATTACCCTTCTCGATAATTGGCTTTTGATGCCCGGAGGTGGACTTGAAAATGGACTAAGGCCCGGTATCGCCCGAATGATTGTTCATCGCCCAATTCCAACCATTGGTCTGTTTGTAGAACAAAAGGATGAACTAAAAGCTAAAGTTTTTAGTATTATTGAGGACGAGTTTAAAAAAAGAAATTCAAAGTATTTTAATTCAACCGATTAAAAGAATTATAGAGTGGAAATAACCAATAAAAAAATTGATGAGCTGGCCCATTTGGCCAGACTTGAATTCAATGGGGACGAAAAAATAAAAATCAAAGCCGATTTGGAACGCATTGTGAGTTTCTTCGATAAACTTTCGGAAGTTGACACTACCAACACTTCGCCTTTAATTTACATGAGCGACCGGGAAAACAACCTCAGGGAGGATAGTGTTATTGAAGACACGACTAAACAGGAGGCTCTAAAAAATGCGCCCGGAAAAGACTCCGACTACTTCAAAGTCCCGAAATTTATTAATAAGTAAGCTCCCATGCAAAACCCCAATGCCATCATAGAACTTTCAGACATTGAGAAAACCTATGTGATGGGCAATCACAAGGTGCACGCCCTCCAAAACCTCAATTGCAAAATTGAGAAAGGAGAATATGTTGCGCTCATGGGGCCTTCAGGAAGTGGGAAGTCTACCTTAATGAACGTGATTGGATGCCTCGACACACCCACTTCCGGAACCTATGTTTTGAACGGCACCGAGGTTATCAAAATGAATGATAATAAACTCGCTGAGATAAGAAACAGGGAAATTGGCTTTGTATTCCAAACGTTTAATCTGCTTCCAAGAATGAATGCCCTTGAGAACGTAGCTCTTCCATTGGTTTATGCCGGGGTTCCCAAAAAAGAAAGATTGCGAAGGGCTGAACTGGCTTTAAAATCAGTTGGACTGAGCGATAGAATTAACCATAAACCGAATGAACTTTCAGGAGGACAACGCCAAAGGGTCGCCATTGCACGTGCCTTGGTCAATGAGCCTTCTATTCTTCTGGCTGACGAGCCGACAGGAAATTTGGATAGCAAAAGTTCTTCTGAAATTCTCGACCTGTTTGATGAAATCCATAAAAATGGAAACACCATCGTGATTGTAACTCATGAGGAAGATGTTGCCCGTCGTGCAAAACGAGTCGTCCGCATGAAGGACGGTAAAATTGATGCGGCTGTATAATTCCGCCTCCCTCACCGGCAAAAAAAGTTCATAGTGCTTTATTTAAAAAAAAATTTGTCATTACTGACGGATCAAAGAATGGGCTACTCTTCTTCCTCTTCCTTGTTGCCAATGAGCTTTCCAAGCAGTCCGTTTCTCTCCTTTCGGATCAAGGTGCCCTCTTTGCTGTAATAATACCAAACCCCCTTCTTTTCACCCTTTCTATACCTGCCATAAAGTAACAACTCGCCGGTTTCATAATATTCTCGGTAGCGGCCATGCAACTGCCCTCTTTTGGTTTCAGCCTCGAATCTTAAATTGTCGGTTCCGGGGTAATAGTCTTTAATCACATTGTGATCGAATTTGGCCAACAAAAACTTTTGAATATCGTCAAGCGAATCAAGCAAGGCGGCTGCATCTTCTGCCTCTTCGAGACTATCGTTTTCAAGCATGGTGCTATCCAATTCATACTCCTTAAAATTTAACCTTACCTTGGTAAAAAACTTATCATCCTTCTCGGTAAGCTGAAAACCCAGATCACTAAATGATCGAAAGTAGGGTTCATTTTTTGCCACCGAAGATTTGGTTACAGCATCCAGTTTTTTTGTAAACAAGGGAAAAGCTTTATTCGAGGAAATGTAAGAAAACAGTGTCGATTCCCGGTTGAACTTGCCCAAGAAATCAGAAAATTCTTCGTTCTTTCCCAATGTATTTCCTGTAGTGTAATCTTCTATAAGGCTTACAATGGTTCTTGGATTATTGCTAAACACTACATAATCATCAACAATGGTATAATACGGTTTTTCCAGTTTGGCAAACATTTTACCAAAGAGCATCTTAAAAACGCCTTTTATATCCAAGTACCTGATGGTATATTCCTTAAAATCAACTTTTTTAAATTTAGCCGGCGAACGTTTTTTCACTTGATCGGCAATAAAATCGAGCCTTTCTTTTGCATAACCAATGTTACTCGCTTTCAACACTACCATGATATCATCGAGATGCTCTGTGTATTTTGAAGGCTCATTTTCAACATAAGCCGCTTCATCACCAAGCCAACTGATCATATCGCGCTCTAAATCTATTTTTAAAAATTTTTCAATGGTTTTCTTATTCCCTTCAAACTCTGCCCAAGCTTTGCTGTCGGTTTGAAGAACCGAAACCAGATTGGTATAAAACTCCATACCGCTTTTAAAGCCAAGAGTATGGTAAATTGCAGTTCTTGAAGGTAATATTTTATGGGCACTCACATCCCCTTTGCCTGAAAGCATTAAGGCCCGTAAATAGGAATTCAGTGAATCGTTGATATTGGTATAGCCTTCCAGACCCGTAAAGTCATCATCCACCTCCACCTTTAAGCCACTGTAATACAAAATGTTGCTCAAATCCCTTATCATAGGGTTGGGCTGGTCGGAATAACAAGCCATGAAATCGTCGAGGTAGCTGTAATTGATGTAGAGCTTGCAGAGGCCATCCTCTTCCGTTTCCTTGTAAACATTTAAAAAGTGTTCGTCTCTTCCAAGGGTTGGCTCTTCCACCTCCATAATTGAATTTTCAACCAGCTGATTTGTATAGGAACAGACCAAATAATTTTGAATGACAGAAAAGTAAAGATTCTCTCTTGTGGCTCTGTTATAAGCATTGAGTATCGTTTTGTTCTTGAACTCTTGTTTTTGAACCCTTAAGCCTGCCGAACTTAAAACCTGCTCAAGGGTTTCTTCAATAAATCCAATTTTTGAACCTTTTTGAAGATTAATTAGAAAAAGGAAATCGTAGTCCTTGGCACTCGTTTTATGGGCCGATACCAACAAATCCCTTTCACCAAACAGATTGAACAGTGTAGAATTGTCATTAATCAGTGAATCGAGGTAATCTGCATTTTTACCGATTGAGGCAAAGTATTCCTGCTTTTTCAAAAATTTCCAAATATCGCTTTTACTCAATCGCTTCCAACTTTCAATGGGGTTGGAAGTTTCAACGACATACATGGCATCTTTCGGAATCAAATAAAAAGAATTGACATTTTTTTCAGGCATTCTGTAAAACCAATAATACAGTCCTCCTCCAATACTTGCCAAAATGAGTAATAGCCAAAAAATGCGCTTTTTCATCGTTTTATTTAACTCAATATATGAGAGTTCAAAACTAAAAAAAGGGGGCTTAATTACCCCCTTTTTTTTTAAATTAATTTTCACCTTTCGGTTCTAACTTTTCCCTATGAGCCAATCTGGCTTAGGGCGATTTTCGTTCGTACTTGCAACACTCATGTAAGTTGTTGTAAGCTTCATCATTCCCTCGGCATTTTTCGGTATCGTAGCCCACTTTAGCTATGATTTCCTGTACCTGTAGGTTGGTGTATTTTGTCGAATCGTAGGTCACTTTGATAATCTTTGATTTTTTATCCCATTCTCCTGTAATTCCTTTATCACTCAAAGATTTCTCAATGGTCTTTTTGCACATGCCACAATTGCCATACACCTTGAAAGACTCCGTTTTGTTCCCCGCCATGGCATTACATGATACCAAGGCCAAACCAAGGATTCCGATGTAAATAATTGATTTAATTTTTATCATTTTTCTCTTTTTATTGTTTAACAAAGTTGATGTGTAAATGTTTTAGAGATTATTGACTGCAACACGACTCTGCTTCAATGCAGCATGGGGCATCGCAACAATTTGCATCACAATTGCATTGGTCTGTGGTGCACTTACAATTTGTACAAGTGCATTCTACGCCACAGCAACACGTGTCGTTATTGATGTGCTTATAAGCATATACGCTTCCCGCCATGGTTACTGCGGTAAAAGCTATTATTAATAATTTTTTCATTTTAATTTTTTTTTAAAACATGTGATTTGTCCGCATATCACGGTATGCGGCGTGAAATTAAATCTTAATCCGTGAATCATAAAGATGCTTCATGCGTGATGAAGCAAATGGCGCATTCCATGCAATTCTATAGCCTATAAGTGCAGTTTTTTATAAAAACCGGCACATTTTCAACCTTTAAATCCTCTTTTGCAAAGACCTCTCCACGTGTGAATTGTGAGGACTCAAAATAGGTAAATAGATATTTTACGGAAATAGCAAATCCGCCAAAAGCGTGAACAACTTGAAGCTTTGAACTGAAATGAGAAGATAATGAAGGCCTTACAAGCTCACTGTCACAGCATTTTTTACAGGTTGAGCTTCCATCGCAACATCCATTCGTGACCTTGTTTATGCCAAACGAAATGTTTTGAAATTCTCCCTCACAAAAGTGGATTTGCGCTGCAGTTCCGCTGATGGAAAATGAATAATAGAATAATATGAGCAGTGCAACCTTTCTCATTCTCCAACGAAGTTAGAAATTTTTAACAAACTTTCAAAACACATTTTTCTCAATATAATCTATTAACGCATGGATTACCTTAATATGAATTTCCTGTGCCCGGTCGGCATAAGTGCTGAAAGGAGCCCTTATTTCTACATCGCACAATCCTGCCATTTTTCCCCCATCCTTTCCCGTAAGTCCAACAATTTTAATATTTTTAGATTTTGCCACTTCCATGGCTTTCAATACATTGGCCGAGTTGCCGCTAGTGCTGATAGCCAGCAACACATCACCGGAGGAACCAATGGCTGATAAATATCTTGAAAAAACCTCCTCATAACCGTAATCGTTTCCTACACAAGCCATGTGGCTTACGTCTGACATGGCAATGGCCGCCAGCGCCGGACGATTATCTCTGTATCGACCCGTAAGTTCTTCGGCAAAGTGCATTGCGTCGCATAAACTCCCTCCATTTCCGCAACTTAAAATTTTGCCGCCCCCTTTAAGGCTTGTAACCATGAACTGACCAGCCTTTTCAATGTTTTGAAAATTGATATCGTCGGCTAAAAATTGATCCAGTATCTGTCTTGCTTCCGTAAAATGATTCCTTACCATTCGGATATTAATTTCTAATTGCGCTTAAACTTGTCTTTTCCTTCGTCCAAAAATTTTGCAAACTTGGTTTCATCAGGATTGTAACCATTAAACACACTCAACACCTTTTCATTGGCATCGATAATGTAATAATAGGGTTGGCCTGCCGAATTGTATTTGGTAACCTGAAGTTCAAAATTTTGCTTGCCAAGCGATTTCAGTATGGTTCCGTCTGCCTGCTTTACCCATTCTTTTTCTCCTAGTTCGGTTCGCTCATCTACATAGAGTGATACCACAATGAAATCCTCCTTTAATCTTTTTAAAATGCCGGGTTTAATCCAGATAAATTCTTCCATTCTTCTGCAATTGGCGCAGGCATGCCCGGTAAAATCCAAAAAAATGGGTTTATTTTCCTTCCTAGCCGCTTCCAGCGCTTCGGGGTAGTAAAAATAGCCGGTCAAACCATGAGGCATGTGCAAGATATCCGAAAATCGGGCATTGTTTTCCTCCTTAGGTTTACCCTCTCCACCATTCATGACCACATAGTCCTGAGTTCCCATAGGAGGCAATACCCCTGATAAATGACGTAAGGTTGCCCCCCACATTCCTGGTAACATATAAAATGCAAAGGCAAAGGAGAGAAAAGCAAATGTAAACCTTGGCACCGAAACATGATGCATATCACTGTCGTGTGAAAATTTAAGCTTACCTAAAAAATATAAACCCAACATCAGTGATAAACTAATCCAGATAGCAATGAAAACCTCCCGATCCAGAATTCGCCAATGGTATACAACATCCGCCTGTGACAAAAATTTAAGGGCCAAGGCGATTTCTATAATCCCTAAAACCACCTTAACGGAGTTTAGCCAACCCCCTGATTTTGGAAGACTGCTTAACCATTGCGGAAAAAACGCAAAGAGTGTAAAGGGAAGTGCGAACATGAACCCAAAACCCATCATGGCAAACAATGGCCTGATAAACTCTCCCTGAGCGGCTAAAATTGCGACGGAGCCAACGATTGGCACCGTGCAGCTAAAGGATACCAATACCAGGGTAAAGGCTATAAAAAATATACCTATATATCCGCCTCTGTCGCCCTGTTGATCCATTTTATTGACGAAAGAGCTCGGTAAAACGATTTCAAACATTCCCAGAAAGGAAGCCGCAAATACCATGAAGATTAAAAAGAAGATAATATTGGGAAGCCAATGGGTGCTTAGCTGGTTGGTAAAGGCTTCACCAAAAAGCGCCGCGAGAGCAAGGCCTAAAACCAAGGAAATGATTAAAATACTCAGCCCATAAAATAAAGCCATTTTCCTGCCCTTTACCTTATCCTTTTGCTTGGTAAAATAAGCCACTGTCATTGGAATCATTGGAAAAACACAAGGCGTTAGCAAGGCGAGCAATCCGCCGCCAATACCTAAGAGGAACAAGCCCCAAAGGCTCTTGTTCTCTAAATCGTCCTCTCTTGGTTTTTCTGCTTCTTTTTCTACAACTTCCTTTACGACCGGAGTGGCAACCTCAGGATTAGAAGATTCGGTTGATGGGACAAGATCGGTATCGGATGGGGTATTTTCAATTGGGATTTGCCCTGCGGCCACTTTAAGAGATGGCAATTTGAGTACATCCTTAAAGGCTAAACACATGGTTTCTGTGCAGGTTTGGTATTCAATCTCACCTTTTATTGAAAACTTATCGCTTAGTATCTTTATGCGTTGGTGAATCTCTGCCTTGTCTTCAAAATCTTTGACCTCGCAATCAAAAATATCATCGATATATTTTCTAAATCCAACCGATTTGGGTTTGCCAATTAATTTGAAGGTTTGATTAGCGCTGAAGCGCAATTCGTAAGCCGTAGGGTCGCAGTTGAAATCGTTGGCATACATGTGCTGATGTTTAGGCAAAATGCCTTTCAAAATGATTTCAATTTCATCGCCTACTTTAGCCTCCTTCACGTTGTAACTAAAACTCCACTTAACAGGCTGTGGAGAATCCTCCTGCCGCGCAGGGCTAAAGGATTGTGAACTCACATATGAATTCACGCTCAGGGCGGCAAATAATAAAATAAATGATAAACGGGCTCTAAACATAGTTCACTGCAAATATCGCGAAATTAAGCCAATGTATCGCTCTCAAACCTATCTACGATTTCCATTTTAGTATACATTTTAGAAACTAAACTGCGTTTTAATACCATGTATTGTTTAAAAGTAGTCGCAGCTACACCGTTTACCCACTTTAAATTTGCAGTATTGTGAACTTGATGAAACATCTATGGACTTTTTTGCTCACGATCTCAATTCCGCAGCTCTTTGCCCAGAGTGCGAAAATGAGTGCAGAGCAATATATTATTAAATATAAAGATTTGGCTGTAATAGAGATGTATCGAGCCGGGGTGCCGGCCAGCATCACGCTCGCGCAGGGAATTCTCGAATCTCAGAATGGCAATAGCCGCCTCGCAAAAGAAGGAAATAACCATTTTGGAATTAAGTGTAAATCGACCTGGACCGGCAAGACTCTGACGGCAGATGACGATGCCGTTGGGGAATGTTTCAGGGCTTACGAAACGGTGCTGGAAAGTTATATGGACCATTCAAACTTTTTAAGGGAAAACTGGAGATATAGCGAGTGTTTTAATCTGGAGCGAACCGACTATGTGGCCTGGGCAGAGGGTTTGAGAAAAGCCGGATATGCTACCAACCCAAAGTACAACACTTTGCTTACAGGTATCATTGAGCGGTATAAGCTTGATGCCTACGACTTAGAACCTATGCCAACCGGAGTGGTCCCTGAATATCCCGCGAAAAGCAACGATGTTCCGGTTGTTTTCGCTGGAGAAGGTGAGACCATAGAAATGATTGCACAAAAAAATGACCTTAATTCGAAGAAAATATACCGATACAATGACTTACCGAAAGGTACCGTGATTGAACCCGGCGATATTGTTTACCTAAAACCCAAACGCAGAAAAGGATCCGAACCCTTTCATGTAGTGAACGAGGGGGAAAATATGTACGATTTATCACAACTTTATGGCATTAAACTAAAACAACTTTACCGAAAAAATAGAATGGGACAGGATGAAGAACCCTTACCCGGCACGACCGTTTATTTGCAATCGAAGCGAAGCGATAAGCCAGAAACGATCAGCAAATCGGAATTTGAAAAGCAAAAAATTCAGGCACCTGCGATAAAGGACTCTGTTTCTAAAAAACCAATTCAACAAACTAAAATTGAACCTAAACCTGAAATTGATGCCAATGAGCATGCGCAACAAACCGGTTACCACATTATCAAAAGTGGAGATAATTTGTATAGAATTTCCGAGAAATACCATGTGCTTGTAGAAGACTTATTGCTGTGGAATGGCATCACATCACCCGACGAAATCTCTGTAAATGACAAGATTTACCTGACCAAAGAAGGAGCCATATCTGCCGGAAAAGGCAAAACAACTACTCCTCACAAACCCGGTCCAAAAGCCAAGGTTCACTTGGTAGCCAAAGGCGATACTTCCTATAAAATTTGTAAATCTTACGGCATCTCTAACTCCCAATTGATGGAGTGGAATGGCTTAAAAAATCTTGAAAGCATTCGAGAAGGTCAAAAATTAATTGTAGGAAAATAGAAGCCTTTTAGTCTAAGGTCTCTGATGGCAATATTCTAAAAATCTACGCCTTCAATAGGGTCCGGCTCATCACTGGGCGGCTCGTTATCGTAACCGTAACCTTCATAATTGCTGCAATCCAATTCAATCGTCATTTCAATATCGGGTTTCCTAAAACCACCGCGGTTAATGACGATGCGCCGGTCGTTATAAATTTCTCTTAAATAGTAGGCCACTATTGGCATGGCCATATGCCCCCCCTGCCCCAAGGCTGTGCTTCGAAAGTGCACCTGCCTGTCTTCACATCCTACCCAGGCCCCGCTAACCAAATCCGGAGTTACGCCCATAAACCATCCATCGGAGTTGTTTTGCGTGGTCCCTGTTTTACCTGCCACAGGAATATCGTAGGGTACGCCATAAGTAGTCCGCATGCGGGCTGCTGTACCTCCTGAGAGCGTGGTTAACTCCATCATTTTGCACAAAGCATAAGCCGTTTGTTTCCTCATTGCTTCCATGTGCCTTGGAGCAAATTCCTCCAACACATTTCCATACTTATCTTCTATACGGGTAATGAAAATAGGCTCTACAAATTCGCCCATGTTTGCAAAGGTGGAATAAGCTCCAACCATTTCATATACCGACAAATCCATGGAGCCTAAACAAATGGAGGGATAGGGCCTGATTTTAGCGCTGTCAATACCCATTTTTCCTACCAGTTTTCGAACAGAGTAAGGTGAGTTCGCTCCTAACTTTTGCATCAGGTGAGCGGTGACTGTATTTACTGATAATTTTAAGGCCTGATACAGGTTGAGATGCGTACTTTTAATTCGCATTGAATTTTTTGGGGTCCAATAGCCCCCTTCCGGCATTTTAAATGTAACCGGAGCGGTAGGCGCTATGTAGCAAGGAGAAAGGTCGTTGTCGATAGCTAGTGCATAAACAAATGGCTTAAATGTTGAACCTACCTGCCTATTTGAACTTGGGTTCACATGATCATATTGGAAATTTTTAAAATTATTTCCCCCCACCCAGGCCTTAATTTCTCCCGTGTGAGGATCCATGCTCATAAAACCCGTATGCAATATCGATTTGTAATATTTCAAGGAATCTACCGTACTCATGAGGGTGTCGGTGTCTCCTCGCCAGGTAAAAATATTCATGGGCTCCTTCTTTTGAAGATAAAACATGATGGAATCTTTATTCGAGCCAAACTTTTCTTTTAGGTAATCATATTTTCCGGTCTTCTTTAAATTCTTCCACAAATAGTCGGGATCCTCTTTCCATGATTCCTTCTCTAGACGCCATGGGTTTTGTCCCTTCCATTCCGCAAAAAATTCCTTTTGAAGATCCCTTAAATGCCTCGACACCGCTTTCTCTGCATGGCCTTGCAAACGGCTATCGATGGTGGTGTATATTTTTAAACCATCTCTGTAAATGTTCAGATTTCTTGATTTGCACCATTCCGATAAATACTCTCGCAAGTAGTCTCTGAAATAAGGTGCTATGCCTTCGTTTTGATTCTGAACCGAAATTTTTAAGGTGAGGGCCTTTTCCTTAGCCATCTCAAATTCTGTATCCGTAAGATACTGGTATTTGTACATTTGGGTAAGTACGATGTTTCTTCGCTTTACAGCCCTTTCCGGATTTCGCACCGGGTTGTATAAGGTGCTGCCTTTGAGCATCCCTACAAGCAGGGCCGATTCCTGAACTTCCAGTTGAATAGGCTGCTTGCTGAAAAAGGTTCTGGCAGCCGATTTAATACCGAATGAATTGCCTCCAAAAGGCACGGTATTAAAGTAAAGCATAATAATTTCATCTTTTGTATATCGCTTTTCCAGCTCTACTGCAATGAGCATTTCTTTTAACTTTTGCAACATTCTCGCAGGAAGGAAAGTGCTTCTGCTGTGAAATAAATTTTTTGCCAATTGCTGTGTGATGGTACTGGCACCTCCATCGCGACCCAGAAAAAAAAAGGCTCTTGTTAATGCCTTGATATCAATGCCTGAGTGTTGGTAGAACCGGATGTCTTCAGTGGCAACCAAAGCGTTAATGAGATTCTTGGGAAGTTCTTTGAATTCACAATTGGCTCTGTTTTCATAATAGTATTTCCCCATCAATACCTTATCGGCACTGTAAACCTCTGAAGCTAAGCTCGTTTTAGGATTCTCCAATTCATCGATGTCAGGCATTTTCCCGAATAAACCCACGTTTACCATGAATAAAAATACGATGAACACCAGAATCCCTATAAAAAAGTAGCGCCAAAGCTTTCTGGCAATTTGCTTGTAATTACTTGGATTGGAGAGGGCTTTTTTATATGCCTGAAACATGCCTGCCTTTTTAATTATGCAAACCTACATTATTTTACTTAGGCTTGAAAACGATTAACGCCATTTTAGATGTTAATTGTACTTTAGCTGATGACTCTATTTAAGCCTGACTGCTTTTAGTAGGTAAACGTTTTTATTGATAATGCTGTTTATTTATTGGAAGTTTGCAGCTTTATATTTCAATGCAACATTTACAAACCATCATAGAAGAAGCCTGGGAAAACAGAGAACTCACGAAAAGTACCGAGGTGCAGGCCGCCATACGTGAAATTATTGAACATCTTGACAAGGGACGATTAAGAGTTGCCCAACCATTGGAAAATGCATGGCAGGTTAACGATTGGGTCAAAAAGGCTGTGATATTATATTTCCCGATTCAAACCATGGAAACGTTTCATGCAGGTCCAATGGAATTTCACGATAAAATGCCGCTCAAAAAAAACTATGCCGAATTGGGAATACGAGTGGTACCTCACGCCGTCGCCCGCCACGGTGCCTATATTTCGCCAGGCGTAATTCTTATGCCCAGTTATGTGAATATTGGCGCCTATGTCGACAGTGGAACCATGGTCGATACCTGGGCCACCGTGGGAAGCTGTGCCCAGATAGGAAAAAATGTACACTTAAGCGGAGGGGTAGGAATTGGGGGCGTTCTGGAGCCGGTTCAGGCTGCGCCGGTGATTATAGAAGATGGCTGTTTTATCGGTTCGCGTTGCATTGTGGTTGAAGGTGTAAGAGTAGGCAAGGAAGCCGTTCTCGGTGCAGGCGTTACCCTCACCCTCAGCACCAAAATAATAGACGTCACCGGAACGACTCCTGTCGAAACCAAGGGCTATGTTCCAGAGCGTTCGGTGGTGATACCGGGTACGCAAATGAAGTCATTTCCCTCCGGTGAATTCGGGGTTCCATGTGCCCTTATCATTGGTAAGCGCAAAGCCAGTACCGATTTAAAAACTTCGCTTAACGATGCCCTACGCGACCATAGCGTGGCGGTGTGAATAATATGCATATTCTCCCTCCTATTTTATTTGCCCTGTAATGAATCTCGGCTTTGATGCAAAACGTCTTTTTCTAAACCCATCCGGATTGGGAAATTACAGCCGTTGGTTGCTTAGAGGACTCTTATCTGAATTTCCGGGGAATCAATATCACTTATATACGACGAGGACAGCCGAAATAAATCCTCCTCTTGAAGGCGAACATTTAAAAATTCACCTGCCACCAAATCTTTTTAAAACTTTCTGGAGAACCAAAGGCATAAAAAAGAATCTCATCCAAGACCAAATTGTGGTTTATCACGGGCTCAGCAATGAAATACCACTGGGTATTGAAAAAACGGGTATTAAAACGGTCGTTACTATACACGATTTGATTTTTAAGCTCTTTCCGGAGTATTACTCAAACGTGGATCGGGCCATTTATGATAAAAAATTCAGAAGCGCCTGTGAAAGAAGTAGCAAGATCATTGCGGTTAGCAAACAAACAGCAGCCTCTATTGAAAAGGACTATCAAATCCATCCTGAAAAAATTGAAGTTATTTACATGGATGCAAGTGATATTTTCAGGACGGTTCCAAGCGCTGAAATGGTGAGTTTGACCCTTCAAAAATTCAATATAAAATCGCCTTACTTTATCTGTGTTGGCGCGATTGGCGGCCGTAAAAATCAATTCCGCCTGATTGAGGCCTTTGGGAAAATTGCTTCAGATATCCCGCAGGATTTGGTGCTCGTGGGCAAGGCCGGCAAACAAAAGGATTTACTCAACGAAACTTTAAATCGCTCAGGACTTGCAAATCGGATCCTTCACCTTGAAAATGTTAATGACCATGAATTGCTCCACCTTTACCACGGGTCCCAAGCATTGGCCTTTCCGTCGGTGTACGAAGGATTTGGCATACCAATAGTTGAAAGCTATCGCTGTGGCAAACCGGTTCTCACTTCGAGGGGAAGCTCACTTGAAGAAATTTCGGGGAAGGCTGCATTGCTGTGCGACCCATGGGATACATACAGCATCGCTGAGCAAATGCTAAACATTTCAGACCATGCCGTGAGAGAAAACTTAACTCAAAACATCCCCTCTGAAATAAAGAAATTTGATAACAAGAGCCTTATTCAGCAATATGTGAGGATTTACGAAAGCTTGATGATTTCATAGCCAAATCGAACAGGACTAATTGGTGTATCAAAATTTTCAGGAATAAACCTAAGGCATCGAGAGCCAATATTTTTATTTATTATTTTACTCTATGCTAAGCAGTTAGCATCACAAGGGATTGCTTTACTCCAAACTTTTTTCTAAATTTTTATCAAGAGACATTTCTCCAATGGCATTTCGAATCCGTTGTAGGATATCCATCGAAAGGATATAAAATTCTTTTTCTCACTGCTTATTTGACGAAAAAACTTGGATTTTTTAGAAGACCTCAAGGTCAATTGAGACCCCCAAATCCCCAGTGAATGTTGTGTATTTTATTTAAAACCATTCTAAATAAAAAATGCACTAAAATTATTTATGAACCACCCCTTAATTAATGCAAAATAGAAATAATTTTGCGCCTTAATCGATTTAAGCACTTACAATACTTTAATACCCTCAAAAGGATGAATAAAATAGTATCCGTAACCATCAAAAAAATTCTATTTTCAGTAGCAGCGTGCCTGCTTATGAACGCCGCGAATGCAGCAGTTGTTAAGGAAAGCATCACCGGTATGGCCATTGATGATGCCAACATTGCCGCAGGAAAAACACTCTTTGAAGGAAAATGCCAAAGCTGTCATGCTTTAAACAACAAACTGGTTGGGCCGGCCTTAAAGGATATTCACAAGCGCAGAAGCTATGAGTGGCTGAACAAATGGATCATCAATAACGAAGAGCTAAGAAAAAGCGGAGATAAGGATGCCATAGAAGTTTTTGAAAAGAACAACAAATCCGTAATGACCAATTTTACGGATTTAAAATCGGATCAGGTGGCCTCAATTATTATGTATATTGAGGACGCCAGTGCCGGAGGAGGTGCCGAAAAGAAAGTAGATGAAGGCAATAACAATGGTGCGCCTTTGAGTGTGGATGAAGGAATTGTTAAGAAAGTAAACTGGGCGCTCATCCTACTATTTGTTCTGATTGCAGCTATTCTCTTTTTTATAGTAAAAATACTTGAACAGGTTTCAACCTTGAGGGGCAGGGATATCATGAAGTGGAACAGTGTAAATGGGTACATCTGTTTAATATTTCTTGTATTGGGCTTTGGAGCTTGTATATGGGAATTTATGGTTCATGGAAAAATGGTTCTTCCCGAGGCAGCCACTGAGCATGGTCGTAAACTGGACGAAATGTTTAATATCACCCTCATTTTCACAGGCATTGTTTTTGTCATCACCCAATTTTTATTGTTCTATTTCGGTTTCAAATACAGAGGACGCAAAGACACCAAAGCTTTGCATTATTCACACAACAATAAACTTGAAGCGGTATGGACCATCATTCCGGCCATTGTGCTTACCATTTTAGTGATAGGGGGTTTAAAAACCTGGCAAAGCATCACTGATAACCCTGAAAGGGATAAATTTAACATAGAGGTATTTGCCTATCAATTTGGATGGACAGCCAGATATCCCGGCGAGGATGGGAAATTGGGAAAATCAAACTGGAACCTGATCTGCAACGACAACCTTTTGGGTGTCGCCATTAAGGACCGGGCCGTTAATTTACTTCCACAATTGCAACAAGATATCGATGACCTCACCTTGCTCAAAAAAGGTTTGCCGGCTAAGTTGGCTGAGCTAAAAACCACCCTTGGAGGTTTAGCAGGAGAAGAAAGAAAAATACACCTCGATAAGATTGCCGAAATTGAAGATGGAACTGCAGCTTCCGACATTGACAAAACCATCAGAAACCGACTGGTACAAATGAACCGGATCAAGGTTCAGCTTCAGGATGAAAACGCCAAAAACTTTTTCGACAATACCGGCAACGATGATATCATTGTGAACAATGAAATTCATATTCCGATAAACAAAACCGTTACATTTAAATTCAGAGCCAGAGATGTTATCCATTCGGCTTATATCCCTATGTTCAGATCTCAAATCAATGTGGTTCCCGGTTTAAACACAGAGGTGGTTTTTAAAGCCATTGAAACCACAAAAGAAAAGCAAGCCAAGTTAAACCGTCCTGATTTCGATTATTGGATTTTATGCGCCAAAATTTGTGGTGCCGGCCATTTCAATATGAAAATGAAAATCATTGTAGACACCGAAGAGGATTATAAAAAATGGCTTTCAAGTCAGGAAGCCGCCTTTTTAGTCAAACCGGAGCCCCCTGCTAAGGAAAATTTACAAAAAGATACGTTAAAAAAAGATTTAGCTCTAAATAATTAAAATTTAAGCATGAACGCTACAGCAACACATAATGCAAATGCACACGGTCATGACGACCATGGTCATCACAAGGAGAGTTTTATAACCAAATACGTTTTCTCTCAGGATCACAAAATGATCTCTAAGCAATTCCTGATTACAGGTATTATCATGGGATGTTTTGGTATGCTGATGTCGGTACTATTTCGCCTTCAATTGGCCTGGCCCGACTCAAGTTTTCCTATCTTAGAAACGCTACTGGGTAGCAAATGGGCCCCGGGTGGAAAACTGGACTCCTCCTTCTACATGGGACTCGTAACCATTCACGGTACGATCATGGTGTTTTTTGTGCTTACAGCAGGATTAAGTGGAACCTTTAGCAATTTACTCATCCCACTTCAGGTAGGTGCCCGTGATATGGCTTCTCCCTTTTTGAACATGCTTTCCTATTGGTTTTTCTTTGCCTCCTCTGTCGTCTTGACTTATAGCGTTTTTATTGAATCTGGTCCCGCAGCGGCAGGTTGGACGGTATATCCTCCCTTGAGTGCTTTACCTAAATCCATGCCGGGATCCGGACTGGGAATGACCCTATGGTTGGTATCCATGGTGCTCTTTATTGGTTCAGCTTTATTAGGAGGTATCAATTACATCACCACGGTACTCAATATGCGCACCAAGGGGATGTCGATGAACAGAATGCCTCTCACCATTTGGGCTTTCTTCTTTACGGCTATTCTTGGACTGCTATCTTTCCCTGTATTATTAGGGGGTTCATTGCTTTTGGTTTTCGACCGAAGCTTTGGCACGAGTTTTTATTTGAGCGACATCTTTTTAAATGGAGAAGGAGCCTTGGCCAATAGCGGCGGAAGCCCAATTCTATTCCAACATTTATTTTGGTTCTTAGGTCACCCAGAGGTTTATATTATTATACTTCCAGCCTTAGGATTAACCTCCGAAATTATCGCTGTTAACGCAAGAAAACCCATTTTTGGATATACCGCCATGGTCATTTCCATTATTGGGATTGCTTTTTTATCCTTTATTGTATGGGGTCATCATATGTTTATCACCGGAATGAATCCATTACTGGGTTTGGTGTTTATGGTGTTTACTTTAATTATTGCGGTCCCGTCGGCCGTCAAGACCTTTAATTATCTCGCCACATTATGGCGGGGAAATATACAATTCACCCCGGCCATGCTCTTTGCCATTGGGCTTGTGTCGTTCTTTATCAGCGGAGGTTTAACAGGAATATTTTTAGGTAATGCCGCGATTGACATTCAATTACATGACACTTATTTTGTGGTTGCGCATTTCCATATCGTAATGGGCTGTGCGGCAATCTTTGGAATGCTAGCGGGCATTTACCAGTGGTTCCCTCGCCTTTATGGCAGGGTAATGAACAAAACCTTAGGCTACATGCATTTCTGGTTAACGTTCATTGCGGCTTACATGGTTTTCTTCCCTATGCACTTTATCGGATTAGCCGGCGTACCTCGCCGTTACTACCAATTCAGTGTTTTACCTGAGTTTGGCGTTTGGGATGACGTGAATGTATTAATTTCTATGGCAGCTATTTTGGGTGCAGCGGCTCAGTTGCTTTTCCTATACAATTTCTTCAGCAGCATCTTCTACGGTAAAAAATCACCGCAAAACCCATGGAAATCAAATACCCTTGAGTGGACCGCCCCCATCGATGTGCGTTTGCACGGAAACTGGCCGGGTGCTATCCCAACGGTTTATCGCTGGCCCTATGATTACAGCAAACCCGGGCATGATGATGACTTCATCCCACAGAATATACCGGATGAAGGCAATGAGGAAGAATTGGCTCACAAACATACCAAACCTGTGGTTCCTGAAAGAAAAGATGAAGAGGGCGTTGTTCATTTCTCAACTCTGCTGCTTCGTTGGCTTAGATTAAAAAATGCATAACCTATATTGACTCTGTTCAAGCAAAAAAGACAAATCGAAAGGTTTGTCTTTTTTGTTATAGGGAGGTTTTAAATGCCCCCCCTCGTATATTTGAGAAGACCTTTCAATTGAAAATGGCATCCTAACTTGGATAGCATGCCATGATAACGCTTCAAAATTTTGACCAGACGCCTAGGCGTCTCGGGTTTATTATTGAGTGTTTTCGCTTAAATTGCCATTGTTTTGAATGTTATGGTCTCTAATTTGCCCTATGCACTTTGCAAAAGTGTGTACGGGTTTGTATTCTTATAATAAAAATATAACATGTTAAGGACGTTAGCGTCAATCATGGATAGCGCCATCTATCCCATACTCATGGCAATGAGCATGTGGTTGTGCTTTCTTTTCAATATTAACTATGGTTGGAATTTGGAAGATTTTGGGATTAGGCCGCACGAAACGAATGGTCTTTTGGGTATTTTAACCATGCCATTTTTGCATGAAAATTTCGAACATCTGTTTAGCAATACCATTCCTATTCTTGTAGCCGGCAGTTTTATTTTTTACTATTTCAAAAACTGGACTTGGATCATAGGTTTGTCTGTATGGGTATTTAGTGGCCTTTTCGTTTGGTTAGTAGGTGAATCGGGCACCAACCATATTGGAGCCAGTGGTTTGGTATATGGACTCGTTTTCTTTTTGCTCATTTCAGGCATTGTTCGCGGACATAAAAATCTTGCAGCAGTGGCTTTATTAATGGTCTTTCTTTATGGTAGTTTGGTATGGGGAATATTTCCGGAGTACACCAGGCTTATACAGGAAAATATTTCATGGGAAAGCCATATGGGAGGTGCAATTGCGGGCAGTATTCTCGCTTTAAGCCTGCTGCGAAAAGGACCTCAAAAACCAATAGAAATAACCGAACCGGAAACTGACGAAGAGGAAGGTGAAACACCCTATTGGATGGAAGATGCTTCTGAAACCGAAGAAAACTCAGATTCGGCAGAAACCAACGAGATTAAATACCGCTACGTTCCCAAAAATGCAAATCCCTGGGAAAAGGATGATTAGGCAATAGACCTATTCGTTGATACAATAGATACCCACGACTGCTGCCACAATTTCAGCAATAACCTTGCTTTATTCTGGCATTTTCTCGCCGGGGGCAAATACGATTTTCTCCACTTTATTGGCTACCGGCTTAATATCCTTTAAATAGGCATAAACTGCCTTTAAATCGGTATTGTCCATCCTGGAAAATGACCCCCAGGGCATTGGGGAGCCTTGATGCACCCTGCCTGCACGAAACCTGTCGATGAAGGCCTTTTCCTCCCACTTGGCCATAATTCCTGTTTCCGGATCAGGTGTAATATTCGGTGAGATAAATCCGTATCCCTTTGACAATTTATCAGGAAGAAAAGCCAACCCTCCGGCCAAGTCCGGACCTGTAAATTTCCCTGTCTTCATATCTCTTTCCGTATGACAACCCTTGCAATTGCACACATTGGTAACCAAATACTTGCCATATTCAACCGATGAGTCTCTTTTCACAGAAACCGGGGGTGTTTTTTGCGGTCCTTCGGGCTTGATCATGCCGAATGCGATAAGGGCTTTACCCAAAAAAGAGTACTCTGTTTTCTTAATTTCTTTCTTTACAGGTTGCTGGGCCCTCAAAAATGAAACCAATGCGGTTAAATCGTCGTCACTTACGTCCACAAAAGGCATAAAGGCCACAATCACACGCCCATCACTCCCCACACCATATCTTAAAGTCCTTGCAATTTCAGCATCGGTAAGCTTGCCTATACCGGTTTCCATATCCGGGGTAATATTTCTCGCTCTGAACACTCCGGGCGGTATATCCAATTCCCATCCCCCTTCCAAGGGTATGATTTTTCCGGCATCCACTTCAGCCGCCTTTTCCATAGGGGTATGGCAAGAAGCGCAATGCATTGGTCCATAGGCGAGGTACTTTCCTCTTGCAATAACTGCCGAATCGGTACTCGCTTTAACGTTTGGGTAGGGGGCTTCAAATTTTTTATTCCAAGCCGCTAAAATGTAGATAACCAAAATGGCCATAACAATGGCCAATCCCAACAAAATTCTGAGAAAAATTTTCATAATTACTTTAATTTAAGTTAAATAGGGTTAATTGTAAAATTAAGAGAACTCAAATCAGTAATATTTGTTATTAACTGAGCGTTATTCTCCATATTTCTTTAGTTCAAAAATATGTTTATTCTTATAATTTCAAAATACTTTTAACATGCAGGAAATTTTTGAAATTTTATAATTTTGAATCTTAATTAAACCCACGCCATGAATAAGATCATTTTTTCCCTATTTTTATTAATATTATCTCCTGTTCCTGCACTCAGCTGGGGATTTGCTGCGCATAAACAAATTAATCAAAGCGCAGTCTATACTCTCCCACCCGAGCTGTTCAAATTTTACAAACCTTTTATTCACCTGCTCACTGAAAAGGCAGTAAATCCGGATTTAAGAAGATATGTCATGCATGGGGAGGCCACCAAACATTTTTTGGATGCGGATTATTACGAAAAATCAGTACCCCTTGACACCATTCCGAAATTTTGGAAGGAGGCGGTTGAAAAATACAGTCTTGATACCCTTCAGGCCTACGGAACGGGCCCCTGGAACCTGCAATTGGTCTATTCCCAACTGATAAAAGCCTTTAAAGAAAAAAACCTCAATGCCATCATTAAGCTCAGCGCAGATATCGGACATTATGCCGCCGATCTGCATGTACCGCTTCACGCTACTCAAAACTATAACGGCCAACTTACCAATCAGGAAGGTATACACGGCTTATGGGAAACCAGACTGTACGAACTTTACTCCAATACATACGACTTTTTTGTAGGAAGGTCCGACTATCTTCCAAATGTGTCCGAAGTGATTTGGGAACGATTTTCACAGAGCTTTGCTGCTTTAGACAGCGTGTTGCGTTTTGAACAAATGGCCACTCAAAAATTTCCTGACAAATTTACGCTGAAGGCAAACGGCAAGGGAACTACCAAAGTCTACAACGAGGCCTTCTGTGCATACTACAATGCATTGCTCAGTGGAATGGTAGAGAGAAGGGCCAGGGCATCAGTGAATTTGGTGGGATGTCTGTGGTATTCGGCTTGGGTAGATGCAGGGCAACCTGATTTAAGTAAACTCGGCCTTGACGATTTGGAAAAAGACGATGCCGAAGAAACCTGGCTTCACAAATTGATAGACAAGGCTAAAATGATTGGTAGAAGGGAAGAACATTGAGGATACACCTTACCAACCATAAAAATTTAATTCCATCTCAGCCTGAGATACCCCTTCTTCAAGTAATCATTTGCCATAGCTGCTTTGTCGGATTGGTAGTCCTCTTCCAATATATCCGGACAAAGGGCTGAAACATCATCAACCAGTTCCCCCCAATTTAATTTTGTGTTTTGAATAAAAAACTCAAGTTGCTGTTTGTCGATGTAAACCAGTTTCAGATGGTATTTTTTATCTAAAATTCTCAACTGCTCTGCAATTTTCTCTGCAGATAAATCGTAATGAATGGCTTTAACTCCTACCCTGCTTATAGCCTCAAACTGATGGTTAGCACTCACAATGGCCACATCAACAGAGTGGGGTTTCCCTTTGTCCAGCTGGCGTTGGGTGAGATAGAGATAGGATCCATGCCGTTCAATCCCCGGGTAAAATAATTGAAAAACTTTTAGAGCTTCCTCCTCTTTTATATTTTTAATTATGATTCCATGGCTGACAGAATCCATATAGCTATAACTGAACGAATCGACAAAACTGTCTTTCCAATGGTAAAGGGTCTGGAACTTGAATTTTTGTCCGGTTCTCTTTTCAATCGCCTCTTTAACGGATTTTGAGAGTTTAACCCCATTCATTAAGAGTAAATCCTCCTCTGAGGCGTTTGTCAGGGTTATTCCTAATAACGCAATCAAACTTAATAGCAAGGCCTTTCCCATCCTTCGAATTATTCGTTCCTAAATCACCCTTTTAATCTTTAGCAATTTTTCGAGTAATGACTCCAGTTTATGAAGTGGGAGCATATTTGCACCGTCGCTTTTGGCCTGTGCAGGATTTGGATGGGTTTCTACAAATAAGCCATCTGCTCCGGTTGCAATGGCTGCTTTTGCAATAATTTCAATCCATTCAGGCTTGCCTCCGGTAACGCCGGCGTTTTGATTCGGTTGTTGCAAACTGTGGGTAATATCCATGATTACCGGCGCACCGAAGGCCTTCATCTCTGGAATATTTCTGTAATCTACAATCAGGTCGCCATATCCAAACATATTGCCGCGTTCGGTTAATAGAATTTGATTATTTCCGCTGTCTATCACCTTTTGCATGGCATACTTCATTGCCGATGCAGCCGCGAATTGTCCTTTTTTTATATTGACTATTTTACCGGTTTTGGCAGCAGCTACCAAGAGATCGGTTTGTCGGAACAGAAAAGCCGGAATTTGTAAAATATCGACAAAGGGCGCCGCCATATCCGCCTCTCCGCTCTCATGGATATCGGTTACGGTTGGTATGTCCATTTCCCGGCCAATTTTTGCTAATATTTCAAGAGCCTTGCTATCGCCTATTCCGGTAAAAGAGCTCAAACTGGTTCGGTTGGCTTTGCGATAGGAGCCCTTAAATACAAAGGGAATATCAAGTTTTTTGCAAATGTCCTTTATGCTGCCTGCTATATCCATCGCCATCTGTTCCCCTTCAATGGCACAAGGGCCGGCAAGTATGAAAAAAGTCTCCGGACGTGCCGTCGGATTCAGTATGTTTTTAAGAGTTTCAGTTTTTTTCATACAATGATTTGCAAAAATAAGCCAAAGCTTTGGCTAATGAACCAATTTGTATGTCTATATCCGCAAACCAAAACCTAACTTCTTTTTTTAATTTATCAAACTTAAATCAAGAGGGCATATGCTCAATAGAGAAGATTTCTCTTACAATTAAAATTGTTCAGGCAATGGCTTAAACGCATCCTGTAACTGGATGATTGGGAAACAGACTTAACATTCAAGACCTTGCCCCCACGTTTTATTCAGATGCCAGATAAGCGTCTTTCAAGTCGACATAGGATTGGGCATTTTTATTAATTTTTTCAATCTCAGTTTCATTCAAAGTTCTGACCACCTTGGCTGGACTGCCCATCACTAGCGAATAAGGAGGGATCACCGTATTGGAGGTAATCAGACTGTTGGCGCCTATCAAACAATAGTCTCCAACCACAGCCCCGTTTAAAATGGTGCTGTTCATTCCAACCAATACATTGTTTCCAAGCTCGGCACCATGAACAATACACAAATGGCCAATAATACATCCCTCACCTATACGAACCGGAAAACCCGGGTCAACATGGATTACGGCATTGTCCTGAATATTGCTGCGGTGGCCAATGCTAATATGATCACGATCTCCTCGTATCACCGCTCCAAACCAAACCGATATGTCGTCGCCCAATGTTACAGACCCTAAAAGACGTGCATTGTCCGCTATAAAAACCTTTTTTCCTTGTGTCAATTTGCTTTCCATCCTTTTGCGGCTCAGAAAAAAACCATTAATAAAACTTATTGTAAACCATTCGGTAATTGTAGTCCTGAATTTTGACCTTAATTCTCTGTTCCACAGTGGCTTTGTCTAAAGTGTTGTCTTTGTGCTCGCTCCAGCCTAACAAAGACTTCCCGTTAAACCCGGCCTTAGCCCATTCCATAATAACCTGATACCTGCCGTCTTCATTTTGAAAAGCCATCTTCATTTCGGGCCTGTCAAAAAAAGTCCCAAGGGTAAATATTTCTCCCTCATAACCTGAAACCGTAAGACCCAATGGAACGATATCGATATGCTGAATCACATTCTTATCGACCAATCCTCTTTCATTTTGCGGGTCATAAACGAGCAAGGGGACCAAATATTTTGCGTCACTCGCCTTGTAATATTTTGTGAAATTTTCACTGCTGTGGTCTGCGGTAACTATAAATACAGTATTTTTAAACCAAGCCTCATCTTGAATGTTTTCAAAAAATTGCTGCAAGCTCTGGTCTGCATACTGTATGGTTTTGTGAATCGGTTTTAGGGTACTCTTAAAACTGTCCTTGAACTGATTGGGGAGTTGGTAGGGATGGTGACTGCTCAGGGTAAATACGGAGGCAATGAAGGGAGATTTTACCCGTTTGAGTTGCTCCCCGACGAAGTGCAGATACGGGCCGTCATAGATACCCCATTGGCCATCAAAATCCGCATCCTTCCCCTGGTATTGGTCTTTTCCTGAGTAGTTCCAGCCGCGTGATTTCAGGAAAGATTCAAATCCCATGGTGCCGTTTTTACCTCCATGGTAAAAGTAGCACCCATAGCCTTTTGGTTTTAAATAATTTGTAAAGCCGGGCGTTTTGTTTTTTATGTAATTGGAATACATAAAGTCTGTTTTTGTGAGTTTTGGCACGCCTTCCAAAATAGCCGGGATAGCGTCTACGCTCCGGGTACCATTGGCATAAGCTTTTTCATAAAAAGTACTTTTCTGAGCCAATTTTTGTAAAAAAGGCGTGTAAGATATGGCTTCTGAAGTTTGAGGAAAGCAGTATTCCCTCCCAAAACTTTCCAGAATGAGGATGACGATGTTTCTTTCTGCAGGCTTGCTTTGCGAAATCATGTGATAATCGTTCTTCATCCACTCTTCCATTTGCCGTGAGCTATAGTAAGATGGGATGGTGATTTGCTCCACTTGCAGAGATTCCAAAAAATTGAATCCCGTACTGATGGCCAAAGGGGCATACCCAGCCTCTACAAACAATGCAGTATCCATACTTCTTAAAGGCTTTAAGCGCATGCCACCCCGAATGGTAAACACCAGAAGAACAATACAAACAAGGCTAAGCGGCCATTGAATATAACCTTTTATCCGACCTACTTCTTTGAATTCCGGATAGAACTTCCAAACCAACCAGGTCATTCCTAAGATTAGGGGAATATAGAACCAATAGTCGGCTATATAGGTCCATAGGCTGATCTCCTCGTTGCCGGCCATTCTAAAAAGCTCAGCTCCAAGACGCGTTTTTGCAAAAGGATAGTAGGCCGCATCGATGCAGGAAAGGGTGAGCAGCAAAAAAAGTATGAATGTAAAATAGATTTTAAGGCCCTTACTGATAAGGGCTGGCTTCGAAAAATGAACCCAAAAAAGTTGAAGTAAAATAAAGGGAGACAGAAAATAAAAGAGAGAGATGATATCAAAATAACTGCCCCAGAACAAAACCCTAATGGCATTATCCATTCCCGGCCAATCGAACTGCTCCGCGTTAACCATCCAAAACAAAATCCGAATCAGCATCAGAAAAAATAGAGCGTAAAGCAAACGCCATAACACTTGAATACAGTTAAGATTGAAAAATTGGGAGATAAATTTCAAGTTCACAAAAATAAGGCTTGCACATTTCCCTTAATAAAAAAATATAAGAAAGGGCTTTATCGTTTCGAGAACCCCATAAGATAGAAGTCTTTGGATTTTTAACTGATTATAAATGTTTGTAATTGCTTTTTTTAAGCAAAATGTGGATATAAAACCACAATTTTTGCTACACCATAAATCGCTAATTGCTAATTTTGAAACATGAGCCAAAACGAACAGTTAGAAAAATTAAAAGTATTAAAACTTACCATTGATAAATTAGAAAAAAGCTATGGCAAAGGCATTGTCATGAAAATGGACGATGCCGGAATTGGAGCCATGGAAGTGATTTCGACAGGCTCCCTTGGTTTGGACATGGCCCTTGGCGTGGGGGGATTCCCTAAAGGCCGTGTTATTGAAATTTACGGACCTGAAAGCAGCGGAAAGACCACCCTGGCCATGCATTGCATTGCCGAGGCACAAAAAAAGGGAGGACTAGCCGCATTCATAGATGCTGAGCACGCCTTTGATAAAACTTATGCCGAAAAAATTGGCATTAATACCGCCGAAATGCTTATTTCTCAACCGGATGACGGAGAACAAGCCCTCGAAATTGCCGACAATCTCATTCGATCAGGAGCCATTGACGTTATTGTTATAGATTCAGTAGCCGCTTTGGTGCCTAAGGCCGAAATTGAAGGCGATATGGGAGATAGTAAAATGGGACTTCAGGCGAGGTTGATGAGTCAGGCTTTGCGCAAGCTTACCGGAACCATTAACAAAACAGGTTGCATTTGTATTTTTATCAACCAGCTTCGTGAAAAAATAGGGGTGATGTTTGGGAACCCTGAAACAACCACAGGTGGTAATGCTTTGAAATTTTATGCCTCGGTAAGGCTCGATATTCGCCGCATGAATCAGATTAAGGATGGCCTTGATGCTACAGGCAACAGGGTTAAGGTTAAAGTGGCCAAAAATAAAGTGGCCCCCCCTTTCCGAATGGTTGAATTTGATATCATGTTCGGCGAGGGCATTTCTAAAGTAGGCGAAATCATTGATATTGGGGTTGATTTGGAAATAATCAACAAGAGCGGATCCTGGTTTAGCTATAACGAAACTAAACTGGGGCAGGGACGCGATTCAGTTAAACAGTTGCTGCTCGACAACCCTGAACTCGCCGATGAAATCGAAAAGCAGATCAGAGAAAAAGTAAAACCTGCGGTGGCCGTTAGCACCCCATAGGCCAATGTCCTGATGTGTGTTTCATTTTTCTTCCTTCTCTGTAGCGGTTTAAACAATTGCATAGAATGAATAAGTACGAAAGACACCCTGTTATGAACCCTAAAATTGGAGCTTTTGAGGTTGAAAAAAGAAATCATAGTGAACACAAACGCTAAATTTTCATTTATTAATTAACCAGCTATTTTTCTTCCAACCGGCACCCCATCTTTGCTCAAGGCCCTGTACCCCTCCTTAGTATGGAAAAAGGATACAGGTCTAAAAGAAATTTATCTAACCTTTGATGACGGTCCGCACCCCGACGTTACGGCATGGACCTTGGATATGCTTGATGCTTATCATTTCAAAGCCACCTTCTTTTGTATTGGTCACAACGTTCAGAAATTCCCAAACACCTATGAGGAGATTCTAAAACGCGGTCACCAAACCGCAAATCATACCTTTAACCACCTTCGTGGTTTCAAAACCAACAATCAAGTCTATTTTGAGAATATTCAAAAATGCAGGGATTTGGTGCAAAGTCGATTGTACCGCCCCCCTCATGGCGAGTTAACACCTGCTCAGGTTAATTTTATTAAAAAAGATTACGAAATCGTCATGTGGTCGTTGTTGGCTGAGGACTGGAATCAAAAATTAAATTGGAAGCTCAAGCTGGAACGCCTGAAGAAATTAAGCAAACCGGGGGATATTATCGTTTTCCACGACAGTGCTAAAGCCGAAAAAAATTTAAAATTGCTTTTGGAACCTTACCTTCAATTCATGAGCTCAGAAGGCTACAAATCAGCACTTTTTTGACGCCATGACATTTGACTTTGTTCTTTATATTGTACTTCTCCCATTTTTTTGCATTCAGCTCTTTTGCCTGCTTGCTATTCAAATACCTGATCATAAACCTAAGCAAAGCTTTAAGGAATGGCCAATGGTTTCTATTCTGCTCGCTGCTAGAAATGAAGAGTCTACCATTGAACGCTGCCTTTTGGCCTTTACAAAATTGGATTATCCTGTCGACAAACTTGAAATACTCATAGGTGACGATGCATCCGACGACAGAACCCGGGAATTGGCCCAAGGTTTTTTTATGAAATACCCTCACATGCAATGGTATGCGATCGACCGCACCATCGGTAAATCGTCAGGGAAGGCTAACGTGTTGGCCCAATTGGCGCAAAAAGCCAAAGGAGACTATTTTTTTATTACGGATTGCGATGTTGCCGTTCCAAAACACTGGATTACCTCTATGCTCACATATTTTACCACCGAAGTTGGAATTTGTTCGGGCACAACCACCTGTAAGCAGGGTAACTTCTTTGCCAATCTTCAACGCGTAGATTGGTTGCATTTTATGGGCTATATCAAGGCCTTTGCCAATGTGGGGATTTCATGTACCTCGGTTGGCAACAATATGGCGGTGCGCGCAACAGCTTACCGGCAAACAGGTGGCTATGAAAATATGAATTTTTCAATTACCGAAGACTATAAACTCTTTAAGGAGGTGACCTCCTTAGGGTGGCAATGGAGAAACAGTCTCGAGGCGTCGACGCTTGGATCAGCAACTTATATCGATTCGTTGAGAGAGCTTATGCACCAGCGCAAAAGATGGCTGATGGGTGCAGCTGAACTCCCAATAAAATGGAAACTGATGATTGTACTCTATGGCCTTTTTTTACCTGCCCTTTTCGCAGTGCTTTTCATTAATATCCATTGGTTTCTTTTAGTCTGGTTCTCGAAAAATTTCATTCAAACGCTTTTCCTTATTGTACTTTTTAAAAAGAGCGATGAAAAATCGCCACATTTGTTTTTTATGGTCTTTTTCTACGAAATCTACCTATGGTTCATCACGGTAAGTTCTGCACTTTTTTATGTATGGCCTTCAAAATCTGTGTGGAAAGGGCGTAGATACAGCAGCAAGGGATTGGTGTCCATCGACTGAGAAAAATGACTTTATTCTTCCTTTTATTCCAATATTTTTGAAACCTTAAAAATTGAACATGAAAAAAATAAGTTTACTCTTTTTGCAGGTTTGCATCGTAATGGCTGCTCAGGCACAATTGATTGTTAATTCAAGTTTTGAAAATTGGAGCAGCCGCTTCGGGAAAACTGCGCCGGATGGTTGGATCTGTGATTCGGCAAGTTTGGCCAATGGCAGCATTAGCCGTGCAACAGGGGGAAGTCAGGGCAATTATGCTCTAAAGCTTGGAACTGTATCTACTCAAACGGGCGTAGAAGGAGCCTTTGTGCAGCGAAAAGACTCTCTTTCTGCAAAGCCGGGAAATCTCTTGTTTGATTATAAAATTTTCAACAACAACACTTCGCCTTCAAACGGTCTTTACATTGAAATATATTTTCAGGACGCCAAGAAAAAAGACTTAAAAGACTTTAATGTTACGCTTTCGAACAATATAAGCACTTTTGGGAATGGTATATTGCCTATCGCATTCGATGCCGGGCAGGTTCCAAAATATTATACCCTTATCGTGAATTACTTTAATGTAGGCGGCTTAACCAACGAGTATACCATCGTTGACAACCTTAGATTCGAAGGATCCAGTGGAAGCGTTTCCCCTTTAACATTTACTAAACCAGGACTATGTTTCCCAAATCCGACCAGCGGTGCAGTGCATATCAATCCTCAATCGGGCATGAAGGCCAGTAAAGCTATCCTTTACGGCATCGATGGAACCATGAACGTGGCCGGCGTTTCGGATTCGGAACTGGATCTTTCCAATTTGGCCAATGGACTGTATTTTATTGAATTATATGATGTGTCAAACCAAATTATTGGCAGAGACAAATTGAATGTCCAACATTGAGTTTTAGAGCCAAAGTAGACTGCTGTCTCCGTAGCTCAAAAATCGATAATCGTTTTCCAGGGCTTCCCGGTAAACTTCACGCCAGGCTTCTCCAATGCATGCTGCTATAAGCATAATAAGGGTGGTGTTTGGATGGTGAAAATTGGTAATTAATGCCTTGACCGACCTGAACTTATAACCTGGCATGATGAGGATGGTGGTATCGGCCAACAAACTCTCCAATTTATTTTCAGTCATGAACGATTGAACAGCCTCCAAGGATTCTGTCCAGCTAAGATTTGAGGACCAGGTATAGGGGTCTAACTTTCCTATGGATAATGGATTTTTCATGTGTTGCGTGATTTTAAATCCCATCCAATACATACTTTCAAGCGCTCTTAACGTGGTAGTCCCTACCGCTATGTTGTCTTTTTCATTGAGAAGTTTTGAAACAAAAGAACGGCTGATCGAAAAAATCTCCCTGTGCATGTCATGCTCTACAACGCGCTCTGTTTTCACAGGGGCAAAAGTTCCGGCACCTACGTAGAGCGTCAGTTCTTCAAGTGCATTCTTATTTTGTAACAACTCTTGTTTGAGCGCTTCTGTAAAGTGAAGAGCGGCTGTTGGCGCAGCCACAGCTCCTGCATTTGAAGCAAAAATGGTTTGATATGTTTGCACATCTTCTTTCTCAACTTCTCTCTTGATGTAAGGAGGTAAAGGAATTTTGCCTATACGCTCAAGTAGCTCTGCAAAGGTGTGCGAACTGTTCCAGGTAAATTCAACCTCCTGACTTTCTTTCGATATCAATTTTGCCTCAACCTTAACAGGTTTCCCATCCCATTCGAGTGTGAGAACAAGAGGCTCTTCAGTTTTCCATTTCTTCGCATTTCCAATGATACAAGCCCAGGTTACTTTTTCTTGTACACCCATTATTTGCTCCATGCTGTTGAATGGGTGCAATGGCTCCAAAATAAAAATTTCGATTCTGGCCCCTGAGTTTTTGTAAAAGATCATTCGCGCAGGTATCACTTTGGCGTTGTTAAGTACAAGACGATGTGTTGCCTTCATTAACTTAGGCAATTCATAGAAAAAATGGTGGCTTATTTGCCCATTTTTATAGAGCAAGAGTTTTGAGGCATCCCTTCTCCCCACCGGTTTCTGGGCAATTCTTTCCTCAGGCAATTCATACCCAAAATCACTTATCTTTATTTCATTGAAAATTTCAGGTATCATATGAGTTGAAATCTCTTACCGGGCAATGATTTAATATAACCTTTAAATTCCAAATCCAGCAAAGTAAGGGCAGCCTGACTGCTGCTCAATTTAGATAGTGACATAATTTCGTCTATTTCCATCACCGGTTTTGATTTAAATAGGTTCCATAAAAGTGTTTCCTCTTGCGAAAAATCCAAAGGCAAACTCTTTTGTGATGGTTTGGTTTTGTTTAGGGTATCCATTCCAAGGGCTTTTATCAAGTCCCATGCATTTTCGATAAGTTCGGCCTTATTGGTTTTGATCAGGTAATTGCATCCGGCCGATTTCTCATCTCCGGCCCGACCAGGCACAGCCAACAAAGTCCGGTCGTATTGCCAAGCCAATTCAGCGGTAATCATCGACCCTCCTCTTTTTGCCGTTTCCACCACTACAAGGGCATCACATAAGCCGGCAACGATGCGGTTTCGCTTCGGAAAGTTTTCCCTATCGGGAGCGGTTCCCGATACGAATTCCGATACCAAGGCCCCTCCCCCTTCACGCATGCTGCGTGCTTGCCTGGCGTGTTCCGAAGGGTATATTCTGTCGAGACCATGGGCCAAGACGCCTAAGGTTGGTATATTATTTTTCAAGGCCGCTTTATGAGCACAAATGTCAATTCCATATGCCATGCCACTGATAACAGTGATTCCCAAGCCTGAGATTTCCTGGATTAAATTTTCACAAAATGCAGTGCCGTATTCGCTTGGTTTTCTGGTTCCAACTACTGAAATCATTTTTTCGGCGTTTAGATCGGCGTCGCCTGCCTGATAAAGCAAAACCGGGCAATCTGCATTGCTTTTCAATCGATAGGGATATTGCTTGGAAGTGTAAAAGTGCGCTTTAATATGGTTTTTTTCGAGGTAGTGTAGTTCATTTTCAGCACGGTCGAACGACTTGTACTCAAGGATGGCCCTCGCCACTTTTTCTCCAACCTCAGGAATTTTTAAAAGGCTTGTTTTTTTTTGTTTAAATACCTCAGAAGCACTGCCGCAATAACTGATAAGATTTTTGGCAATCACGGGACCCACTCCTTCCACACAGGTTAAAGCTATCTGATAAGGTAATTCCATCTGTTAGTGTGGCTTTTCGGACTGCGTCCAACCATGTTTAGCGCTGATTGGTATTGGTATTAAAATGCAAATATCCTATTAATTCATCATATCCGTATTGTTGATTTTTATGATAAATAAAAAGGTCGTAATCGTTTTCAGTTTCATAATGATCGCCCTCCGTAAAGGTAACCTCGGGGTATAAACCATCGTCGGAAGGTGTGATGTACTCATAATTGTAATAGCTCTGTTTTAACTTTACCTTTTTGTGGTAAAACCCCATGTTGGCATCGTATTCCATTTTAAACTTTGGTTTCATTTGCCAGTCGGAGAGTTCTCCAAAAATATACACGCCATTGGGACTTATTTCATGGTCGGCCTTTAGAAAAAAATGAACAAGAGCATAATCCCCATCCTCTACTATCTTAGTTCCATCTTTATTCTGTATGGCGCGACGGCCGTTAAAATCGAATTGATTGTAATACGCCAGGTGAGCCCTCGTTTGATCGGGCTTGAGTACCGCGTTTTTCATGGAATCAATATACTTTTCGGCCACATTCATGCTAAAAAAGCGAAGGGATCTGATGTCGAAGAACCTATATTCATTTCCCCCTCCGAATAAATTTCCATCCTCATAATTGTAAACCAACTGCCCATTGTTCACAAAATTTGGCTTTAGGTCAGTTATGGCATTGCTCCAATTGTAGTTTTGCAAAATGGCTGCTTTTACATCAATGTAGGGATTGGGTATAAAATAATTTTTATAATCGACCCAAAAATCGACCTCCTGTTTTGAAAACCTGTATCTAACATCGGTAGCCGAGTTGACTTTGGCCGTAATGGTTAATTTATTATCGATTACCATTAACCTACGGGTAATCACCAAATCTTCTTTGTCGAAATTTCGGTAAATTTTCAAAACATAATTACCGGAGCGCGTGATACCCATGTCGACGGAAGGAAAAGTAAACCGGTAGCTCACATATTTTTGATAGGTATTGGTACTGAATTTAAAATCGTTGATGTTGTTTTGATAATTTCCGCTGAGATACTCATTTTGACTCATGTTGCTTGGCTCCCAATTCGCATTGCAGTGAATAAGCGTATATTGAAGAAACTCATTGGTCGGCCTCAGCATATCAAATGAACATTGGAGTTGTTCCCCTTGGTTTAAATTAATAAGCGGAACAGGATTCATGGTTTCAGAAGTTTTGTTGAGCAAAACGGTTTCTACCATGGGATCAAATATCTTATTGGAGTATACGGTTGGCGCTTCCTCTTCCAAACTTTGACCAAAGGCGAAAGGGGCAGTAAAGATGATTAATAACCCAAAAAATTGTTTCATTTGATTGATAGCTGCAAAGTAGGTTCCAATTTGTTTAGAATGCAATAAGTATAAACGGAATAAATAATTATTTATGTCACGCATCTTCCTCCCTTCAGCTTTAGCGAGACTTTCCAATTAAGCCTGGTAGGTGTTCACATGCTTTTTGGTAACCACTTTACGCTCTCCTTTATATACTCTTCGCTCCTATACCCTTCCGAAAAATATTTCCTTATTCATGTCGATTCTTTTAAAATGACTTGTCTCTAGGAAGAGAATTAACCTTTTATCCGAAACATGCCTGCATTAGTCGATAACCTGTATCTGGAATTATTTTAATATTAACTTTGAATTGCAAAGTACTTTTATGAGCAACGTAAACGAACAACTCAAAGACCTCAACGCCATCAGACAAATGATGGAGCGTTCCAACAAATTTATTTCCTTGAGTGGACTCTCAGGCGTGATTGGCGGTCTAGCGGCTCTTGCAGGCGCGGCCATTGCAAAATACAAAATGGTAAATGATTTTATGTCGCATAGCATTGAATCGGTATGGACACCTTACTTTTTAGGCAACCTGAGTTACTACAGTTTTTATGTGATCGATGCTGCCTTGGTTATGCTTGTGGCTTTCGGTGCTGGTATTTTACCGACCATGGCCAGAGCCAAAAAGAAAAAGCAAAACATTTTTAACCCCACAGCTTACAGGATGTTTATTAATTTACTCATCCCCATTGCGGCAGGGGGATTGTTTTGTTTGCTTCTTATCAATTATTCTCTGTTCGGACTGATAGCCCCAAGCATGTTGATTTTTTACGGCTTGGCTTTAATCAACGCCAGCCATTACACCATCAGCGATATCCGCTACCTTGGATATCTTGAAATTGCACTTGGACTACTCAATGGCATTTATCCCGGTAAGGGCCTCTATTTCTGGGCCTTTGGCTTTGGCGTACTTCACATTGTGTATGGCTTATACATTTACTTCAAATACGAAAGAAATTAATTTTTACACCTTAAAACACTCCAAAATATGTACTCCACAGAACCCAAAAATTCATTCTGGCAAAATTATTCTGTCATGCTTAAAATGATTCTTGTCGCCATTCTTGTATTGGTATTGCTCATTCCCACTTTTATGATCAGAGGGCTTATTAATGAAAGAAAATACAATCAGCAGGAAGTGATCAATGAAGTGGCTTCAAAATGGGGTCGCGAGCAAGTAATTTCGGGTCCGGTAATCAGTGTGCCCTTTACACTCAACAAGGCCAATCAAGCCTCTGTACTCCAGTATGCTCACTTCCTTCCTGAATCGTACCAGGTAAGCGGACATTTGAACTCCACCTATAGAAAACGCAATATTTTTAAGGTGATTGGTTATGAAGCAGGTTTTGTAATTAGCGGAGAATTTAAAAAACCCGACCTCAATAGTTTCGGTCAGCAAGTGAAATCGGCTATGGATACCAGTGGTGTTATTGTTCAGTGGCCGATTACCGACCTCAAAGGTATAAAAAACCGCATTGTATTGGAAATTGACGGCCAATCGATGGAGATGAACCCGGGACTCACCGTGCAGGATTTGGGAAGTTCGGGTCTCTGGTGCAGAATCTCACTCCATGAAATTTTTAAAAATAAAAATAGTGTATCCTATCGCATACATTTGGAAAAACTAAACGGGACTCAACGCATATCCTTCTTACCCATTGGCAAGGAAACCACCGTAAACCTTACCTCCAATTGGGCTTCGCCCAGTTTCGACGGAAATTTTTTGCCGGATACAAGGAAAGTGAAAAAATCAGGCTTTGTCGCCAACTGGAAAATTTTAAACCTCAACCGAAATTTTCCTCAGCAATTTACAAGTTCAAATTCTGAACTGAACGCATCGGCCTTTGGGGTGAGTTTAATTCAACCGGTAGACCACTACCTACTAAGCGAAAGGAGCGCCAAATACGCGATCCTGTTTATCTCCCTCACTTTTCTGACCTTTTTCTTTTGTGAAATAACCAATAACAGAAAAATACATCCCATTCAATACATTCTTATTGGGCTGGCTATTGTATTGTTTTTCTCTTTGCTCCTCTCCCTTTCCGAGCAAATTGGCTTTGACCTCGCCTACCTGGCTGCTTCCCTCGGCATCATTAGCATGATTGTGATTTATGCACAGAGCATTTTGAGAAACCTTAAACTTACTTTAATCATTGGTGGGGTTCTTGCCATGCTTTACGGCTTTATCTACATAATTTTACAGCTTGAAAATCTGGCACTGCTTTTTGGAAGCCTGGGTTTATTTGTTATTCTTGCTTTGGTCATGTTTGTTTCAAGAAAAATTGACTGGTACAACGTAAGCCAGAGAGCGGAGGAGAAACCTTAAATGCACCTTAGAGGATATTGCGCCATCCCTGCACGGTCTCTAAAACCCTTTTGTAAAAATGATTAAAGAGCTTAATAAACATTTTGAAAGTCGCATCAGGCTTGGAATCATGAGTTTACTTATGATCCATGAACACATCGATTTTAATGAGGTGAAGGAGGCTTTGCAGTTAACAGATGGAAACCTCGCAAGCCATATCAGCGGACTTGAAAAAGAACAGTATATCGAAGTCATAAAAGAGTTTATTGGAAAAAAGCCAAGAACCCGTTTTAAGAGCACCGAACTAGGCCGCAAAGCCTTTCTCACCCATCTCGACGCCTTGGAATACCTTATAAAATTAAATCACAACCTGCCGGAATGAAACCTCTTCGAAATCAACGCGACCTGATCATGATTTTGGGCCTCATGGGGGTTGTTCCCTCTCTTTGCTTTTTCCTACTGGCCCACAAAACTATTTTTTTGGGCCTTTGCTGGAATACTTTTCTTGGGTTGCTTCCCTTTTACTTCGCTATAAAAGCTCAGTCATCAAGCAGACAGAATTTTAGATACTTCTCTGCCTTTTTATGGCTTATTTTTCTGCCAAATGCACCTTATATCTTTACCGACATGATTCACGTTTCGCTCCATGAAAATCACAAAGGTTTTATTGCCTATTTGGTTGCTGTGTTGTCCTTCACTGGCATGCTGTCATGGTTATTTTCTGTAAAACTCATGCTTGCCAAATTGCCGACTGCATTAAAGCATTGGATTGTTTTTAGGAAATACGGCTATATCACACTTTGTCTGCTCAGTGGTATTGGGGTTGCTATGGGCCGGTTTGCCCGACTTAATTCTTGGGAACTTTTATACAAACCCGCTGAAGTTTTAAAAGACACAGCTTATATGTACTCAAGCCCTGAACCATGGATTTTGACTTTCGGGATGGCTAGCCTTTTATACCTTCTCAAGTTTATAGGGCCCGCTGAAAAACACTTAAAGGCTTGATAGAAGCAGCTTATATCTATTTTAATTCACGATAAAATCAGTAAAATATGAATATGTTATGCCTCGAATACTTTCATCCTTTCGTTAGTTCATTGCACATGCATTACTTCGGCGGCTGCAGCTTGAGGTACGTCAAGTACATCTGCGCTTTGCCGCCTCGTCCTGCACACACACTGAACTTTTTCAGCAGGCCCTATATAAAAATTAAGCGGTTTGGCTTAGCTTTGGCCTGATGAAAAGGTTTAGGCAATCCCTTAGCTATGCCCTCAATGGGCTCGTGCATCTCTTTAGAAGCCAGAGAAATGCGCGTATACACGCGGTATTGGCAGGTTTCGCCATTGCATTGGGTATTGGCCTTAAGCTCAGCAATTACGAATGGATTCTTATTATATTAATCATCGGTTTGGTGCTCTGTGCCGAGGCTTTTAACACGGCCATCGAAAGTCTATGTGACAAGTTTCATCCGGAACTTGATTCAAAAATTAAATTGGTGAAGGATTTAAGTGCTGCGGCAGTGCTCATCATCAGTCTTACAGCCTTGGCCTCTGGCTTAATCATCTTTGTTCCCAAGATTATCCAATGGTTTTCGCTCACTTATATTACCTGATTTTTCCATTTCATATTCTACTAAAAAATTGCACATTTGTTCCAATAAAAGTTAAAAACATGAGATCAAACCTAAGTCAAACGGATAAAATTATTCGGCTTAGCCTGTCCATTGGTTTTGCCTTGATAGGACTTTTGCTGAGCTACTGGTGGCTGCTCATTCTTGCAGGTGCATTGTTAATATCAGCCCTATTCAGGGCCTCCAGAAAAACACGCAAAGGCGTACTGATAGTATAGTTTGATACATTTTTTTTGATAGTGATGCAAAGTATAACACCAAATAATAAAAAATCCCTTGGATTTAAAATTTCAAATCCGGCGATAGTTCATTGCACGTCCCTTACTTCGTCGGCTTCGGCTCGAGGTACGGCAAAGTACATCTTCGCCTTGCCTCCTTGTAATGAACGCACACTGAACTTTTTAAGCAGGCCCTGTTTAATTATTCATTGGTCTACGCCATTTTTGGTTACAGTACCAAAAAATACCATGCCAGTCCTTTTCATTCAAAAAAGAAAAAACATCACCACTCTAAATGAAACAACACTTCACTGAATCAGTGCATGTCAACGATTTGGCCTTCGACGCCCATATCGATGGCCATGTGATACGATTTGACAATACCGAAGGCAACTCAGGTCCAAGACCAAAGGCCATTATGCTTAATTCTCTCGCCATCTGCGCGGGATTTGACGTGGTAGCCATCTTAAAAAAAATGAAAGTCCCTTTTACCGATTTCAGCATTCAAACCCTAGGCGATTTAAGTGAAAGTACCCCGTCGGTTTACACGCAAATCGAAATTATTTTTAAAATTAAAACTGCTAAGAAAAATCACATAAAAGTGGAGCGTGCGGCTGAGCTCTCTTTAAAAAAATACTGTGGCGTATATGCCATGCTGAGTAAGATTTGCCCCATACATTCAAAAATAGAGTATCTTTAAGCTGCTCTGAAAACGATTTTTGAGCCTCTTATGCTAAACGCAAGCTTTTTCGGCACAGGCCATGCCATCCAGGGCAGCGGAAACAATGCCACCTGCATATCCGGCGCCCTCCCCGCAAGGAAATAGGCCTTCGATTTGCGGATGTTGTAAAGTTTCTTTATTCCTGGGTATTTTCACCGGCGACGAGGTCCTGCTTTCAACACCCACCAAAATGGCTTCAGAACTGAGGTAGCCCCGCATTTTTCGTCCCATATTTCTCAATCCTGATTTTAAGGATTCGGCTACTTGCTGAGGCAATACCTTGTTCAGATTATAAGAGGAAACCCCGGGTATATAAGAACATTCAGGCAATTCACTGCTGGTTCGGTTGTCTAAAAAGTCGGTGAGCTTTTGTGCAGGAGCCATCAGCTTATTCGCGATGCTTTGATAAGCAGTCTGCTCCACTTCCTCCTGAAATTTCATGGCAGCTAAAGCCTTGGACTTTGCAAATTTTTGCCAATCCCTCTCATCAATAGAAACGACCATGCCTGAATTGGCAAATTGGCCATTCCTTTTCGAAGGGGACCAGCCATTAACCACAATCTCGCCACCCGAAGTTGCAGCCGGTGCAATAATACCTCCCGGACACATGCAAAAGGAAAATACGCCTCGCCCCTGTGCCTGTTCAACTAGGCTGTAACTGGCGGGAGGCAGATACTCGCCTCTGTTATCACAATGGTATTGTATACTATCGATCACATGTTGAGGATGCTCAATTCTCACTCCCAGCGCAAAAGGCTTTGCTTCAATGAGCACCTGTTTTTTGTCCAATAATTCAAAAATATCCCGTGCGGAATGTCCTGTGGCCAAAATGAGTTTTTCACCACTTAATTCCCTGCCCGATGCGAGCGAAATCTTCTTCACTTTATGACCGTCAACATCTATATTCGTCAATTTTTCATTAAAATGAATCTCTCCCCCTGCTGACAAGATGGTCTCTCTGATGGATTCAACGATCTGAGGAAGTTTATTGGTCCCGATATGCGGATGGGCTTCGTACAAAATGCGAGGATCAGCGCCATGAGCCACAAATATTTCAAGGATTTTTCGAACATCCCCCCGCTTTTTACTTCTGGTATAAAGTTTTCCATCGCTGTAGGTACCTGCCCCACCTTCTCCAAAGCAGTAATTTGAATCAGGGTTCACAAGCCCTTCTCTATTTAAAACCGCCAAATCTCTTCTTCTTTCCTGAACCTTTTTACCTCTTTCGACGATAATGGGTTTTACGCCTAACTCCAAAAGGCGTATTGCGGCAAACATTCCAGCCGGACCAAAGCCTACAATGAGTGCTGTTTTGCCTTCGCTTAATTTCGGAAACTGAGGTGTCCAAAGGGTATTTTCAACCGGCTCATGTACTTCGAAAACCTCCAGAAGCAACCGAACTTTAACCGGCCATTTTCTCGCGTCAATGGATTGCCTTTTTTTTATAAAAGTGCCAATGTCTCTTTTTAACAAATCAACCAGGCATCGCCTTATGGTTCCATCATCGGAGGCATCAACAGGACTTAATATTAACTCAACCTCCATTAATTGTTAAAATCTTTGCTTAAAATTTGCAGATAGGCCTTCCCTGAATTGGCACCTTCCTTACCACAGCTGTTTTCGAAATACTGTCCGCTTACATGATCGTATTGGGTAATGCAACTGTCGCTTAAGTATCCAAAGCCATTGTTAAAAAAGTACATCGCAAACCCTTTGTTGCCTTTACCTAATACATTATTTGAAAATTTGTAGGGTTTGGCCGGTTTCCATTGGCATTGTGAATTTATCATCAATGGGACATCAACCTGAGAGGCAATTTTGCTAATCACCTGAGTCTTGAGCACAGCCCCTCCTATCCAAACCATTGGAATGTGGTACTTTTCGGATTGATACATGGTATTCACTCCCATTCTTGTCACCCCATGGTCGGCAAGGAGCACTACAAGCGTATTTTCCCATACCTCCGATTGCTTTAGGCGGTCGATAAACTTTCCCAAGTACTTGTCGGTATAATGAGCGGCACTCATATATTCTTCATCACCGTTGCTCTTCCCAAATACATACTCTTCGGGAATATCGAAGGGCTCATGGTTGCTCAAGGTGAACAAGGAGGTAAAAAATGGTTTTTTCATAGAAACAAGGTCGCTGTATAAGCGATCAAACATATGAGCATCATGAACCCCCCATTTCCCTTTCATAACCTTACCCTTGATATGCTTTTCGGTGATCATTTTTTGGGCTCCTGTAGCGATAAAATACGATTTCAGATTGGCAAACTCCAAATTACCTCCATAGTAAAAAGAGGTGGAATAACCCACTGCCCCTGCGTCTTTAAAAAGGGAAGGGAGCCTCGTGAATTTCTCAGGAAATTGAACAAGCGCTGACTTTGGCATTGCCGGATATCCACTAAAAATGGATGGAAGGCCTTTGTCGCTTCGGTCACCACTGGAATAAAAATTTTTAAAGTATACTCCTTCCTTGCAATACGCGTTTAAATTTGGAACTACCTCTTTACCCTTATAAACATGATCGACTAATTTTGATAGGAAACTCTCTAAAACAATTACCACAATGTTCGGTCGGCTTTTGACTAGCTGCTCTGCCTCATTGTTTTGACCTGTGGCAGAAAACAAAACTTTGAAGGTTTTTTCTGCTTCCTTATCTCCCATATACACATACTTGTCTTCGTTGCTCATTTCCATATAAGAATACAGCACATTCCAAACCGGATTATAGGCCGCATGATTGGGATAGATATCCTTGTGAAAATATACATAGCTGAGGTTTACGGGAACAAGACCTGTGCCCCCTCTGATAGGTATCACGCAAAGCAAAGCCAGAACCAACATCATTAACGTGTTTATGAGGAGGGGTCTTAATTCTGAAATTCTTTCAAAGCTGATTTTTTTCAAAAAAACTTCGAATAAATATTTGAACGAAATAAACACACCAAAGCCCATAACAAGAGGTAAAAGCATGTACATCCAATTAATGGAAGCTGCTGCTTCACTGGGATTTTTGAGATAAGTTAGGGCGTGATAATCGAGGGGTGATGACCAATAAGTGTACAAAACCGAATGGCTTAACACGGCCAAGGTGGCAATGGAAAGCAATAGAATATGTGCCACTTTAAAAAATTTCAAAGCCAATGCGGGCATCCACAAGCTGATGAGGCACAACAGTGAATAAAATAAAGTAAAATAACCTGCCATAGAGGCATCCAACCATAGCCCATGAAAGGCTATCTGACTCCAAACAAGGGGTGAATATTCAGAAGCGTGGGCATAGGTTAAAATCAGAAACAGAAAGCGTCCAAACTGGAAAAATAACAACCAATATATAAAATATGCCGGCGCGCTTAATAGTCGGGTTCTCACAAGTTGCAAAGTAAAACAAGTTTGGGAATTTTTTTTGGATAATACTTTCTTCCACGCCCCTCAAACAGCTATTAGATCCCTCTCAGCAGGCTCATGACTTCCAATGCTCTTCCCTATTGAACCCTGCTGATATTTACCTCGCGAGGCAATTCCGCTCTTCCGTTTAAAAAGTCTAACATCAATTTCGACAAGTAAGGAATAAGGGAAACGCCCTTGCTGCCAAATCCTCCAAAAATGAACATGTTTTCGATTTGAAAGTGCGCTCCTAAAAAGGGTCTTCGGTCATTTGTAGCCGGTCGTACTCCAGCATAATGGCCTACCAGCTTATAGGGCAGTTTTACCAGCTCTTCAAATTTTTTAAGCAACTCCGACTTTCCTTCGTTGGTGAGTTTGGCATCCTTCATATCCCAGTTATAGGTGGAACCAATAAGGTATTTATCGCTGCCGATTGGTAGAATGTAAATGCCTTTATTGATAATCCTGTCGCTGTAAAAATTTTTTAATTCCACTTCAAGAATTTCTCCATGAACCGGTTTATGGGGCAAATTATTAAAAAACGGATTGTCCATAGAGTGAGTCCCGTCACAAAAAATAAGTTGCTTAGCCTCTATATCTCCGTATTTAAAATAACCCTTCAGTCTTTCTATTTTGCTTAAGTCGACAAACTGATACTGAAGTGCTTTCTTTTCCACAAGAAATTTGTGAAGAGACAATAGATACTCATTGATATTTAAGCGTGCCGACTGCAACACTTTTATGCTCCCAAACGGATTCTCTACTTTGGCCTTATCGAGGTAAACAATTTCCTTTTCCATGAAGGGTTTAAAAACCGCATCGGCATGTCTCGACAACCAGGTATTCTGCTCGAAAACAGTTTCAAAAATTTTAAAAATCGGGAGCCTTTGAAAAAAAGCGGACTCTAAACGCCGTTCCATATCTGTATAGAACTCCGCTCCTTCCTTAAATATTTCTTCAGCTCTCCAGGTTAAAACTGTTCGTTTTCCTGTTATGGGGTTCATGATTCCGGCAGCTACTGCCGACGATACATTTCCCGAAGCGTCCTCTAATAACATGACCGAAGAACCATCTTCTATCAAGCGGAAAGCCAAAGTGCTTCCTGCCAAACCGCCACCTATGATGATATAATCATACAACAAGCGCGAAAATAAGCCATGAATGTGAAGCACAGTGAATATATTTGCAGGACTGTTTTGAAAATCTCAAAAACTCTTCTTACGGCTTTGTTCATAGCTTGTTGTTGTCATGTTTTCGCACAAAATGACACGGCGGGGCAAAAAGACACTAAAGTAAGGCCGGAATTTGTCTCCATACGTGATTTGGAGATTTTAAAATTTCAAAAAAGACACTTCGACACATCCCTTAACGGAATCCACTTGTTTAACCGGTATCGGAAGGATTTGGAGGCTTATCAGGATCTCGGTATGATTGGAACTTCCATTCAGGGTCTAAGTCTGGCAGGGTTTAAGACTGCCGGATTTGATTTTGGTTTAAACAGCAGTGCCCACTGGCTCTATAATACCCGTGGCGACGATGAAAAACTCATCATAGCACCAACACCCTATACAGCAATCAAATACTGTCAAGGTGAGAAGGAACTCATCACCTTGGAAGCCTTTCATTCGCAAAACATCACTAAACGTTGGAATGTTGGGTTGGACTATCGTCGCATTAAAACCAACAATTATCTTTATTTTTTGAACGGCGATGTGCAAAGCAAAATCAGAATCCCAGGCATTTACAACCTTAAACTTTTTTCATCCTTTCATTCCAAAAACGATAAATTCTATACTTTTTCCGGTATACTCTACAACAAAATAAACCAGAGAGAAACCGGGGGACTTTCGGAACCCTTGGGTTTCGATTCCACTTCCGGAAAGCGTCGGGTTTTTGAAAACCCGCTCTCCAATGCAAACTCTACCATTATGGAACCTGCTTTTTTTCTAAAAAATTACTACAGGTTTGGAAAAACAAATTATCAAACTAAATATAACGACAGCATGATTTCGGATACACTCGGGTTCGAGTTTAAACCAAGGGGTTATATTTTTCACGGTTTGCATGCTTCTAAATCTGCTTACAGATTTAAGGATTTAAATGCCGATACGCCATATTACCCCATTCCATTTGAAACCGGGTTTAACGATTCCATGGCTTTTAAGCAAATGAACCACAGCCTGGGCTTTGCCATCCATGCCAACTACAAAAGCTTTACAAGCTTTATTAAATCCTGGTCTGAATTCAGCAATTATTCAATTTTCAATAACCGGCTTGGCCAGCTTGTTTATCACAATGTGTCGGTAAACGGAGAAATGTATTCCTCCCTGTCTTCAAAGCTAGGGGCGCTTGAATTGAATGCTCGGGGTAACTTGTATCTTTCAGGCTATAATGCAAAAGACTATTTGTTCAATGGAGGAATAAAGTTATTGTTCTCCGATAAACTGGTTATGAACGGCATGATATCAAGTCAACGCCATGCTGCTACTTTTGTTCAAAGTATTTACTATTCTTCTCCCATCACCTGGAAGCAAAGCTTAAAACCCACTTACCGCAATGGCCTGGATGCCGGTGCGGAATGGATTCCTCTGAAACTCAAATTCGGCATATCGGCCTTAAATTTTCAAAATTATTATTTATTCATGCCCCACTCGCAACCCCAAGGTTTTGATTTTAACTATTTAAGCATTTATGTCTCACAAAGCTCAAACATTGGAAAGGTACATTGGAATAACCGAATTCATTATCAAAAAGTCAGCAAAACTTTTCATCTTCCTGAATGGTGGGTTGCCGGAGGAGTATACTTTGAAAACCGCTTTTTTAGAAAAAACATGCTAGCGCGAATTGGGATGGATTACTACTGGTTTAGCAGCTACTTCGCCGACGAATACAACCCTTATTTACGCCAATTTGTGTGGCAAAATTCTAACAAAATTGGCAACTACCCCTACCTTGATTTCTACGCCAGTGCCCAGGTTCTCACCATGGAACTGTATATTCGATTTGAGCATCTAAACGAAGGGCTGAGCGGCAATCGTTACTATGCCACACCACTATACCCCAACAATCCCCGATTTTTTAGATTCGGGGTTAATTGGCGCCTGTTTAATTAAATTAAAGGTTTTCTATAAAATACCTGGAAATCTTATCCATTAGATGCACCCGGTCCTTTCCAGAAACATTGTGAGGATGGTGCGGATAAACAAAATAATCCATCTGAACTCCATCTTTAATGCACTTCTCAACATATTGGAGGGAGTGTTGCCACAATACCACGTCGTCTTCTCCCCCATGAATCATCAGCAGTTTGCCTTTTAAATTCTTGGTATAGGCCAATAAATTATTATTCGCATAGCCATCAGGGTTTTCTTCAGGCGTATCCATGTATCGCTCGGTGTACATTATTTCGTATAAACCCCAATCTATTACCGGCCCTCCGGCCACACCCACTTTATAAACTCCGGCATTTCTGGTCATTAAACTTGTAGTCATAAATCCGCCATAACTCCAACCATGCACTCCAATTCTCGCGGCATCTACATTGCTTAAACTTTTTAAATACTCCACCCCTTTCAACTGATCCTCCATTTCGAGGGTACCCAACTGGCGATGTACGGCGCTTTCAAATTCAAAACCTCTGTTAAGAGAACCTCTTCCATCGATAGTGAATACATAAAATCCCTTTTGGGCCATATATTGCATCCATAAATTGGCGCCACTCAACCAGGTATTATTTACCAATTGCAAATGCGGACCATTATATAAATAGACTACCACCGGGTATTTGGCATCCGGATTAAAATTTATGGGCTCGATTAACCGATAATGCAGGTCGCTTCCATCGGATGCTTTTAATATTCCCGTACTGATTTTGCCCAACTTGTAATCGGCTAAGGGGTTTACGGCAGTCATGACAAGCTGGTCTTTTTTGCCATCGGCTGAAACAATTTTTATTTCTCTTGGAATGAGGGCGCTTTGCAGGTGATCGATAAACCAATTGCCATCCGGACTCAGCGTTGAAGTGTGGGTACCACTTGCCTTTGTGAGCAAACTCATTTTACCTGTTTTCAAATTCACGCTATAAAAATGCCTCTCCATTGGACTTTGTCCTGTCCCGGTCACAAACACATTCGCTTCTTTTTTATCAAAACCCGCTATGTCGGTCACAACCCATTTGCCAATAGTGAGCTGCTTAATAAGCTTGCCTGAGGCTTCATAAAGATAAAGATGATTGAATCCGTCTCTCTCGCTCAACCAAATAAATTGTGAAGGATTGGTTTTTAAAAAAACAGGTCCGTGTTCCGGTTCCACGTATCGGTTATTGGTTTCTTCAAAGAGTGTTTTAATAAATTCACCGGTGTTGGCATCGTATTGATTGAGCCACATGTGATTTTGCTCCCTGTTTACAATGGCAATAAATATACTCTTGTTATCGGGCGACCAGGTTATATTGGTGAGATATTGCTCAAGAGGCTCGCCTGTTTTTAAAAAAACCGTTTGCCCGGTTTCGAGGTGATACACCCCAACAGAGGCGTGGTGACTTTTTGTGCCTGCAATGGGATACCTGATGTTTCTGGCATCGGCTGGTCTGTTTTTTAACTGATAGATAGGGTATTCGGCCACCATCTGCTCATCCAGATGATAATATGCCAATGATTTCCCATGGTTACTCCAAAAGGTTCCCTTGTTGATTCCGAACTCATTTCTGTGAACCGCTTTGCCGTTTTCAATGCCGGGTTTATCGTCGTTTGTAATTTGTTTCGAGTTAATAAATAAGTTAGCGCCTCTGGTATAAGCTATACTTTTATAATCGGGCGAGAAATCGGCATTCTCCATTTCATTGGCTAGGTAGTCTACCAATTTGTAAATGACTTTTGTATCCGTTTCATATCCCAGTACCTGATTGGTGTGGTTAAAGCGAATGGTTTTCGAAGTCAACCAAGCCACTCTCGGCATTCTCTTGAGCGTGTCGACCCCATAGGATCGGAGGGCCTTGTCAAGGTCAGACTTCTGAATAGTACTGATCAATTTACCTGACCCTGCCTCATTTACTTTAATTTCATTTCCAATGACCTGCGAATAAGCAGATGTTCCTGTCACCCATTGCAACTGATCTAAATTTTTAGGTATCAATCTTCCTCCGCCTCCCAACACAGCTTCTTCGATGGTAAATACTTTTTCCTGAGCTTGTACTGAGCGGCTCAAAAAAAGCGAGGTTGTGAGCAAACCTAATCCCAGACTTAAAAACAAATATTCCTTAATTTTTTTCATATTATATTTTGAAAAGGCAAACCAAAGATAATTTTAACGATTAGACAATGCCTTAAGTGTGTCTTTATCGATAAGTTGGGCTTTTGGTCTGATTTTTCAGATTATCTCTTCTTTCAGGATAGGAGGAGCCGAAAGCCGAATTAGAGAGCAGACCTTTCATTTTATGCTTGAACAAAGATTCTGAAATTTACTTAGTTCCCAGCAAAATCCTAAAAAATGACCCTCCTTCTGTGCAAGGCTTCATACCTTCTTTTAAATTGAATAGGACAACCAGAACTTAAATTCTCTAAAATGGATAGACAGCAAGAGTCCTTAATCTTTGGGCATGTCACAAAATATTAAAGCCTTTCGTCAAAGCAATGTTTGAAAAATATTATTACTTTTTAAATATTTTTTAGCTATTTTGCTCCGTTTATGTTTGGTAAATACTTCATAAGTCTTCTACTACTTACCGTATTTTTCTCTTCGTGTACCAAAAAAGAGGAGACCATTAACCTTGTTACAAACACTCCAAGAGACTATGACGATGTACCAACGGTTAAAGTAGAAAATTACCTCAATCGCATCTATATCGACTTGCTCGGAAGGGAGCCATTAAACACTGAGAGAACAAGAGACATCGATTTTTTGCGAAGTGAGAAGCTGAGTTTTGAGAGCAGAAAAACACTCATCACAAGACTGATGACCGATACCGGGTATGTTGTCGGTGACTCCTCCTACAAAAAGGCTTATTACCAGAGAATTTATGAATTAACCAAAGCGCGCTTACTTGAGGGGGCAGGCGACGAAGAATTTTATAGTCTGGTTGGCAATGCTAAATTTTCATTAAAATCGGCCCGACTCACTGGCGATTCTATTACAGTTTTTGCCGCTTTAATCATTATTGACCGCTGCATGAATGTGGTCAACTCCAGAAGGAATTATCAAACAGGCGCTATCAAAATAAGCGACATGTACGCTTACATGCTCGACAATCCGGTTTATGACGTCATCAACATGAATTCCTTAAACTTTGTCAATGCATCCTTTGACAATATGTTTTTCCGCTTTCCTACCAAAGCTGAATTTAACATTGCCTATGACATAATTGACAAGGGTAAGGGGGGCAGTTTATTTGGGGGTTATGCCAGCAATAAGGCCGAATATTGCCAAATGCTCACCCAATCTCTTGAATTCCATGAGAGCATTATTAAATGGGCCTACCTCACTCTGATTGGGAGAGAGCCAAACACTCAAGAAACCCATAACTTATTGCAGGATTATTTTATTAGCAAAGATTTTCAAAAGGTTCAAACATTAATTTTAATGACAGATGAATACGCACATTTCTAAATCGGTTATTTTAGCCATGCTTTGTCTCGCCCTTTTTCAATGTAAAAAGGAATCGGTAATTACCAACCACGAAGTAACTCCTGTTCCCAGTTATGGGGACAACCTGAACAAGGACAAGGACAAAACCAATATAGAGTTTCACAGCATACTCACCACCAACCTATTTCAGAAACCCTCTTCCATTAATGAGCTGGCCAGAACCGACCGGGTTATACAAAGCTGTGGGGATAAAACCCTCATTAACGAAGTGATCATCAGCAATTACATGAATTCGAGCAATGTTATTTTGCCCTCGCGACAAATGATGATTGACAGCACTGAAAAATTTGTGATTGACACCTATATCCGGTTTTTTATCAGAAGGCCAACCGAAGCCGAAAAAACATGGTTTATCAACTTTATTAATGCCAACAAATCAAACCCCAGTTTCAGACCGGAATTGGTGTACACTGCATTTGCAGCATCCGATGAGTATATGTTTTATTAATGTTATTTGAAGTCAGATTATGAAACGCAGAGAGTTTGTTAAAAAAGCGGCAACACTAACCGCAGGCAGCTTGGTAATGCCCTATATCATTCCAGGTGGAAGACTATTCGCCAAAACCAATGCCCCGCTGGCCGATCATGTGGTTTTTGTAATTTTTGGGGGAGGCCTGCGACAGCAAGATTCCATATTGCAGCGCTACCTGGCCGATAGTCAGGATTTTGCCTCAGAAGGCAATTTATTGCATAATACCCTTGAAGGCGCTGTGCCAACAAGCAAAATTGCCTATGGCGTAGGCATGGGCGGTACCCAACCCATCCCAAAAATTTTATCCAAAAGTTTGCAAAAACAAGGTACTATTTTTGCCGAGATGCGCGCCATTTCTGGTGGCCATTATGGCGGACTCAATTCCTTAATTACCGGAAGTCGTGTTGAAGGACAAGGCCTAAAAGTAAGGCCTGTAAACCCAACCCTCTTTGAATATGCCAGAAAATTTGGCGGTTTTAAGGCCACCGATACCTGGTTTATTGGCAACTCCATTGGAAATTCGGTTCCTTTACTCAATTCGAGCAAACACCCGGATTTTGGTTTGCCCTATGGCGCCAATTTTTTTGCTCCAAACATTACATTTGGAAACGATGGGTACAACACCTTAAAAAATGCAAAAATTTACCACCCTCAGGAAGAGTTGGAACCCATGTATAAAATGAAAAACTTCCTTGACAATTCTTTCAACATTAAAAAAGGCGACATGCCCGGGATAAAAAATACCGACGATGAAAGAACTCAAATCAAGGAATTTATTGCCAATACCTTTCAACGACAAGCTGCCGGTCAGTTACCAATGCCGCCGGTTTCCGGGGGAGATGGTTCAACGATTGGTTATGCCGCCGAGGTTCTCAGGGTGTTTAAGCCAAAACTCCTCGTTGTGAATATGAGCGGAATTGACGGATGCCACAGCAATTTTACAGGGTATATCCAGGCCATGCACAGAGCGGATCACGCCATGGGCTTCCTCTGGAATTATATAGAAACACAAATTCCCGAAATGAGCGGCAAAACCATTATGTTGTTTGCGCCTGAATGCGGAAGAAATAAAGAGCATAATCCTATTTTGGATGCCAACGACTGGTATGGCTATGATCATGGCGACGCCAATTCTCTCAGGGTATTTGGAGGTATGGTTGGACCCAATGTTCAAAGCAACCTGATGGTGGGATCCGAAGCAAACCCGGTAGGCAAAGTGACCGATTTTAACCTCACCATTGCTGAAATTTTAGGTTATAAGAGCGAAGTGCAAACTGCAGGGCTGTATGATTTTGAAGCGCGAAGCCTGTTCGATAGAATTTAAATAGATCCGATTATACATGCCAAAATACAAGTATAATACTTTCCTTTCACCCTGCCTCGCCTTTCTGGCGATGGTGTATTTTCTCAGTGCTTGCAAAAAAGACAGCACGGAGCAGAGTGCAAATCCTTATGACTCCTGGACAACTTCAACCAGAGGAACATCCATTCCAGACATCGCCATCGATCCCAATACCATACAAGGACTGCATAAAAACATTTTTAAACCCACATGTGCCAACAGTGGATGCCACGATGGCAATTTCGAGCCTGATTTTAGAAGTATCGAAAGTTCATACAACTCTTTGATAGGGAGATTGGTAACCAATACCGACCCCAATCGCACTGATATTGTACATCGGGTAGAGCCTGGAGACGCTGATAAAAGCATGCTGCTTCACCGCATCAACACTTTTATTCCCGGAACTCAGGGCCAAATGCCATTGAGTTTAGAGCCCGATAGCGACTGGCCTTCTAAAAAGTTACAATACCTAAACAACATTAAGCAATGGATAAATGATGGCGCCAAAGACGGATTTGGCAAGACCGCTGCCAGCCAGGATTTCAAGCCCCAACCGGCGGGTTTAATTGTTTTTGCCAATGGGTCGTCAGTACCACTGGCTCATTACCCCAATCAACCGGTAGAACTTCCTCCGGGCACCACCTCTATCAAAATTATGGTGGCCTATAGCGACGATAAAACTGTCGTGAATGCCTTTGGAAATACTACACTCAACTATTCTTTAAATCCAAATGCGTATCTCAATGCTGAAAACACCATGACCAAAGAAGGTGCTGCTTACACAGCAAAAGGTTTTTTGGGTGGAATGGTCGACTATTGGCATAGCATCACTTTGCAATTAAGCGCCATGGGTGTAATGCCCAACGACGTGATTTGGATACGGACTCAAACGACAGATAATGTGAATCCAGTGGTTAACATTCCGGACGTTAACACTTCTTTTAATATTAAAAAGTATTTCGCCATCCGTATCAAATGAGATTTATAAATACACTATATGGTTCACTTCTCATTCTGATCGTATGCTTAGCAGGATGCACCACCAAAGAAACGGTAAACGTAATCGGAAACCCCAGTCCGCTCATCCGTTTGGTATCGGTATCCTCTAAGCAATTGAAGCAATTTAAAGACAGTTTGGTAATTACCCTGGAGTACACCGATGGAGACGGAGATATTGGCGAAACAAATCCCGACATTAATGATTTGGAAATTAAGGACCAACGCCTCAGTAAGCCCGATTACTATTTCGTAAAACCGCTGTCCCCTCCAAATGCAGGTATAAAAATTAAGGGAATTATTGCCGTTCAAGTCAAAAATACTTTTTTACTAGGAACCGCCGATAGTGAAATTACTTTGTTTGAAATAAGACTCAGAGACCGTGCCGGTAATTGGAGCAACAGTATAAAAACCGAAGTTATAACCATCTTGAAATGATATCTAGATCCTTACCTATCAAAAACAGATTTTCTGTCGTTGCAGCTTGGATTGTGATGCTTTTTTGCATTGGATTTCAACCCTTAGTTAACGCTCAAACCACCACCTACAAAATGAGCAATAAAACGGTGTACGACTGCAGGGCTAAATTAACCGACTCGGAGGACAATACGGTAAACAGCAAATGGTATTCAAGCAACGAGGACTATATTTTTAAGGTATGCGTTAGCGGTGCTAGTAGTATTGTGGTAACGTTTAGCGGAGCGTTTGACATAGAATCAAAGACCGATTTTTTAAAAATTTACGATGGAAAGGACACTTTTAGTACCCTTCTTAGAACATACCACAATGGCGCAAAGCCATCGGGAAGCATAAGTGGCAGCGACAGCTGCATGACTTTTTATTTTCACTCTGATAAATTTGTGAATGGAGCCGGATTTGAGTTGAGCTGGAAGGCTAAAATTACCAAAGTAAAACAGCCTACCATTACTCCAATCAGCGACCCTACATGCAATTCAAAAACCATAAGGGTGGTTTTAGACCAAAAATTTAATTGCGACTCCATTAAGCCGGCTAACTTTAAATTATCGGGGACGCTCAGTACAGCGGTTGCCAGTGTAACAGGAATCGGTTGCGATTCAAAAAATTTAAGCAATACCTTCGATGTCACCTTTGCCTCGGGTTTAGATCAGAGCGGGAATTATGTGCTTGATTTCAACAGTACCTTCAAAGATGCTTGCGACAGTATTTGGAAAATAAACGCCAAGCTCAATTTCAAAATCACCGACTGTCCTATAAAGGTCGTTCTAAAATCCAATAAAGATACCCTCTGCAAGGGAGCTTGCGCTACCATCACTGCGACGGTGACAGGGGGCAATCCCGCCAATTACACCTACACTTGGCTAAGCGGTGGGCTTACAGGTAAACCGCCGAAAACTGCTTGTCCTACCGTAAGCACAACGTATATTCTTCAGGTTTCGGATGGCGTTTCGGTTCCTGGCAGTGATACCCTTTTCATTCTGGTTATTGACCCTCCAAAAGCACAAAACGACACCAGTGTTTGCCAGTCGGGAGGGCCGTTTGACTTAAAGGCAAGTCCTTCTGGTGGAACATGGTCCGGAACAGGAATTACCAACGCTTTAACCGGAACTTTCAGTCCATCGGTTTCAAAAAACGGCACCTTTAATGTGACTTATAAGGTAGCCAATTGTACAGATGTGGTAGTGGTCACAGTAAGAGCCATCAATGCAGGCCCTCCAAATGCCTCTTGCCCTGGTAAAGCCCCTTTTATGGTATCCAATTTTTCACCAACAGGCGGCACATGGTCGGGACCAAATATAAGCAGCACAGGTTTAATTACACCTCCTACCACTGCAGGTTCCTTTACAGTAACATATTCATGGAATGGATGTACCTCAAACAAAACCATAAACATCGACGGGATAACTACCAAAAAAATAGATACCCTTTGTCAATCGGTGAGTGCCGATACGTTTAAGTTTACCCCCGTTGGAGGCACATGGACCGGCCCGGGAGTTTCGAATGCAACATTGGGTATCAATTCTCCAAAGAATGCCGGATCAGGCAATAAACTTTACGTTTACTCTATTAATGGATGCAAGGACACCCTTAAAAGAAACATACAAGGGGTAGATGCGAGGTGGGATGAAATAGCCTGCCCTGATGCCGGGCAGCGCACTTTGCCTGCGGGCTTACCCGCCGGAGGTTATTGGAGCGGAAAAGGCATCTTTGACAAGGTAAATGGGATTTTTGATGCCGACACTTTTCGAGTGCCCGGAAAAACTACCAATGCTCAGGTCAATCTCATTTACACATCACCAAATGGTTGTCAGGATGTAAAAATTATGTATCTGCGATACACGAGGTTCTATATTGACTCCTTGCTGAAATGCGAATCGGACACCAATTTCTTGTTGCAATATAATTTTGTAAAAAACGATCCTTGGAACATGTACTTCACCGGAAGTTCAGCGATTTTGGGAACTACGGTTTATGCACAAAAGTTTAGTCCAAAACTGGCCGGTAAAGGCACCTCTCATCAAATTATCGGTGATGCAAACGGCTGCAAGGACACGCTCATGATTAAAATCTATCCGAGGGCTAACGTTCAAAAAGATACTGCCTTCTGTATAGCCGACGATCCTTTTAAATTATTTAACGGAGAAAAGAAAGGCACCTTTAGTGGCAAGGGAATCACCAACGGCGTAACGGGGATGTTTAGTCCTGCCCTTGCGGACACAGGCTTGCACAAAATCATTTTTTCCCTTCCTGGAAAATGCATCGACACCATCAGAATAAGAGTAAACAAACTCCCTGTGGTTTGGTTTTCAGGGTTGCAACCCTATTATTGTTTGAAGGACACGGTAGACAATCTCATACTCAACCCTGTCGGGGGAACCCTTACCGGTAATGGGATTACAGGGAGCAGCTTCAACCCATTAAGGGCAGGATCCGGCTTACATACTGTGGTTTACAAATATGGCATAGGAAAATGTATAAGCCAACAAAGCCGTCAGGTTTTTGTCGCCGATACTTTGAAATTAAATTTGAGCAGCGACAAGGATTCCGTATGCGTTGGAACTACCGTGAAAATTACTGCCAAGGCCTCGGGCGGATCCGGCAATTATCAAACAACCTGGAGCAGCGGGCAAACCGACGTGCAATCCATATTTGTTCTGGCTAAAAACACCACGCTTTACTCTGTGGTTCTGAAGGATGGGTGCAGCGATTCGGTTGCAAAACAAAAAATTATGTATGTACATCCTTCCATGAACAGTAGTTCAGTTACCAGTCCTATTCAATGTTACGGTTTCCCCGGTTTTATTGATTTAAAAATGAAAGGCGCGGGCCCATTCAGTTATACATGGAATACCAATCCTGTTCAAAATACTTCAGTGATTACTGCTCCATCCGGCAATACCTACAGGGCTTATGTTACCAATACCCTAACAGGCTGCAAATACGACACCAGCATTGAAATACCAGGCTACCCAATTCTAAAAGCCTTCTTTACCTTTTCGCCAAACGGAACGTGCCTTAATAGCCATGATCCAACCCTACAAATTATTAACCTAAGCATTGGGGCAACCCAAGGGTACTGGGATTTTGGCGATGGAACCCTCATTCCTTATGACCCAACAGTAAACCCTGCCCATCTTTATGATGGTTTAAGTGAGTTTTATTATGTAAAGTTGAGAATTAGCAATGTAGGAAATTGCAAGGACAGCATGATCCAAAAAATTTGTGTAAAAGACAATGATGCGTTTGTGCTTCCGACGGCCTTTTCACCTAACGGCGATGGCATCAATGATATTTTCCGATTCGAAACGGCTGCAATACAAAAATCGCATTTGGCCATTTTTGACCGCTGGGGCGAGAAAGTATTTGACAGCGAAAATTACAAGGAGGGATGGGACGGTAATTACAAAAACGAACCCTGTCCTGAAGGCGTTTATATCTATTACTTCACCTACAAGGCTAAAAAAACCGCCAATAAATTAATCAAAGGTACCTTGTATTTAAAAAGGTAGAACCTTCCAACTATTTTCTATTTTTTTGAGTCAAATAGGAGACCCAGGAAAGAATAAATTATCTACTGATTTGTTTCTCAGAATAACTTATGGCAATAAAATGCCTTCATGACCGTCCTATGAATTCACATTATCTGTTCATGCCTTCTCATTTAAGGCCCCACACTTTGTCATTTTTTTTTATTCTTTGAAAAAATTCCTTTGATAAATAATAAAAAATAATAATTTCGCCAAGTTTTAATTTGCTTTGCCTATAGGAAAACAAATACTTCTATCCCCCATTTTTAAATGAATTTTTGATCCGGAAATGTGAATTTTTTAGGGATGTGTATCGGTTTTCTAAAGACAATAAAAGTTAGAACAAATACGTAGCGCGCTTTTTGAATTGAGGGTTTGCAGAGGGTGGGTTCATCATTGAATCTCCTGAATTAGCAAAATATCCTGGTATAAATGTCGCATTTTAAAATGAAAATGTACTTTTATTAAAACACGCAGATTACAACTTAAAAGTTAAATTAATATCAACATAATAATACTATGATTCAATCGAAATCTGGCAAAACCAAATTAACCACAAGTAAAATTAATCTGTTAAAACTATGCGTTTTAGGGTTATTTGCTCTCTGTTTCCACAACCCGGCACAGGCACAGCCAAAGTACTACAACTCCAACAGCTCAACCAGCTATAACAGCATTCCTCTTGGGAGTTCAACCAATAAAGTTCAGTGGATTTACAATCCAAACATTTTTAAAACTGCCGGCGGTTCCGGAACGGCTTCACCTACCGGGTCCATAACAAAAATCTATTTTCGACTGGGTTCAACGGTCAATACGAGTACCAGCTATGCCAATTTTACGGTTTCTTTGGGCCAGGGAGCCGGAACTACAACAGCGTGGAGTTCCACAACTTTCACTACCACCCTTACCCCGGTATTTACAGCATCAACATTTACGCTTTCAGGCGCATCGACCCTTTCATGGTATGCGATTACACTGCAAACCCCATTTTATTATGACCCGGCACTTGCATTGGTTTTCGAACTGAAATCATCTACTACCACTGGCACAACTACAGTTGCTCAGGATGTGGCGGTGGCCAATAAACGAAATTACGGGACTTATTCTGGAACTACGGGTACCCTTAGCACCGGTCTCGTCGACTTCGGCTTTGATATCGTCAACTCAAAAATGGACCTTTATAATACCGGAATCCTTGGCCTCACCAATACTTGCGGTTCGGTTTCCGATCCATTTTACGTTCAAATAAAAAATACAGGCGTGGTGGATTTGGCATCGGGAAGCGCTATCCCCGTTAGAGCTGTGCTTTCAGGAGGTGCCAGCGCCACCTACAATAAAACCTTTAACCGTGAGCTTAAGATAGGGAAAACCGATACCGTTCATATGGCTAATATCAATGCCTTTAACATCACAGGAAATTTAAACATCAAATCATGGACATCCTTAAGCCTGGATTCAATAAAGAGCAACGACACGAATTTCACAACTAAAACATTTGCCGGACCTTCAAAACCCACTCTGGGTTTCAATATAACCCAAACCTGCGACTCCGTTCGTTTTGCCAATACCACCAAAGACCCCTGCAATAGGATTTTAAGTTATACATGGTTCTTCGACAATGGCAAAACTTCCAGTCTTGTTTCGCCTGCTCATGCCTATACCTCTCCGGGCACCTACAATGTTAAATTGTTGGTTCTTTGGGGAACCGGAACCCGAGACTCGCTCCTTAAACAGGTGATAGTATACCCAAAACCTCAGGCTAATTTTTCGGTTTCAAACCACTGTCAGGGTACCAGTATTGACTTCTCTAACTTTTCTTACGGGGCTGTTTCTTACCGATGGTCATTTGGCGATGCAACCACCAGCACTGCTACAAATCCTCCGAAACTTTATGCCACAGCAGGTACATTCAGTGTTAAACTCGTAGCGACTTCTGGCAGTGGATGTTCAGATTCCATTACCAAATCGGTAACGGTGAATCCCAAGCCGGCGGCTAAATTTACGGTACCTCAGGCCTGCGCCGGGGCAAACCTTAATTTCAACAATACCACCACAGGGGCAGTTTCTTATAGCTGGGATTTGGGTGATGGCACCGCCTCAACCTATTACAATCCTACCAAGAGTTATCCAACTGCCGGTTTATATGGTATTACACTGACCGTTACTTCAAATAAGGGGTGCACCGACGTAACCAGCAGCAACGTAACTATCAATCCAAACCCTGTCGCAGGATTTAGTGTACCAAACAGTTGCAAAGGCGTTACCTCAAGTTTCAGCAATTCTTCAACGGGTGCGGCTTCTTACTTCTGGGCCTTTGGGGATGGGATAACCTCATTCTCTCCCAGTCCTGCCAATCTGTATAAAGCTACCGGAACCTTTTCAGTAAGCTTGACTGCTACCTCTGCTTTGGGATGCAGCAATACATTGAGTAAGCAGGTAACCATTCATCCCCTGCCAGCCCCTGGTTTTACTTCTACGGCAGTGTGTGTCGGATTGGCCACCGATTTCACCAACAAAACGCCTTCTGTTTCAGGAGGTATAGACTATATATGGAGATTCGGCAATGGAAAACAAAGCATTCAACAAAGTCCTTCGCATACCTATGATGCTTCGGGAAATTACAACGTTTACCTCATCGCTACCACCAGTGCAGGTTGCAAAGATTCTACCTTTAATACGATTGAAGTTTATGCTAAACCTGTAGCTGAATTTGTGGTTTCTGATGTATGCCATGGCCAAAAGGTATATTTTATTAACAACTCGCAAGGCACCGTGAGCCAAACCTGGAGCCTTGGAGATGGTAACTCCAGCACAACATTCAGTCCGGTACACACTTATACGCTCCCCGATTTATACAGGGTTACCCTCAATGTATTAAGCGCCAATGGTTGTGCCAGCAGTTTTGAGAAAAATGTAACTGTAAAGGCTAATCCTGACCTCGCTTTTTCTGCTGAAAATGTGTGTTTTGGAACGGACGCCGTCTTTACGAATTTTAGTTCCGGAGCCAGCACCTACCGATGGAATTTTGGAGATGGTGATTCTACTGTGATTACACAAACAAACCATACTTATAAAAAAACGGGAACTTTTACTGTTAAACTTACCGGAATATCACCTAAAGGCTGCACCTCTCAAACAAGTAAGTCCATCACGATTTATCCAAAACCTGTCGCGTCATTTAGCGCGCCTGTTGTTTGTCACGGATTGCCAACCCAGTTCTCCAATGCGAGCACAGGGGCTGCTTCGTATGCCTGGGACTTCGGCGATGGCAGCGGAACCAGCGTGCTCAACAACCCCAGTTACACTTTTTTCAATTCAGGAAACTTCAATGTTAAGCTCACCTCTGTTTCTACCGACAATTGCAGAACAGAAATAACTAAAACCATCACTGTGGCTTCATTGCCGGTACCTTCATTTTTAATTCAGGATGTTTGCGCAAATGTTGAATTTACTCCAAAAAATTCTTCCCTTGGAGCTATCACATCTCAGAGATGGAATTTTGGAGATGGCAAGGCCGATACTTCCAAGGCACCTACGCACCGCTATCCAAGCCCCGGTATCTATACCATTCGTTTGACGGTGTCCACAGGGTTAGGTTGTACCGACTCTACCGCTAAAACCATACTCATATATAACAAACCACTCATTACAAAGAGCCCGGATCTTGTTGTTAGCAAGGGCTATAAGGCTCAACTCTTCGCAAAGGGCGGAATCGACTATAAGTGGTCGCCTGCTGAAAGCCTCGACGATCCAAACATAGCCAATCCCAATGCTACTCCTAAGCAGAGCACCAAATATCAGGTCATCGTAGCCAATGGATTTGGATGCGCCGATACGGCCTGGGTGAATGTAGAACTCAAAGAAGATTTTTCAATCGAGCCACAAAACCTCTTTACCCCTAATGGCAACCTTCAAAATGATTTTTGGGTAATAAAATCCATAGAGTTTTATCCTGAAGCTCAAGTGCTCGTATTCGACCAATGGGGTAGAATATTGTTAGACCAGAAGGAGTACAAAAACACATGGGATGGAACACTTAAAGGAAAACCATTGCCTGATGGAACTTATTTTTATGCCATCACCTTGCAAGGAACCGAAAGACAATATAAAGGAACTGTAACCATTTTAAGAAACTAAACCCATCACATCAGCACCATGAAAAAAATAATAATTTCATCCTACATATTTTTATTGACCGGGTTTACTCAATTGCAAGCCCAACAAATCCCTATGTTCAATTCTTATATATTGAACAAATTTCTAATCAACCCTTCATATGCGGGCATTTCAGGTAATACAAACATTTATGGCTTAAACCGTATTCATTTTGTAGGATTTGATGGGGCACCGGTAACCTATATGATTGCAGGTGATGCCAGCATTAAAAACAAAAAAATTGGCTTAGGCGGAGTTATGTTTTCCGACAGAAACCATATCATTGCCCAAACCGGGCTACAATTTGCCTATTCTTATGGCCTTAAACTCAATGATCAATGGAAACTTGGATTGGGTTTAAATGTAGGAATGGTGCAATGGGCACTTAATTTTGACCGTTTAAGAGTGGAAGATTACTCTGAGAGTATTTTATCGACTGCCCCTTCTAACGCGACCACCTTTCGCTCTGACTTTGGATTAAATCTAAGTTCTGACAAAATTGAATTTGGTCTTGCACTTCCTCAAATAGTGAGCAGCAAGGTAAAATACTCTGATTATACAAACAACAGCAAAGGAAATTACAGTTCGATCCCGCATTACCTTGTAAATCTTGGTTACTGGATTGATATAAAGGAAGACATTAAAGTTAAGCCTATGGCTGTAGTAAGAGGCGCTAAAAACGTTAAAACCCAATTCGATGTCATCGGATTGTTAGATTGGAAAAACAAAGCCTACGCTTCCCTTGGCTACCGCTCTAATTTCGCCTTCTCCATAGGAGGTGGTGTCAACTTGCCAATGGGGCTTAAAGTTGGTTACAATTACGACCGACCCCTTAATGCCATCAGTACTTTTTCAGCTGGAGGACATGAGTTTGTAGTTGGAATCACTTTAGGAGGAAGTTCTAAATCTGCAGTTTCTGAAAAAGCCAACGGATTGAACAAAGAGGCGGAAGACAAATTAAAAGCCGATTTAGAAAAACAAATCTCATCGAAGCTTTCCATTGAATTTGAGAACAAACTCAACATGGAAATTGACTCGAAGGTTAAAAAGATAGTCGATGATAAAATTGCCAAAGCTTTACAAGATAAATCTGTTCCATCCTCTTCAGGTGATGGAAACAAAACACCCAGCACGGGTGCAAGTTTGAGCAAAGAAGACATTGACAAACTGAAGAAAGACATAGAGGATTTGGTTAAAAAGCAAATGAATGAGGGAATCAGTGCTCTCATTGATGATAAGGTAAAAAAGGCCATGGAAGGAAAGCCTGGCTCAGGATCCACCACCCCTACGGTGAGTAAGGAAGAAACAGAAAAATTGAGAAAGGAAAGTGAGGCAAGAATTAAAAAAGAGCTCGAAGAAAACCTTAAAAAAGAATTGGCTGAAAAAGTAAATAAAGTGGTTGAAGAACGACTAGCTATAGAAGCACAGAAAGCCAAGGAGGCCGCCTTAAAAACTCCGCCTGAATATAAGATGACTCCAAAAGACAAGGCCATGCTTGATTCATTAAAGCAAAGGGATTTGGACAACGAAAAAAGAATTGCTGAACTTGAAAAACAGCTTAAAGCTTTCCCTGAATATGCACGTGTTGAAAATGTGGAACTTATAAATATCAGAATGGCAGCCAAGCAAAATGATATCGATCTTAAGAAATTTAAAACCGAGCAAAAAGCACTTTTTGACGCAGCCCCCGATGCCCCAAAAAAATCGAAGAAAACCGAAGCGGATGAGTCCGGAGAATACGTGATTATTCTGGCTGCATTTAAAACACTTAAGGATGCGCAGGGATTTCAGAAAATTGCTTCCCAAACTTTTGAGTTTCCAGATACCAAGGTTCTGAAGCCTGCCGAAATGGACGGGTGGTTCTTCGTATACCAGAAATCATATGCCGACAAGAAAGAAGCACAACGTGTGTACTTTAAGCTACTCGAAACGGATACCAATACGCCAAAATATCCCTGGATTTATTTGCTTAAATAAGCTTGTCTGTAATTAATTTCGCCTAAAATCAAGCCTAAACTTTGATAACGTATGGGGCTAGTTTCGACTGGCCCCATCTTTTTTTTATTAGGAAATGCGCTCAGCGTGCTTTATGCTTCCGCCTTTTGATTTCCTGAACGATCAGCGACAACTCCCTTCCCATCTGCCCAGCCATACTGCTATTTTCTTTTGCCCTCCTGCTCAAATAAGGCATGACCGATTTTATAGGTCCATACGGAAGATATTTGGCGACATTGTATCCACCTTCGGCCAGGTTAAAGCTGATGTTGTCACTCATGCCGTACAATTGTGAAAACCAAAACCTTTGATCATTTCTGGCAATGTTTCTTTCTTCCATCAGCCTTGTTAACAACAAGCAGGAATGTTCGTTGTGAGTACCTGCACAGATTGAAATTCGATCGATATTTTCCAAGGAAATAACCAGGGCTTTGTCGTATTCGGTATCGGTAGCCTCCTTGCTGTCATGAATGGGATTTGGGTACCCCAATTCATTGGAGCGCGCTGCTTCTTTTTCCATATAGGCTCCTCTCACCAGCTTAAAACCTAAATAACAACCGGTGTAAGTTTTTATGGCCTTCTCCATGTAGTCCACACTGCCCTTGCGGTAACATTGGATGGTGTTAAAAATTAAGGCTTTGTGAGTGGAATACTTGGTCATCAAGTCGTAGGCTATCTCATCCACAGGATCCTGGATCCAAGATTCCTCTGCATCAATAAATAATCTCACATCGTTATCAAAGGCGGCCTTCCCAATGGTATCAAAGCGCTTCTTTATTCTGTAAAACTCCTCCAATTCGTCCATGTCGAGCTTTTTGCCTGAACCCATTCTTTCTAGTAAGGAATACCTCCCAACCGCCGTAGGTTTAAACACACAAAAAGGGTAACGCTCTTTACCTTTGGCCTTCACAATGGTGCGCACAATTTCTTCGACATTCAGATCAAAACCAATCTCTGTTTCATCGCCTTCTACCGAATAATCTAAAATGGAGCCTACTCTATTTTGCCACAGCCTTTTAACGGCTTCGTCACAATCGTCAATGGTTTCTCCGCCACAAAACTGTCCGAAAACAGTCTTTTTTAGTATGCCTTTTACCGGTAAACCTAATTTTAAGGCCATCATGGTCAAGGGTGGACCATATTTTACAAGCAAGGGATATTTAAAAATACTGAATACAAATTTGGACTTCATCAAGTCGCTGTCATTCTTATGTTTGAACGCCAATTCCGTATTCATTAAATTCAGTGCTGTATTTTGCATAATATGCTGCAAAATTACCCGAATCGAACAAAGTTAAAAATTAAAAAAATACCGCCCTATGACATGTTAAGGCCAGTCCATTTGGACCTGCAATTATGCTTCGCATCGGACTTGTATAAATCCAATCAAAAACCTTATGAATGTTTATGTGGGAAGGCGCGTTTGTTTTAAGATAAACGTTTAATAAATTCTATAAACATCACCTAAAATCCTTTAACCCTCATTCCAATTCTTAATAAAATATGTAATATTGAATCATGATTCAAAGGTATACTCTCAGTATAATTTTTATTGCTACTTGCTTTACTCTGACGGCTCAAAAGAGCATAGGTCTGGAGGATGTTTGGAAAACAGGAACTTTCGCTCCAAAAGGCATCTCAGGTTTCGTGCCTTTAAATGATGGAAAAAGCTACTGCCGAAAAATAAGTTCACGAAATAACGGGCCATCTGTTGTGAGATACAGTTACGAAAGCGGCGAAGCTTTGGACACTCTCATCAGCAGTACCAAAATTGCCAGAATGAATGGCCTCAAATCCTTTTCTTTCGACGGATTTCAATTTAATGCAAATGAAACCGAGGCTATACTCTCTACAGAAACAGAACAAATTTACCGACACAGTTCTGCGTCCAGGGCCTATGTTCTAAATCTATCTTCGGCTAAAATAACCCCTATTGCTTCGCAAAAAATAAGGTATGCCACTTTTAGCCCAAGTGGCCAAGCTTTAGCCTATGTGTATGAAAACAATCTTTACATCAAGGATCTAAAAAAGAACAAAATTAAAAAGGTGACCAATGACGGAAAGCGAAATCAAATCATTAACGGAGCCGTGGATTGGGTATACGAGGAAGAATTTAGCATGAGCAAAGGATACGAGTGGAATGAAGATGGAAGTGCCATCGCTTTCTACCGATTCGATGAATCGAAGGTGAAGGAATTCTCAATGACTCTTTACGATAGCCTCTACCCCACCGACTACCAATTCAAATATCCAAAAGCTGGTGAAATAAATTCGACGGTGGACGTGATGGTATATCACCTGAAAAAAGGCAAAGCAAAAAAAATGCAAACCGGCTCAGAAAACGACCAATACCTCCCTCGTATACTTTTTACTAAAACGCCAAATATATTATCCATCCAACGGTTAAACCGTCTACAAAACCGATGGGAGATTCTTCTGGCCGACATCAGCACCGGACAAACGCGCATTTCACATTCCGAAACAGATGCCTGTTATGTCGATATCACAGATGACCTCACCTACCTTCCCGGAGGTGAATTGATGATTCTCTCCAGCGAAAGGGATGGATACCGTCACCTTTATTTACATAAGACAGAAGGTCCCGAGGTGATGCAAATCACCAAAGGAGCGTGGGATGTAGCCGATTTCATTGGTTTTAACGAAAAAACAAAACACTTATATTATCTTGGGTTTGAAGCCTCATCCCTTGAAAAACATTTGTACAGAATTGATCTTGATGGAAAAAATAAAATCGAGCTCACAGCACAAGAGGGGATGCACTCAGCTGCTTTCAGTAAAGATTTTTCATATTTCCTCCACCAAAGTTCTTCCATTAATTCGGTACCGGTTTACAGTATTTGCAAATCAGATGGTGCGGTGTTAAGGATTATCGAAGACAACAAAGCCCTTCAGCAGAAAATAGAGGAGTACAAAGTTTCAAAAGCTGAATTTGGCATACTTCCAACTGAAAATAACGTTTTGTTGAATTACTACTTCATTAAACCAAAAGACTTCGATCCTGCAAAAAAATATCCGCTGCTAATGTTTGTTTATGGAGGCCCTGGTTCACAACAAGTTTTAAACAGTTGGCTGGGCTCTAATTTTTGGTGGCATCAAATGCTTGCCAATGAAAAAGGATACATCATTGCTTGTGTAGACAACCGAGGAACAGGAGGCAGAGGTGCCCAGTTTAAGAAAATGACCTATAAACAATTGGGAAAGTATGAAAGTGACGATCAAATTGCTGCTGCCAAATACTTCGGGACCTTGCCCTTTATCGATGGAACAAGAATCGGTATTTGGGGATGGAGCTACGGTGGCTTTATGAGCAGTACCTGTATTACAAAAGGTGCAGATGTGTTTAAAACTGCCATAGCAGTAGCACCCGTAACTAACTGGCGCTACTATGACAATATTTACACTGAGCGCTACATGCAGCGCCCGATAGAAAATGCTGAAGGTTATGACACCAATTCACCCATTAACATGTTAGACCAACTCAAAGGAAATTACTTAATTGTTCACGGAACGGGTGACGACAATGTTCATTTTCAAAATTCTGCCGAAATGGTTGAGAAAATGGTGGAATTGAATAAGCATTTTGAATCAGCTTATTACCCCAATAAGAATCATGGAATTGGGGGTGGAAATACCCGATTGCATTTGTATAGTCTCATGACCAAATTTTTATTGGAGAATCTGTAATGGAATTAAATTGGTTTCATGAAATCTGGCATCCGTCGGTTAAAACCGACGGCAATGGATGTTTCAAGCATAAAGCATTTATTGTCGTTCAGCCAGTCGCCATTACTTACAAAAATTAATCTCTATAAAATCTACTCCTCCTCCATTGCCGTCGGTTTTAACCGACGGTAAGAATTTAATTCAAAAAAACTCCAGCTGGAAAATTTCCTATCACTAAAGGATATTGAGTAAAAATGATTTTTACTTAGTTTGACGCTTTCCGTCGGTTAAAACCGACGGCAATGGATAGAATTTTAAACCGACGGCAAGGGATAGAATTTGAAACTGAAGGCAAGGGATGTTGCAAGCATGAGGAATTTATTGTCGTTCAGGCAGATGTCTTTACATACAAAAATTAATATCTTTAAAATCCACCTCTCCTCCATTGCCGTCGGTTTTAACCGACGGTAAGAATTTAATTCAAAAAAACTCCAGCTGGAAATTTCCTATCACTAAAGGATATTGACTAGAAACAGCTTTTACTTATTTTGACGCTTTCCGTCGGTTAAAACCGACGGCAATGGATAGAATTTAAAACCAACGGCAAGGGATACTTCAAGCATAAGGAATTTCTTGGTGTTCAGGCAGTCGCCATTTTCAACAAAAATTAGTCTCTACAAAATCCACCCCTCTCCATTGCCGTCGGTTTTAACCGACGGTAAGAATTTAATTCAAAAAAACTCCAGCCGGAAAATTTCCTATCACTAAAGAATCATGAGAAGTGAATTTGCGAGAACTTTATGAATAGCCGGTTTAATTAATCATCGGCTTAATAATAAAGAAGGTTTGGCCCTCAAGCTTTTTTTATTTTACCTGTATTGGGTCCAAACCTATTTTGTTGCTCAATTTATTTTTTTTATGATGGGTATTTCAGAAAATAGTTATTAATTGCCGCAAATTTTAAAAATAAAAAGACTATGACTGAAAACAAAGCAAAACATCCAAAAGGACTCTGGGTATTGTTTGGCACTGAAATGTGGGAACGATTCGGCTATTATTTAATGCTTGGTATCTTTTCCCTTTACATGCTCGATGGTTGGAATAATGGCGGAATGGGATTTGATCCACAAAAGAAATCTGATATTTACGGTACTTACCTGGGCTTGGTTTACCTCACCCCATTCATCGGTGGTTTGCTGGCCGACAGAATATTCGGCTATCGAAAATCAATAATCACCGGTGGGCTAATGATGTCGGCGGGCTACTTTTTACTGGCCGTGCACAACGATACCAGCTTTTACTTGGCTTTGCTTCTCATCATTTTAGGAAATGGCTTTTTTAAGCCCAATATCTCTACCCTTGTTGGAAATCTTTACAGTGGAGATGACATGAAAGATAAAAAGGATTCAGGATACAATATTTTTTACATGGGTATTAACATCGGTGCCTTTGTCTGCAATTTCGTAGCCGCCTACATGCGTATTAATTACGGGTGGGGGCACGCTTTTGCTGCGGCGGGTGTGGGCATGCTCGTTGGGGTTGCCATATTTTTGTTAGGAACCAAACACATACGTCACGTGGATGTGGTGAGACCATTGCAGGATGGCGATATGAAAACCACTAAGATATTGGGACTTACCGTTTTGCCGATGTTCATTTTTGGAACGCTTGGTTATCTTATCCCCGGTAATTTTTTAGGTTCTGATACCAACGATGCCTTTATCATCGGTTGCTTGCCTGTTATTGCCTTCTTTATTTATCTTGCTTTTACTTCCGAAGCCAAAGAGAGAAGAGCCATTAAAGCTCTGTTAGCAGTTTTTACATGCGTAATTCTGTTTTTTGCCATCTTTCATCAAAACGGGGACGCACTCACCGTTTGGGCCGAAGACCATACCGAACGCAAAATGCCTGAAAGCGTAGCCAACCTCGCCGAACCTATTGGAATGGCACAAATAGTCGTAAACAACGACATAGTAGCCTCCGATCAAAAAACCTTTGATGCCACCGTCGACTCAATGAGAACGGTTGAAAAAAACATGCCTGCCGTGACAAGAGAAGAACTCAAAGCGAAAGGTGATTACTCAAATGGAATAGGTCAACTCGAAAAATCCAGAAAGTATTTTGCTACCCTTCCGGGCGACCAAATTCCGGAAAAAGGCAAAAGCCTGAAACTTTACTCTACTGAATTGTATCAGTCAATAAACCCTTTCTGGGTTGTAGTGCTTACGCCTCTGATTGTTGGAATTTTCGGATTCTTGCGTCGACGCAAGAAGGAACCCAGCACCCCAACCAAAATTGCCATTGGCTTGGTTATTACCGCACTTTCAGCCCTCGTTATGGTTGGAGCGGTATTGTCAACCAATGAGCTCTCTGCAAAAGCCGGCTCCTTTTGGCTCATCGCCTCCTATGGCGTAATTACAATAGGTGAGCTCTGCCTATCCCCAATGGGATTGTCGCTTGTGTCGAAGCTTTCTCCACCGCGAATCACTGCCCTGATGATGGGAGGATTTTTCCTTGCCATTTCGGTTGGGAATAAATTGTCTGGTATGCTTTCCAGCCTTTGGGAAAACACCGCACATAAAGAAAATTTCTTTTATTTGAACTTTGCCCTCGTTTCAGGCGCTGCCATTTTATTATTTTTAATGCTCAAATGGTTGAATGGGGTGATGAGAGAGAATAACGTTCAATAAACATAGTTTTTTATAAAAAATAGCCTTTGAAATTTCAAGGGCTATTTTCATTTTAAAGAAAAAAAGAAAAATGGAATCAAAAATAACAATCGAGGAAATCCAGAATTTTAAAGGCAAATACCCAAAGCAGCTTTGGCCACTCTTTATGGTGGAGATGTGGGAAAGGTTTTGCTTTTATGGCATGCGTGGCGTTTTGGCCTTCTTTATGGTGGATCAACTCTTGCTCCAAGACGAAGCCGCTAACCTGCAATATGGTGCCATTCAGGCTTTCGTTTACGCGTTTACGTTTATCGGAGGAATTTTCGCCGATAAGATTCTTGGTTTCAGGCGCTCATTATTCTTTGGTGGCACGGTGATGATTTTAGGAAATTTACTCATTGCCTTTGCCCCTACTGAGATGTTTTACTACGGCATTGCATTTTCAATTATAGGTACCGGTTTTTTCAAGCCAAATATTTCTTCCATGGTGGGTGAACTCTACCATGAGAAAGACCCTCGAAGGGATGCAGGTTATGGTATGTTTTATGCGGGCATCAATGTTGGAGGGCTTTTGGGAGGTGCTTTGTGCATTTATCTCGGAAAGTACCACTCCTGGAGCTATTGTTTTTTAGCTGCGGCTTTCGTTATGTTGATAGGCTTATTGACCTTTTTGTTTACCTATAAGCAATTGGGCAGCATTGGCGATTCGCCCTTGGCAAAACAAAGTTCAGGGCAGCGGATAAGCAAAGAAATCATGGTGTATGTAGGCTCACTTTTAAGCATTCCCTTGATTTTTATCATGGTAAAAAACACCCAATACACCGATTATTTCATGTACAGCATTGGACTTATTGCCCTGGTTTATTTTATTTATGAAGTTATCCGGCTAAAATTAATCGGACTTCAAGAGAAAATGATGGCGGCCTTTACCTTTATTTTCTTTTATTTTTTATTCAACGCCATCTTCGAACAAAGCGGGGGTTCTTTGTCCTTGTTTGCGAAAGACAATTTAAGCTCCACCCTCTTGTTTTTCAATATCGACCCCAATGTGGTGAACAACAGCTCCAATTCATTGTTCGTTATCATATTTAGTCCTTTGATAGGCTTGCTTTGGCTTTGGTTGGCAAAGAAAAAAATTGAGCCCAACACCCTCATCAAGTTCGGAATTGGTTTCCTGCTCTTATCAGCTTCCTTTTATCTGTTTTACTACACCAGATTCTTTGCCTCGGCTGAAGGTATAGCCTCTTTGAATGTCTTTACACTTGCCTATCTTGTGACCACTTTAGGTGAACTTTGTTTAGGCCCCATTGGCATGTCCATCATCACGAAACTTTCACCTAAAAAACTTTTTGGCATGATGATGGGTCTTTGGTTTTTGGCTTCTGCTTTTGGGCAGTTTGCGGCCGGAAAACTGGGTGCTGAAATTTCAAAGTCCAATACAGGAACTACCTTAGCCTCTAAGTTACAATCCTATACCGATGGTTACTATCAATTGGCCATTTATGCTCTTATAGCGGGAGTTTCCCTTATCGCGGTTTCACCATTGATAAGGAAATGGATGCAGGATGTGAAATAGTCGCTGAAGACCGGGGGGATTGTAATTTAGGTAAATTGAAGAACAAAAATTTCGACTATTGCTTCTGTCCAATTGGTATGACATCACCAGCGAAATTTTGAAGTATGCCTTACGGTTGCATTCTGGGTTGGTCCCCGGCTTCTGGCAATCTCCTATTCTGCCTGTCATAATTTTGAGTTTAAGACAGTATGATTATGGTTGAAACTCAAAAGTTCAAAAATTAATCCTCTAAATCAGATACTTCATTTATTAAACCAAAAAATTTCTCATTTTATGTTAGAAAAACTTGACGAATTGCGTCTAATGAGTAAATTTGCTACTCAATACTCACGATGCTCGATTCTCTCGTTTCTTCTAAAACAAAAATCAAACTTCTCTTGAAGTTCTTTTTGAATGCGAGTAACACCGGATACCTTCGAAACCTCGAATCAGAATTTGGCGAAAGCACCAATGCTATCCGACTGGAACTCAACAAATTCGAAGATTCCGGATTGCTCAACTCCTACTTTGAGAGCAATAAAAAAATCTTTAAAGCCAATCCGAAACATCCGCTTTTTCCCGAAATAAGTTCCATCATACGAAAGTATGTAGGCATCGACCACATCATCGACCATGTGGTATCGCAGCTTGGAGAGCCCGACAAAGTTTGGTTGGTAGGCAATTTGGCCAAAGGACTCGACTCGGAAATCATTGATCTTAAAATCAGCGGACAGGTGAACCAAAATTACCTTAAAGAATTGATTACCAAAGTTGAAAAGAACATCCACCGAAAATTAAATATTATTTTACTCAATGTGGATGAAACGTGTATAATGGAGCAAAGCAGAGAACCATCTTTGTTGCTCTGGAGTAAGGGCCTGTAAAGGCAGTGTAATGCGTGATAATTAGAACTTGGGGATGGGACTGAGGTGGCGAAGCTTTGGAGAAATATGAAATCTTATAGCTGTCGAAATAAGGGTAAGGTAAAAAGGTTAAAAGAGAAAGGTTAAAGGTTAATGTAGAATTCGGATAGCCATCACAAAAAGGAGAAATGAGTGGTTTTGATAAAAATGAACTGCAAAAAAGATTGTTTCAATTTGCCCTGAATGTCATCATGTTAATTCGAAAGTTACCAAAAGGAAAAGAATACGATGTGATGAGTTACCAATTGATTAAGTCGTCAACCTCTGCCGGCGCAAATTATGAAGAAGCCCAGGGGGGCGATTTCAAAGGCAGAATTCTCAGCTAAAGTAGGAATATCCCTTAAAGAGATGAGAGAATCTAATTACTGGATTAAATTAATAATTGAAATCACCAAAAACCCTCACGATTGGCTTTCTCTTAAACAAGAATCCTTCGAACTGATGAATATCTTAGGAAGCATCTATTCAAAAACTTCCATAAAAAGATAATTTATTTTTACACCCTTTTTCCAATAGCAATAGAAATTACCCTTTAACCTTTCTCCTTTAACCTTTAACCTTTCTCCTTTAACCTTTCTCCTTTCTCCTTTCCCTTGAAACACTGGTATGCCGTATATACCCACTCCCGACACGAAAAAAAGGTAGCCGGACTTTTCGGGACGAAAGGATTGGAGCACTATCTCCCTTTACACAAGGTGCGCAAGCAGTGGAGCGACCGTAAAAAAACCGTCGAAGAACCCCTCTTTCGATCCTATGTCTTTGTGAGAGTGGATGAAATGGAAAAAGAAACCGTACGGCGGACCACAGGCGTTTTGAACTTCGTTTACTGGTTAGGACAACCGGCCGTTATTCAGGATAATGAAATTGAGGTTATTCGAAGGTTCACAGGTGAATATGAAAACCTTGTGGTACAGAATATTAGTGTAGAACTTCATTCCCAGATAAAAATAGATTCCGGCCCTCTCATGAATCAAGTTGGGAAAGTGGTGAAGGTAAGCAAGAACAAGGTCAAAGTACTCATCGAATCGCTCGGCTGCTATTTAATAGCCGAACTGCCAACAGATAAAATAGTACATTTGTGACCCAGAAAACACATCATGAAAACAGTTAAGGGCAAGTTGCTCCTCATTTTGATTCCGCTGCTAGCAGCCTCCTGCGGAAAAAAACTGATTTACTTTCAGGAGAAGGAGGATTCAAAAAACAAATACAGCCATATTGAAGTTGCCAAACCCGAAAACCCCAGGGATCATATTATTGAAGCGGGGGACGTTTTGGGGTTGAAGATTAACAGCCTGAACAAAGAGATAAGCGAGAGTTTTTCAAAGTATTTGTCAAATACCTCCAACATTCCTGGCTTGTTGGTGCAAGAAAACGGGACCATATTTCTTCCTTACGTTGGAAGTCTTAGTATTTCAGGTCAGTCCATTGGCAACGCCGAAAGTCTCATTTTATCTGAATTACAAAAATCGGTGAATAACCTCTCTCTTGAGTTAAGCTTAAATTCATTCAGGGTGACCTTGCTTGGAGAAGTAAAATCTCCTGGCATCAAAAACTCTCCGGGTGATAGAATGACCATTTTGGATGCCCTTAGCCTTGGAGGCGATCTAGGGAATGACGCGAAAAGAAGCAACATTAAAGTAATCAGACAAACAGGGGTAACGAAAACCACCTACTTTATCGACCTTTCAAATTTGGATGCGTTCAAATCAGAGGTTTATTATCTAAAATCCAATGATATTCTTTATGTAGAAACCTTGCCAAGGCGATTCTTTAGAGAAAATCTTACATATGTGAGTATATTGCTTACCGTAGTTAACACCCTTGTGATCTTTATTAGGCTTTGACATTTTGAAGACAAAACATGGAAAATAATACCCCAATAGAGGAAATTAAACCTGTCAGAGGGATAAACATTAAACTAATCTTGGGCCTAGCCAAAGCCTACTGGGTATTGTTCACCATATGTCTTGTTATCGCCGTTTTTGATGCCTATCTCGCCATCAGATACTCCACTCCGGTTTATAAGGTAGAAGGTGACATTTTACTGAGCAACCAAAGCAAGGGCAAAGAGGGTGCTGAAATTCTAGGTACACAGGGGCTTTCTGAGGCTTTTAATCCTTACGACCCAACCTTGATCAATGATAAAATTGAAGTCATAAAATCAAAAAAATTCATTCTTGATGTCGTAAAAACCCTAAGATTTGACCATACCTTTTACATGAAAGGCAACGTAAAAACATCAGAGCTCTACGCGAAGGAGTTGCCAATTGAATTTTATTACCGCACTTTGAATAGATTGGCTTATGGTTATCAATTTGAAATTAAGCCAAATCAAACTGATTTCGCACTCAAAGTTTCGTTGGACAATGCTGTACTTTTTTCAAAGCAGAAGCTCGCTTATGCCGATTCTATAGTTTTGGAAAATTGTGTCGTAATCATTCATAATAAAAATAATCAAAATCTATGGGCCAATATTCCATCATCTAATTTTACAATTGTTTTAAACGATATCGAAGCCATTGCGCTTGGGTATGCCGGGCAACTCAACGTCAAAAGGAAACCTCAAACCAAAATATTAACTCTTTCCATGGAAGCCAGTCAGGCCAATCAAGCCAGGGACTTTATAGCTGAAGTGTCCAATAGTTTTCTCCTTAAAGGATTGGTTGAAAAAAACGAGAAATACAATTCCACTTTAAAATTCATTAACGAACAATTAGAAAAAGTGGAACAGGTTCTAGGTGACCATGAGTTTAATTTGGAAAATTTCAAAAAAAATAGCGGTATCATGGATTGGCCAGCCGAAAGTTCAATTTTAGTGGAGGAAAAATCAGGTCTTGAAAATAAGCTAGCCGAGCAGGAAATATTACTAAAAAAAGTGATCGCACTTAGAGAATACGTTGAATTGCATCAAAACCTTTCCAGTTTGGCCCCTGCCACTTTCGGAATATCTGACCCATTACTGCTGCCCCTGATTCTGGAGGTGAGCAAAGCCAGCTCTGAATTAAACGAATTTGGATATGATTTTAATCAAAATTCTCCTCTCTATAAAAAAGCAAAACAAAACCTGATAGAAGCTAAAAAATTATTGCTTGAGAACATTAACAGTATTGTTTCAAGCACCACCGAACTATTAAAGGTTTATCAAGCTGCTTTGTCAAAACTCGAGTCGAGGGTGAATCAATTGCCAAGAATTGAGCGTCAAGGGCTGGGAATGATGCGTAAGTCATCTATACAAGAAAAACTCTATCTTTTGCTTTTGGAAAAGAAATTCGAATATGAAATTGCCCGATCTGGCAATAAAAGTGATTATTCAATCTTAAATCAAGCTGAGATAAAAGGTCAAACCAGACCAAATAAGAAAAACATTTATATAGTCGCTATATTCTTAGGGTTATTGATTCCATCACTTTATATCTTCCTGAAAATATTTTTTGACAATAAAATCAGAAGTAGAGAGCAAATTGAGAAAATGACCAAAATTCCATTTTTAGCGGCCATCCCTCATAATTCGGGCGAAGGACAACTGGTTTTCAAAGAAAACTCCAAATCCATGATGGCCGAATCCTTCCGAAACCTTCGCACCAATATTTTGTTTATGCTCAAGGCTAAACAAGACTCGCAGGTAATTTTGGTCACTTCATCCATCAGTGGTGAGGGCAAAACCTTTTGCACGCTTAACATTGCTCAAGCCATCTCTATCTCAGGTGCCTCGGTTGTGATTATAGGACTCGATTTAAGGAAGCCACGTCTTCACTTGAGTTTCGATATCAAAAACGATATAGGGGTGAGTAATTACCTCACTCATTTGGCCACCCTGGATCAAATCATACAAAAAACCAACTTGCCCAACATCGATATCATTCCTTCCGGCCCGGTGCCTCCAAATCCATCAGAATTGATTTTGAGCCAACAGATGAAAGACCTAATGGCTGAGCTCCGCCGTCGTTACCAATATATTTTACTCGACACAGCCCCGCTGGGATTGGTAACCGATGCGGTAGAACTCATGAAAGATACCGACCTTAATATTTTTGTGATGCGTGAGGCCTATACCATGAACAGCGCAGTGCCTTTTGTGAACGAGTTCTATGAAATCCAAAAAATCAAGAACCTTGGCATCGTTCTCAATGACTCACACAATGCCGGGGCTAAATATGGATACGGTTATGGCTATGGATATGGTTATGGATATGGATATGGATATGGTTACGGGTATGGTTATGGATATGGATACGGGTATGGATACTACGATGACGAAAGTAGAAGCAAAAAAAGCAGTTCACTTTTATCCAAAATTATAAATGTGTTGAGGAAATAGGGATAAGGTTGAGGTTAAGGTTGAGGTTGAGGTTAAGGCTAAGATAAGAGAGTGACCTATTTAAGCTTTGAAGATATGCCTGTGTGGAAGTTAGCAATGGAAATAGCAGTAGAAGTATTTAACCTTACGGTTCCGCTTCCAAAAAGTGAAGATTACGCATTGACAAGTCAAATTCGCCGCTCTGCAGAATCGATTTCGTCTAATATATCTGAAGGTTTTGGAAGAAGTACATCACCTGATAAAAAGAAATTCTATGTAATTTCAAGAGGGAGTTTATATGAAACAAAAAATCACCTCATTTATGGCCATAAAGTTAATTATTTTGATACAGCCGAAATAGAACCCATTTATAAAAAAATAGAGACTGTTATTCACGAATTAAATAAATTAATAAAATCGCTTAATTAAGGTTAAGGCTAAGGTTAAGGTTAAGGCTAAGGTTAAGGCGAAGGTTAAGGCGAAGGTTAAGACTAAGGCTGCTTATTGACGCAAACCTCAACCTCAACCTCAACCTCAATCTCAACCTCAACCTCAACCTCAACCTCAACCTCATCCTCAAGCACATCCACAATAAATGACTAAAAAAATCGCCATCATCGGTTTAGGTTACGTTGGCTTGCCATTGGCCGTTGAGTTTGGAAAAAAATTCTCAACCCTGGGATTCGATATCGATAAAAGGCGGATAGAAGATTTAAATCACGGGCTCGACAAAACCTTGGAAATGACCCAAGCTCAAATTTCAGAATCGACTTTTCTCACCTTTTCTTCCGATAGCCTTAGCCTCAAGGATTGTCAAATTTTTGTTGTTACAGTACCTACACCGGTGGATGCCAACAACCGCCCCAACCTCAACCCCTTGTATAAGGCCAGCGAAACCGTTGGAAAAGCCTTAAAAAAAGGCGATATTGTGATTTATGAATCAACGGTTTACCCGGGAGTTACCGAAGACGAATGTGTCCCCGTTTTAGAAAAAACATCCGGATTAAAATTCAATGTCGATTTTTTCTGCGGATATTCACCGGAAAGAATTAACCCCGGGGATAAAGAACATACGGTGACTAAGATACTAAAGGTTACTTCGGGTTCTACTGATGAAATTGCTGAAGAGGTAGATCAACTCTATCAATCCATCATTACAGCCGGTACCCATAAGGCGCCTAGCATTAAAGTGGCCGAAGCAGCCAAGGTCATCGAAAATTCTCAGCGCGACATCAACATCGCCTTTGTGAATGAGCTGGCCAAAATATTTAACCTCATGGGCATTGATACACATCAGGTTTTGGAAGCAGCAGGCACCAAATGGAATTTTCTAAAGTTTAAACCGGGCTTGGTCGGTGGCCATTGCATTGGCGTTGACCCCTTTTACCTGGCCCAAAAATCACAGGAATTGGGCTATCATCCCGAAATTATATTGGGTGGTCGAAGGCTCAACGACAGCATGGGCTCCTATGTAGCGGAGCAAGTGGTCAAACTCATGGTAAAAAAAGACATTGCCGTAAAAGACGCCAAATGCCTCATCCTTGGGTTTACCTTTAAAGAAAACTGCCCCGATGTAAGAAACACCAGGGTGATTGACATCATAAACGAGCTTAAATCCTATTCGGTACAACCCATCATTTACGACCCCTGGGCCAGCATCGAGGAAGTTAAACACGAATATGGTATTGAAATTCACAATACCTTACCACAAGGCAAATTTGAAGCAACAATATTGGCCGTTGCACATAATGAATTCAAAGAACTACCTCTTAATAAATCAAAAGATAATGTGCTTTATGATGTTAAGGGAATATTGCCTTTGGATCTGGTGGATGCGCGGCTTTAAGGTAGAAGAGTTAAAAGTAGAGAAGGAGAATAGCTTTTCTACTTTTTACTCCTCTATCCTGAAGAACTTATAAAAACAAATTAACAAACCATGACTTACAGAATTTATTCCTTTGAAAAACTAGAGGTTTATAAGAAGGCAAGAGAATTGAGAAAAGAATTCAACGTTTTAACTAAAACTTATCCCAAAGATGAACTTTATGGGTTAATTAGCCAGATTCGGAGAGTAGCTTGCAGCCTGACAGCAAATTTAGCGGAAGGGTCGGGAAGGGAGACTAATATTGACAAAGCTAAATTTACAAATATTAGTTATTCCAGTTGTTTAGAATTAATAGATCATTTAAACGCTTCACTTGATCTGGATTATATCAACGAAAAACTACATGAAGAGTTTAGATTAAAAATCGACCCAATGGTTTCGGGATTAAACGCTCTTTATAAGTATCAATTAAATGAAGAAGTGAGTTTGAAAAACAAAATGGAGAACGGAATAAAAGCAGTAAAGTAGAATCTCTCTACTTTTCTACCAAAATTACTGGTCTACCTAATAACACAAATGAAAATTCTAGTAACCGGCGGCGCAGGATTCATAGGCTCCAACCTCACAGAGGGATTACTTGCAGATGAGAGGGTTACTTTCGTCAGGGTATTGGATAACTTGGCAACGGGGCATTTAAGAAATCTGGAGACTTTCACCTCACATCCAAAATTTGAATTTCAGCAAGGAGACATACGAAATCCGGACGATTGTGCTAAAGCTTGTCGAGGGATTACGGCAATCAGTCATCAGGCTGCTTTGGGAAGTGTACCCCGAAGCATCAACGACCCTCATACAACCCACAAGGTGAATGTCGACGGTTTTTTTAACATGTTGGATGCTGCAAGACTCAATGGAATCAAACGCTTCGTTTATGCCTCCTCTTCCAGTGTATATGGCGATGCCGATTACTCGCCTAAAGTGGAAGACAGATTGGGAAGCCCTCTATCCCCTTATGCTGTTACAAAAAAAACGAATGAGTTGTATGCCAATGTCTTTTACACAACCTATGGCATGGAAGTGATTGGTTTAAGGTACTTTAATGTGTTTGGTCCCAAACAGGATCCAAACGGGGCTTATGCAGCCGTTATTCCTTTATTTTTTAAAGCCGCATTAAATAATGAATCTCCTGTTATTAATGGAGATGGAACCATAACCCGTGACTTTACTTTTATTGACAATGTGGTAAACATAAATATTTCTGCCCTGACGCTATCTAACCCGGAAGCCTATGGAAAAGCCTATAATGTGGCATGCGGAGAAACCACTACCTTAACCCAAATTTGGGAAACCATAAAAAGAATATCCCAAAGCAATGCCGATGCCATCTATGGCGAGCAGCGAAAGGGAGACATCCTGCAAAGCTTAGCAGATATAAGGCTGGCCATAAAATATTTAAACTATTCCCACTCTGTTGATGTAATACACGGATTGGAAAAAAGCTTGGAGTGGTATAAGAAAATAGGTTAAGGCTGAGGCTAAGGTTGCCTTCGGACGTGAGCATTGAATATTGAACATTGCTTATTGAACATTAAAAAAGGTTAAGGCTTAGATTAAGATTGCCTTCGGACGACAAAACCTCAATCTCATTAAAACTAATAATTTTTGCACTATCTTTGATTAAAATTATACTCCAATGTTAACATTAAATACTATACTTAAAGAGATTAAAGATGTTCCGGTTAACAGGCTGGAAGAACTTTATCAATTTATACATTCGATGACCCCCCCAATAAAACAAACCGAAGGTTTACGAAAAAAAATTCTTTCGTATGGAGGTGCTTTTAGCGACATGAGTAACCAAGACTATTCTGATTATATCGGTCAAACAAAAAAAACAAGGTCAAACCTCTTTGACCGTAATATTGACCTATAAATACTCCTTTTCTGAATAAACCTTAATCATTAAAATAAGTGATTAAACAATCCATACTTGACACTGATATTCTGTCCGAATTTTTGCGGGGCAATCCCAAGGTTATTGCTAAAGTTGACGAACATCTAAAAGAGTATGGCTTTATTAATCTTAGCATCATCACATATTATGAAATTCTCAACGGTCTACTATTTAAAGACGCTGGAAAACAGTTAATAAAATTTGAAGAATTTACAGAACTAAACAAAGTCATTCCACTTACATTACCAATGGCTAAAACCGCAGCTTTAATACAGGCGGAATTAAGAAAGAAAGGAACAGAAATAGGACATACAGATACGCTGATAGCTGGAATTGCAATTACAAGTGAACTGCAATTGGTAACAAATAATACGAAACATTTCAAACGTATCAAAGGACTTGAAATTGATAATTGGACTAAGTAAACTTATTTCTGAAAGGCCAAATTGAACATTGAAAATTGAGGATTGAACATTTTTTTATAACCATCCTTTGGTTCCTTTAACCTTTCTTAATGACCACCGCAATAAAAACCGAAAAAACCTCCAAAATATATCACCTTGGAGAGATAGGCACATCAACATTAACCCGTGACTTTACTTTTATTGACAATGTGGTAAACATAAACATTTCTGCCCTGACGCTATCTAACCTGGAAGCCTATGGAAAAGCCTATAATGTGGCATGCGGAGAAACCACTACCTTAACCCAAATTTGGGAAACCATAAAAAGAATATCCCAAAGCAATGCCGATGCCATCTATGGCGAGCAGCGAAAGGGAGACATCCTGCAAAGCTTAGCAGATATAACGCTTGCCATAAAATATTTAAACTATTCCCCCTCTGTTGATGTAACTCACGGATTGGAAAAAAGTTTGGAATGGTATAAGGAAAAACGGCTAAGGTGGAAAGGTTAAAAAAGCAGCTGAAATTATCAAAAAAATAGCCACGAGTAATTTACAAATTTATTAGAATAACCAATTTATTAGCCTTACTCTATTGCACACTTTAACCTTTTATGGAAGCAGTTGGCTAACCACTTAACCTTAATATTTTAACCCTTTCACCTTACTCTTTCACAATTTCAGCACTAACCTAACATTTGGATTCATCGTTTAAAAGCAACCTGGCATGGGACTATTTGAGTAAGTTTGGGAATATTATTTTCAGCCTCATTACCACTTCCATTCTAGCTCGCTTACTGAGACCTGAGGATTACGGTTTGGTTGGCATTTCGGCGGCAGTAAATGGCATAGCCGGTATATTTTTTAATTTTGGCTTATCAAGTGCTATTATACAGTCTGACAATTTAAATAAACAAACTCTTTCAACCGTTTTTTATTTTAATCAGATTATTGCGGTTTCGCTATGGTTAGTCATACTATTTACATCTGGCCTAATAGAAAATTTTTATTCGATTGCCAACTTATCAGAAGTATTGGTATTTACCTCATTAAGCTTTATCATCAATGGAGCAAGCATGGTGCCCAATGCATTGCTGGTAAAAGCTATGAAATTCAAGAACGTAACAATTATCAGTTTATGCTCGAATTTTATGAGTGGAATTTTAGGTATCACCCTTGCCTTGAATAATTATGGCGTTTGGAGTTTAGTTTTTCAGCAATTATTTAATTCCCTTCTCATTCTTTTAGGGAGCTATATTGTTACAAAATGGTATCCAATTTTTTACTTCAAGATAAAATCAATCCAGTCTATGTTGAGATTTGGTGTGTATATGTTTTTATCTGGTTTTTTGGATGGAATATTTACCCGGATTGATATTTTTTTAATTGGTAAAGTATTTAGTCCTTCAACTCTGGGATTATACACCAGAGCGCAAGGATTAGATGCACAAGTGAGAATTCTGTCAGCCAATAGTTTAATGGGCGTGCTTTTTCCGGCTTTTATTAAAATTAAAAATAATTTAGAAGAATTAAAACAATTATACTACAGATTTTTTGAGCTGGTCAGTTTCAGTTTTTGTTTATTAGGCGGGGTATTTTACATAGGCGCACATCAAATTTTCTTTTTGCTATTTGGGCCACAATGGGGTGTATCTGCTGATTATTTTCAAATATTAATCTTGGCCGGCTTTGCCTACCCTTTAAGCAGCCTTTCTCTTTCAATTATTGAAGCGCGGGGAAACAGCAAAAACTTTTTTAAACTAGAAGTGATAAAAAAAATATTAGTTCTCCCTACCTATTTTATTGCCTATCAATATGGCATCAAAGCTTATCTGGTTAGTTACCTGGCTTTTTGCATTATTGGGACCTTTATGAATGTTCTTTTTCTCACATTCGAAATACCAATAACGGTTTTAGAAACGATCAAACAATTAGGAAGATATTTTTTCAGTTCAATATTAATTGTATTGGTGTTGAATATATTTAAAGATAATTTTAGAGACAACTTGTTGAATACTTTTTTCATAACAATTACTTTCACTTTAATATATTTTATCACACATCATTTATTTAAAAGTAAGGGTCTAATCTACGCTTTCGAGTTGGTCAAGCATAAAAAGATATGATTACCGTCACAAAACCTTTTTTACCACCCTTTGAAGATTATCAAAAGTATCTGGAAGGAATTTGGCAACGCAATTGGTTGACAAATCATGGCCCTCTTGTACAGGAACTAGAAACTAAGTTAAAAGCCTACCTTGAGGTAGATTATTTACAGTTTACAGTTAATGGAACTATTCCATTACAAATAGCGCTTAAGGTATTGGAAATTGAAGGTGATGTAATTACAACTCCTTTTTCTTATGTAGCAACCACAGGTGCCATTTTGTGGGAGAATTGCCAACCTGTTTTTGTAGATATTGAGCCGGATACATTTTGCATTGACACAGATAAAATAGAGGCGGCTATCACCAACAAAACTTCAGCTATATTGGCAACGCATGTTTACGGATTTCCGTGCGATGTAATTAAAATAGAAGAGCTAGCTAAAAAACACCAGCTCAAAGTCATCTATGATGGGGCACATGCCTTTGGAGTTAAAATTAATGGAAAGAGTTTATTAGCTTATGGGGACATAAGTACCTCTAGTTTTCATGCAACAAAACTTTTTCATACCGTTGAGGGTGGTGCCATTATCTGCAATAACCTTGAGCTTAACCATAAGATTTTTCTCTACAAATCTTTTGGTCATATAGGCGATGATTATCGAAGTATAGGTATAAACGGTAAAAATTCTGAGTTTCATGCTGCTATGGGATTATGCAATTTACCGAGAGTAGGAGAATTCATAGAACAACGTCGAGAAATTGCAAATTTATATCGATTTGAGCTTTTTGGATTACCAATAAGTTTCCCAAATATTTCAAAGAGTATTGAGTACAATTATTCATATTTTCCAGTTTTATTTGGAAGTGAGGATCAATTATTAAAGGTTCAAAGTCATCTTCAATTGAATAATATAAATACAAGAAGGTATTTTTTTCCATCATTGAATAAATTACCATATTTAGTTAGTACATCACATTGCCCTGTTTCAGAAAATATTTCTGAAAGGATATTATGTCTTCCTTTTTATCAGCAGCTTAGTCAAGAAGAGGTAATTTCTGTTTGTTCATTCATAAAAGAAATTTTATAAAATGAAAATTGCCATTATGCAACCCTATTTCTTTCCATATATTGGATATTTTCAGTTGATGCATGCTGTCGACGAATTTGTGGTTTATGACAATATTGAATACACAAAAAAAGGTTGGATTAATAGAAATAGAATATTACTAAATGGTAGCGATGCTTATATCACTTTACCTCTAAAAAAAGATTCAGATTATTTGCATATCAAAGACAGATATCTTTCTGAAAATTGGGATTTGGAAAGAAATAAAATGATAAATAGAATTCATGAATCCTATCACAAGGCACCCTACTTTCAAAATATTTTTCCATTATTGCAAAGCTGCATTTTGAATGAAGAGAGAAATTTATTTCAGTTTATTTTTTATTCACTTAAGAGGATAAAGGAGTATTTGAATATCTCAGCAAAATTAATTATTTCCTCAAATGTTCAAATAAATCACAATTTAAAAGGAACGGACAAAGTGTTGAGTATATGTAAAAAACAAGCTGCCAAAACCTATATAAATCCTATAGGTGGAACAGTTTTATATGATTCAGATATCTTTAAATCACACGGATTGGAGCTTTTTTTTTTAAAAACCAATAACTTTAAATATCTGCAATATAAAAATGATTTTATTCCGTGCTTATCAATTATAGATATTCTAATGTTTAACAGCATTGAAGAAACTCAGAATTTCTTAAAAAGTGATTACACATTGAATTAAAACTTAAGAAGATGTTTACTTGGAAAAAAATGGGAAGAGTTTTTGATCCTATGAAGGTTGAAGGAAGGTCATGGTTAAAGGAATTTGCACAAGCTCCGGCAACATTAGAGTTTGAAAATTTTCTTAGAATTTATTTCGCTTGTCGACCTCCAAGAGACACTAAAACAGGGCAATACGTGAGCCATACTGCCTTTGTGGATGTGCGGAAGGAAAATTTTTTGGATATTATTGAATTTGCTGAAAAACCCATTTTTGTTTTAGGCGAACCAGGTACTTTTGATGAGTTTGGAACCTATCCGACATCGGTGCTAAGATATAATGGAGAATTGGTTGCATATTTTGGTGGGTGGACCAGATGTAGTTCGGTCCCATTTACAGTAGGTATTGGAAAAGCGTATAGTTATGATGAAGGAAAAACCTTTCAAAAAGTTGGCAAAGGTGGTCCTATTATTCCGTATACTCCTGATGAGCCATTCATTATCAGTGGTCCAAAAATTCGCAGATTCAATGATATGTGGTACCTATTCTACATTGCTGGAAAAAAATGGGTAGTCGATAATGGAGTACCTGAACCAGTTTACAGAGTGAGATTAGCTATTTCTCCTGATGGAGTTAAATGGACAAAAATTGGGAAAGATTTAATCGATACAAAAATTGAAGCTGATGAAGCACAAGCAAGTCCTGATGTGATTTTTTGGAATGGAATGTATCACATGTTTTTTTGTTACAGATATAGCACCAATTATAGGGAAAATGACCGTGGTTACAAAATTGGCTATGCTTATTCGAATGACTTAATTAATTGGACCAGAGATGATGAAAGAGCAGGAATCGATATTTCTCCGAATGGAGATTTTGACAATGAATCTATTGCATACCCACATGTATTTGAGATGAATGGCAATTTACACATGTTTTATTTAGGAAACCAGGTCGGGAGATTTGGATTTGGATGGGCAAAATTAGAAAATTATAAATTTTAAACCCGTTTCATGAAGTGGAAAAAGTTAGGTAAAATATTCGACCCTACAGATTATAAGTTAGCTAATAATTGTGTTAATTACGCACAATCTCCGCAAGTATTGGAGTTTGAAAATTACGTTCGCATTTATTTCTCTACTAGAGAAAGGGACTCCACTGGAAAATTCATAAGCCATGTCTCTTTTGTCGAAATGGATAAAGAATTTAAAAGCATTAAAAAAATATCAAACCATAACATAATTAAAATGGGAGCTTTAGGTTGCTATGATGAGCATGGAATTTTCCCATTTAATGTAATAAGAGATGGCAATAGAATGCTAGGTTTTATAGGCGGCTGGAACAGAAGGGTAAGTGTTGATATTGAAACATCAATTGGTTTATCAATAAGTTTAGATGATGGACTGACTTTTACAAGAATTGGAGATGGGCCTGTATTATCTTCCACCCTAGATGAACCTTTTTTAGTTGGAGACCCATTTGTTTTAAAAATAGGTGATGCTTTCCATATGTGGTATATTTATGGTGTAAGGTGGATACAAAATCCGGAGAAAGATGTCAAAGAAAGGGTTTATAAAATCGGGCATGCAACTTCTTATGATGCCATAAGTTGGGTAAAAACCAATCGACAAATAATTGAAGATAAGCTAAATCATGATGAATGCCAGGCATTGCCAAGTGTTATTTTTCATAATGGAAAATACCATATGGTCTTTTGTTACCGACAAGCAATCGGCTTTAGAGAAAATAGCCGGGCTGCATACAGGATAGGATATGCATATTCTAAAGATGGAATAACCTGGGAAAGGGATGATTTAAATATTGGTATTCAAACCACCCCGGGAGATTGGGATTCAGATATGATGTGTTATCCTCATATATGTTCTGTAGATGGCAAAATATATTTACTATACAACGGAAATAATTTTGGAAAAGCAGGTTTTGGCCTAGCTTTATTGGAAGAAAATTAATTATGAGAATGAGCGTCAAAAACCTCCGCTTTGCTTTCTATGTTTCTGGATCTGCTACTCGATTGCTAAAAATAATCGAAAACTATCCAGAAATAATTACAAATACATTTTTAGTTATTAATGATGATGGCCCAAATCAAAAGTTAAGCAGCTTGCTTAAAAAGTTAAAAATTTATTACATCGAATATTGCTATAAGGACAAAGGCTTAATAGGAAGTCAAGGAAATATTTATACCTCAGATTTACTGCTGGAAAAATTTACAGAATTTAAAATTGATTTTTCATTTTGTTTTGGGGGAAGATTATTAAAGGGTGAATTGCTCGATTCATTTAAGAATAAAATTATTAATTTTCATCCTGCCATATTACCAATGTTCCCAGGAATTAAATCCATTGATCAAGCATTGGATGCCGATACATTCCTATTAGGCAATACCGCTCATTTTGTGGATGCTGGAAAAGATACTGGCCCCGTTATTATGCAAAGCATTATGCATAGTAAAAGTTTTTCAAACCATGAAGACGTATTGGGCATGCAATTACCTATGGTTTATCAAATTTTTTGCTGGCTTAATGAAAACAGAATCCAAGTTGTTAATAATAAAGTAATTATAGAAAAAGCGCATTACGATCAAAACGTTTTTTATCCTCAAATAGAAAGAGTCCATTCACCTAAAATTATTACGCAATGACTACAAACAGAGATTACAACAAAGAATACAAAGACAATGACCGAAAATATTTTTATGGCTTTGACATTGATGTAATGCATCCTTATATGCTAAAGGCCTTTTCTCCCTTCTTTAAGGAAGGGAACCTATTAGAGCTTGGTAGCTTTAAAGGAGAGTTTACTAAAAGGTTGCTTAGTCTTTTTCATGACATCACCTGTGTTGAAGCATCAGACGAGGCTGTGATAGAAGCCAGAACTATGTTGGGAGCAAGTGTGAAAATTCACAACTGCCTTTTTGAAGACTTAACACTTTCGGAGAAGTATAGCAACATTATTTTAACCCATGTACTGGAGCATATTGATAATCCGGTTGCCTTACTAAAAAAAATAAATGATGAGTGGCTAAGCGATAATGGGCGTTTCTTTTTGGTGTGCCCAAATGCAAATGCCCCATCCCGTCAAATAGCTGTTAAGATGGGTCTTATAACTCATAATTCTGCGGTCACTCCGGCAGAAAAAGAACACGGACATGTAATTACCTATACTCTGGATACGCTTGAGAGAGATGCAAAAGCTGCAGGACTTAAGGTAATTCACAGGTCAGGCATTTTCTTTAAAGCGTTAGCCAATTTTCAGTGGGACCGCTTATTGCAAACAGATATCATTTCTCAACCATATTTGGACGGTTGTTACGAATTAGGACAACAATATCCAGATTTATGTTCAAGTATATTCTTAATGTGTGAAAAAGGAATAAACCATAACAATTAGTGCAAACCAACGAAATAAATTCAGAAAAGGAGTTTCTCGATAGCTTAGTCGATGATTATATTACATCAGATGATTCAAGTCAACTGCGCTTGATGAGAAATCTAATGATGAAAACCTATAATCCATTTATAAAAAAGGGCATTTCCTTAGAACTGGGTTGTGAAATAGGTTACATGTCAGAGAGAATTGCTGCCCTTAGTACTAAAGTAGACATTGTGGATGGCTCGAAAAAATTTTTAAATGAGGTTAGAAAAAGAAACATTAATAATGTGACTCTTCATTGTAAATTATTTGAAGAATTTAGTCCTGAACCGATTTATGATAATGTGTTTGCATCTCATATATTGGAACATTTAATCGATGTCCCTATAGTTTTAGAAATGGTGAAAAAGGCTCTAAAACCCGATGGATTATTTTTTGTAGCTGTTCCTAATGCCAGGGCTTTGTCTAGGCAATTGGCCCGTCATATGGGTTTGATTGACAGCCTCTTTGATTTAACACCTAACGACATAAGAGGTGGCCACAGAAGGGTTTATGACCGCGTAACACTTACTAGAGAATTAGAGAATTCAGGATTTCAAATAGTTTCACAGGGTGGGATACTTTTTAAACCTTTTGCCGATTTTCAAATGGATAAACTACTTGATTTGGAACTGATAGGTCCATCCCAAATTGAGGGATTGGTAAAATTGGGAAACGAGTACCCAGATATGTGTGCCAACATATTTATGATTTGCCGAGCGAAAGAAAATTAGGATGGGGCCTTCAAGCAACCTTCTTGTTTCAGTTTGCCTAATAACATATAAACACGAAAGCTATATACGCCAAGCTCTTGATAGTGTTGTTATGCAAAATGTTAACTTCTCGTGGGAAGTAATCATTGCCGATGATTGTTCTCCGGATAATACTCGTCAAATAATACTGGAATACAAGAGTAAATATCCTGATTTAATAAAACTACTTTTTCAGGTTAAAAATGTAGGTGGTGGGAAAAATTTTGTTGATTTAATAAATTCAGCTCAAGGAAAATATATAGCCTACCTAGAAGGTGACGATTACTGGACAGATCCCAATAAATTGCAAAAGCAATTTGATTTTATGGAAACTCATTTAGACTATTCTCTAAGTTATCATAAAATCAAAAAGATTCATACATATGCTATTGATTTTGAACCAGAACCGATTTCAAATATAGGAAATCTCAAAACAATAACTATCGATTATATCCTTAAGAGAGGTTGGTTTATACATAGTTGTTCAATGTTTTTTGTTAACTTTAGATTACCCGAAGGTTTTGAAGGATTATTTGTAGGCGATTATCCTCTACATGTGTTATTGGCAGATAAAGGCAAAGTAGGGTTTTTAGATGAATGCATGGGGGTATATAGAATAAGTAAAGAAGGCTATTCTGAAAAAAATATTCATGGAAATAATTACAAAAAAAGAAAAAAGAATTTCATTAGTACAATTTTTCTTCAAAATTATTTAGATAAAAACACATCTTATAAATATCATAATCACTTTATGCAAAATAATTTTGGCTCAATATATTCACATCTCCATTATATTTTCCTTAATCATAAAAAGTTGTTTTTAAAAGAATTATTTGAAATAATAAAATCATTTAATTTGTTTTTTTTAATCTATCAAATGTTATTAAAGACTGTAAGATTTTGTAGATCTAAAAAATATCTGAGGTCGTTTAATAAATGAAAATAGTAACTATTTTAGGGGCTCGCCCACAATTTATTAAAGCCTCTGCCATAAGTAGAGTTATACGTACTGAAAATGCAACTATTAAAACAATTAATAGACATATTAAGGAAATAATTATTCATACGGGGCAGCATTTTGATTCAAATATGTCGGAAGTATTTTTTAAGGAACTAGAAATTCCAGAACCCGATATTAATTTGGGAATATCTGGATTATCCCATGGTGCTATGACAGGTCGTATGTTGGAGGCTATTGAAATGGTACTAGATAATGAGAAACCAGATTTGGTGCTCGTTTATGGCGATACCAACTCAACACTTGCCGGTTCATTGGCAGCAAGTAAATTACACATCCCAATTGCACATGTAGAAGCAGGTCTCAGATCTTTTAATAGGATTATGCCTGAAGAAATTAACCGTATCATAACTGACCATATTTCAAAACATTTGTTCTGCCCCACACAAACAGCAGTAGATCATTTAGCCGAAGAAGGCATCAATGTAGGTGTTCACTTGGTTGGAGATGTGATGTTTGATTGTACACAATTCTATAGTGAAAAAGCCTTACAAAAAGTGAAACTAGGGAAATGGGGAATTACTGAAGGTAAATATGTTTTATGCACAATACACCGCGAAGAAAATACAAATATCCTACACAGACTGGAATCTATACTATCGGCATTGCAGCTTATTTCAAAATCTACGCCAGTTTTATTACCAATACATCCACGTACAAGACAATTAATTAATTCAAAAAATATAAGCCATTTACTTGATGGTTTAATTATTATTGATCCTGTGCCATATTTAGAGATGACAAGGTTGCAAATGACGGCCAAAGCAATATTAACAGATTCAGGTGGTATGCAGAAAGAGGCTTTTTTTCACAAAGTACCTTGCATTACATTGAGAGATGAAACAGAATGGGTGGAAACTGTTCAAATGGGCTGGAACAAAATTGCAGGTGCAGATAAAAATTTAATCCTTGAAGCATATGAATCCTGTGCAGCAGGAGCCCCTTGTCAAATTAATCCGTATGGTGACGGCCAGGCTGCTAAAAAAATATTGGAAATCCTTAAAGCAAATTTTATATGATAATTATTTTATTACCCGCATACAATGAAGAAGATTCATTGCCAAACCTAATGCCAAAGATAAAAGCAACAATGGAGGGTTTTGGAGAGGATTACAGAGTTATTGTATGTAATGATGGAAGCAAAGACAAAACCAAAGCTATGCTTATGGAATACCAGGCTACTATTCCGTTAGAGCTGATTGAACACAAAATTAACAGGGGGCTTGGAGAATCTTCGCGAGACCTATTTGAACGTGCAGCAGAAATTGTGAATGCAGGTGATGTAATAGTAAGGCTTGATTGTGATGACACTCATGAACCAGAATTTATTCCCCACCTGATAGAAAAAGTGCGTTCGGGATATGATGTTGTGATTGCATCAAGGTTTGCCCCCGGTGGTGGACAATTGGGTGTAAACAGGTACAGGGCTTTTATCAGTTCTGGCGCAAACCTTTTTATGAAAGTGTTTTTCCCGATTTCAGGATTAAGAGAATATTCCTGCGGATTCCGTGCTTACAGGGGAGAAAAAATAAAAGAAGCAATCCTGTTTTATGGAAACAATTTCATCCAGTTAAAAGGATTAGGTTTTACCTGTACACTTGAGAAAATTATAAAATTAAAATTAATAGGTGCACGTTTTGCCGAGGTACCATTCATTTTACGATATGACCAGAAACAAAGCAGCAGTAAAATGATTGGTAGCCTTACTACCCTAGGATACTTAATGATGACCATATTGTATCATTGGCCATGGGGCGGGTGGCGAACAGGAATACGAAACAAACATGTAGATTGGCGGAAAGCAAATGGGTGAAATTAAAGAGGTAAAAGAATTCTGGGATGCAAATCCCTTATGGTCAGGTGAATCAAAATTCACACCGGGCAGTGAAGATTTTTTTAAAGAACACCGCGATGTTTATATGAGTGATTGTTTTGGCGGGGAATTCGACATCAGATTCCTGCCACCCCCGCGTAAGAGCGGACAAAGTATGCATGTTCTTGACTTAGGTTGTGGTGTTGGTTTCTGGACTACTGAATTTGGTATGCGTGGAATTGGCAAACTGACTGCTGCCGATCTGACACCTAATGCTCTGAAGATAACCCAAAAAAGACTTGATATTTATGGTTTAAAAGCAACCCTAAGCGAGGAGAATGCAGAAGCCCTTTCTTTTAAGGATAATACATTTGACCACGTAAACTGCCAGGGAGTAATACATCATACACCGGATACAGCTAAAGCAGTAAGTGAAATTGCAAGGGTATTAATGCCTGATGGTACAGCGAGTATTTCAGTGTATTACAGAAACTCTGTGTTAAGGTTATGGCCATTTCTCCGTTGGTTTGCATATCCATTGGTATGGCTGGGAGGAGGCTTAAAAGGAAGGGGACGTGAAAACATTTTTAAAAAATCTGATGTGGAGGAAATTGTCAGGTTATATGATGGTGTAGGAAATCCAATAGGAAAAAGCTACAGTACAAAACAATTTGAGGCCCTACTTAAAAAACATTTTATAATTGATGAAATATATTTCCATTTTTTTCCGGCACGGTCTCTCCCAATTAGAATACCACGCGGTTTACATCGTTGGCTTGATAAAAAATTACCATTTATGATTTACGCAAATATCCATAAACCATGTGTGGAATAGCTGGAATTATTTCTGACGGTCAATCCCTTATTGAAAGCAAGGGGCACCTGGAAAGAATGCTTGATTGTCTGTTGCACCGTGGTCCTGATGGGTCTGGAATAGTGCTTCGCGATAACCAGATTTTATTCGGGCATAGGAGACTTGCTATTATTGATATTGAACATGGTGCTCAACCTATGTGTTCAGTTGATAACCGTTACACATTAACCTTTAATGGAGAAATCTATAATTATTTGGAATTAAGGCAATCATTAATACAAAATGGTATTCACTTTGATACTTTTTCTGATACAGAAGTACTCTTACAATTATTAATTTTAGAAGGTTCAAATGCTTTAAAAAAGTTAAATGGAATGTTTGCTTTTATGTTTCATGATAAAGAAGATAATTCATGGATTGCTGCACGTGATCATTTCGGTATTAAACCATTTTACTATTCATGCCTGGATAGTGAAATTATTTTTGCTTCGGAAATTAAAGCCCTTTTGGTTTATCCTAAAATTAAATCCACCAGGGATGAAAAAGCACTACAGCAATACCTGACATTTCAATTTTGTCTTGGGGAAAGAACCCTCTTCTATGGAATTAGAAAATTAAAACCCGGCTATTTTATTAAAGGAAGAGGAACTCACATTACTCATGAAGAATGTTATTGGGATACAAAATATCAAATTGACTACAATCATACAGAAGAGTTTTTTATCGAAAAATTAAAGTATTTACTTAATGACAGTATCAGGTTACAATTAAGGTCGGACGTACCTCTTGGTGGATACCTCTCTGGTGGAATTGATTCAAGTTTAGTTTGTTCTCTTGCCTCTAATCATCTCGAAACTCCTTTTGCAATGTTTCATGGCCGCTTTGAAGAAAGCCCTGAATATGATGAATCGGTTTATGCAAAAGCCCTAGTTGATAGCATCGGAGGCAACTATTTTGAAGTAGTGCCTTCTGCACAGGATTTTGTAGATGATTTACCCAAGCTCATATATGCACTAGATGAACCACTGGCAGGTCCAGGCCTTTTTCCGCAATATAGAGTAAGTAAACTTGCCCGCGAACATGTTACAGTAGTTCTCGGAGGCCAGGGAGGAGATGAAATTTTTGGTGGCTATGCTCGCTACCTTGTTGGTTATCTTGAACAGGCATTGAAGGGTGCCATTTTTGAGACACAGGAAGAAGGAAGGCATCTTGTTTCTTTAGAATCAATCGTTCCACAACTCCCAATTCTAAAACAATATAAACCCCTATTATCACAGTTTTTTGCAGAAGGATTATTTCAGCCGATGGACGAACGCTATTTCAGGTTGATTGACCGCAGCCAGGGCTTAAATAGCATTTTAAATAAGGACTTGTTAAATTCCTTTGATAATGAACGACTGTTTATTGATTACCAATCAGTATTTAATCACCCGGACACTAAATCATACATTAATAAAATGACACACTTTGACCAGAAAACACTTCTTCCATCACTTTTACAGATTGAAGACCGTATGAGTATGGCTGTATCCCTTGAATCACGTGTACCCTTGCTTGATACAAGAATTGTTGATTTGGTAACTTCGATGCCACCACCCATGAAATTTCAGGAAGGAAGAACCAAGCATATATTAAAAAAAACAATTGGAACGTTATTGCCTAAAAGCATTTTGGAAAGAAAAGACAAAATGGGTTTTCCTGTACCCTTAAAGGAATGGATTCAGAATGGTCCTGTTAAAGATTTTGTGAGTGACATCCTCCTGAGCAAAAGAAGTAAAGACCGGGGAATATACACGACAGATGCAATGGAAAAAATGCTGTCCAAACCTGGTGTTGGCGGACGGCAATTATGGGGTGCACTATGTCTTGAATTGTGGCACCAGAAATTTATAGATAGAAATGCATAGCCCTTTACTGCCTGAGCGGGGGTCTTGTAAAGAACATATCTTAAATGCATTGTCACTTTACTGGCCAACCCAACCAGAATATATTGCAGGCTTACCTGTTTTTGAGAAAAAAAATATTACCATTAAAATGCCCTTAAAACTTGCTGAAATAACCTTACCGGATTGGGGAAGCCATTGCGGGGTAAATGGCATTATAATGGTACCCCTTGAAGTATGTAATGACCCCAATGAAAAAAACTGGCAAAAAGTTGATTGGTGGATGGGTGCATTTATACTTTTGGAAGCATGGCATGAAAGGGTTTATGAAATGATAAATGGTCCAATTCACTCATATAGTTTCCGGCTTAAAAGATGGGACACTCGGGCATGGGATTATGCATGGGTCAATAGAATTGGCATGTTCCTCAGAAGCTGGGCAGCCCAGATAAAAAAAGAAAGTGAAACAACATTGTTTGGGGAAATTCCTGAATGTGAAGTAATCATTACACACGATGTGGATGCTGTAGCAAAAACCCTCCCTATCAGATTAAAGCAATCGGCATTTAATTTTTTTAATTTTCTAAGATCCATTTATAACCGTGAATGGAAAAACACACTGCCATCTTTTAAAAAATCACTGACACTTTTATTAGGAACAGACAATTGGTGGAAATTAGATGAGGTTTTGCAAATAGAAAAAGAATCAGGGATAAAAAGCCATTTTAATTTTTATGCCGACTCCCGCAAAAAAACATTGAAACGCTGGTTATTTGACCCCAGCTATGATATTGCAGATGAAAAGCTTGGAATATTTATAATGAATGCGTTAAAAGATGATTTTATAATTGGTCTTCACCCTACATATGATGCATGGGAAAGTGAAGGAGAAATATATAGGCAACTACATTTACTTGAAGAAAAGACAAAAAATAAAATAACAACTTGTAGGCAACATTGGTTAAGATTTTCATGGAACAAAACATGGGAAGCACAGGAAAAGTCAGGTATAAAGCTGGATACCACAATTATGTTTAATGACAGACCCGGGTTCAGGCTAAGCATAGCCATCCCCTATCAACCATGGAATGCAATTAAAAATTCGGAACATTCCCTTTATTCATTACCTACTGTTTTAATGGACTCCCATCTGTACGATTATAAATCATTCACAGATAAGGAAAGGGAAATTCAAATGAATAGATGGATAAATGAGATTAAAAATGTACATGGAATAGCTGCTGTTCTTTGGCATCCGCATACATTGTCCAGAGATTATGGATGGCAAAAAGGTTTTACATATCTTGTAAACCTGATTGCACCTGATAAATAAAAAAAGTGAGTTTTACATAAAAACCTTTATAACAATATCAGATTTCTAAAAATAGTTAATGACAGATAATCCGTATCATATTCAAATTACACAAAATTTACCGCGGGTATTATCGCTTTTTGATTTTGACAGGAGTAGCAAAAGCTATGGCATGGGTGATCGCTATCATTGGGCATGGGGATTAATAGATTTTGGCAATGGTAGCTTTCAAGGTGCTGCTAATGGGATGGCCTATCTTTGGAAGAATAGCTTGTGGCCTTATAAAACTGAAAAGGCAAAATTCCTTGACAGAATTGATGCCATGTTTATAGCGGCCGGATTTTTAACACGTAAAGACGGCAGCCTTGAAGAAGCATTTCCGAGAGAAGGTTCTTATTGTGTTACTGCGCTTGTAGCATTTGACCTGCTCTGTGCATTCGAGCAGCTTGAATCTGAAATAACTAAGCAATTAAAATCAGGTTGGTTGAATATCATAAAGCCAATGATTGATTACCTGGTAAAGGCAGATGAAACACATGCAATTATATCCAATCATTTGGCAACCGCGGTAGCTGCACTTATCAGGTGGAAAGAAATCACTAATGATAACGAGGCTGAAAAAAAAGCGCATTTATTACTGAACCGGATAATAAAATATCAGTCTGCCGAAGGGTGGTTTAAAGAATATGACGGGGCCGACCCCGGTTACCAAAGCCTTTGTACCTATTACTTGGCTGATGTGCACCATAAAAGACCTGATCTTAAATTATCAGAGCCTTTGCAAAAATCGGTAAAGTTCATCTGGCATTTTGCCCACCCCGATGGTTCTTTCGGAGGCATTTACGGAAGCCGTTATACAAGATTCTATTACCCTGCCGGTTTTGAACTACTGGCTGAAGAAATACCTGAGGCGGCAGCACTGGCTGATTTTATGTCTGAGAGCATAAAAAATACAACTGTCGCTACCCTGAGTTCAATTGACGAGCCTAATATTATACCCATGTTTAATGCCTATTGCCGTGCTGCTGTAGCTAGCAATAAGTTGGGCAGGAATCAGGCTTTGCCAGAACTACCATGTAAGGTATTAAACAGCCGCATCGACTTTAATGAGGCCGGCCTTATTGTTGAAGGAGGAGCAAAATACTATTCCATTATTGGTACTTTTAAGGGCGGTGTTGTCATGCATTTTCAAAATCAGGCATTGGCTGTCTACAATGCCGGGGTAGTAGTAAAAAACCCTTCGGGTCAATTAGGCAGCAGCCAATCTTATAATACAAATAATGATATTAAAATTACAGGGGACAATATTATAATTCAATCCCCGATTGTGCTAATGCCAAAACAATTACCTGGTCCGTTAGATTTTTTAATCCTTCGTTTTCTCAGTTTAACTTTTTTCAGGATACCTTCATTCAGGGAATGGATTAAGAAATTACTCGTCCGCCTACTTATTACCCGTAAAAAGACCTGGCCGGCCCATAATACAAGAGAAATACGTTTTGGCTACGACCTCAATGTTTCTGATAAGTTACAGGGACCGGCAGGTTATAATATATTGGATAATATCAAAAACTTTGTTGCCATACACATGGCAAGCCAGGGTTATTGGCAAATACAGGATGAAATAAAAGAATGATTCCCCGTTTTAAACCATGGCTCGGGTGGCATGAACTCTTTTCAATCATCTCACCTCCAAAAAATGCTGTAGAACGTTTTGAAAAAGAATTTGCAGAAGCCTTTTCTGCAAATGAAGCAGTAGCCTTTCCTTATGGACGATCTGCACAATGGGCTTTTTTCAAAGCTCTTGGGATTGAAAATTCCGAGGTTATAATGCCGGCCTATACCTGCTCTGTGGTGGCACATGCAGTAACCCTTAGCGGAAACCGTCCAAGATTTGTGGATATCAGCCCAGTTGATTACAATATGAACCTTGATTTAATTCCAGCTCTAATAAATGTAAAAACCAGTGCTATAATTGCCACACATACTTTTGGTTATCCTCAGAATATTGACAGGCTTGAAGCAATTGTTAAAGAAGCTGAATTACGATATGGGAATAAAATTTGGCTCATGCAGGATTGCTGTCATGCATTTGGTGCTACATGGGAGGGCCGGATGATTGGTACATCGGGTGATGTTGCCGTTTATGCATTTAACATTAGCAAGCTGATGACTTCCATATTTGGTGGTATGTTAACATTTCAGGACAAAGCACTTGCAGAAAAAATTCGCCTATGGCGTGACAAAAACTACAAAAAAGCAGGTTCCTACAAAACGATTAAAAGAATATTTTATCTTTTTGCCGTTTGGATAGCATTTAACGAAACAATTTATGGATTTACCTGGTGGCTGCAGGAAAAAACACCCTTACTCAACTGGCTGACGAAGTCTTATCACCTCGACAATAAAATTCATTTCCCACCCGACTACCTTGATAAAATGCTAAATTCGGAGGCAGCAGTTGGCTTGGTTCAATTAAAAAAATATCCTGAGATTATAAGTAGACGGCGCGAAAATGCTGCTTGGTATCATAAAAATTTACAAAGAAGAGAAGGATGGATTTCTCCTCCAATTGTTGAGGGTGCTACCTACTCTCACTATGTTATCAGGGTTCCTGAAAGAAAAAAGGTAATAGATGAAATGGCAAGTAAAGGTATACATTTGGGAGAATTAATTCAGTACAGTATCCCCAATTTATGCGTTTACAATAATTTTGGAGAAGAATGCCCCACTTCACTGCATTGCAGTGAAGCCACTATTAATATGCCAACTGGTTTAGGCAGTGAAACTAGAAAGAAAAAAATACTTACCAAAATAAATTTATAAAGTTGAAAACTCTACTCATCCTGGGTGATGATAACATCACGGCCCCAATAAAAAATAATTCTGCTCTGGATAACCCTGATATTTTAGTTTCGATTGATAAATCAACAAATTTATATCGTGTTATCAAATTAGTTCTTAGTAAAAGTATCAGTCCTGCACTGATAGTAAAAATGATCATTTGTAATTTAAGGCGAGGTTCGGTGCCTTCTAAAAGAAACAACTTTATACAAATAAAAAGTAACAAAGAGCTACTTGATGTTATTGAAGAGCATAAACCATCAAGAATTGTTCTTTTCCGTGCCGGTCTGATTATTTCTAAAAAGGTGATTTCAAGTAATATTCCCTTACTTAATATTCATTGTGCCAAAATTCCAGAGTATGGGGGAATAGGTTCTATTCAGAGGGCACTAAATGATAAGGCTGTGAACCAATTCGCAACTCTCCATCAGGTAACAACCACTATTGACAAAGGAAAAGTATTTGATGAGGAACCCTTTACATTGAATCTTAAGAAAAGTTATTGTTATAACGAAAATGAAGCTTATTCCGCAGGAACAACTCTTTTATACAGGACTCTGTCTTCCAAAACAGGTTTTGCTCACAATTTATAGATAATATTTTCTTTAGTTCGTGATTTCCATGCAACAAATACTTTTTTCGAATCGGAGAATCCGTTTAGTGCTGCAAACTGTGGTTTATATTCTCACCTCTCCTGTAACAAATCTTATGTCTCTTGTAAAAACGATTAGCGCATGTGGGGTTCTAAACCTTAAAAATGCATCTAATTATGCAGGTTTTTCAGAACACTCCGCCGGCACCTGGCCTTTTTATTTCCGTTTTTCACTTGAGCTTTCCAGGTTAGGTAGGAAGGGCGTTTCACCATTCTTGGGCTTTGGAAACCATAATTTAAATAAATTCTTTTATTATACTGAATCATTATTTTTTTTCAGGAAATTCAGTAACCTCTTGGTGATTTTCAGTTTAGTGGCCTGGCTTTTGTTTCACTTCATATGGTTAAGCAAAATCCACATTATATGGATTTTAATACCCCTTTTTATTGCACTCATAAGTACATCATTTACTGGCATATTATCAATAATAAATTATAATGCTTCGGGATGGATGTTTTTCCCACTTGCTTTATATGCAATACTATCTCAAAATTGGGTATTAGCAGGAATTTCATGGTTCCTTATAAGCTTTGGTTCTTTTACCTGTTGCTTTGTAGGGGGTATTTTTACTTTCCTGGCAGTATTAACAACTCAGAGTCTTTTGCCGGTGTATGCATTTTTACCTGCCTTAATAAAATTGTCTTTTAATTTTCTGCCACTTGTTTCAATGGGTAATCCAAAAGAGGCATTCCTAAATATTGCCAAGGCAATTGGCCTTGTAAAAACCAGTAATATAAGATATAAAAGAGCTGAAAATTCTAAAAAATTACTTACAGAAAACAACCTGTATTATGCATTTGCCATTATTCAATTCATCTTTGTTTTTTACCATCTTAACAGTAGCATGAACATATACCTTATAACAGGGTTTACACTTTTTATTTTAAATACTTCTTTCCTGCGATTTGCAGACGAAGAAACAATCTGGATACTTACATTGAGCTTATCAACAGCTGCAGTTATACAAACCATTAATGAAAACAATTTCATAGGACTTCTTTTTTCATACTGGATATTGATTTCTCCTTTACCAAGGATATTTTTTCTACCGGAAAAACATCTGAACAAATTTGTAATAGCTATTCGGCCATTTAAGCCTGTTAACATCAAAAGTGAAATGGACAGATACTATGATTTATTTAAAAATGTTAAGCCTGGCCAAAGAATACTGATGGCATTTAAAGAACCATTTGAATATGATGATGTATTTGATGGTTTAAGGTTTCATATTGAATTTCCTCTTTACGCTGCAACCCTAAAAAAAATCCATCTCTTCCCCGACTGGCTGGCTGTTTATCAGACCAATTATATAGGTGCCCTTAATTGCTGGGGGAATGAACCGAAAGAAATAATTCAAAATTTAAGCAGTTGGAAAGCTGATTACACTATGATTTACCAAACTGATTCTGATAAAATTGATACCAAATGGGGCAAAAATGGTTTTACACCAATATCTTCCAAATTATTTAATGGCAACTTTATGAGTAAACAGCCTGTAAATTGGTGGCTGCTGGAATATTCTGCCCTTAAAAATAATAAAATCTGACATGGTAACCATTATCGATTATAATATAGGTAATTTGCTTTCTATACAAAACATGTTAAGCAGAATTGGAATTAAAAGTATAATCAGCGATAAAGAAAGCGAGATCAAAGTAGCTGATAAATTAATTTTACCAGGTGTAGGGAGTTATGACTACGGAATGGAACAATTGTATAAATCAGGTTTGATTAATTTACTAAATGAAAAGGTTAGAATACGAAAAACACCTATTCTTGGTATTTGTCTGGGTGCACAAATGCTTACAGAAGGAAGCGATGAAGGAAAACTTAAAGGATTAGGATGGATAAAAGGAAAAACAATAAACTTTGATAAAAGCAAATTGGAATCAAATCAAAAAATACCCAACATGGGATGGAGAGACGTAACAGATTATAATCTATCAAAGTTATTTAATAATATGCCTGAAAATCCGAGGTTTTATTTTGTTCATTCGTATCATTTCTGCATCGAAAATGAAGAAGAGGTAATTGTAAAGGCTAATTATGGATATGATTTTGCAGCGGGCATTGAAAAAGATAATATACTAGGGGTTCAATTCCACCCTGAAAAGAGCCATAAATATGGTATGAAAATCTTAGAAAACTTTGTTAAATATTATTAATTTGATTAAAGGAACTCTAAAAAACTTGGCTTACGGTAAAACAATCCCTGTGTTGTGGGGAAATTTGATGGGTTTAAAACTCAAGCTAAATCACCTATTAAAAGGTTCGGTTCTTCTAAAGAATTATGAACCGGATAAACAACTGGCATTTAAACTTTTTTTAGAAGAAAATGACGTATTTTTTGATGTGGGTGCAAACGTTGGTTTACACAGCTACTATGTTGCCATGCATATTCCTTCTGCTAAAATATATGCATTTGAACCGCTAACTGAAAATGTTGAATATATTAGGCAAACCATAAAAAATAATAATTTATTGGCAATAGAATTAATTGAATCTGCCGTGAGTGATAAAAACGGTGAAACGTCTTTTGACGTAAACACTGACAATTCAAGAGGCAATATCACAAACACCCCTACTGGCTTAAAAGTAAGCTTAATAACTTTAGATCAATTCTGCAAGGAGAACCGTGTAAATCCAAGCCTCTTAAAAATTGATGTTGAAGGTGCCGAAGGCGATGTGCTGAAAGGCTCGGAAAACCTAATAGCTTCATGCAGACCTACCTTTATTGTAGAACTACATAGTCCTGAGCAGGATTTATTTGTTGCAAACTTTTTTCTTAACCGTGAGTATCAAATTTATAGATTAAATGAAGCGGCAAATAAGGAATCGGACAAACTGCTAATTAAAATAAAAAAGCCAGAAAAATCGTGGCCAGATCCTGATGGCGTATTTGGCAGTATTGCGGCAATACCTAATGAAAAATTTCTTTCTAGATATGACGCCTATATTCAATAATCAAATCTATTAGATGCAAGCCAGAGTCATCCCGGTGTTGCTACTAAGTCAAGGAGGATTGGTAAAGTCAGTTCATTTTAAAAATCATAAATATGTTGGGGACCCAATAAATGCGGTTAAAATCTTTAATGAAAAAGAAGTAGATGAAATTGCAATTTTAGATATTAGCGCTACCTCAGAAAATCGAAAACCTAATATAGCCCAAATTGCTGAATTAGCATCGGAGACATTCATGCCAATGGCCTATGGTGGAGGCATCAGTACCTTAGATCAAATCAAAGAAATATTTTACAATGGCGTCGAAAAAGTAATTTTAAATACCAATGCTTTTAAAACCCCGGAATTAGTCACTGATGCCGCACGTTTATTTGGGAATCAGAGTATAGTGGTATCGGTTGATGTAAAAAAAACTTTTCTCGGAGGCTATAAAGTATTTACACATAATGGTACGAACAATACTGGCTTATCGCCTGTGGAATATTCAAAAATGATGCAGAACAATGGAGCAGGTGAAATCATCCTCAACAGCATTGACAGGGATGGAACTTTAATGGGTTATGACAATACATTAATTGAGCAAGTGGCATCTTCAGTAGATATTCCGGTGATAGCGCTTGGAGGGGCCGCATCACTTACCCATTTTAAGGAGGCGATTAAGTATGGCGCTTCGGCTGTTGCTGCAGGCAGTATGTTTGTTTTCCAGGGACCCCACCGAGCTGTATTAATCAGTTATCCTTCTCAATCGGAATTGAAAGAAATCGTTTACCAAAAATAAAACTGAAATGGTTTTAAGTGAAAAAGATCCCAATTACAGACAATGCTCATTGAGCGTGATGGATAATATCGCCGATCCTGATATAAGATTTGATGAGAATGGAATTTGCAACTATTATGAGGAATACTTGGAAGCTGAAAAATTATACACTCTTAGAAATGAAGCAGCTGAAGAGCGTGTAAGTAACCTGATTTCTGAAATGAAACAGGCCGGAAAAGGAAAAAAATACGATTGTATGCTTGGAGTGAGTGGAGGTGTTGACAGTACTTATTTGGCATTAAAAGCGAAAGAATATGGTTTAAGGGTTTTATGTGTGCACTTCGACAATGGCTGGAACAGTGAGCTGGCCGTTAAAAATATTGAAAACATAATTTCTAAATGTGGATTTGATCTTTATACATATGTCATTGATTGGCCTGAATTTCGAGATATTCAATTGGCTTACTTTAAAGCCAATGTAATAGACCTTGAAGCAGTTACAGATATTGCCATTTTTTCTTCGTTAGATAAAATTTGCAAGGAAAATAAATTAAAGTACATAATTGATGGTCGAAATGTTTGGACAGAAGAAACATTACCCAAGGCCTGGATATTTAAAGATCCAGAAAATCTGATAGATATTCATCATAAATTTGGCTCTCTTACGCTTAAAAGCTACCCTTTATTGCATAAATTCAGGCGTGCCTATAATCAATTTCAAAAGCCTTTTCATAGTATTAAATTGTTAAATTATTTGCCATACCATAAAAAGAGTGCCAAAGAAGAAATATCAAATAAGCTAGCATGGAGAGATTATGGAGGTAAACACTATGAGTCAGTTTTTACGCGTTTCTATCAAGGGTATATATTACCTGAAAAATTCAAAGTAGATAAACGTAAAGCCCACCTGTCAAACTTAATTTTTGCGGGGCAAATCACCAAAGCACAAGCTTTGGAAGAGCTTTTAGATCCTATTTATCCGGAGCAACAAATGAAGATTGACAAAGAATTTATCTTGAAAAAACTGGGATTTAGTGAAAAAGAATTCGAAGATTATATCCAAACGCCGGGAATCCCGCATACCACTTATAAGGTAACTGGATCCTTAGCGGATGAATACTCTATCATCAGGCTTATCAAACCTGTTTTTAAAAAATTAAAAGGTTTCAAATGATAACTTTTGCTATTATAGGCTGTGGTAGAATCGCCCAGCGCCATGCAGAACATATTAATACAGTTGGGAAACTTGTCGCGGTTTGTGATGTTGTTGAAGAACGGGCTGATGAACTTGCCACTAAGTATAATGTAAAGGCATACTACGGTATTGATGAACTGTTAAAAAATGAATCCATGGATGTCGTAACCATTTGCAGCCCAAATGGCCTCCATGCTGAACATACAATCAAATCATTAAACGCAGGCTTTCATGTGCTTTGTGAAAAACCTTTGGCGATTGATGTAAATGATTGTGGTGAGATGATAAAGGCAGCTGAAAGGGCCAACAAACGCCTTTTTGCCATAAAGCAAAACCGATTCAATCCACCTGTGGTCGCGGTAAAAAAAGCTATAGATGATGGTAAATTGGGGAAATTACTAAGTGTACAATTAAGTTGTTTTTGGAACAGAGACCAGGAATACTATGCCAATTCATGGAAGGGCACCAATGACCTTGATGGCGGGACTTTATTTACCCAATTCAGTCATTTTATAGATCTTTTATACTGGATGGTCGGAGATGTTAAAAATGTGGAAGCTTTTATTGGCAATTACGCCCATAAGGACATTATTGAATTTGAAGATACTGGGGTGGTTATTCTTGAGTTTTATAATGGGGTTATAGGGAGCATTAATTATTCAGTTAACGCCTATCAAAAAAACATGGAAGGTTCCCTAACCCTATTTGGTGAAAATGGAACTGTGAAAATAGGTGGACAATATTTAAATGAACTGGAATACCAGAATATTAAAGATTTCAAAATTGAAAACCTGCCTTTGGGAAATAAGCCTAATAACTATGGTAATTATCTAGGCTCAATGAGCAACCACGATAAGGTTTACGAGAACCTTATTGATGTGTTGACTAACAATGCAAGCATATCGACCAATGCCTTTGAAGGGTTAAAAACAGTTGAAATTATTACCAAAATTTATACTAAATCTAAGACCATATGAATAAACCTACAATCTACGAATCAAAAATTACAGATGTAATTTTCGGTCGAAATGTAAAAGTTGTGGGGCCTGTAAACTTGTATGGTTGCACAATTGGAGACGACAGTTTTATAGGTCCTTTTACCGAAATTCAAAAAGATGTGGCAATAGGCAGAATGGTCAAAATTCAATCTCATTCCTTTATTTGTGAGCTAGTAACCATTGGTGACAATAGCTTCATTGGACACGGTGTTATGTTTATTAATGACCTTTTCTCCTCAGGTGGTCCGGCTGCAGGAGATATATCCAAATGGAAATCAACGCAAATTGGAAAAAATGTTTCTATAGGCTCCAATGCTACTATACTTCCTGTAAAAATATGTGATCATACGGTTATAGGGGCAGGAGCGGTCATTACAAAAGATATCCTTACACCGGGAATTTACGCCGGGAATCCCGCAAAACTGATTCGTACAATTCTTTAAAACAAAAAATGTTTGTTCCATTCGTAGATTTAAAAGCCCAATACCAAACTATAAAACTGGATATTGACAATGCAATTAAAAATGTGGTCGTTGAAACGGCCTTCATTGGAGGTAAATATGTCAAAGAATTCGAAGACAAATTTGCAGCATTATATGGGGTAAAACATGTAATCTCCTGTGCTAATGGCACAGATTCCTTATACATCATCATGAAAATGCTCGGTATTGGAGTAGGGGATGAAGTAATTACCGTCGCCAATAGCTGGATTAGCAGTTCAGAGACGATTAGTCAAGCGGGAGCAAGACCTGTTTTTGTTGACGTTCATTCTGACTACTTCAGTAGCATGGATGAAAATCTGATTGAGCCAGCAATTACTTCAAAAACCAGAGCTGTAATTGCGGTTCATTTACATGGTCAAATGTTACAAATAGAAACACTTAATAAAATTTGCAAAAAACACAATATTTTCCTGATTGAAGATTGTGCCCAATCCCATTTTTCAAATTTGGGTGGAAAGCGTGCCGGAACATTTGGTATAGCAGGGTCGTTCAGTTTTTATCCCGGTAAAAATTTAGGAGCTTATGGTGACGCAGGATGTATTGTTACAAATGATGATGGCCTTGCATCGCAATGCCGAATGTTTGCTAATCATGGAGCCTTAAAAAAACATCAACACCAAATCGAAGGAATTAACAGCAGATTGGACGGAATGCAAGCTGCAATACTCTCTGCAAAACTTCCATATATTTTAAAGTGGACGGAAGCACGAAAAAATGTTGCTAAAAAATACGATAAATTATTTGAGAATAACTCAAAAGTTGAAGTGGCAAGAGTTCGTCCAAACTCAGCACATACCTATCATTTGTATATAATATTAGTGAAGAATAGAGATGCATTAAAAGAGCATCTTACAAGCAAAGGAATTGAAACAGCAATTCATTATCCAACCGTGTTGCCTTTGCTCCCAGCCTATAATTATTTGGGTTATAAGGCAAAAGATTTCCCCAATGCCTACCTATACCAGAGGACATGTCTTTCGCTCCCCATTTATCCTGAAATAACCATTGAACAGATAAATCATGTGGTATCAAGTGTTAACCAATTTACCGCATAGCTAGTCAGATAACATATTTGGAATTTAGAAATAAAAAAATATTGATCATTTCACCCAGCAAATGGGGAAATATTTACCTCTCAAAACATCATTATAGCATAGAATTGGCACAATTAGGTAATGAGGTTTATTACCTTGAACCTGTCATTAGTAGTAATAACAAAGAGATCAAAATTTGGCAGCCCCTTACAGACTTGCCCAACCTCAAAATTATTACTGCTCATATGCCAAAACTCTATGAAATGTTGCGTTTTAAATTGCGTAGTGTGTATGATATATTAATGCCTTTCTTTATACAAGGTCTCTTAAAAAAAATAACCAAAAATCTTGATATTGCTTGGTGTTTCGAAACCAATTTATACTCCAATCTTAAAAACTTCGAGGCCCTGCTTACAATCTATCACCCCGTAGATTTGGCTGCCTATCGCTTTCAGAGAAAAATTGCAGCCTCTGCTGACATAACTATATCTATCTCAGAAAGTATTGCTGAAGGGTTTAAACATTATAGTAAAAAAGTTCTTTTTGTTAACCATGGCTTGAGTAAACCTTTCACCGAAGTGGCAGAACAGACCCTACAGTATCTAAAAAAGGGCGAAAATAAAAAATATAGTGCAAGACGAATTAGTGTCGGATTCGTAGGGAATTTATGCAGAAGCGATTTAAACAGGGATTTCATTATTGCAGTAATCAAAGAACACCCAAACATTACATTTCATATTTGGGGACCAAAGAGGATTTCAAATGTTGATGGTGAACTTACTGAAAGAACAATTGAATTTATTTCTTTTTTGAAGACCAATTCAAATGTTTTTTTACATGGAGTCAAATCCGGTACCGAACTCGCGCTTGAAATAAAAAATTGCGACATACTTTTACTTGCTTTAAATAACTCAAAGATGTATGATGGCTCCAATTCTCATAAAATAATTGAATACCTGAGTACTGGTAAGGCGATCGTCTCACATTTCGTAAACACCTATGCTAATGAAGAATTGCTAGTAATGGCAAGCGATGATAGTTCGAAGCAACTAATGATAGAATTTAATAAAGTGGTCCATGATCTGGAAAAATACAATTCAAAAGAAAGACAAATTAAACGCATTGAATTTGCCTTAAACAATACTTACAGCAAACACATTCAAGAGATTGAATCCTATGTGAATTCGTATTATGGCAGATATTCAGCATGAAATAAAAAGAAAAGCAAAATGAAATTAAACTCTAAATATCAAAACCCTAAAGGCCAACTTTGGTTAAACGTTGCATCCTCAATATATGTTCTTAAAGATTTCGTAAACCTAGATAATCATATTTTCATTCGGTTTTTATTTTCTTACGGATTGATAAAAAATTTACTCCCCAAGAAGTATAGGGAATGGTTTCATGCATATCATGAAGCAAAACAAAAGGCAGTATTAATCAAACATGATTGCCGCAATCCGTTACCTTTCCCCGGTCAATCGGTAGATCATATCCTTTGCTCGCATTTTCTTGAACATGTTTTTCCAGAAGACTGTAGTAATATTTTAGATGATTTTAAGAAAGTACTTAAGGATGGTGCAACCCTGCATATTATCCTACCTGATTTAGAAGATTTGATTAAAAAATATTTAATAAACAAAAAGAACAATTTACCAGACGCTGCAGATAAACTAATAAAAGACTCTCTGTTAAGCAAGGAATCAAAGGGAACATTAAAATACCGTCTTTTAGAACTGAATGGAGGATTTGGTTTGCAACATCGATGGATGTACGACCATGAATCCATTTCTAAAATATTAAGAGATAAGGGCTTTGAAATCATACAACAAGATGAGAGTAATCCCAGTTATCATTTTCGCCTAAATGATGATTCCGTCCATGTACTGTGCAGGAAATCTACTGGAAAATAGAGTTTATGCCGGAATCAATTGCCCTCATAATTCTTTCAGATCCACAAATATATCCACCTACCATTAATGCTGCGAATATTTTAGCTGATAAGGGTTTTAATGTCTATTTGTATGGCTTAAAATATAATAATTCTGATAAGGTTAATATTGATTTAAGGGTAAAAGTCAAATATCTTGGCCAACAGAAACGAGGGATCAAAAATGTTCTTCAATATATTGGGAGCATTTTTAGATTTTACCGTGATGCATATAGACATAAGTTTAAATGGATTATAGCCTATGACGCTTTTGCGGTGGTACCGGTTTATCTTTCGACTAAACTTTTAGGAATCAAATGGGTTTATCACCAACATGATTTTTGGGAAGAACCCATAGGTATTTTTCAAAAAATCATATTCAAACAAGAATACAATTGGGGAAAAAGGGCAACAATCGTTAGCTTTCCACAATCAGAACGCGCAAAAATATTTTTTGAAAGGAGTGGGATGAAAAAAAACATTGTGATCGTACATAATGGTCCAAGAAAAAATTGGATTAATGATGGCCTTGTCCCAAATCCCATAGTGAACTCTCTAAAAAAGGAGTTTGATCATTTGCTTGTTTACCAGGGAGGTCTCTCGAAATACTTTTGTCTTGATAATCTAATTAAGTCGGTAAAATTATGCAAAAGCAAATTTGCAATTATTTTTCTTGGCAAAGAGTTAGACAAGGGAATCATAGATAAATTGAAGGACTTAGCCCAATTGGAAGAAATAGAAAATAGAATAGTTTTTTGGAAAGAATATGTGGCCTATGATGATTTACCACAAATAACTTCATTTTGCGACATTGGCATCACAAAACTTACACATGAAGATATGTATGCTCCTATAAATGATCGCTATATTGCTGGAGCCAGTAATAAAATTGCGGAGTATATGGGCTCGGGGTTGCCCATTATTTCTGCGGATACGAAAGATAACCGGCTATATTATTCAGAGGATAATATTGGCCTGCTATGCGATGCCACCGAACCTGCATCTATAGCTGAAGCCATTGACGAATTATTATTAAATAAGGAATTGCGAACCAGTATGTCCGTTAGAAATAAAACCAATTTTATTAGAAAATATAATTTCGACTCTCAATTTGAGGGTCTTTATCAACTTATGTTCCCAAATAATTAATTAATGAAAGTTTTAATATTGGCAGGAGGTTATGGTACACGCTTAAGCGAAGAAACCACTCTAAAACCTAAACCTATGGCAGAAATTGGTGACTATCCAATTTTATGGCATATCATGAAAATATATTCTCATTATGGATTCAATGATTTTGTCATATTATTAGGATACAAGGGATATTATATTAAAGAATATTTTGCCAACTATTTTCTTCATCAGAGCAGTGTAACCATTGATTTGTCTGATAATTCAATGGAGTTAATTGAAAAAAATAGCGAACCGTGGAAAGTGACCTTATTGGATACCGGATTAGAAACTATGACAGGCGGTAGAATAAACCGTGCCAAAGAAATTATAGGCGACAATAGATTTTTATTGACTTATGGTGACGGGGTTTCGGATGTAAATATCCATGAATTAATTTCCTTTCATAATAATCATAAAAATATCCTTACTATGACATCTATTCAACCTGAAGGAAGGTTTGGAGCACTGGAAATAAAGGAAAATAATAAGGTGGCAAGCTTTCTTGAAAAACCAAAAGGAGACGGTCAATGGGTTAATGGTGGTTTTTTTGTTTGTGAACCAAAAGTCTTTGAATATATAAAGAATGGTGATTCCACAATATTTGAAAGAGAACCACTTGAAATGTTGGCTAGGGACAATGAACTATTTACTTATAAACACGATGGCTTTTGGAAGTGCATGGATACCTTGAGCGATAAAAATGCTTTAAATTCACTTTGGGCCAATAATGAAGCAAAATGGAAGGTTTGGTAGAAATATTGTACAATACCTTTAGAGGAAAAAAAATTATAGTGACGGGGCATACAGGTTTTAAAGGCACCTGGCTTTGCCAGTGGCTAATTAAAATGGATGCACAGGTTTATGGTATTTCAAAGGATATTCCCAGTAGTCCTTCTATGTACGAGGATAATAGGATTTCTGAAAAAATCACCCAAGATATTCGTTTAGATATTTTGAAGGAAATTGAACTTCAAAAAACCATAAATGAAATCCAACCTGATTTTATTTTCCATTTAGCAGCTCAAGCAATTGTGAGTGTTTCTTATGATGAACCTGTTGACACATTTTTGAATAATACCATTGGATATGCGTGCATTTTAAATGCAGTGCGCAAATACAATGCAAAGGTGGTGGCCGTTTTAGTCTCATCCGATAAATGTTATCAAAATAAAGAATGGATATGGGGGTATAGAGAAAATGATGAATTAGGCGGTTACGACCCCTATAGCGCTTCAAAAGGAGCCTCAGAAATTGTATTTAAGTCTTTTTTTCATTCCTATTTTATGAATGATTTGGGTAAAAGAGTATCTTCCGCAAGAGCAGGAAATGTGATTGGTGGGGGTGATTGGAGCAAAGACAGAATTATTCCTGATGCCATCAAATCTTGGAATAAGGAAGAAGAACTTATTTTAAGACGACCTGAATCTGTAAGGCCATGGCAATTTGTTCTTGAACCTATATTAGGTTATCTGGTTATAGCTCACCATCTTATTCTTGATGAAAACCTGAATGGGGAGTGTTTTAATTTCGGACCCGACAATGTTAACAATGTTCCGGTTGAATCTCTGATTGGTAATTTACAATCAAAATTGAAATATGGCGAATATAAAATTTCAGAAAATAAACAAAAATTTTATGAAACCTCATTGCTAAAATTAAACTCGGATAAGGCCAAATCGATGCTGGGTTGGAAACCTACCCTCGAAACCAATCAAACCATAAGTTTAATTGCTGATTGGTATAAAGAACATAGAAAAAATTCTAATCTATTTGATTTCACTCAACAACAAATACAATATTTTGAAGATCGCGTAAGGGAAAAAGACTGACATGAAGCAACATGATACAGATTACTTAATAATTTCCATAGGAGCATTTTCTGAAATTAATAGGAAAGTATTCTATGAAATGGCTGATATGGGTAAAAAAATCGTATTGGTCTTTCCCAGATATCTGACATTCAGCAGTGGAGTTAAAGAATGTGAAGAGCCAAAATCAAATAAGGTTATCGCAGTTGCTCTTAATAAAGTATTTGATAATCCTAGAATCACCTATTATAAAGGACTGAAAGAGTTAATTAAGCAGCATAATCCACAATTCGTTTATACAGAGTATGATCCTGCCAGTTTGTTAGCAGTCATTCTTTCAATCTGGTCAAAAAAACTAGATTTCAAACTTATATGCCATTCATGTGAAAACATGGAATTAGGGATGTTTGATATTTACAACCGAGAAGGAATTAGAGGCCTATTGCCAGGTGCCATGAAAAATCTATTTTTATTGCTTGTAAAAAATAGGATATTTCACGTATTCACTCTTGGGCTTGATGGCCAGAGGATTTTTAAGAATCTAGGTTTTAAAAGTGTTTCATTGAATCATTTAGGTTTTGATGAAACTATTTTTAAACCAGACAATCAACAAAGAATTGGCATAAGATCAAAATTAAATTTGAATAAACCTGTGATAGCATACTTTGGTCGAATGATACCAGAGAAAGGGGTACATATTTTAATTAATGCGCTTTCAAAAATCAAGGATAGGAATTGGATTTTTTTATTAGATTCATTTGGAAGATATAAAAATCCTTATCAGGAAAAGTTAGAAGCTCTGATAAGTATAAATGAGCTTCAGGATCGCACTGTTTTTTTTGATGCAGATCATTTCGAAATTGCTTCTTACATGAATGCCGCCGATATTGTCGTCATTCCTTCCATTACTTCAAAAAAATGGAAAGAGCAGATGGGGCGTGTAGCACCGGAGGCAATGGCCTGCGGGAAAACCATCATAGTTTCAGATAGTGGAACTCTTAAGGAGTTGGTACCAAACCCTAATCAAATAACAAAAGAGCAGAATGTTGAAGAGTTGGCAAATAAAATTATTTATTTTCTGGACAATCCTTTTGAAAATGAAAAACTTGCTAATCTATGCTTGAAACATACCTATCAACGCTTCACAATTAAGCATCAGGCTAGAAATATACTTGAATTGGAAAAAAGTAATCCGAATTTAATAGATTCATGGGAATAGCATGGACGTTAGACAAAAATTACTATTTTTTTGTAATGAAGATAAGGCCACAAGTTGGCAACGTTCCGAAGCATTCAAAAATTTAGGGTACGAAATAACCATACTGTATCACACACAGTTAAACATTAAAACCAGTTTATTCAAACGAATAGTCAAAGGTATTTTTCATAGGATAGGCATTCCTTTTGAGCAAAGTAATGAAAATGAAAAGCTGCTTTCAGCTCTAGACAAAAAACCATTTGAAATTCTTTTCATTGAAAAGTGTTTGACACTCAAACCAAAAACTTTAAAAAAATTAAAAGTAAAATTTCCAGCTCTAAAGTTAATTTGCTATTCTCTAGATGACTTTAATGGCAAAGGGAATATTTCAAACTATTTCAATCACTGTATTCCGATGTATGACTTAATTGCTACAAATAAGGAGCACAATGTTGGAGAATACTATAATTTGAAGGCCAAAAAAGTTTACTATTTTAAAAACGCCTATTCAAGGCAGGTTCACAAACCAGTTCAGGTTTCAGATGAAGATAGAGAGAAATTCGGTGCTGATGTGACATTTATAGGAAATCATGAAAAAGTACGGGCGGAATATTTAATGTATCTTGCTCAAAATAATATCAAAATAAAAGTTTGGGGCTGGAATAAAGCTTCGTCCTTTTCCGGGATCAATCATCCTAATATTTACAACATGAATAGACATCTTTATTTTGAAGAATATTCCAAGGCAATTTGTAGTTCAAAAATTAATCTTAATTTTTTAAGAACCGCTAACAGAGATACCGAAACAACAAGAAGTATAGAAATTCCGGCCTGCGGAGGATTTATGATGGCACAATTTTCAACACAGCATCTGGAACTTTTTAAGGAAAACGAGGAAGCTGTATTCTTCAATAACAAAGAAGAATTATTACAAAAAGTTAAATTTTATCTTACTAATGAAAATGAAAGAATAAAAATATCATTGCTTGGTTATAATCGATGCATTAAAAGTGATTACAGCTATGAGAAACAGATTGATAACATTATTGCTCAACTGCCCAATTAGCCTCCTTTATTATTTGACTATCTAGCTTCCTCTTGAATATAGCAAAAGCATACCTTTTAACTTTAGCAGTATTTTTCGTATATGTTAATTATTATCTCGAGGCGCTGAATCCTGATGAGTATATATATTGGGCCAATTTGAATTTTTGGCTTTTCTCCTTACCTCTTTATTTTTCATTACGAAATAATAATAAGACAGAGACCTTTCCATTTATTGGTTTAACCGGCTTATTTCTTCTTTTTTCTTTTTCCTTACCTATTTATTTTGTAAGCGCCAGAAATTATCAGACTGGATTTTTAAATCCTTTAGCAGTGAAAGTTGCTTTTTTCTCTTATTTAATATTCTTCATAGCATATTATATTTTTTATAAAACATTCTGGGTTAAAAATAGAACAGCATTTGTATGGATTGAAGATAATCCAGTGAAGATAAAACTTACCGCTTATATTTTTCTATTAGTTTATTTCTTATCATTAATAGCTCCTCTTTCCTTCTTGATACATCTTGGCGATTTAGGAAGTTATATATATATGGGATTGATCCTGTTGTTAATTAGAAAGAAATATAACATTCAACCGATCGAAAAAGTTGCATTTTATTTTATCATATTTTGGCAGTTTCTGATTCGGTTTACAGGTGGACTGATTTCAACTGTAGCCTTATTTTCTGTATTTTTTTTCATCGTTGATTCATTAGTCTCCAGAAATAAAATTAGAGCTTCGCTTTGGTTAATTCCTTTTTTTATCTCCTATATAATCTTTAGCCCTTTAAAACACGCCTACAGGGCAGAGGTCTGGTATTCAGGTGAGTCATATTCTTTAAGGCAACAACTTGAAATTATTTATGATTTATACGCTAACAATAAGGATCAAATTGAACCATCAACAGATACAAAAGAAAAGGAGAATTTCCTTTGGCGATATTCTTATCAAATGAGTGCTTTATCTACAGTACTGGAGAATACTCCTCAAAATGTTCCTTATTGGAGAGGGGAATCGTATAGTTTTTTTTCGAAATTTATACCGCGGTTTCTTTGGCCGGATAAACCACAAGAGAATATGGGCTATAGGTTTGGGGTTGCATATGGAATCATGAGTGCCGACAACCTCTCAACATCTATGAATACTCCAATTTTAGCAGAGATGTATATGAACTATGGGAATATTGGAATTTTTTGGGGAATGATACTCTTCGCATTAATTTATTTTGTTCTTAATTATTTTTTTAATAACTCTAGGGCTAATCCCTATTCTTCGGTAATTTCAATCGGCCTACTTTTTAAATTGATGGTTCATGAATCCAATTTTACGTTGGTATTTGGCAATATTCCACTTATTTTAATCACAGTTTACGTCATACTAAAACTTATCAAAGCCTAAAATTGCTCATTCATTTTCAAAGAAAATCCCGAACCAGTCAAAACTACTCCATTGAGCAAGTTTTTGAATCCATTAGGAAGCAACTGAATCGAAAAATTGCAGTACAGGTAAGAGTATGCCCTTTTGAAAGCGATGGATTGTTGAGGAGGATTTTAAATGCGTTAGATGCGCTTTTAAATCAGGGCACTATCAATCATATTACCGGTGACGTGCACTACATTGGAATTCCTTTAAAGAAGAACAGAACTATACACACCTTTCATGACATTGGTTTCTTAAATATAAAACCGGGAGTTAAGCGATGGATATTAAAGAAATTTTGGCTAGAATGGCCAATAGCCAATTGCGGATTTGTGACCACCGTTTCTTATACCACGCGCAATGCCATCATGAAGGAAGTCCATGTTCCATCTGAAAAAATTAAAGTCATCTACAATCCAATATTTGACGGCTTTAGATATACGCCTAAGGAATTTAATGTTAAGAAACCGAGAATCTTGCATTTTGGAACGGCCCCAAACAAAAATACGAGCCGTCTGATATACGCCCTTACTTACTTGCCTTGTAAGTTGGTTCTAATCGGAAAACAACGCCCTGAAATTTTATCTCAATTGGAGCGCTCCGGAATGGATTACATTTACACTTGGAACTTGAGCAAAGAGCAGATTATCGAAGAATACATGCTTTGCGATATTGTGTCAATGATTTCTACTTTAGAAGGTTTTGGATTGCCTATCATCGAAGGGCAAAAAACCGGAAGGGTAATCATAACTTCAAGTCTGTCGTCAATGCCCGAAACAGCAGGGGAAGGAGCTTGCTACGTAAATCCATATTCCCTGGAATCCATTCGTGAAGGATTTTGGAAAATAGTGAGGGACGCTTCATATAGAGAATATTTAATAGCCCAAGGTTCAAAAAATGTTGAGCGCTTCGAGCCGCATACTATTGCCGAGCAATACCTAGAGCTCTACTCGGAAATTTTAACCTAATAAAATGGTCTCTTTTAATTCGTAGGTGTCCGAATCATTATCCTTTCAAATAAATGCTTGTGCTTGAAAGACGCTGTGTATTGCTTGCAGAAATGAGACTGGATTTTAGCATACTACTTTTTTGTTTTTTTTATGTGTGGAATAGCTGGTCTTATTAATTTTGATTCGAATGAGGCGAGTTTGATCATTCAAGACATGGTCGCCGTGCAGGAACATAGAGGTCCTGATGCTAAGGCTATTTGGGCTGATGATTTGGCAGCCTTGGGGCACAACCGATTAGCCATTATAGACCTGGACGAAAGAGCCGGTCAGCCAATGCATTCCAGTGATGGTAGGTACATCATGGTTTTTAACGGCGAAATCTATAACTACGTCAAGTTAAGAAATGAATTCGGGCCATTTAGCTGGAGAACAAGCTCTGATTCGGAGGTGTTATTGGAAGGCTATGCCAAATATGGGCCTTCGTACCTTCATCGGCTGAATGGTATGTTTTCTCTTGCAATTTGGGATAAGCAGAACATGAAATTGTTTGTAGCCAGAGACCGCATGGGAAAGAAACCATTCTATTATGCAATCAGCAAAGGTAGATTTCTCTTCGCGTCCGAACTCAGGACTATTTTAAAAACAAAGACCCTTCCAATTAAAATTAATCTGCAAAGCGCTCATGATTTTCTTAGATTTCAGTGGGTACAGAGTCCATTTACAATAATTGAAGACATTTACTGTTTACCGGCAGGACATTATGGAACTTGGGAAACTGGCAATTTCGCCACCCACTCTTGGTGGGACCTCCATCGGTTTGAAGCCGTTGAAGGCATAGTGGATGGAGATTTATCCCCATCGAGTCAAAATGAAATTAAGCGCCTTTTTTTTAATGCGGTTGAAGAAAGATTAGTGAGTGATGTTCCAATTGGAGCTTTTCTTTCAGGCGGCATAGATTCGGGGATGGTGGTGGCGGCCATGTCAAAATTAAGTCGTGATAAGATCAATACCTTTACGCTTGGATTTGAGGAAAAACAGTATGATGAATCGGGATTTGCGGAACAAGTTGCAAAACGCTATGGTACCAATCATCAAACCTTGGTTTACTCGGCAGAAACCTTAAAAAACGAAATTCCCGAAATACTTGATACATTTGATACGCCAAGCGCCGATGGTATTAACTCCTACGTCATTTCAAGACTTGTTAGAAAGGCAGGAATGACTGTCGCTTTATCAGGCCTTGGAGGCGATGAACTTTTTTGCGGATATCCTGTATTTAAACAAATACCTGTTTTACAAAATTATGCCGCATTTTGGCGCCTGCCACATACCACAAGGATTTCCATTTCGAAAGCGTTAATGAAAACCGGGGGCAGATGGGAAAAATTATCAAGAATAATAGCAGCCAAAGATGGGTCAAAGGAAAGCCTTTACCCTTTTTTTAGGGAAATTAATGGGAAACAACATACGGATAATTACATAACCGAGGCCTTTAACACTTCGTTATTTGAAGAGTATCTTTCTAAAGAAAGAAAAAGTTCGCTGATGAGTTGGCTCTCTGTTTCTGAAATAAGCGGGTATACACAAAATGTGCTCCTAAAAGATACCGATATGTGCAGCATGGCAAATTCACTTGAAGTCAGGGTGCCTTTTTTCGATTATCGACTGGTTGAGTATGTCTTAGGATTGGCGGACAATATCAAAAATCCTCAGACTCCAAAAAAATTGCTCATTGATGCGATGAAAGGTGAATTGCCTGATGAGATAATAAATCGTCCAAAAATGGGGTTTGCCTTTCCATGGGATTTATGGATTAAAAAAGATTTAAAGCCATTTGTAGAAACTATTCTGGGGCAATCCAAAAATTATGATTTTCTCAATTCAACAGCAATCCTAAAAGATTGGGATAATTATCTTAAAGGCGATAACTCAATAAGATGGTACAGAATTTGGAATTTGGTTTGTTTAATTCACTGGATGGAATCTAATACTTCATAAAAATAAATATGAACTGACTATAAGGTAAAATCAGTTTTAGTGATTTAAGAATACATTTTGAAAAGAATAATTATCCTTTACGACTACTTTGACCCAGCTTTTATGGCTGGTGGAATCATTAAATCACTTAAGGATATTGTAGATAGTTTAAATAAATTTTTCCAATTCAAAGTGATGACCTCTGCATATGACTTAAAAGAAGCTCAACCTTTAAAAAATATAGAAATTAATACCTGGAAGAAGGAGAATAATTTTGAAATAATTTACCTTACCAATAGCTTAAAGAATTACTTTACGCTTTGCAAAACAATTTTTTATCTAAGAAAAGAAACCTTTTACCTCAATGGAATTTATTCGTTCAAGTTTTTTATCTCACCTATACTCATTTTTCAAATTTTTAAAAAAAAGTCGGGTCTGATCATCGCGCCCAGAGGCATGGTTCAAATAGGGGCTCTGACATTGAAACGAAGAAAAAAAGAATTATACATCTCCTTTTTAAAAAAGTTGCCATTATTAAAACATGTCACCTGGCATGCTACCTCTGAGCAAGAAAAGAAGGATCTGATTGCAACCTTTGGCTCAAGAATTATGAATAATATAGTGGTTGCTAAAAATATATCAAACATCGCTATCAAGGACTCTGCAACACCTTTAAAAAAACTTAACCACACAAATTTTATAACCATTTCATTAATTGTGGAAATGAAAAACCACATTCAGTTTCTTAAACAATTATTAAAATCAAACCCTGAATGGAACATCACCTATAATATTTATGGCCCAATCAAGGATATAGCCTATTGGGATACCTGCTTAGAACTCATAAAACAGTTACCCGACAACATACAAGCAAAATACCATGGATTTTTAAATCCAAAAGATCTCGACAAAGCGTTTGAACTCAACCACTTCTTCGTTTTACCCACCCTCGGAGAAAATTTCGGGCATGCCATACTCGAAGCTTTGAGCTATGGTAAACCGGTAATTTTGAGCGATAAAACACCTTGGTCAGACATCAAAACCCGTGAATCGGGTTGGATTTGCAGTGACGATAAAGCCTTTTTTGATGCACTCAAGGAAGCCGCGGAAATGGGAAACGAGGCTTACCAAATCATGAGTCGGAATGCACGCAATCATGCACGAGCCTTTATGGATAATTCGGATGGGATTGAAGCTTATACCAGACTATTTAACGAAAAAAATCTTTTTTCGGCATGAGGTGGATGGTGGTAGGCGCCTTTTCTAAATCCTTAAAAGGAGGAACCTCAAAATTCTGTAACCTGCTCTTTGATGACTCTGTTCTCCATACTCATACCTTTTATCGCATTGATTCAACGCTGGATGTCATACCCAAAGACCTACCATTTATCAGAATGCTGAAATCTTTCATAAAATTCAGGAAATTTTTCTACGGCCTGTTTAGATTTCGAGCAGAAGGCGTTATGCTGTTTACAGGACATGGCATGGGTCTGATGGAGAAATGCCTTATGCTATGCATAGCTAAATTGGCCGGTAAAAGAACCCTATTTTTTCCCCGATCCGGTTTGGTTATGGATTCCAATGTAGATAGGTGGATTTTGCGACGAGCGATGAGAATGGCTGATAAACTGGTCTGCCAGTCGGTATTTTGGCAGGATTATATGCACTCCCTGCATCCATCACTGGCCTATAAAACAGCGCTCATCTACAACGGAATCGATACGAGCGGTATCAATCTCTCTTCCCAAGAAACAATTGCTCACAGCCCTTTTCGCCTGCTTTTTGTAGGATGGCTCGAGCAGTATAAAGGATTGGGGGATTTGATGGAAGTAGTTAAAAAATTGAACGACTTAAGCCCTGGAGCCTTTGAATTGAATATTCTCGGAAAAGGAAGCATGGAAAATGAAATTTATCATTACAAACGACAATTTCCTCAAGCCAATATTCATTTGTTAGGATGGTTGAACGATGCGTCGAAAGACCAATATTTCAAAAGTGCCAATGTCTTGGTGCTCCCCTCCCATTTCGAAGGTTTTCCTAATGTCATACTCGAGGCCATGTACCATGGGCTCCCGGTGATTGCCTCTGATATCAGCTCCATGCCAGAGATACTGGATAACGGAAACTGCGGCCTCCTCTTCGAGGCAGGGAATCGGGAACAATTAAAAGCGGCTATTCTTAAGGTAAAAAACTCACCCGAAGATGCCCAAAAAAGAGCCCTGGCCGGCAAAATTCATGTAGCTCATAAATTTAACATCGATCAGTCACGCGAGCAATTACTAACCTTGCTCCAAACCCTTTAATATGTTTATTTAAATGTGAATACATTCCTTTGGCTAAAGCCAACGGCAATGGATGAGGCCATAACGATATATCCTTCTTCATTTCGCTATCCAATACATTCATATTTTAAGACTTTCAATCCATGAAAATAAACCATTAAATGTTTATCGGCCAACCTTAACCTTAACCTTAACCTCAACCTCAACCTCAACCTTAACCTCAACCTCAACCTCAACCTATGTACATACTTGGCCTTAACGCCTACCATGCCGACTCCTCAGCTGCCATATTTAAAGATGGGGTACTCATAGCCGCTACCGAAGAAGAACGCTTCCGTAGGATAAAACATTGGGCCGGTTTTCCTTCCATGGCCATTGAATTTTGTCTGGGAGAAGCCGGCATTTCATTAGATCAGGTTGATCACATTTGTATAGGGCGCAACCCTAGGGCCAAACTGTGGAACAAGTTTAAGTTTGTCGCCTCCAACGTCTTTGACATCCAAGACCTTCTTAAACAGCGGCTTCTCAATTCAAGAAAAGTTGCCAGTCTGGAACAAGAATTTGCCCTGCTGAGTGGCCTTGATGAAGTGTTCATCAAATCAAAGATAAGGCCTATAGAACACCATCGTAGCCATTTGGCCTCAGCTTTTTATGCCTCTCCCTTTGAACAATCTGCAATTTTATCCATCGACGGCTCCGGCGATTTCAGCACCACCATGTTGGCGGTTGGAAATGGAAGCCATATAGAGGTACTCGACTCCCTTGATTTTCCGGTCAGTGCCGGTTTATTTTACACTGCATTTACTCAGTTTCTAGGATTTCCGCACTACGGCGATGAATATAAGGTGATGGGATTGGCACCTTATGGTGAACCGATATTCACAGAGGACATCAAAAAAATGATTCACTTTGAGCCCAATGGGCTATTCAGTTGGAACTCCACTTTTTTTGCCAAGCCTAACCACATCAAACTGGATTACTCTACCCATGTACCCCAAATATCTCAATTGTTCTCATCTCGCTTCGAAGAATTCTTTGGCCCTGCCAGGCAAGCCTCTGCACCTCTGGAACAAAAACATAAGGATTTGGCGGCAAGCGTTCAAAAGGTGTGTGAGGAGCTCATTTTACATATTTTAAAGCATTTGCATCAACGTACAGGTCTCACCAATATATGTGTTGCAGGTGGAGTGGCTCAGAACTCGGTAGCGAATGGCAAAATATTGGAACATACGCCTTTCGAAAACCTGTATATCCCTTCAGCCGGTCATGATGCAGGTATAAGTATGGGTTCAGCCATGTACCATTACCATCACAACCTGGGCAATGCTAGGGTTGAGCCTATCTTTTCGGCTTACACGGGCAGCCAGTTTGATAACGATGGCATAGAGCATTTCTTAAAAGAAAAAGGGGTGAAATACGAAAAGCTTGGTGACGAAGAACTGTTCGATCGCATAAGCGACAAACTCATGGAGCCAGGGGTCGTGGGATGGTTTTCGGGGAGAGCCGAATTTGGACCACGGGCCCTTGGCGGAAGAAGTATATTGGCTGACCCCAGAAATGGACAAGCCAAAGAGCTGCTCAATTCCAAAATTAAAAGAAGAGAAAGTTTCAGGCCTTTTGCCCCAAGTATCTTAAAAGAATATGTCTCGGAATATTTTACCAAGGTAGAGGAGGTGCCATTTATGGAAAAGGTTTTCCCGATTAAGCCGGAGAAATACGCTGAAATACCTGCCGTTACCCATGTGGATGGCACTGGCAGACTTCAAACAGTCGACAAGAAAGTATCTCCTCGCTATCACGCCTTAATCGAATGTTTTCGAAAAAAAACCGGAGTTCCCATTTTATTGAATACCTCGTTCAACGAAAATGAACCCATTGTAAACACCCCTGCAGAGGCCCTGGATTGTTTTTTAAGGACCCAAATGGACATGTTGGTACTGGAAAATTGTTTGATCGTTAGATAAAATTGTGTCTCTAATATTTTAAGCAGCAATATATTAGGGTACCATCATTTTTCAACTTTTTTAAGTCTATGCTCTTAAACCTATGCAAAATATTACTCCCAGTTCATTTAAGGTTCTATACAAGATTAAAAGAGTTTTTGCGAATTGATAGGCAAGTACAAGACAAAACGTATTTCTAATCCAGCATCATCAAAATTTCCATCGTCACCGTTTGTTTTAATTCAGTAGCGACCATAGAGCGTTGCATAGCATCAGTGCTTGCGCAAGATTATACTGATATCGAATACATCATCGTTGATGGGGCCTCAACAGATGGGACGCTTGAAATTCTTAAAAAATATGAGGCCTCAATTTCCATACTCATCTCTGAACAAGATAAAGGGATGTACGATGCCCTTAATAAGGGGATAGCATTGGCTCGTGGCGAAGTGATTGGTTTACTTAATGCGGATGACGAATTTGCAGAAAAGGATGTGGTGACGAAAATTCATAGGGCGTTTAAATCTTCGGCCGATTTGGAAGTGGTGATTGGAGACGTCAAAATATACCACGGCAATGGGAAACCTTTTCGTTACTATTCTGCTTCAAATTGGCATCCTGATCGCTTTGTATGGGGCTTTATGCCGCCACATCCAAGCTTTTACTGCAAAACTCTTAATTTTAAAAAATTAGGTGGATATCGCCTCGATTTTGAAATTGCCTCAGACTATGAATTGCTCATACGCTTTCTCAAAATTCATAGGTTAAAATATAAATACCTTCCTCTTTTGATGGTTAACATGCAAAAGGGAGGGAAAAGCAGCAGGGGATTATGGAGCTTGGTAAAAATTAATCAGGAAATCTTAAAAGGCTGCAAATTGAATGGCCTCAAAACAAATTATTTAATGCTCTACCTCAAATATTTTAAAAAGATTTTTGAATTAGGTAAGTCAAACACGCTTCCATTTATATGAAGATACTCATTTCAGGCGCCGGTGGTTTTGTCGGTGAAAATTTAATGGATTACCTCTCTAACAAAAATTTTGAGTTTATTAAAATTAAACGGAATACTCAGGGGCCAAACGCATATACTTATAACGAAATTTCAGGCGAGGTCCTTGATAAAAAAGGCATAAAGGCGCTCGTCCATTTGGCGGGTAAAGCTCACGACTTACAAAATAAAAGCCATTTGGACGAATACCTGGCCGTGAATACTGAGCTAACCAAGCATTTATTTAGAAGTTTTTTAAAATCAGACATTCCCGTTTTTATTTTTATGAGCTCGGTGAAAGCCGTAGCCGATTCTATCGAAGGTTACCTGACTGAAGAAATAACACCTTCACCTTCAACACCATACGGTATTTCGAAAAGAAGAGCAGAAGAATTCATTCTCGAAAATTTAGAGAGTGCACAAAGCAAAAGGATTTATATTTTGCGTCCTTGCATCATGCATGGTCCGGGAAACAAAGGCAATTTGAATTTGCTTTACCGTTTAGTTTCAAAGGGTATTCCTTGGCCGTTAGGGGCTTTCGAAAATAAACGCTCTTTCTGCAGTATTGAAAATATGTGTTTTGTGATTGAACAACTCATTCGAGATGAATCCATAGAATCGGGCATTTACAACGTCTCGGACGATATGCCCATATCCACTAACGAATTGATAAAGATTATGGGATCTTCTATTCAAAAAAAAACAAGAATTTGGAAAATCCCTGTCAAATTCATCAGTGTTATGGCGCAGATAGGAACTCTTTTCAAATTACCACTGAATAATAACCGATTGAAAAAACTAACGGAAAGTTATTTGGTAAGCAACCATAAGCTTCTGAAAAGTCTAGGTAGGCCATTGCCCATAGTCGCTGAAGAAGGGTTAACGAAAACTTTTATATCTTTCAACCCTTGATACAAGAAAACACATTTTAAATGATCGCTCTAAACATAGCCGACTTTATTCAAAAACATATCACTTATCGTGGAAGCAGCTTCTTTGCAAATGATATTTCACAAAATCGCCAAAACCTCACAAATGCTATCCTAAATAAAAACGTCCTCGTCATCGGTGGGGCCGGCACCATTGGGAGCAGTTATATTAAGGCTTTATTGGAGTTTAAGCCGGCCAAGTTATATGTGGTAGACATTAACGAGAACGGACTCACCGAGTTGGTGCGGGATTTGAGAAGTTCAGGCCAATTCACAATCCCTGAAAATTTTGTGACCTACCCTGTTAATTTTGGCGACGCCGTGTTTGAAAAACTATTTTTAAACGAGGGGCCCTGGCATATTGTAGCCAACTTTGCGGCACACAAACATGTGAGGAGCGAAAAAGATGAATACTCCATAGAAGCCATGTTGGACAATAACTTGTTCAAAGCTGAAAAATTGTTAGCCCTATTGGAGAAGCATAAACCCGAACATTTCTTTTGTGTAAGCACGGATAAGGCCGCCAACCCTGTAAATATCATGGGGGCCTCCAAAAAGCTGATGGAGAACCTCATCATTGCTTATTCGGATACATTTAAAATTAACACTGCCCGTTTTGCCAATGTTGCCTTTTCGAATGGCAGTCTGTTGGCCGGCTATGTTGAAAGGGTGATGAAAAATCAGCCCCTCTCCTGCCCTTCCGACATCCGACGTTTTTTTGTAAGTCCGGAAGAATCGGGACAAATATGCCTGCTGTCTAATATTTTAGGGGAATCCGGGCAGATTTTCTTCCCAAAATTTGATTTCGAAAAAGACCAAACCTACTTTAAGGACATCACCCTCCGTTTTATTGAGGCCATGGGATTGGAGCCTAATATTTGTCAAACCGAGGAGGAAGCAATTGAGAAAAGTCAAAACCTAAGCGGAAAATCCTATCCGGTTTATTTTTTTGAGTCGAATACTTCCGGCGAAAAAGCTTACGAAGAATTTTATACAGAGGAAGAAGAAAAGGAAATGGACAAGTTTGAGGGATTGGGAGTGATTACCCCTGAGAAAAAAAATCTTGCAGAAACCCTTGCATCCATTGAAAGCCTGAAAAACGTGTTTGAAAAAAAGAATTTGGATAAATCAACCATAGTTCAGGAAATAAAAAAGCTTCTTCCGGGATTTGGTCATATTGAAACCGGCAAGGGGTTGGATGAGAGGATGTAGCCGCTGGTTAAAGGCCCAAGTTCCAAGGCCCAAGTTTCAAGGCCCAAGTCCCAAGACCCAAGTTCCAAATTTCAAGAAACGCCAAGACCAAAATCCGCTGAAATAAAACTCTTTGTGGCTTCAATCATTAAAAAATTGTACCCCTCCCCCTTGGAATTTGGAATTTGAAGCTTGGATCTTCACCCTATCAACCTCAAGTTCCAAATTCCAAGACCCAAGTTTCAAATTTCAAGATAAAAGATGGCTGTAAAGAATGACTTATGTGAAAGGCTGTTGAAGTTTGCGGTGGATGTGATTTTATATTTGAGAACCGTCAAAAATAATATTGAAACGATGGATATGAAACGACAACTTGTTAAGTCTGCTACGTCAAGTGGTGCAAATTATGAGGAATCACAGGGTTCTCCGACAAAACCGGATGCGAAGACCAAAATAGGTATTTCACTCAAAGAGATGAGGGAATCGAACTATTTTCTGAGAGTATTTAATCAGCTAAATATCGGAGATATGAAAAGCAATGAATATTTGGTGAAAGAGTCCGCTGAATTAAAACTCATTCTGGCTTCAATCATTAATAAATTGTAGCCCCCCTTGGAATTTGGAACTTGAAATTTGGAATTTGAGACTTACCCCAAACCAAGTTCCAAGGCCCAAGGCCCAAATTCCAAGACCCAAGTTCCAAGACCCAAGTTCCAAATTTCAAGAAAAGCCAAGACCAAAATCCGCAGAATTGAAACTCATTCTGGCTTCAATCATTAATAAATTATAGCCCTCCCCCTTGGAATTTGGAATTTGAAATTTGGAATTTGAGACTTACCCCACACCAAGTTCCAAGACCCAAGAGTTCCAAGACCCAAGTTTCAAATTTCAAGAAACGCCAAGACCAAAATCCGCAGAATTAAAACTCATTCTGGCTTCAATCATTAAAAAATTGTACCCCTCCCCCTTGGAATTTGGAACTTGGGTCTTGGAACTTGAGACTTGACCCACAGTTCTCACGCCATAACCATTCACCTTTTCACTTTAACCTTTTTTATCCTAAATTCGAATAATGAAAAACCTCAACGAACCGGATATTGAATATGGTCGCTATACTTACGCCGACTACCTGAAATGGACATTCGACGAGCAAGTGGAGCTTATTAAAGGAAAAATCTTCAAGATGAGCCCGGCACCCAAAAGGATTCATCAAGAGGTTTCGGGAGATTTGTTTGTTTATTTTAAAAACTTCCTGACAAAGAAAAAATGCAAAGTATATGTAGCCCCCTTTGATGTCCGACTACCAATAAAATCAACCAAAGATGAAGATATCGTTACCGTGGTTCAACCCGACATTTGTGTGATATGTGACCCATCAAAGTTGGATGAAGCAGGATGTATTGGAGCACCGGATATTGTAGTAGAAATACTTTCAAAAGGGAATACTAAAAAAGAGCTTCAATTTAAATACGAAGTGTATGAAGAGTCAGGAGTTAAAGAGTATTGGATAATTTATCCTGAACAACAAAACCTTTTGATTTATTCTTTAAATGATGGCCACTACAATCCATCCCGAATATTTACTAAAGGAGATAAAATTACCACGCCTATTTTGCCTGGATTTCTGTTGGATTTGGAAGATATCTTTAACGACGAAGAGTAAATGTATCGTATCATCAAGCGTATTTTCGATATCCTCTTTTCATCCGTTGCAATCTTAATCCTGTCGCCCATTTTAATCCCCATCGTTATTCTATTAAAACTAAGCGGTGAAGGATATATCTTTTATTATCAAAAACGCGTGGGTTATAAAAGCCGTCATTTTGATATTTGGAAATTCGCCACCATGCTCAAAGACAGCCCAAACCTAGGCACCGGAACCCTTACCTTGCGCAACGATCCGCGCATTACCCCCATGGGCGGTTTTTTGAGAATGACAAAAATTAATGAACTGCCACAATTGTTTAATGTTTGGCTAGGTACCATGAGTTTTGTCGGGCCGAGACCCTTGGTAGACAAGAACTTTATGAAAACGCCGCCGGAAATTAAAAATGCAATTTATGAGAATAAGCCGGGAATCACAGGTATCGGATCCATCGTGTTCAGAGACGAGGAAAAGCTCATATCCGAATCGAACCGAAACCCTGAAGAGTATTATAATGAGGTAATTGGGCCCTATAAATGTGATCTGGAGCTCTGGTATGGCCATAATATATCATTTCTTACCGATTTAAAAATATTGGTTCTCACAGCATGGGTTATTTTGAAACCGCAATCAAAAATTTACCATAGTTGGTTTAAAAACCTTCCTTCTGCCAAAGGTTTTTCATAGTTTTGCACGCAATAACTTTGGAATTAAATTCTCTTCTTTTTTTTATTATACCGCTACAGGTGATAACCATCTTGGCTTATTTCCCCATAGCTAAAAAATTGAAGCTATTTGATGTGCCAAATGAAAGAAGCTCGCACACCAAATTAACCTTTAGCGGCGGAGGAATAATTATTCCGGTTTCACTGGTCTTCTATTCAATTTTTTTTGGATTTAATAATTATTATTTGGTAGCGGGTGTGCTTATCGCCTCAGCCATCAGTTTCTATGACGATCTTTATGGGTCAAATCCATTTTTAAGGCTCATCATTCACTTTATCGCGGTGGGGCTCATTATGATGGACCTAATGGCAGATATTCGATTGCTGCCCCTGGTTACCATCCTTATTGCCATTATTTCTGTGGCAGCGGTGAATGCTTATAATTTTATGGATGGCATTAATGGAATTACAGGCCTCTATACCTTGTCGATTTATGAAACCGTCTTTTTTTACGATTACCGGATTGAAAATCTTTTCGACCAAAACCTGCTCGCCATTTTAACCATAGCCCTGCTCATTTTTGGCTTTTATAACTTTCGAACCAACGCCATCCTCTTTGCAGGAGATGTGGGCAGCGTCTCGCTGGGACTCATTGCCGTTTTTTTTGTGCTCTATTTGATTATTCATAACAACGATATTATATATCTCTCAATGATGGCGGTTTATGGCATTGAATCAGGGCTAACCATTGGCTACCGGCTGCTTAAAAGGCAAAATATTTTTCAGCCCCATCGCATGCACCTGTTTCAAGATCTGGTGAATATCATGAAAATACCCCACCTCTTAGTGGCTATAGGGTATGCTTTTGTACAAGTGCTCATCAATTTTGGCATGTTCCTTTGCATCAAGGAAGGTTACCCGGGGTATCTATACCTCATTTATGTGCTTATCATCCTTTCTTGTACCTATATTATTTTAAAATACCAAACCCATAAACGATTGGAACTGAATGAAAAAAATTAAATTTGCTATTATAGGACTTGGACATATTGGCTTGCGCCATGCTAAAATAGCGAATGAGCACGCTGAATCGGAAGTTTTAGCTTGTTGTGATTTGGTGAACGAAAGGGAGTCAAAACTCCATGAACTTCAAATTTTTCCAAGATTTTACACCGACTATAAGCAGCTTATAGAGCAAGAAAGCGAAGTAGACGTTATAAATATCGCAGCGCCTAACGGCTTGCACACCGAAATAGCCCTTTATGCACTAGAGCACAAAAAGCATGTGGTGATTGAAAAACCCATGGGACTTTCAAAAATGGAGTGTGAAAAGGTCATTTTCAAATCTTTACAGCAATCAAAAAATGTCTTCGTTGTTAAACAAAACCGTTACAGTCCGCCATCGAAATGGCTAAAGGAAATTTGCGATCAGGGTTTACTTGGCGACATTCTGATGGTTCAGGTTAATTGTTACTGGAATAGGGATGAACGGTATTACAAACCCGGGAATTGGAAAGGAACCCTGAGTTTGGACGGTGGCTCTTTGTTCACACAATTTTCGCACTTTGTCGACATCATGTACTGGATATTTGGCGACATTAAAAATATTCACGCCACTTTCAAAAACGCGACCCACAATGAACTCATCGAATTTGAAGATTCCGGTGTGGTAAATTTTGAATTTGTGAACGCAGGTATGGGCTGCATCAATTATTCGACTTCGGTTTGGGATACCAATATGGAAAGCAGCATCACGGTGATTGGGTCAAAAGGGAGCGTAAAACTGGGGGGGCAATACCTCAATGAGGTGGAATATTGCCATATTAAAGATTACGTACTACCGGAATTGCCTGAAACAAATCCACCCAACGATTACGGACCCTTTAAAGGCAGTGCAGCCAATCACCATTATATCATTCAAAATGTGATTGATACCTTGAAGGGGAACAGCAGCATCGATACCAACGCACTCGAAGGGCTAAAAGTTGTGGATATCATTGAACGCATTTACGAGCACCGACATTTGCAAAAGCTTTGAGAGTAGCCTGGTTTTCAAATATTGATTTTCAGGAAGGGAATGCCGCCAATTCACGAATTAGGGCATTAGCCAATGGACTTAAGAAAAGTCAACATCAGGTTTTTTTATTTTTCCTAAGCCCAACAATTTTCAATTCAAATGGTATCAATAAAAAAAGCAAAGGGTTTTTCGACGGCATCTATTTCAACTACCTCAATGGCTCAGTGTTTCGAAGCCGCTATTTGTTTATTCGGATTCTTTCGTACCTGAAATCTATCGTTTGCTCCAGTTATTTACTTATAAAAAAAAGAAAGCACTTCGACATCATTTTCATTTACAGCCCAAGGCTGCTTTTCTTTGGTCATATTTATGTTCTCTCCAAAATATTGCGAATACCCTTAGTGCTTGAGAAAACTGAGCTTGAGCACACCGTTCAAAGCAAAAAGTGGCTGCATCGTTGTATAGCCCTCACCGACCGACTGGATGCTAAAATATTCAAGTATTTCTGCAGCCACCTCATTGTTATTTCTGATAAACTCAAAAATTACTACAGCCGGTTTTATCCTGAAAAGAAAATCACCATGATACCTATCGTGGTAGACTTTAACCGATTTGAAGAGAATGCGGGTACAGGCTTTTTTCCGAGCTATACAGTAGGTTACCTGGGCTCCTTTGGGTCAAAAGACGGCGTAGCAGGTTTGATAAAGGGATTTAAAGGCGCTCTAAACGCCATTCCTAACCTCAAATTAAAACTCATTGGCTTTAATCCGCACCGGCGTGAGACGAACATTGAGCTTAGAAAACATAAACTCAATGGCCAAGTCGAAAAGTCAGGTCAGATTACTTATGATCAGGTTCCTCATTGGCTATCGCGTTGCGATTTACTGGTGATGAACCGCACCAACATGATTTATTCACATTATGGCTTTCCTACAAAACTGGGAGAGTATCTTGCCACGGGGACACCGACCATTTGCAGCAAAGTGGGCGAGATCGACAAGTATCTCGAACACGGAGTGAGCACCTATTTTATTGAACCCGACAATGATAATGCCTTATCTGAGGCTATTGTTAACCGCTACCTAAACTACGAAAAATTTAATAACCTTGGTCAAAGGGGGCGTCAAGTGGCGCTGCTCAATTTCGACTATCAAAAATACGTACCGGTTCTCATTTCGGTATTTGAGGAGGCTATGCGTTCTAAAAAAAAGCCCTCCTGAATTCTTTCTTTTCCCCGGCCTTTTCAGCCACAACTCCTCTTTACATTTTTCAGCTTTTTATTTCCTTCTGCATCCCGGTAAACTAAAAATGAAGCCTTCGAAAATCTCATTCTAAATTTTTCAGGCTAATTTTCTCATCGCCTTTGCGATAAGGCATCCAGGTGATGATGCATTGAAACATTTCGTCGCTGGTTTTCATCGTGGCATTTTTATCGCTTACGGTCCTTGGAGGACTGTTCGGATTATTTGGATTGTTTTCAGTGTTGTCATAAACGCCTTCCACTATGATTAAGGTGCCTTTAGGCAGTTTAACCGGGTGCAAAAAAGTGTAGAAATATTGCCACCTGAAATCCCATTGCTTAATTTGTATCAGTTTTATGGTATCACCTTTTGGCGTTAAACCAAAGGCTGTAAACGATTTGCCAAGCAAATGCATATGAGGGTTAATGGTTAAAACCGAAATATCTTCAGGAACCTCTCCCTTGGTATGGCATTTAAATATTCGGTTTGGAGGGATCACCAAGGGAGGTATGATATCGGATTGTCCATTGGTGCCCAACATGAGTTCATAGGTAGGTCTTTCAGGAGGCGATTTAGCAAAGAACACATTGATGTGTGAACGGTCGAAATGATTGTCATGGCTAGGCCCATAATGGATATCACTGGCCACAAAGGCCGATTTCTTGTTCATCTTAAAACCTCCGATACCAAGGGGATACACGGTGGGATACACACCCGGAAGATAATTTACGGCCGAATGAATGCGCAGGGGGACACTGCCATCGTCGTGCCATAAATTCAATGCCTTTACCTCTAAATCGCTGCTCGAAGACTCCATGTCGGCAATCCTTTTTCCGTCATGCACATTTATTTTCAACCCATCTTGGTAGTTGAGTAGATGGCCGTTCATATGATGTACATATTGCCCTTTACCCGGCACAAATTCTACTGCTCTCACAAATGTATCATGCTCTAACAAGGCCGGAATTTTAACTGTAAAAAATTTATCTCTGCCATGTGCTTCAAGATAGATGCTATCGAGATATAAAACCAAATCCGGCTTCCCCAACAGGGATCCGTTTGGAAAGATCGGTGCCTTTGGAAAAGCCGAGTCCGGACCTTTTTTTGCACCGAATTTAACCCAATTTTTAAGTCGGTTTTTTTCAAGAGAACTTAAAATTCGCTCACCCACAAAATGACTGTATTGAGGGTTGGCCGGCCAGGGCGGCATTATCCCCTTTCCAGTGACTTCGACGATGGTTTTTTTCTTTCTCCAAACCTCTCTATAAGTGATCAAACTAAATGGCGCTATGCCTTGATCCCTATGACATACGACGCAATTTTTATACAAGATGGGAGCAATGTGTTGGGTAAAGGTTAGTTTTTGTGGGTCGACAGGATCCCTATCGCTGGTGTTTGAATTACAAGCGATAACGAAAATTGGGATGGCTAAGCGCAAGATCCATTTTTTCATTTTTCAAATGTAAATTCATAATGCCTCATTTTTGAATGCATTTAGGCATTTAAATTTTTACCCAAGGGAAACTCCCAAAATAGCCCGATTCGCTTAATATTTGGACCCAATAAATTCCGGAGGCAAAGGGAGCTGTGTTTACTTCGTGATAAAATCCACTTAAATTGGATTCATACATCAGGTGCCCACTCGCATTTAAGATCTTAACTTTATAAACTTGTGATCTGGAGGCAGGGGATTCTATAATCAGCTCATCCTTGCCCGGATTTGGAAAGATTGAAAATTCAGAGGACCTGCTTTCAGGCTCAAATGCCAGGGTATTGGAATATTCAAATTGTGCATTGTAATCTACCTGCTTGAGTCTATAATACAGTTTTAAACCGGCGGCTGAGGCCGGCAAAAACTCATGGAACTGATAAGTGGATACCTGATTGCTTGTTCCCTTCCCTTCTACCCTTCCTACCTCAATAAATTCTTGCTCATTTTCGATTCTTCTTTGTACTTCGAAATAATGGTTATTGATTTCCTGACCCGTCTTCCAAATTAACGCTACTTCATTGCCTTGTCGGCTGCCTTTAAATACCACCCAGGTTACAGGTAATGGGCCATTTCCGCCATTTGCACCGGCACCTAATCCCGAAAATCCGGTTGTAAAATTGGCTGTCAACTTCTTGCCATTTAAATAAGCCGTGATGGCCGGATTGCTGCCGTAGCTTGTATTGGCCTGAGTACCTGTTGAAAGTAAACTTCCGGCGGTCTTAATTAAATTCAATGTGGTATTAGAGTATCCTGTGGTGTTTTCAAAACTGTCAACTTCCAAAGAGTTAAGGTACATGGAAATATCAACGTCACCAGTGGAGTTGGCATTGGTAGGCGTGATTTTAATTGTTTTTTTAAGTATGCGCTTAGAGGTAGTTGTGTTGGTGCTGAAATGGGTTGTCCCAATGCCCGCATTATCAATTTCTACCTTTGTATTGCCATAGTCGAAACTCGAATTGTTTTTAAGGGTCGCTAAAATTTTTCCATTCGGCGAATAGTAATCTACCGTGGCATTGGCGCCAAGGGCCAGCGTTTTTTCAGCTACCGAAGTTTCAATGTCAGCGGTTAAAGTTGTATTCGAAGGCCCTGAAATGGTGAAATCATCGACCATAAATCCATCTGCAGCGTAGGCCGAAGCGCTATAACCCGAGGTAACGGATAACACAATTCGAAAGGCAACACTCGAATTTCCCGCAAAAGGAGATACAACATAGGAAGTGCTTGAATTGGTGTAGGATCCAATCCAGCCATATTGGTCAGTAAAGATCGTGGATTCCATTTGACAGCTGCTTCCTGGATATTTATCATACCAATTCGTTCCTGATCCATTCACTCCTAAACGCGTCCAATTTTCGCCCTTGTCCAGTGAATATTGCACTTGTACGGCCAGCGGAGCGTTGCAAAAAGCGACTTCCATGCTTTTTCTAAAACTTAGGGTATAGGTTCCGGCGGCTGAAAAATTGAAATTGGGAGAGTACAATGCGCATTGGTATTCGCCCTCATGTGCATCTGCATCCAAATCGGTTTTCCAACCAAAACTTCCCGAATTAAGGGTAGTGAGCGCATTGGAAGGTGTGCCTCTTTCCCACAAATTTACGTTTCCCTTCACCGCCCTCGACCCAAAATGGAAGGCTTTGGAGTTGTCGTCGAAATTTCCGCCATCGGATGTGGTATAGGGTACCGACATATTTGGTAAAACCTGAATAAAGTCGGTACGGGTTTTTACCAAATTTCCATTTATGGTTAGTTTTACGGTTTTTAAGCCCGAAGTTCCGTAGGCATATACCGGATTTTGACTGGTGGCATCGGTAATTCCATCGTTGTCAAAATCCCAGGCCCACGAAGTGGCCTTATATGAATCGTCATAAAATTGAATGCTGTTTCCAATGTACGCCATTTGATACTCGCTTCCAAAATCGACCTTGGGCGTACAAAAAATATCGGAAGTAAAAATGCCGCGCCCGTGGGTAGCCGCTATAATGAGCGAATCTTTGGGTCTAAACCTGAGCATGTCGACCCTCACATTGGCTAGTCCACTGTTGGAGGTAGCCCAGTTGGTGGTTCCGGCGCTGTTTAAATTATCTGTGGTCCATACCCCTAACTCCGTAGCAATCAAGGCCGAATCGCCACCCAGAGGACTAAACATAGCCCATCGCACGGGCATGTCAGGTAAATTGCCTTCCACACTGGACCAACTGGTGCCTGAATTGAGTGATTCATACACACTCGTGGCCCCGTAGTTAGAGACCGTAGCCAAAAGGTGCGCTGAGTTTTTTCTGTCAATAGCAATGGATGAAATATAATACCCTGCCGCCCCTGATGGACTTCTGTCGGTAACCGTTGGCGAAGCATTGGCATTGGTTACCCGGTAAATTTTCCCTGCATCGGTTCCAAAATAAACCACATTGGCATTGAAGGTATCCACAGTAACTGCACTCACCTGGCCTGAGAAGGAAGCACCGATTGCAGTAGAACTTACCGAAGAGGTCATGCCTGATAACCTTAAAAAATTACCACTGCTATAGCCCGCATACAAGATTTTTGTTTTGCTGTCGTAATCGTGTGGATTGATAAACTTACCATTGCCATCCGACAAGATACCGCTGAAAGTTTTACCTCCATCGGTACTTCGGTAAAAGTAAGAATTGGTATACGAGCCAAACATGTAGGCCGGACTGTAATGATCGATGTGGCAAAATCCTCCATCCCCTCCAATCACTTCGCCACTTTGGTTTACCCCGGTGTTGACAAAGCTATGGGTGCCATTGTCCTGCGATCCAGCTAAAAATGTATTTGAGTATCGATCCGGGTGCATTGCGCAGGAATAAAACTGGGTGATATTGTAGTTATAGTTTACATTTTTAAGGCTAGGCGTACTGCTCGAAAAGTTGGTGATGAGGAAGAGACCGCCATCATTTCCTATAAGAAGGGTATCGTCACTTGCCGGGCGGAAGGCAGCAATATGTTGGTCGCTATGAATTGGGGCCTTATAGCTGCTGCCAGCCCATTGAGTAAATTGACTCCAGGTAGATCCTCCATTGCTCGACTTATAAAGGTCGATCCCGCCAATAATTAACGAGTCCCTATGCCTTGGGTCGACCGCCAACAGCAAATTGTACCAGCCTTGAGAACCTGCAAAATTTGAGCCTCCCGAAACGGAAGTGGGATTGGTTATACTCGACCAACTCGAGCCGGCATTTGTCGATCGGTAAACAGCATATGCTCCATTGGTGGAGGCACTTTGGGTAATGGCATACACATAGTTTGAATTGCTGGGGGCACAGGCAATTTCAACGCGCCTCTCATGGGTCGTGTTGGCAGCATAAACTTGTGAAAAGCTAGCCCCATCGTTGGTCGACTTCCAAATACCATAATCACTCGTGACAGATCCGGTTAAACCAATCGCCGCGTAAATATCGCCATTGGCTGCGATTTCCAGGTCAGAGGCATAGTAAGGTGAAGTAGAAGGAATTACTTTTGAAAAAGTACTGCCGAAATTTGAGGAGCGCATGAGGCCACCTCTGTTGGTATAATACGAGCGGCAGGCTGCGAGAATTGTACCGTTGCTCGTAATGGCCAATTTGTTGACATATTCAAAATTGCAATCGCCCGTGCCTGCACATGTGGTAAAGTTAGTCGTTACAGTAGAACTCAACACAGAAAAGGTATTGCCTCCGTCGGTTGAGCGCCATATACCATTGCCCTGCACGCCGTCGAAGTTAAAAAAACCTTCTCCTGTCCCGAAGTAAATGGTATCAGGCCTGATAGGGTCTTGAGCCAGGGCACAAATGGCTATGTTATCAAATAAATCGCTGACCTTTTGCCAACTCACCGTGGCAGCATAAATGTCAGTCGTTTTCCATAGTCCCCCTGCAACCCCGGCCACAAAAACAGTTTTATGAAGGGGGTCATTTTTATCCCATAAAATGGCTCTGGTACGACCTCCTACGTTGTTGGGGCCTCGCTCCTTCCAGGAAATCCCTGGTATGGCCGCTTTGTTTAATTGCGTAAAAAGGTTTTGCTGGTACACTTGTGCCTCAAAAAGTTTATCCTTGGGCACCCGATTAGATTCTAAATTTCTGGTTTTAAAAAACTCGTCCCTTATGGCCAATTCAATGCCATCGGTTGCTTGATCTTTCTCCTGTCCGAAATGGGTGGGTACAGCCTTTTTGTATTTTTTAACATAGGAGGCACATCCTATTAAGATGAAGCCCGTAAGTAGAAATGAGGCCGCGGCGCGAATCATAAGAAGCAAATATATGAAACAGCGAGTAAAAAATTAAGAAGCGGAGTTAAAAAAGGATAAAGCGATGAAAAAACAGCGTTTTAAAATTGGCTGTGCTTTAAACGCACTCAGAAATTAATCGAAAGTGAATAAGCAAAACCGCCTACTCTTCCGTGGCTTTAATCTTCTTTGATTTTAAATTCTTAAACTTAAGGGCCGACTCTTTCTTATCAAAATCGACCTCGAGGGTATCCCCATCATTGATTCCGGCTTTTAATATTTCCTCTGCCAATGGGTCTTCCAGGTATTTCTGTATGGCTCTCGCCAAAGGCCTGGCACCGAACTCCTTGTCATATCCCTTCTCAACCAAAAATTCTTTAGCTGCCGGCTTAAGATTTAGCTTAAATCCAACGCCTTCAATTCGTTTAAGTAATTTGTCAATGCCAATTTCAAGTATTTTTTCAATGCTCGATTTTTCCAATTGATTAAATACAATGACGTCATCAATTCGGTTTAAAAATTCGGGTGAGAAAAAGCGTTTCAGGGCATTTTCAACTACGCTTTTGGTATGGGTTTCGTTCGATAAGTTCTTCGCATTGGTGCTAAAGCCAACACCTGCTCCAAAATCTTTCAACTGGCGGGAACCAATATTGGAAGTCATGATAATGATGGTGTTCCGGAAATCGATTTTACGACCTAAACTATCCGTTATGTACCCCTCATCCAATACTTGCAATAAAATGTTAAATACATCAGGGTGGGCCTTTTCTATTTCATCGAACAGCACCACACTGTAGGGCTTGCGTCTTACTTTCTCGGTGAGCATGCCTCCCTCTTCATACCCTATGTATCCCGGAGGAGCTCCTACAAGGCGACTTACGGCAAATTTCTCCATGAATTCGCTCATGTCAATGCGAATCAAAGATTCGGATGAATCAAAAAGATAACGCGCCAACGATTTAGCCAACTCGGTTTTGCCGACTCCGGTAGGACCTAGAAATATAAAGGACCCAATGGGTCGGTTAGGATCTTTTAAACCGGCTCTGGTTCTTTGAATGGCTTTAGACAATTTAATAACCGCCTGCTCCTGACCAATGACCTGCTTTTGAATGTCATCGCTCATGCTCAGCAATTTTGTGCCTTCGTTCTGCGCAATGCGCTTGGTAGGCACTCCGGTCATCATAGCTATCACTTCAGCTATGCTGTCCTCACTCACACTGTACCTTTGGGATTTAGTTTCCTCTTCCCAACGGGCTTTGGCGATGTCCAATTGCTCCAAAAGCGATTTTTCCTTGTCGCGTAATCGTGCGGCCTCTTCATACCTCTGGCTTTTAACTACCCGGTTTTTCTCTTCCTTAATATCTTCAATTTTCTTTTCCAGTTCGATAATGTCGCTGGGCACAATGATGTTGCTGAGGTGGACCCTGGCGCCGGCCTCGTCCATCACATCAATAGCCTTGTCAGGCAAATGCCTGTCGCTTATAAAACGCACACTCAATTTAACGGCGGCATCCAACGCTTCATCAGTATAAGTAACCGAATGATGGTCTTCGTATTTGTCTTTGATGTTTTGCAAAATCTGGTAGGTTTCTTCAGGTGACGCAGGCTCAACCAAAACCGGTTGAAAGCGCCTTTCTAAAGCCCCGTCTTTTTCAATATACTGGCGATACTCATCAAGGGTAGTGGCTCCTATACACTGAATTTCACCTCTGGCCAATGCAGGTTTAAACATATTCGATGCATCCAGTGAGCCTGAAGCTCCACCTGCTCCTACAATGGTATGAATTTCATCAATAAATAAAATGACGTCTCTCGACTTTTCCAACTCGTTCATCACTGCCTTCATGCGTTCCTCAAATTGGCCTCTGTACTTTGTGCCTGCAACCAAAGAAGCCAAATCAAGAGTTACCACCCTCTTATCAAATAGAATGCGGGAAACCTTTCTTTGGGTAATTCTCAGGGCTAACCCCTCGGCGATGGCTGTTTTACCTACGCCCGGCTCTCCTATCAACACGGGGTTATTTTTTTTGCGGCGCGACAAAATTTGCGACACCCTTTCAATTTCCTTCTCCCTTCCGATTATCGGATCCAGTTTATCTTCTTCGGCCAGTTTGGTTAAGTCACGGCCAAAGTTATCTAACACAGGCGTTTTGCTCTTAGGATTGCCCTTTTTTCCTTCCATGGGTTTGCGTTCTCCATAAAGGTCATCCGGCGCATCCGATGAAAATTCATCCCTTATTTCAGGTAAGTCATTCTCTGCCTGCGGCAATTCTGTCAGGTTTTCTTCAATAGCATGTTTAAAGATATCGTAGTTCACGCCAAATTGCGTCAAAATTTGAGAGGCAATATTGTCCTCATCTCTTAAAATTGACAAGAGCAGGTGCTCTGTGCCTATGATATCTGATTTAAAAATTTTGGCCTCAAGATACGTTACTTTCAAGGCTTTTTCTGCCTGCTTGGTAAGCGGAATATTTCCTAGGTTGGTAGGCCTGGTGGCCGTATCTCTGATGTTGTCCTCCACACTTTTCTTGAGTCTTAAAAAATCAAGCCCCAATGCGCGAAGGTGTATCAGGGCTTTGCCTTCGCCCAAACGCAGTATGCCCAGTAAGATATGTTCGGTGCCTATATAGCCATGACCAAGACGTATTGCTTCTTCACGGCTGAATTGTATAACCTCCTTTACATTTGGCGAAAATTTTGCTTCCATTCTCCTCTTAAATTTTTGTTTTCAATTACACTAACAAATATACAGCCATTTTGCTTGGTTTTATATTTCCAATAGCCAAATTATCTCGGTCGCATATTAAATTGGACAACCGTCTGACTTAAGCATCTTACTCTAACGATTTGAGAAATCCTTAATTGCAAAAGACTGAGTAGCCCAGGCCTGTTATTCCGAATCGTAGGGAGGCTTTCATGCCACTGCTAATACCTTCTCTGTTTTTTAGTAAACAATCCCCCTTTAGCCTTGTTCTTCTTTCTTTTGAATAGGGCTCCTCTTTCGGGGGTATCGTCTCCGTAAGCCGGGCAACTTTTGGCCCTGCATCCTGTTTCAGTGTTCACAATGAGTGAAACAAGAACACAAATTAAGAGTGCTTCCAATTTTTTTTTCACTTGTGAATGATTAATTCGTTGTCAACCACCTTTTCAACCTGACTGTCGATATAAACTCTGGCTTGCTCCGATAAGCTCCAACCGAGCGGGATAATATCATTTTCGAAACGCGGTAGGGCAAAGTTCAGTATTTTATCCTGAGAGCTCAGCGAAATATTTTTAATCATGTTTAGATTATACCCCCCACTTTTATACCAAACATTTAAATAGGCCTCAATGGGAGCCATCATTTCATAAAGGCTTTCCAGAGGCTTGGTATTTATAAAATCCTTGGTATTGCGAATAAATATAAAGGATACCTTAATGGGAATTTTTTTCTTGGCCGAAACGGTTTTAAGGCGAGTATAAACTTCGAGAAGGGTGGAAATGCCCAAATTTTCATAATAGCCCCCATCTCCTATATGTCCCCATTTCTCACCACTTTTATCGACAATAAGACCTGCCGGGGTGAGGTAGGGAAATCGGGCGCTGAGCAAAACTGCTGAACTCAGTGGAAGGTCTTTATTGGTTACGCTTAACAAATCAGTGGCTTGATAAAACTGATTGTCCCCAAATTTCACCGGACTCACCAGCACGCGTTTCCCGGTTTCAATATGGGTGGCATTAAATAAAAGCAAGGGTCCTAAATTGTCAGCTTCGGTAAATTTGTTTTCCAAATAACCTTGCTGAAAGTAGTTCTCCTTCATAGGACAACTTTCCTGCCAGGCGTTTTCCCATGTTTTTTCAAGAATCACAGCCCTGTCCAGCTTGGCCACCGGAAAAGGCAAAAATCTTTGAAGCGCATCAGGAAATAGGGCATAGCCCATAATGGGTGATAAAAAATCATTTTTTAAAAAGCGACGGGATATGTCCCTTGAAGTTTTAGCATCGTCGCTGCATTTGATAGATAATTGGTAGGCGATGGCTCCTAATGTCCCACCTGAAACTGTGCTATAAGCCAGGGTATGCTTGTTGAAGTCGGGCCATTTTTCCTGAAGCTCGCTAAGCACTTCATTCGACCAATAAGCTGCCCTTATGCCTCCACCTTCACAGGCCACCAAATATACCTTGACCGTGTCTTCATTTTTATCTTTTAGCCAATGGTTGATGTATGTGTCGAGATACATCCTTTTGTCAGGATCTTCCTTTGCAAGCATGCGTACCTCGTGGTTGTTGTTAAAAAAACTGAAAACAAACCAGCACATGAAGGTGATAAATACCAAGGGGATTTTATAGCGCTGTTCGAAAAGTGACAAGAGCGTAAAAAATATCATCCAGCTGCTCAAGGCAAGCATGACGATTCCGCAGGAACCGATCATACAAGAAAAGGAGATCGGCCAAATAAGAATGAGAACAAAGGTGATGGCCAGCACCACAATTCTTTGAACAATCCACCATTGTTGCTTGGCTAGAATAAATGAAACCGGATAGCTGTCATTTTTTACCGGTATATAATCAAGCAAAAAACGCATTGGAAAATTTTTTGCCATCAGGTAAACAATCAATTTACGCCGATAAGTGATGAAAATGTAAAGCCATGCACCCAGGTTTAAATACATAATCATCAGGGGACTAAACCCGTTATAAGCCTTGTAGGTAGCATAACTAATTATGAGAAAGGGCAAGAGCGAAAATATTCTCGGAACTATAACCAGGGTGCGGAAGGAATAAGATTTATAAAACTCTGAGAATTTAAAGGATTTGAAATGGGTAATGACCCTTGTCGATCGCCAGTTTTGCCAGCCCCAATATACCATAAATATGCACAACATCAAGGTATGCTGCTTGCTGTTGGCATTGCCATTGTTGTGAAAACCCAAATTTCTCAGAACGTCGATGCCTTGCTTAAACTCGGCAAACATGAGATAGCCGATAAAATTAAACAGCAAGATCACCCAACAGGTTTTTAAAATCTGGTAGGTGTTAAAAAATGTACTTTGCAATCGCATTCTTAAAGATAACAGCTATTGGACCGTTTTTATTTTCTCGATGTATCAAACAGGACTCTTCCAAGAAAACCTTGTTTTGAGACGGCTAAATTAATTCAATAAATGAAATGAGAGGAGGCTTTTTTATTCCCATAAAATCGATTGGGCTTGCTTATGGAGGATTAGTAGAGGCGCTAAATGCCATCGGTATCAAAAATTTAAATGAATTATTAGAGTTATTATGCACCTCGATTTTGCGAAAAAACAATGAAACCCTACAGATATGAATTCAAAGTCGACAAAAATCAATTGGTATTAGACAATATGCTGACCCTATTTTATTTTTGATTCACATTTAAATAAGAATAATTTGATTTTAGAATAGACCAAGATTTTTAGACCTTAACTAAACTTTAGAATAAACCCACTAAAACCCCGTAAGTTTATGGGGTTTTTTTTTGAGGAGGCACGGGAAACTCATTTTTTGAAAAATTTCATAAGGCCTTCTTTCCTCCGCTCCGAGACTTCAAACTCCTCTCCGTTTGTGAGCACGATGGTGCTGGTCTTACCCCTGACAAATTCTTTGACAAACGCTGCATTAACGATTGAACGGTTGTGTATTCTGCAAAACTGTGCCGGGGGAAGCAATTCCTGAAAATAGCCTATGGCCCTGGAGGCCATGAGTACCTCATTTTTGATTTTTATTTTGGTGTAATTCCCATCCGATTGAAGCCAGACCACATCGCTTAAATTGTGAACTGTAAATCCCTTCATAGACGGAATTATAAAGTGATTGAATTCGAGATCGTGTTTGTCGTTGAGTTTTACCGACATCAATCTATCGTCATGCAATTCGGAAACCTGACTTTTAAATCTTTGTACCGCATCAATCAGGTCTTCAAAATGAATGGGTTTAAGCAGATAATCTATAGCCGAGTATTTTATAGCTTTTATTGCAAAATCGTTATAGCCCGTGGTGAAAATTACGCCCAATTTTCGCATTTCAAGTTTGTTTAAAACATCAAAACCACTGCCTCCATTTATTTCTATGTCTAAAAAAATGAGGGTGGGTTTCAATTCACGAATCATCGTCACTGCTTCATTTACTTCGCCGGCCAGGCCAACTATTTCGAGTTCAGGGCAGTAGCGGATTATTAACTTCTTTAAAAGCTCGCGGCTGTTTTCTTCGTCTTCAATTATCAGGCATTTAATCATGAGAAAGGGGTATTTTTAAAATGATCTCGGTCCCAAATTTATTTTCAAATATTAAATTATTTATGCTCATTCCAATGGATTCATTTTCTGAAAAATCAGCTTTCAGGAGGGTGAATCGCTCTTTGAGAATGTTCAAACTCAAAGATGTTTTAAACTCTTCGCTCTCCTGCCCCCCTTTCTTGAATCCGGAGCCATTGTCGGTAACAGAATATTTGAGGATCCCCGGTTCTTCAATTTCAAGTTTTAACCAAATTTGTCCTTTGTCGCTTTTGTTATGAAATCCATGTTTAATGGCGTTTTCAATGAGGGGTTGCATCATCAAAGGAGGAATGAAATCCGATTCCGGATCTATTTGGCTGTCTACTTCAATTTTATAATCAAACTTATCTTTAAACCGAAGTTTTTCAATCTCAAGATATTCCTCCACAAATTGCAATTCAGCTTTAATGCTTATGAAATTGAGCTTTGAAAACTCCAGACTCTTGCGAATGAGCTTCGCAAATTTTGACAAAAATTTTGATGCTTGCTCGTGATTATTTTCAAAAATAAGATACTGGATGGAGTTGAGGGCATTAAAAATAAAGTGAGGGTTCATCTGGTTTCGCAAAGAACTGATTTCGGCGTTCATCATTTTACGCTTCAACTCATGGTCATATCTTACCTTGCGAATAATAAGCCACACTGCGGTTATAGCCAATAAACCCATTAGACACCAAAAAACAACCTTTACCCAGGTTTTCTCATAATAATACGCCTCGATTTCAAAATCAGCAGTTGAGGTATAGTGTTCTCCGGTTATGTCGTCTTCTATTTTAATTTCAAACCTGTATTTCCCATGGCTCAAATTAGTAAATTGCACGCTGTTATCGGAAATTGGGGTCCAGGGAGTGGTGATTGAGCCATTGTGCATCAAACGATATGAAATTTGGCCAAGGATCTCGTGATTAAGCCAACTATTTTGGGTAAAGTTTATTAAAATATTTCTCCATTTCTTTTGAACAAATAATTTAACCTCTCTTTCACAATGATTATAGATTGTATCTGAATAGTTTGCTATAATAGATTTAAAAAAAATTGGTGCAATTATCGGATTTTGTCTTATCCTACTATTTAATACACATATCCCACTATTGGTCGCCGCAATTAGAGTGTCTCCCAGAAGCAAAAGATTATTAATGGTGTTAGATGTCAAGCCTGTTGAAGTTGTAAGATGTAAAGTAAATCTGATTTGAAGATTATGATTTAAAATCCCTTTAAATAATCCCCTAGATGTTCCAAACCAAAATGTTGAATCATTTGCGGAAACCAAACACCTTATTGAACTAAAATTCCGACCATTAATAGAAAATATTTTTTTCAAACTATTGTTTACAAATTCATATAACCCGTTCCCATCCGTTAATACAAAAATCCTTCCGTGTCGAGTGATAATATCATTCACCCTTGAATTTAAGGGCCATTGCTCACCAATAACTATTTCGAATTTATTATTTTTAAATAGATAAACTCCATTAAGACACCCAAGGAGTAATGTTTCATCAGAAAGAGCCAATACTTTAAAAATTGGTGAAGGCGCTATATAATTTTTGAAATGTTTTAAGTTTAAAGAATAGAAAATTAAATTAGTCTTATTTCCGAGAACAATAAATTTTCTTGTAAGACATAGAGAATTTGCTGCAATGTTTTTAATATCTAAAAATTTAGGAATCTCTTTGTTATAAATAGCCTTACATATAAATACTTGATTTGCAAACTCATAGATTTCTTTTATTTCATTTCCCTCCGAAACTAATTTAAAATTGAAATTGGTTTCCCCATACAACAATCTTCCATTAGAAGCTACAAGCGTGAGTTTATTTCTTGTTTTATAAATTTTTTGAATTTTCTCGCCACTAAGGTAACAGTATACCCCATTATTAGATATGCAATAAATACCATTAGTTAGTGTCGAAAACCAGATCTTACCATAAACGTCCTGGATTATTGACGTTACTGAAAGATTGGAGAGACCACTTAATGGTTTATAAATATGCGTAAAAGTAGAATCCACGCATACAATACCATTTCTTAATGTACCTATCCAAAAATTTTTCTTATCATCTTGAACCATTGCTAAAACATTAGATTCAAAGTTTAATTGCTTATATTTTCGAGATTTATCAAAGCACAAAACCTTGTTCAGGTAAGAAACTAACATTCCGTCATTATCAGTTTTTATGTAGTTGGGGAAACTAATATTCCAATTTATAGGAGCTACTATATATTTATTATAATTGGTCTCAACATACTTAAATCTAGGAGATTGCGTGATTTGCGAGTTTGGAGAATAAATATTTCGCATTATCATATTTTGACCTAAATCTAAAATTTCAAAACCGGAATTTTTTCCTAAACGGTCGGGTTTCCTTATAATTTTACCTTTTTCAGTAATACATAGTAATTCTTTAAACTTAGACGTAATCCATAGATTACCAATTGAGTCAAATGCACAATCATTTATAAACCCAAGCTTTAGAATCTCTATTAATTTAGAGTTGTAATTTGGGCACTTGAATTTTTGGATACCTTCATCATAGTAATATAATCCAAATCCATAGCAGATAAACCAAACTTTACCATCTAGTTTATTCTCAAAAGCTTTAAATATTGTATTGGTTGGAAGCCCGTCAATAGTCGAGTATGTTTTATAACTCTCTCCATGTTGCATGAATATACCATTGTCAGTACAAACCCATATCCTAAATTTAGAATCTTGCAGAATAGAATATACTTCTGAACTTGGAATACCGCTCTTTGTTTCAATATTTGTATATGATAAACTTTGACTAAATGAGTTTTTATGATAAAAAACACATAGAATGACAATTACCCATTTATTTATTGGCATCTGAATTTAATTCGAATTTAATGCACTATCCTTAATTACTTCCTTATAGTAATTAAGAAGCTTTGATGAGATTATTTCTGGACGTAATCCTTCAATTGTAGCTTTCGCTGCCTTTGAGATTTTTTCCTTTTCTTTAGTATCTAATTTTAAAGCAAATTCAATTGACTCTAAAAGACTACTTGGATTATATGCTTTACATAGAATTCCTGAAATATTATTTTTAATAATCTCTTCGAAACTAGTACCATACGTTCCAATAACGATTTTACCAAAGTACATAGCTTCAAGACATGTATTAGGGAAATTATCAATTCTTGAAGGTAAAACAACAAGTGTAGAATTTATTATAATAGGATATAAGTGTTTATGTGATAAACTAAAATACCAGATCACTTTATTTTTATACTCACCAGCTTTTTCTTGCAATAAACTAAATAATGACTGACCCTTGTATGGAATATCTTTTCCTATAAAAACAAAGAAATAATCAGGATTATTTTTAAAAAAATCGTGAATAATATTTGAGATTTCCAAGATCCCTTTTAATACTGATAATGATCCAAAGTATAAAATATACTTTGAATTATTTGTTCTGATTTTGATTTGATTTAAAATTTCGTTAGAATACTCTATTTCATCAATTATAAACGGCGATTCTATTTTTTGAACCTTTATTTCAAACTTTTTTGAAATATAAGATACCAAAACATTACTTGGGCCAAATAAATTCTTCGCCCTTTTTAGCATCAAATCTTCTATTTTGTTTTTTTGCCATTCTCGAAATCCAATTCTGTTTTCGTTTGCATGCTCGATTAATGATTGATAACTGGAAATCCTTGTAACAGACGGGATAATCCTTGTATTTATAATTCCAACTGATCTGGTAGTAGCATATTGCACGATATCAACCTTATCGCTCTTATGCAATTTCTTTAAGGCTTTATTTAGATTATAGCTTCGATTTATTATTAGTAACGATGGATTAAGCCGGAAAGCGGTTATTAAGTTTAATAGCCAATACCACCAAGTTTTTCTAGATTTTACTCGTAAAACAAGGATCTCTTTAAAATAAAAGGCTTCATCTTTAGTCGAATCTAGTATAACTGTTGTCTTAATGTTAAATTTTTGTAACGAGATGCATGTACGAAATAGGTAGTTTGATAAACCTCCAGCAAAGGTACTATCTGTAACAAACTCTGTTGTGACATAAGCTACATGAAATTTACTTTGATTTAAGTCTGAAGAAAGATTATCCAATTATTTTTTAAAGCTGCAAATAACAAAATTATCTTCATGAACATGATTAATGTGGAACTTTTTCTAAAGCATTATTATTGCTTTGGATTATGAATATTGGATATCTAGTTCACTGAAAAACCTACAATCTGTACTTTTTATTGGAGACCTAAAAACTATATAATCCGCAGTTAACACGATGAATTAAACTTATTTGCTATTAATAGACAAACATTAAATGTCTTTACTTTAAGATAAAATGGATTCTCAATCAAAAAGGTTAGCAACTTTTTCCTTTCAGCAAATTTACATTAATAGTGTAATACTCCCCAATTTTAAACCAAAAGGCTAGAAAGTTAAGTTAAAAATCTT
>CAZTXB010000008.1:0-160180 GCA_964617955.1 uncultured Chitinophaga sp.
TTTATAAATTAAACGATGATTTAAGCAATGTTTTGAAAGGTTGTGCAACAGCTACTGCTGTTAGCGGCTGCCCCAATCTTCCTATTAGTAGACATTTCCTCTTCGTGTCAAATCATCAAGGTCGAATAATCTCTTTTCAATTTGTCGGGTTGTGTAGTTCATTTCTTTTGAAAGTCCACGAACTATATTCAAGAATTTGTCCCACTCATTAAGTTTAAAATCTGTTCCTGCCGGGTTTGTATCTACTAATTTTGCCTTGTACAACTGCTTCCAAACTTTTATGTCAATGACTGCATATTTTGTTGGGTCATAAAACATAAGTATTGCAGAAGCCGCTGGAATTCTAACACCTGTCAATGCCGTTAGAATATGAATTCTTAAACTTTCATTCTTTGTTGCAAAAGCAAGTGAAGTAATTTCATTAATCGATTTTTCATCGTTGGCCAAATAATATTTTTTGGGCCTTGGCGATTTCCACATAAGTATTTTTATCAACTGCTCTTTTGTTAAACAATCCTGTTTGTTTAATGCTTTAAATTCTTGAAAAAGTTTAAGTGTTTTTTCGTCTTCGGCGTAAGGAATTGTTTTTAAGGTTGCTCTCATAAGTCAATATCTGTCGTCTTTTATTAAAGAATGCACTTGCGTGAAAATCTTGTTGTCTTGGAAGTGCAATTTATTACTTTTAAGATCCTTTACAAAGGCCAAAAAAAGTACTATTTATTGTTGAATTAGCTATAAATCACCAATTTAAATGTAGAATATTTGTATAAAACTCGCTATTTTTTGTTGAAATCTATAATATTGGGCATTTACCTTTGTGTTGTTGCTCAAGGGAAGTGGAACGGTGCAAAGGTGGTCTCATTAGCCATAGGTCTCATTTACCGTACTTAGCAGAGGACAAGTCCTCATCCGTTCCACTGGAGCAATATTAAACTGGCACACCAAAGTTGTCCAAAACACGATTGGTCCCTGCCAGTTTTTTATTATTGCAAACTTAATTAATCAACGATTATTTGCAAGACAAGTGACAAACTTTATCAAACCTAATCACTTCATATAATTTGAAAAAATGGCCTTTTCGAAAGTATTTTGAAGATGAAATTGTTAGCGGGACGGGGGTTGCCGCTAGTATACAGGTCTCATAAAATGATACCTATACAACCACCGCTAGCGAGCTATGTCTGATAAACCTTTAGGGATATTGTTTCCAAAAGTAATATTATTATAAATTCAATGGATGAGCATTTTGAAATTTTGCATTGGAAATGAACACCAAAAAAAAGGGGAACAAATTTAGGGAACATAATACCTGTAGGTCGGCTTCCTAAACTTGTTACAAGCGGCCCTTTTTGTCCCTCTCAATTTTATACCGGTTGGACTATGGCATTTGACCTATCGGTAAATTGCATGGGCAATGAAATCACGACCTCATGGCGATATTCGATGCATGACATGTTCATGGAATACACATTTTATCTTGCATTAAAAATGTTCAATATTTTAATAAACCTAATCATATTATGCGAATTGTATTTTTTTAATAGCCCAAGGCTATTTCAAAATTTTATCCCGATAATCATCGGGAGTTAATGCCGACATAATAAAAGATAAGTATCAATTATTGGCCTATTCATTTTATATGATCGGTATCAAGCTTTTAAGTGATTTTCGGCAAGCCTTATCTAAGCCATGACCCGACACATGATATATGGCCTCAGACCTTTTCAGCATGGTTTATAATCATGCGTTCAGAACTTCATTGTGAAGGCGCTTTTAATCCAGGCCCCTTATATATTCAACTGCTCCTGACTGGCAATAAAAAAACCGCTCTATGATCCTAAAGCGGTTATTATTTATCGAGTCAGGAATAGACTACTCCTGAGTTACGTTTAAATTTACATTGACCGAAACTTCGCGGTGTAGGTTCACAACCGCCTTGTACTCGCCCAAAAATTTGATATCGTCGACCACAATTTTTCTGCGATCCACTTCAAAACCTGAGTCTTTAAGCGCTTGCGCAATTTGAATGGTGGTAACCGAACCAAATATTTTTCCGTTTGATCCTGCCTTGGTTAAAATGTTTAAGGTGGTGCCTTCGAGCTTTTCAGCATATTCGGTGGCAATCATCTTTATTTTATCCTGCTTGTATTTGCTTTGTTTCAGATTTTCGGCTAATACTTTCAAAGCCGATTCGGTTGCCAAACTGGCTTTCCCCGTTGGTATCAAAAAATTACGGCCATAGCCGTTTTTAACAGCCACTACATCGTCCTTCTGACCCAAATTCTTTACATCTTCTTTTAAAATAATTTTCATAATTCGGTTTCTCCTATTTTAATTGATCTCCAACAAAAGGCAAAATGGCAATGTGTCTGGCTCTTTTAACAGCCTCAGCCACCTTGCGCTGATATTTAAGGGATGTTCCCGTAAGACGACGTGGCAAAATTTTGCCCTGATCATTAATAAACTTTAATAAAAACTCGGCGTTCTTATAATCGATGTATTTAATTCCACTCTTCTTAAAACGGCAATACTTTTTCTTGAATTGCTGCGGAGAGTTGTTAAACATGAAACTGTCGTCGTGACTTGATGATTTTTTACTCTTGCTCATGCTACGGCCTCCTTTACTTCTTTTGGTTTGTTAAACTCTCCCTTGCTGCGTCGCTCATTATACAATAGCGAATGCTTGTCGAGGGCAATGGTTAAATAGCGCAGAACCTGCTCGTCTCTCCGATAGGCCAATTCCAGTTTGGCAACAATGCTGCCTGGAGCCTTAAACTCGAAAATGTGATAAAATCCTGTGCTTTTCTTTGCGATGGGGTAAGCCAATTTTGTTAATCCCCAATTCTCTTCGCGAACAATTTGTCCGCCTTGCTCTGTAATCAATTGGCGAAAGGATGCGATGGCTTCCTGCATCTGTTTTTCGGCCAATACGGGCGTTAATATGATTACAGATTCATAATTTTTTAATTCCATTTTTTCTGAATCTTTTTTATTTAAAGGGCTGCAAAAGTAAGCATTAAGATATTAAATTCAAACTCGAAATTTAAAAAAATAAAAGCCCGAAATTAAAAGATAAAAGTAACCCCGGCCAGGGCATTGAGGCCATAAACGGGATAATTAAACCACCTTTGATAGGTTTGGTTCATCAGGTTGTTGGCATCCAAAAAGAAGGAAAGTTTTTTGCTATAACGGTAGTCGGCTCCTATGTTGATGTCGGCAATTACAGGCAGTTTTTCGCTGTTGTTCGACCAAATATAACGCGACCAGCGGCTGCCGATGACGTAAACTTTAGAGTGTAAATTTAATTTGCCGGCAATGGTGGCCGATATTTTCGAATTCCATTCGAAATCGGGGCGTTGGAAGGCATGTGCCGAGGTGGTATTGTAAGAATAGTAAGTAAAGTTGGTGCCAATATTCAGTTTTTGGTTGCTATTGTAATTGAGGCCAGCCTGAAATTTAAACAAACCCACATCTTCGTATTTAATGATAAACTTGTGTAAGGCCAGGGTATCGCTCAAATAGAGTGGCAGGTCGTTGATGGCTTGTTGTGAGATTTCGAGAAAATAATCCAATCCGCTGCCGAGTTTGCCTTTTATCCCTCCAAATATCAGGTAGGGGCTGTAGCTGTTTTTAATGTGTTGGTTGGGGGCCAGAAAGGCATTGTCGTTAAACAACGCTCGGTTCGATCCCTTGGTAAGTCCTCCGCTCAATCCGGCGTATGCCTTCATTTTTTTAGGCACTACGAAGTAATCGAGTTTAAATTCAGGGTAAAGATAGAATTGGCTTTCGAGTGTATCCAAAAAAATGGAAGCGAAGGCACCAAGGCTCAAATCCACATCCCTGTAACGCAATTTATAACCCGGATGGATGTCGATATAATTTCTATTGTATTTCACTGAATCGGGACCTGAGGCAAAACCTTCGAAAGCCAGATTCACGAAGAGTTCCCCATTGCCAACCCGCGCATTGGTTTTATTTCCTACCCTGAAGCCCAACTCGTTTTGCTCTCGGATTGAAAACCTGTAAAAATCTACGTCGAAGGCCGTTTTTACCTTTTTGGCTGTTCGTATATTGTCATAATGGACATTGGCTGTAATGTTCTGAATAGCCTGAGCAATGGAATCACGCTTAAAGGTATCGGTTTCATGGTTGTAACCATAATAGTTGAACCCATATCTCGAATAAGCCATTTGTCCGCTTAAGGTATTTCCATTCATGAATTTGTTCCCATTGATGCGAATGTTATCGTCCATAAACGACTTAAAAGCCGGCTTTCCGCTCGACGACAAATGATGGGCACTTAAACCATAAGAATAGTTCTTGCTCTTGGTATTGTGCAGTTCGGCATGAAAAAGAGGGGTTGTGTAATTTCCAAATCCTGCTTTGATGAAATTGCCGCTGATCACTTCTTCGTTCTTGGTGCGGTACTCCTGAGCAGCAATCGGGGTAAATGCCGGCTGAACCTTGTAACGCAAATCGGGTAGCGTGTAGGTAAATTTGAGTTCCTTTTTTTCCGGGTCCTGCATCTCTGGTGCCGATTCCACCCGCTTAGCATCGGTGAGCACAGGTCTGTACTTGGTATAAATGTCCACTTTATCCAAATCTTTCACCGAATCCCTTTGTCCGTAACTTAAAACTTGCAGGGTCAAGCCGGTTAAAAAGCAAATGTTGCGAAAAAGGCTTCTCATTGGTATTGTAAACGACAAAAGTATTTTTTTAGCGTGACAATCACCCCGAACTTATATCCACAGCCCGACGGAGTGTATACTATTTAGGGCCTGCTGAAAAACACTCAAAAGCTTGCTATGATTAGGCTCTCATTTGCTTCAATTTCTTTTAATGCACGATAAAATCAGTAAAGTATCAAAATATCGTGTTCCTCATGCCTTCATGAGGTCGTTAGTCCATTGCACATGCATCACTTCGGCGGCTGCAGCTTGAGGTACGTCAAAGTACATCTGCGCTTTGCCGCCTTGTCCTGCACGCACACTGAACTTTTTCAGCAGGCCCTATTTAGGGCCTGCTTTATAACACTCAAAAGCCTCTGGTTATTATGGGTTAACAGCGGTTTTTTTCTCAAACTAGCAGGCTAATCTGCCGAACCCGCAAAGTCCCTTATCGGTTATTTCCAATCTGTATGGGTTCAAGGCAAGTCATCCATTAAGCACACTTTACCTCGAATTATTTTGGCCGAATATCCTTTTAAATCCTAATATTGCGTAGAAATAAGTATCCATGAAATCGAGAAAACAAAAACTTTTTATCGTACTCGGGGGATTTTTTATCATCAACGCCATCGTAGCTGAATTTATAGGGGTTAAAATATTTTCACTGGAAGCTACCGCTGGAATTAAACCCATTGAAATGTTTTTATTCGGCTCGGTTTTTTCATTCAATTTAACAGCCGGCGTCTTGCTTTGGCCGGTAGTTTTTATAATGACAGATATTATAAACGAACACTTTGGAGTTATGGGGGTAAAGTTTTTATCCTGGCTGACGGCTGCTCTTATCGTTTACGCTTTTATGATGGTTTTTTTAGCCATTGAATTGGTTCCGGCGCCATGGTGGCCAGGCTCTCAACTGAATAGAGGGGTACCTGATATGCAACTGGCCTTCACCACCATTTTTGGCCAGGGTTTATGGATCATTGTCGGTTCTCTTGTCGCCTTTCTGGTAGGCCAAATTCTGGATGCTATTATCTTTCAAAAAATAAAGAACCGATTCAAGCACAAAATGTTATGGCTTAGGGCTACTATATCAACCCTGTTTTCTCAATTCATCGACAGCTATTTGGTGTTATTCATCGCCTTTTATATTGGTAATGACTGGCCGATACTTAGGGTTCTGAGTATTGGAACCGGAAACTATATGTACAAATTTGTTATCGCCATTTTGATGATTCCATTGCTTTATCTCATTCATTACCTTATCAATTTGTATTTAAAAGGGGATGAAGTTGCACCGCATTCTTCAAAAGGAAACTAACCTTTATACCATTTTATTCATCGACCAAGTGCCTCGAATTTTATTTTGAAACCCGCTCTAGTCCTGCTTTCGCCCTTTGTTCAAGGCTATTGATATACTCCTTGTTTTTAGGGTATTTAAGCGCATTTTGATAATACAACTTTGCATTGATCAAATCCTTTTGCGACTCATAAATTGTGGCCATTTCGATGCTTGAAGCCATGGCGTAATAATTTGGCAAATTTTTTCCGGCATTGATGGCCTTCTGAAAATAAGAAATCGCCATGGAGGCCTTATCCATTTTTTGATAAATGCGCGCCAGGCGATAGATAAATTCAACCTGATCCTGTTTTACGGCATAGTTTTTGGTCGACTTCCCCTCCAGTTCCTTGAAGGAGCGGTCGTAATAGCCTCCGTCGAACAACAACCTTGCCCTGAGTATCGAGATATTTGGAATATAGGAGGATTTTGAGTTTTTACTGGCCTGCTTGTCTTCATCTGTAAACTCCTTTCCGAAAGAAGCTATTTTTTTCATATAGGCACCGTAGGACGTGTAATCTCCCATAATTAAATAGTACCACGCCAGTTTTTGGAGGGCACTTTTAAGGTAATTGCGCCCCTTGAAATTTTTTACATATGCAAGGAGATACTGATTGGCGTCTTTGTCGAGGCGGCTCAATTTGCTCACCCCTAAAAGATAATCCAAAAAATACAGCTCTGTGTAATCCTTTCCGGCAGGTTTGTTGAGCAAGATTTCTATCGCTTCCTCATTTTTACCTGTTTTAATAAGAAACGATGACCTCAAATAGGTACTGAATAGGTTTAATTTCCAGTCTTTGGTGCATTCATCAATAATTTCCCATCCTTTTTTTTCATCGTGCAACACCAAATGCGATAATCCCCCCTGAAAAATTTTTGCTTCCAGCTTAAAAAATTGCAATGTGCTTCCCTCCTCTACAGTTGCTGTCGACATTTTTTCTAATTTGCTCATCCCTGCATTTACGGAGGCGCGAATGCCAAACATATTGATGATCCATTTAAAGGAGCTTGGCGCTGTCCCTGAAAAGGTTTCAATGACCCCCATAATGGTATTGTTAGGCAAAAAGGTGGGGTATTTGGTATGGTTTAGTTTTAAGACCAAATAGGCGTCTCTCATGTTTAAGCCTGCCGCAAAAAAATCCTCAAATTTAGCCTGAGTAATTCCATAATAAAATAACAGTTGTCCCTTGAACAAGAGAGCATAGGGAGACTTTCCCCCATACTTTTCAATTTTTTTTATTTTTTCAGGAATCGACTTTTGAAGTTTCTTGTATTCGGCATCATTCTCATTAATAAATACGGCAATCACCTCATTGAGTCCTTTTAAATAATAACCTGTAGCATTGGTTGGGTTCTGCTCAATCTCCGAACTGAGCAACTCATTGGCCTTTGGCAATTTTAAATTCAAAATGGCGCCGAAAGCTTCGTTGCTTTTTTTATTAAATTCAACTTTGGCTGAAAGTAAAGGACTTATCAGACAAAATAATATAAAAATGGCCCCGTGTATCTTCTGCATTTTTTTTAATGAAAAAGGGATTGGTCACCCAATCCCTTTAATATAAAACCCTGAGGGGTTTAAGCTTCTTCTTCCTTTTTACCGCCTAAACGTCTGCGAAGTTTAGGTTTTTCTTCCTCCAAAACTACTTCTTCTTCATAGCCTGCAAGCTTTGAGTCGACAAGAATTCGACCGCAATGCTCACAAATTACAATTTTTTTATACGATTTGATATCGGCTTCCAATTGTGGTGGCATTTTTGCGAAACACCCCCCACAGGATGAGCGCAAAATTGGCGCTACCGCTATACCATTCTTCACATTTAGGCGAATGCGATCATAAGCCTTTATCAGTTTTTCCTCAACGTGCTTTTCAGTTTCAGCCCTTTCAACCAATAAATGCGCTTCTTCTTTCTCTGTTTCAGCTACAATCTCTGTCAGTTCACCTTTTTTGTGCTCCAAATCTGCAATTCTGCCTTCAAGACCAGCCTTCACACTTTCAATAAGCTCGTTTTTCTCAGCAATGGCATTGCCTGTATCGTTGATTCTCTTCTCTGCCGCTAATATTTCTAACCCTTGCAATTCAATCTCCTTGTTTAAGGCATCAAATTCCCTGTTGTTCTTTACGTTGTTTAATTGCTCGGTATACTTTTTTATGAGGGCCTGTGAATCTTTGATCTTTTCCTTGTTGAAGTTAATTTTTTCCTCCAATTCAAGCACCTCGTTTGAAATATTTTCGATGCGGGTTTGAAGTCCAGCCAGTTCATCTTCGAGGTCTGAAACTTCCATTGGAAGTTCTCCTCTTACGGCCCTAAGTTTGTCAAGCTTGCTGTCAAGCGCCTGAACATTGAAAATTGCTTTTAATTTGTCCTCTACTGAGAAAGATTTTTGTACTGCCATTAATAATAGTAATTAACCGGATTGGTGTTCGTTTCCGCTAAAACGGGTGCAAAATTAGGAAATTTATCTTTAATAATTTCAATAATTAATTCGGGCGTGAATTGTTCCGATTCGGCATGCCCGATGTCACATACCATCAACTCGTTTTCGGCATCAAAAAACTCGTGATACTTAAAATCAGAACTCACAAAAGCATCGGCATGAAGTGTCTTGGCTTTTTCGAGCAAAAAACTGCCGGAACCCCCACAAATGGCGACCTTTTGAATTTTGCTTGCGCGATGGGTGTATTTTATGACCGTTGCTTTCATTGAAGATTTTAAATGCTGAAGGAACTCATCCGGGCTCATAGCTTTCGGGAGGTTGCCTATTAAGCCCGAACCCACGCCGGGATGGGCGTTGAGCAGCGGGAATACATCGTATGCTACAGTTTCATAAGGATGAACCTCATGGAGGGTTTCAATCATTTTGGATTTTAAATAGGCTGGAAAAACAAGTTCAATCTTTGTTTCCTTTACCCTTTGCAATTCTCCCTTTTCACCTAAATAAGGGTTGGCGCCTTCTGACGCCAAAAAAGTGCCCGTACCTTCAGTGTTAAAAGAACAATGGTTGTAGAGCTCAATATGCCCTCCCCCTGCTTTAAAGAGTGCCTCGCGCACCGAATCGGAATTTTCTTCCGGAACAAAGGTCACGAGTTTGTTGAGCAGATTGTTTTTTCTTTCCATGACCTTCAAATCGTGCAAGCCGAGCCTGGATGCGATTTTAGAATTCACTCCACCAATGAGTACATTGTCGAGATTGGTATGCAAGGCGTAAATGGCAACGTTATTTTTAATGGCCTTTATAATTGCTCTCTCGACATAAGTTGTTCCTGTTAACTTTTTCAAGCCTTTGAATAAAATGGGATGATGAGCAATAATCAAATTGCATTTTTTGTTAATGGCTTCATCTATTACCTCCTCTGTGCAATCCAAACAAACGAGTACACCGCTGATTTCAATTGATCGAGATCCTGTGAGCAAGCCGCTGTTGTCGTAGGCCTCCTGATAAACCGGAGGTGCTTTTTGTTCTAATACATCTATGATATCCCTGGCCTTAAGCATAATTATTTTCGATACAGGCAAAGATAGTATGGTAAGCCATATATCCTTATGAATTCATTTTTGAGGATTATTTATTCCATATTTTACCATTCGGAAAAAATATAAACCGTCTGGAAAGAAATGTAAGTCATGGGGTGAAAACGATATTAATCTTGCATCATGATTTACAGGAAACACCAAAAGTAATTTCCTGAAAATTTAAATTCTAACGCCAAATTAATATGAAAAAAAGATTTACGACAAGGTCGATTGTATTGCTATGTTATTTGCTCAATGCAAATTTTTCTTACTCTCAATGTGGCTCGGGGTATTCCCAGGCTTCCATCAACTGGGACCTCCTTTACAACAACGGAGGCTATACCCTGGGAACCACCGGCTCACGATTCGCTATAGGCACTAACAGCCTACTGCTCACCACAACCGGCACCATTACCTCTTCAGGATCCAACGGATCTCACACAGGAAATGCCGGTGTTTCCGTTACCGGATCTAATGACCCCACTTCCAGCTATGATGCAGCATTTTATATAGGAAATGGCTCCATCACCTTCAACTTTTCTCAGGAAGTCACCAACCTATCTTTTACCATTCACGATTTGGACAATGGACAATCCATGAGCTTTGATGCGGTGAACAACGATAACACATCGCAAAGCCTATCCATAGCTACCCTGGGGACGACAACACTTTCGGTAAGTGGCAACAATTCGGGCAGTGCAAGCATCACAGGTGCTTCGGGTGGTGTGTCAAGCAGCAGCAACAATTCATCAGCCACCGTCACGGTTTCAGGCAGCGTTAAAAGTATAACCCTGACCTTTACAAAATCATCCGGATCCGACAACATCTGGATCTCTGATATTTTGGGCTGCAATAGCGCAGACTTTCCTTCCTCATATTACGCAATTGCCGCCCCTGAATCCGGCCAACCTGAATACTTTTTAGTAGCCAGAAGCAACCATATAAATATTGTAAATGCCACTACCGGTGCTGCCACCTTATTATATAGCGATGCCTCGGTAGTTGGTGTGAATTCATTGGCCAGCGATCCTACAAAGCATGTGATATACTATACCGACGAAGACTTAGTTTCGTCGAACAAAAGCATTTATAAATACGATGTAAAAACCGGAACCAAGTCAACCCTGGTAAGCGATGTTACCGGTTCGCCTTTATACCTCCCGTTATCCAACGAAGGTTTGGGAAGCGGCGGGGCCACTTTTTACAATGGAAGTTTGTATATAGGTATTGAAACCACTACCGAAAATCATGCCGCTGGCGTTTATAGAATCGATTTCGACAATTCAGGTAATGCCACTATGGCCAGCAGAGTGTTCTCAAAACTGGGTGCAAATGCCAATGGTCAAACCCTCGGTTATGGTGATTTTGTCATTAACGGTTCCTCCTTGTATCTCACGGATAACTCTTCAGGCAGCAGCTTTCAAATTTATGACATCGCCGGCATGAAAGGCACCGCCAATTACTCAGGTTATAAAGGGCAAATGTCTATCGGCTCAAATGGAACTCCCCGATATGTAGACAATACCCCTGCTTTTGCCTCTTACAGTGGCTCAGGCAATTGGACTTCATCCACCACTATCAGCAATGGCACCGGTTCGATTACCAATGATGCTTCTGAAGTTTTTAAGTACCCCGCCGACTATGGCGATGCGCCTTCATCCTACGGAACAGCTTTTCATATATGCAATGCAACTCCTAGAGTAAAACTTGGGTCTGCCATAGACTTTGAAAATACCACCTATAACACCAGCAGCGCCAACGGCGACGACCTTGATGCGCCGGGCTCTGTAAACGACGAAGATGGGGTAAGCACTTTGAATGTACTCAATACCAATTCAAGTACTTATTCGGTTACCGTTAATGTTTCAAACACCTCAGGTGCCTCAGCTTCACTTTTCGGATGGATTGATTTTAACAAAAATGGCAGCTTCGAGTCGGGCGAGAAAGCAGGTTCAGCAAATAACGTTGCAAACAATGCCACTACGGTTACCCTTACCTGGTCAAATTTAAGTGGATTGGTTGGCGGAGAATCGTTTCTTAGACTCAGAATTGGTTCCAGCTCATCTGAAAGCTCCAACCCAATCGGAAAGGCCTCTAATGGTGAGGTAGAAGACTACGACCTAACCATTAAGTTGAGTATAAGCGGTACGGTTTACAACGACGGAGATGGCATGACCGAAAGCACACCACTGATAGACGGAACACCGGTAGGTACAGTGAGTTCCAGTCAGCTTTATGCTTATCTACTCGCCAGCGATGGAACCATCGCACAAAAAGTTACACTTCCTTCAAATGGTCAGTACACCTTTAGCAGTTTAGATCCTTCATCCCAATACTCGGTTCAAATTTCGAGCAACAATTTAAACGTAGGTGCCAATGCGCCAAGCACGCCTTCGTTGCCTGGCTCATGGGTGAGTACCGGCGAAAATTTTGGAGTTGGCAATGGGGCAGGATCCGGAAATGAAACCGGTGCAGCCAATAGCTTAATTTCTATACTCACCGGGACCTCGAATATTACCGGTGTTAATTTTGGAATCGAAAAAGTGTCCACAGCCCTTGCTAAAACCTTTTCAGGCTTAAGCAGCAGCTCTTTTGGCACCAATTCAGGAAACGCTACCTTCACTAAGAAAATTGATTTGAACGCAAGTTCCGGCACTGCAGATGCCATTGTAAACGCCAACAGTGCTTCCATTTTACCAGGTAAACTATCAGGATCGGATTATGAGGATGGTAACTATGGAGGCTTAACAGGAAGCAGCGGTTCAAGAAAAGTTGCTTTTACCGCCTTACCCGACTATAATAACGATGTACTTGTCTATAACAATGGTACCAACATTTTATTGGTTCCTAACCCAAGCAGTTCTGATGCTTCCTATACTTACTGGAATGTGTCGAACAGCCGCTACGAGATACCCAATTTTAACCCAAATAACCTCTCGGTTTTCATTAAACCTAATGGCCATAGTGGATTTAGCTTTAGCTACGCTTGGTTTGATGCTGCAAATTTTCTTGGTTCTTCAGCACAATATTCTGTAAACGCAACTTCTCCTCTTCCTATGAAACTGTTGTATTTTGGAGCAGAAATGGTCAATGCAGAAGTTGCCTTAAAGTTTATCACTACCAATGAGTACAATATCGAAAAGTTCGAAATTGAAAAATCTACAAACATGGGAGTGTGGACCCAGGTGGCTCAAATACAACCAAAAAATGTATATGGTGCGCTCAACACTTACCGCGCCTTTGATGCAAAAAGTGCTGACGCAGTAGTTTACTACAGAATAAAGGAAACCGATTTTGACGGTGCCCTATTTTATTCTGACTTGGTAAGCATTCGCCATGAAGTCGTCGGTTTTGATTTTTCAGTATTCCCAAGCCCAGCCAAAAACGGAGAAATACTCAATGTGAGATTTAACTCGAAAAATCAAGTAGCCACCACGTTAACGTTAAGCGATCTTAAAGGCCGAGTTGTGCTTAATGATGAATTGCCATCAGGTGAAAACCACAAGGCCATTCAGCTTAGCAATATCCAACCGGGATTATATTTTTTAACCGCTACTAACCTACAATTCTCTAAAACTATCAAATTTATGGTTAATTAGGCCTCTGCTCTATTCCGATCCTTTGCAAACCATCCTAATACCATTTACCATTCGGAAAGTATTCTGTTGTTGGGAAAGTATCGCATAGGATTTAGAATTCACAATGGTACGTTTGCAGCGCCTTTAAAAATCACTTAGGACAGAGTTATTTACACAAACCTTCTTCCTAAATTCTAATGTCGAAACCCCACATTTTCTGTGGGGTTTTTTTTAAAAGCCATCCGGCCTCTCAGGTAATTGAAAGGAACACACAGCAATTGACCTATTCGCATTTTTTTAGGATTGAAGGGCATTTTTCAAAACTATTTAGAAACCGCAATTGTTAGTATTAAAATGTATTTTTGCGCAATTTATTTCCATTCCCTCTATGTTTGATATTGACATGATCAAAGCGGTGTATTCGCGCTTCCCAAAACGAATAAATGAAGTTAAAAAAATTATTAACAAACCACTTACCCTAACCGAAAAAATACTGTATGCCCATTTGTGGGATGAGCAATTAAGCTCCGCTCATGAAAGAGGCAAAAGCTACGTTGATTTCGCCCCCGACAGGGTTGCCATGCAGGATGCTACTGCGCAGATGGCGCTCTTGCAATTTATGCAGGCTGGTCGACCAAAAGTTGCAGTGCCTTCCACCGTTCATTGTGATCACCTCATCCTGGCAAAAGATGGGGCCACCGCCGATCTGGCTGTTTCAAAGGAAGTGAACAAGGAGGTATTTGATTTCCTCGCCTCTGTTTCCAATAAGTACGGCATTGGTTTTTGGAAGCCCGGTGCCGGAATTATACATCAGGTGGTTTTGGAAAATTATGCCTTCCCCGGAGGAATGATGATAGGCACTGATAGTCACACGGTAAACGCCGGAGGACTTGGTATGGTTGCTATTGGAGTTGGCGGCGCCGATGCCTGTGACGTGATGGCCGGTCTGCCTTGGGAATTAAAATTTCCAAAGTTGATTGGCGTAAAGTTAAGCGGCAAACTGAACGGATGGACTGCTTCCAAAGATGTGATCCTAAAAGTGGCCGGCATTTTAACCGTAAAAGGCGGAACCGGAGCCATTGTAGAATACTTTGGTGAGGGCGCCGAAAGTTTGTCCTGTACCGGAAAAGGAACCATTTGCAATATGGGAGCCGAAATAGGAGCCACCACTTCTATTTTTGGTTATGACCACAAAATGGCTGAATACCTGCGTGGAACCAAAAGGTCGGAACTGGCCGATGCTGCCGACCAAATCTCTGAACATTTAACAGGTGATCCTGAAGTATATTTAAATCCTGAGAAATATTTTGATCAGGTTATTGAAATTAATTTATCTGAACTCGAACCCCATATCAATGGCCCATTCACTCCCGACATGGCCTGGCCTATTTCCGAATTTGCCGCTGCTGTTAAAGAACATGGATGGCCCGCCCAACTAGAAGTTGGACTCATTGGTTCCTGTACAAACTCCTCGTATGAGGACATTACCCGTGCAGCCTCTGTTGCTCAACAAGCGACTGAAAACTTAATCAAAGCCAAGTCGGAATTTACCATTACCCCTGGCTCAGAGCAAGTGAGGTATACTGTTGAAAGGGATGGCTACCTCCAGACTTTTGAAAAGATGGGAGGTGTGGTGTTGGCCAATGCTTGTGGACCTTGCATCGGTCAATGGGCCAGACATTCGAATGACCCCAACAGAAAAAACTCCATTATTACCTCATTCAACCGAAATTTTGCCAAGCGCAATGACGGAAACCCAAACACGCATGCCTTTGTGGCCTCGCCTGAAATTGTAACCGCCATGGCTATAGCAGGCGACCTTACTTTTAACCCTCTTACCGATTATTTGACCAATGAAAACGGTGATAAAATAAAACTGGCCGAGCCTTTGGGCATTGAAATGCCTATAAAGGGATTTGAAGTGAAGGATGCCGGATATCAAGCCCCAGCGGCAGACGGCAGTCACGTTAATATTTTGGTTGCCGAAGACAGCAACCGGCTTCAATTGCTTGCACCCTTTAAGGAATGGGAAGGCACTGATTTGCTCGGACTGAAACTCCTCATTAAAGCCAAAGGAAAATGTACTACCGACCATATCAGTATGGCCGGGCCCTGGCTAAAATTCAGAGGACACCTCGACAATATCAGCAACAATATGCTTATCGGGGCCTTGAATTATTTTAACGAAAAAACAAACTCCGTTAAAAACCAACTTACCGGAGCCTATGATGAGGTGCCTAAAGTTCAACGGGAGTATAAAGCGCATAACATAGGAAGTATTGTGGTGGGTGACGAAAATTACGGTGAAGGAAGCAGCCGGGAACATGCCGCCATGGAACCAAGACATTTGGGTGTGAGAGTAGTGCTCACCAAATCTTTTGCAAGAATTCATGAAACCAATTTAAAAAAGCAAGGCATGATTGCGTTAACCTTTGCCAATAAATCGGACTATGACTTAATTGAGGAAGATGACAGCATCGATTTATTGGGCCTTACCTGTTTCGAACCCAATAAACCCGTTTCTTTGGTGCTACACCATAACAACGGCAGCTCTCATACCATTTTATGTAACCATACCTATAACGCGCAACAAATTGAGTGGTTTAAGGCAGGTGGCGCTCTTAATATTATCAGGAAACAAGTGGCAAGTTAAGTGCCTCTCAAATAATTTAATTTAATAACCAACAATAAATCAAAATTTTATCGGTTTTATTGTTAACTGAATGATTATTTTGTGACATTTCCATTAAATTTGAAAAAAAATTACCATGCTAGATCACGAACAACAAATTGCTAAAGACAAAAGGACCAAAACCTATTTGTTAATTATTATTGGCGTTCTCTTTGTTATCAACTTTGCCCTGCTTTACAATCTCATCAGCAAGGACAAAATTCTTGTGACTACCGAAAACAAACTTGAAGATACTTCGAAAGAGAGGGATCAGCTCGACAAGATGCTGGATGAAACCGAAGTACAACTCTTGGAATACAAAGGCAAAAACAATGCCCTGGACAGCATTATTGACCTTAAAAACGAAGAAATAGCCCTGAAGGTTTCACAAATAAGAAAAACTTTGGCCTCCGGAAATATTTCTAAAGCTGAATTGGCTAAAGCCAAAGCAGAAATAGCGGACCTAAAGGCCAAAATAGCCACTACCACCCACATGATCGATTCACTCTCCAGAGAGAATGTTTACTTAAAGGAAAGCAACATCGCTTTACAGGATGAAAACACAACGGTAAAGAAAGAAGTAGAGGAACAAAAATCAATTAACAATGCCTTAACCGACCAGAACAAAGTGCTGGGCCAAAAGGTAAGAATTGCATCAAAACTAAATGCCACCAATATCAAAGTGGAAGGAATCATGATGAAAGGCAGCAAGGAAAAAGAAAAATCTAGGCTGAGCCGGATCGACAAAATAAAGGTTCAGTTCAGCATAGACAAAAACGAAATTGCCGATGCCGGCAAAAAGGTCATCTATTTAAGGCTGATAGGCCCTAATGGTTCGACTGTAGCCAATCAAAATGCCGGTTCCGGCGTATTTGAAGTGAATGGTGAAAGCATGCAATACACCTCCAGAGCTTCTGTATTGTTTAACAATGCCGTGGTGAGTCCTGTCATTATTTACTTCGATAAAATTCCCGGCATGTCAAGTGGAAATTACAGAGCCTTATTGTATTGCGATGAATTTGTGATGGGCGAAGGAAGCCTAAAACTGAAATAAACTTTTCACCTCATCGTTTTAGAAACATATTCCTCAACCACTTTGGGATAGTATTGGTATTCCAGTTGATGAATTTTATCGGCCAAACTCTCCGCGTCGTCCTGCGGTAATATATCTACAGTTTTTTGAAGGAGTATTTCGCCTTCGTCGTAATGTGGGTTGACGAGATGAATGGTGATACCGGATGTTTTCTCCCCATTGTCAATGACCATTTGATGCACTTTGCTTCCATACATGCCTTTACCTCCATATTTTGGCAATAAGGAAGGATGGATATTTAGAATGCGATTTGGAAAGGCCTGAATAATCTGTTCAGGTATGAGCCACAAGTAACCGGCGAGAACAATGCAATCAACCTTGTCGTCTCTCAGATTTTGTAACACGCTGCCATTTTCCCAGGCCGAACGGTCAAAGACAGTCATTTTAAGTCCTAAGCTTTTGGCACGCTCTACAATACCTGCTTTTGCGTTATTGCAATAAATCGCATGCACTCTAATAAAGTCATGCTCTTTGAAATAACTGTACAGGTTAACCGCGTTTGAACCATTGCCTGAGGCAAATATAGCGATCCTGATCACCTGGCCTTGACAATGAGTTTTTGTCCGGGATAAATCAGGTTTGACTTTAAACCATTCCATGACCTCAGCTGCCAAACTTGAACGTGATGCTTTCTGGCGATAGCAGGAAGTGATTCGCCTTTTTTCACGGTATACGTTTTGCCCTTTGTTACCTTGGTTGCAACCTTGGTCTCTATGGTAGGTTCTCTCCATGTTTTCGCACGTAAAGAGGCCTGCTGAATGGAATCTTCCATTTGCCAAAACAAGATGGCCTTTTCATAGGGCAACTTGAGTTTAAACTCGCCATGGTTGTCGGGGAACGATGTTTTTTTCAATTCCGGATTGAAGGTTCTCAATTCGTCTTTGCTCAGGGCTAGAGTGTTACAAATTACCTCATAACAGTAATCGGAACTGCATGACACATTGACCAATCTCGGCTTTTTTTCCAGGGTATTGGTGGGCGAAATGCCGACTGTTTCATAGAAATTCATGAGGTAAGTCATGGCAATGAGGGCCGGAACATAATTTTGTGTTTCCTTTGGCAAATAGGGGTAGATTTCCCAGAAAGTTCGTTTTCCCCCCGATTTTCTTATGGCTTTATTAACATTGCCGGGTCCGCAGTTGTATGAAGCAATAACGAGATACCAATCGCCATAAGTCGAATACATTTTCTTTAAGTATTGACAAGCAGCCTCTGTCGATTTTTCAACATTACGGCGCTCATCTAAATAGTTATTAACCTTTAAATCAAAAATCTGTCCTGTGGCATGCATGAATTGCCAAAGGCCTGCTGCACCTGACTTGGAAGTGGCATTTGGGTTCAAAGCCGATTCAATCACAGAAAGGTATTTTATTTCCAGGGGCATATCGTACTTATCGAAAATTTCCTCATAGATGGGGAAATAGTAATTCGACATGACAATCATCTCCTTCAACTTGCTTTGCCAACTGGTTCCAAAATAGTTGATTAACCTCCCCACCTCTGCATTGTATTTCATGGGAATTTCAGATTCCAACAGTCTGGAGTTTTTTATAAACTCGTCCCCATTGATTGGCATTTTGTTATTTTCAAATACCATTTTGCAATCGTCTCCCGGGGTTTGACAATGGGTTGGATGAATTTTATCATAAAGACCTTTGCTGAGTTTTTCGATTCTCTCCAACCTTTCTAAATTGACCGTTGCATCGCTCGAATCTTTGATAGCAAATGCATTAAAATAGCTACCTATTAAAAGTGCTAAAATTAAAAATGCCTTTTGTTTTATCATCATATAACTTGCAAATAACGGTAATTTTATTGAATAGAGCGACTTACGTCCCTAAAGTGTTGCACAGTATCCGAAAAACTGTACAGTTTTTAAAACTTCAAATTTTGCTTATTATTGTGTATTCTTTCAATTTAATGACAGAAACATCTTATAATCCGTTTAGTGCCCTTGCCAAGGAAGCAGAACTTCAGACCCAGGAAAAACTACTCCCTCTTAAAAAGAAAAATCACGGACTTCAAATTGGCATTCCGAAAGAATGCACTTACCAGGAGAACAGGGTCCCCATCTCTCCGCTCTCGGTAAACATGCTCGTTCAGAATGGAAACCAGGTCATCATTGAATCAAATGCCGGCCTTGGGGCTAATTTTCCCGATATAGAATATTCGGAGGCCGGAGCAACCATTGTCCAGTCTGCAGAAGAGGCCTATAGAGCTGAAATTATTTTAAAAGTTGCGCCTCCCACCGATGAGGAAATAAATTTTCTTAAGCCCAATCAAATACTGATTTCAGCACTTCAGTTAACCAATGTGACCAATGAATACATTCGTCATCTGATGGATAAAAAAATCATAGCCATTGGTTATGAATTTTTAAGAGACAATTCAGGGGCCCTACCCATTATCAGGGCCATGAGCGAAATAGCCGGCAGGGCTTCTGTTTTAATTGCCGCCGAACACTTATCGAATAACAATTTTGGAAAAGGCGAACTGCTTGGAGGCATACCCGGACTACAACCCACAGAAGTGGTTATTTTAGGTGCCGGAGCCGTTGGCGAATACGCCACAAGGGCTGCTCTCGGACTTGGGGCCCATGTGAGGGTTTTCGATCACTCCCTTTACAAATTGCGCCGATTGGAATCCAACATAGGCCAAAGACTTTATAGCAGTACCATCATTCCTCAAATATTGGCAAAGGCCCTCAGTCATTGTGATGTGGCCATTGGTGCCATGCGGAGTCCGGAAGGCAGAAGTCCCAATATTGTGACCGAAGAAATGGTAGCGAATATGCGTCCTAAGTCATTTATTATTGATGTGAGCATCGATCAGGGAGGATGTTTCGAAACGAGTGAAGTCACTAACCACAAACACCCCACTTTTGAAAAACATGGGGTCATACACTATTGTGTTCCAAATATACCCAGCCGCTTCGCACGCACTGCAAGTTATGCCCTCAGCAATGTTTTTACCCATGTACTGATGGAATGGGGTGAAGAAGGAAGTTTTAAAGAACTGCTTTGGGCACAGAAAGGCATTCGAAGAGGGGTATATATTTACAAAGGTCATTTGACAAACTTTTCCCTTGGCAAGCGCCTCAATTTAAAGGCCAAGGACATCGATTTCCTTCTGGCAGGGAATGCCTAAAAAAACCAATACTGAACGGTATTCCTTTTCGCAAAGCATTTCTCTTGTGCCATTCGTTTGCAATCCAGACTTATTGTGAACTGTTTTAAACGCAGTTATTAACATTTTCAAGACCTTCTATCTCATCCAAATTATGCAACTACCTCCTAACTTAGATTTTGATTTTAAAAAATAGGTTATGAAGCGGTGTACAGTCATGTTTTTAGTCGTTACTCTGATTTCAGAATATGATTTAAAAGCACAGAATTATTTAAACGCCAGTTCAGCACAAATTGGCATCGGCATGAGCAATTTGTCAGGTGACTTAGGAGGAGGACAAGGCAAAGGGTCAAATTTTGTGAATGACTTTGATAATAAATCTACACGGTTTGGAGTAAGTGCCAATTTGGGATGGAAAAAGAATCAGCACTTTGACCTATGCATGGGTTTAAGTTATCTCTATTTGCACTCAAGCGACCAATACAGCGAGGAGCCATCGAGAAACTTGCGCAATTTATCGGTACGAACCAGTGTGGTAGAACTCGTGCCCAGCTTCAGGTATAATTTTTTTAATTCTAGCCATCGCAACCATAAAAAATGGAGTCAGAAAAATTTTACCCACATGTATGTCTCCCTTGGGACAGGTGTAATTTGCTACACTTCAAACCTTTACAGGGAAGGAACTCAAGCTTCTGATCATTCGTATAGAGATTATCAATTTTCTAACAGCCATGTATCCGCTCAGCGTACACGCCTCTCCATTGTGATGCCGTTGACCCTGGGTCTTAAAAGCGATATTTCCCTAAAATCATCTATTTTTTTAGAGTTAACTGCCCGGAAGTGCTTTTCCGACTTTATAGACGGGTTAGGCTCCTCGTATGAGGAAACAAACTATGTAAACCAGGAGGAAACCTCAGGTCCTCCTTCAAAAAAATCATTGGCCGGCAAAGCCTTTAGGTGGATTAAAGAGGAAAATTCCGGGAAAAATGATTCTTATTTTACAGCTACGATAGGATACCGAAGAGATTTAAACTGGCTTGACAAACGCAGAATTTAGGACATTAAACGCCCATCAATTTAGCAATGCCATAGGCCGCTGAGGCAGCAAGGGCCCCTATCAAGGTCACCTTTAAAGCTCCACCCAAAACAGGCTGTCCTGTTACCTTGCTCTTAAACATTCCGAAAACAAACAAAGCCAAGAGGGTGATCATTGCCGAAAACTTTAGGCCAGTGGTCGAATCCTCAACCAACATATAGGGCAACATGGGAATGGCCCCTCCCACAATGTAAGAGCAGGCAATGGTTAAACCACTTTTTAAGGGGCGTTTCGGGTCGGGTTGATTTAAGTCCAGCTCGAAGCGCATCATAAATTGCACCCATTTGTCCTTGTTCTTCGACATTTCCTCAGCAATTTCATTTTGCAGTCTTTCGCTGAGGCCATAATCCTTAAAAACATCTTTTACTTCCTGCTTTTCCTTTTCAGGCAACAGTTCAACCTCTTCATATTCGCGTTTAAGTTCAGCATTATAGTGGTTCACTTGGGCCGTTCCGGCCAGGTACCCCCCAAGCCCCATAGCAATGCTTCCGGCAATAATTTCGGCAATTCCTGCCGTAAGAATAATGCCCGACTGAGCAACCGCCCCACTTAAGCCGGCAGCCAGGGCGAACGGAACGGTTAAACCGTCGCTCATACCAATCACCATATCCTGAATGGCCTCTGAGCCTTTTTTGTGGTTTTCCATTTTTTATTCTTGATTATGGTTTCAAGAAGAATTGCCTCTTAAAAATCTTACTTTTTAAAAATCTTAAAACTCCCCAATCCAAGCTTATGAAGTCGGTATTGGATGGAGACCAGTATTACCCCTAAACCATATATTGAGCTCCTCCTAAAGTTGATGGACGAGGCCTCCTCAAAGTATTTTGTTGGACAGGTTACTTCGCCAACCTCATAGCCCGCCATGAAAATTTGAGCGGTCATCTGGTTATCAAAAATAAAATCGTCGGAATTGGCTTCGATATTTATTTTATTGAAAATTTCCTTGCTAAAGGCCCTGTAGCCGGTATGGTATTCCGACAATTTTTGACCTATCAGTATATTTTGAAAGAGCGTGAGGCACCGGTTGGCAATGTATTTATAAATTGGCATCCCTCCTTTTAGTGCACCTTTGCCCAGAATGCGCGAAGCATACACCACCGGATACAAATCGTTGGCAATAATACCGGCAATAGGGGCAATGAGTTTTGGAGTATATTGATAGTCGGGGTGCAGCATAATAATAATATCGGCGTTCAACTCAAGGGCTTTGGTATAGCAGGATTTTTGATTGCCCCCATAACCCCTGTTTTTTTCATGTTTTATCACATGCTTTATCCCTATTTCCTTTGCCCTTTCAACCGTATCGTCCTTGCTGGCATCGTCTACCAACACCACTTCATCCACAATGTCGAAGGGAATTTCGTCGAAGGTCTGCTTTACCGTGAGTGCTGCATTGTAGGCCGGCAAAACCACCACGACCTTTTTACCGTTAATCATTCGGCAAAAATAAGGGTAAGAAGTGAGATTTAAGACCAGAGAAATTATACATCTTAGGGGACCTCACTTTTTTTGAGCTTACCAAGCTTGCTTTGAATTTATACGCCAATGATCACACAGCTTCATGCCTCGCAATGCTCAGAAGATCATAGGCTCAAATAGGGTCCATCGCGTAAAATCCGGGAGCTATAACAGAAACCAAGGATTGGCCTCGTCACAGAGGGCTGTTTTACATCTCAACCCGATCTATCCAATTTTCGGCAAAGCTATAGGGAAGGTAACTCAGTGAACTGACCGGCCTGGTGATGATAAAATTGGCTTTTTTCCCAATTTCTATGCTGCCCATCTCATCTTCAATTTCCAAGGCAGCTGCTCCGTTTAAAGTGGCCGCATTGAAAGCTTCTTCCGGGGTGATTCCCATATGAATGCAAGCCAATGAAACCACGAATGGCATACTCAAACAAGGGCTGCTGCCGGGATTATAATCACTGGCCAGTACCAAGGGCATCCCTATGTCAATGACCTTACGTGCAGGTGTGTAGGGTATTTTTATAAAAAAAGAACAAGCCGGTAAGGCCACCGGAAGGGTTGAAGACTGCTTTAAGCTTTTAAAATCAGAATCCGTCATTTCCTCCAAGTGATCCACACTGATGGCCCCATGATTTATTGCAGCTTGCACTGCTCCAATGCTATTAAACTGATTGACATGTACTTTTGGTTTCATCCCGTATTTAGCCCCTTCCTCAAGTAGTCTTTCCATTTGTGCCACTGAGAAATAATTGGTCTCACAAAAAACATCGATATAATCGGCCGGGCATTCGTCGGCTATGCGCGGCATCGTTTCACGAACTATAAGGTTTATATAGTCATCGCCCCGGTTTTTGTAAGCTGCAGGGATGGCATGAGCGCCGAGAAAAGTGATTTTAACGGGAATGGGCGACACTTCCCGAAGGCGATGCGCCACCTTTAGCATTTTTATTTCATTGAGGGTATCCAACCCATAGCCACTTTTTATTTCAATGGCTCCAGTTCCCAAAGCCATGGCCTGATTTAAACGCTGAAGAGCCGTTTCAAATAATTCGTCGGCCCCCATACCTGAAAGTTTAGCTGCGGAATTTAAAATTCCACCGCCTTTTTCGGCAATTTGCTCATAGCTGAGGCCCTTTATCCTGTCTTCAAATTCCAATTCCCTGCTTCCTGCGTGAATTAAATGGGTATGGCTGTCGACAAAACATGGCAAAATATATTTTCCGCTACAATCCAGGTGAGGGCCCGAAAATTCAGGCAATGTTGACATGCTTCCAAAATTTTCGATTTCCCGGTTTTCGGAAACCATTAACCAGGCGTTTTCAAGCACCTTAAATTCCTTCATCTCAAGGCCTGACTTTCGCCTAGGCCTGTTTTCCGTAATACCATACAGAGCTTTGATGTTGGTATAAATTTTCTTAAAGGACATTTGTTGACTTTAAAGATGGGCCGTTATTTTCTTTTGTAAATAAAGTAATGTTCATCGCAATACCAATTGTTGTTGAAAGAATCCAGTAGTTCATATTCTGAATTTAATTGCATCAGGGCCTGTTGATCCACTTTGTACTGTCTGTTGTAGGAATAACGATACAGCGTGTCTCTGGTAAAAAACTTTCCTAAAATAAGATAAGTGGTTTTACCTGTATTTTTAAAACTATCGGCTATGTGGTGGAGGTTTTCCAATGACATGAAACGATTGTTGGCCGTGGTGAAATGAACATAGGTATTAAATCTTTTCTCCCTTGGCAAATAATAAGGGTGGTAGTTATAATACATGGCCGACTCCATGACATAATCCGGCTCGGCTATTATGATATCATCGGCTTTAATATTTTTTTTGAACCATTTTCCAAAATCTTTACTGTCGCTTCTCAGGGTGTGAATGTCATAGGAATAGTCCGCATAGCATCGGTAAACATTGCTCAGCATAAGCAGTGAAAAAACAGCCAGTCCGGTTTGTTTCAATACAAATTTGAATCTGGAGTCGCTTATCCTCAAACGCAACCCATCGTAATTTATCCAATACATAAGCAAGAAAATATAAACCCAAATGCCCCAATGCTGGAGATAGTTCATACGATAATACAAGGCGAAAAAACTCATAAGCACTTCCGTTAAAAATACGAAAAGCAGTATTCTTGGTTTGGACACAAAAACCAACAGGCTCAACCAAAAAATGGCAGTTAATAAACCATGCCCGTACTTAAATGGCACATATAAAATTCCAATGGGGTCAGAAATAAACCCAAACCCTACATCCCAAATTTTGCTCAATACTTTCAGGTTTTGTTGTTCGGAAACCAACACGATGCTGCTAGAGTCGGGCATGGTCACATAGAGAGCGAACAAAAACGAAAGCGATACAAGCAGGGTCCCAAATAAGGTGGGTTTGAGGTTTTGTTTGCTCAAATAGGATTCCATCAGCAACCATGCGCTGAGCATCATGCATAACATGGCTGAGTAGACATTGGACTGTACAGCTAAGGCCAGAAATACAAAGGCCGGGAAAACACTTTGAGGTTTATTGCGTTTCCAAAAGGCAAAAAGCAGCATGAACAATGCGCCAATGGCATAATTTCTGGCGTTTATACCATAATCGTACAGGCACCATGGCCCGAAAATAATCAAAGCGGAAAACCACAGAGGAAAAGGTGATTTCTTAATTAAGAGATAAGCGATTGCAAAGGCTGTTAATATGCTAAAAACAGGCAATACAAAGTTGCTATTGAAAATGAGGAAACCAATCTTTAAAATAAAATACCACAATACCGGGTGCCCTTCGTTAATCAAGTTTCCCGGCAAATCAAGAATACTTTCCGATTGTATGGCTATGGATAAGGCGCGCATTTCATCTCTCCAGATTTCATGATGCATCATGCCATAAACAGCCAAAATAGCCCATAGGACTAAAATTATGTTTTCAATATAACTTCTTCTAATTTTCAAAAAGGACCACCCTGATGTTTTCAATTCCATATAACTGAGGTGGCAAAAGTAACTATTTAGGGCTTGCTGAAAAACACACAAAACCTTACAGTTTCTATTTTTCATAACATCCTAGTTATTAAGCCAAATGCTTTGAAATTCCTTGAGGCGACTATTTCAAACCCGGTGTTAGTTCATTGCGCGTCCCTTACCGCGTCGGCCTCGGATCGAAGTACGGTACAGTATATCTTCGCCTTGCCTCCTTGTAATGAACGCACACTGAACTTTTTAAGCAAGCCCTATTCACAAATCGCTATGGTAATGAAAGAAAGGAGCGAAATATTTAATTTAGCAGAAGCAGACCATTGCCATCAGTTGCCTTTCTTTTTAAAATCTCCCCGCTTCCATGCCCTGATAAACTCACTCCAGGCAATGGGACTCAGTATATTCATCGGTTGCATTTGCCCGGCATAGTAAAATTTTTGAACCTGCTTTTGCATATAGTATTGCTGGTTTTCATGACCATCCATGCTCAACAATTCATCACGAAGGGCCTGTCGCTCCATATTGCTCCTGGCTCGCTCCAAATCGCTGTCCGGTATGTCGGATTTCACAAAATACTGATCAAAAAGTTGACGATCGGGCAAGGGACTAACGATGATTTCGGGAAGGTTTAAAGTGTCGGAGGTGAGTAACTTAACCATCGAATACTTATAGCCCTGTATGGTGTCGGGAACCACATACGTGGAGGTGTTAAATCCAAGCAGTTGAAAAACCAGTGTTTCGCCCTTGGCCGCTATGATGGTAAAATAGCCATTGTAGTCGGCCATGGTGGCCCGTCGCGTGCCGGGAACAGAAATGACGGTAAAGGACAGGGGTTGCAGACTGTCGGCGCTGAGCACAAGGCCTGTGAATTGTATTAACTCTTCATCGGCTGTCTTGCCTTGCCCATGACTAAAGGCTGATAAAGTCATTAAAAATGAAAGTGTAGCGATTTTAATTATTCGTTTTGTCATGCTTTAATCAGTATACCTAAAACTATGGCCATGATGACCCAATAAGGCGATGGAATCTTTACCTTTACTAATAACACGCAAAGTACCGCAATTGTTACAACATTTAGCCAATTAACCGGATTTTCTTCGACCAGATTGGTGTAAAAAAAATTATTTTCCTCTTTCCATTTCAACCCAATAGGCAGAAAAATGAGGTAGGCAGAAGCTGCTACCAAACCGGTGGCTGCCGCTATAATGCCTGGAAAAGAGCGTTGAAAGAATCTGAATTTTTTTAAATTTTTCCAAATGGGGAACAACCAAAAAACAATGAGGCTGCCAGGTAAAAAAATTGAGGTGCTGCCAATTATACAGCCAATCAATTGCGCCAAATAGCCTTGCTCTTTAAGCGCCAAGCCGGTGGTGAAGGTGGCTACAGAAAATACCGGTCCCGGGGTAGCCTGCACCAAACCGACTCCTGTAATAAACTCATGCGCTGTGATATAGTGCTTGAATTTAACAAACTGCTCAAAAATCATTGGCAAAAGCACATTGCCTCCTCCAAATACCAAGCTCCCAAACCTGTAATTGTTTTCGAAAAGCAGCACATACGTATTGTTTGTTAATTTGCCAATAAATGCCAGGGCTATAAAAATCACCCCAAACAGAATAAGATAGTTCCAATTGACTCTTAATTTTTTTTCGGCAAAAAACACCGACTGCTTATTAAAAAGAAAAGATATCATGGCGGCTGACATCAACACAAAAGGAAACATTACAGGGGTTTTAATATAGTTTTCTAAAGGATGGCGCAATAAGGCGCACACAAAAAAGGCATAAAATGCCAACCAAAGTGAGAGTTTGTCTTTTAATAAAGGTCGAATCATGCTAATGGCAGCCACGATCACAAATGAAACTGCTAAGGGACTGATGAACCTTAATGTCCTCAAAGCCTCTTTAGGTAAACCGGTGTAAATAAATGAAAGGGTGGTCATGATAAGAAATGACGGAAAAACCCACACCAGCAAGGTAAGAAATCCAAGTAAGGGGCCGCCAAATTTGTATCCCAGAGAGATAAGCGTTTGGGTTGAGGAAGGACCTGGCAACATCTGACAAATGGAATAGGTCTCGAGTAGCTCATCCTTCGTAAAAAACTTCTTCTCCTCAACCAACCTTCTGTTAAAAATGGCTAAGTGAACCTCAGGGCCACCAAAGGCAGTAACTGCAATTTTTAATATCTCACTTAAAAACAGCCAATGCCTGAATTTGCGTATTTTTGAAACCATCAAATTACACTAGCAATAATAACATTTTATGCGTAACCTGAAAATATGCTTTTTATCAGTATTTTCTATTTATCTCCTTAGCGCTTTTTTCGGCTCTTGCCAACCAAAATACGCTGTCGAGCTCAATGAAATTGACTCCCTTATTGTTAAAAACAAAAAGGCGATGGACTATTTGTCGGTCGATTTAATGACCATTAACGAGCGAAGGCTCGAAATAGAAAGACATTTAAGTGTTTTGGTGCGTATCCAAACCGACAGCAGCAGCGAAGATTTTGCACTCAATTACGAAAAATACAAAGGCATTCTGAAGGTTTACAATAAATTTATTCAAAACTACGATGTAATTTTTGGAAAAATAAAGCACAATGAAAAGCAACTTTCTTCCTTAAAAAATTCAGTATTGGACGAAAAAATAAAGGGATATGAATTCAAAATCGCCTTACAAAAGGAAACCGAAAATGTAAATGATAACCTGATCAATGCTGAAACCATTGGCCATCGCATTTTTCAGTTAGAACCTGATTACCAAAGGCTAAGCAGCTATTTTGAGCCTCAGGTTGAAAGCCTTCTTAAGCAGTTTCCGGAGTTGGGACAAAAAAACGACACACCCTAATTCCGTTTTATATGAGGTTGCTTGGGCTCTTATTCTTACTCTTCATGATTCCATTGCTCTTTTACACATGCACAGACTGTGGCGAAAAGATGGTTTCATCCTGGACTTATAGCCGTTTCCCTTGTGAGTTAATCAAGACCGACCAAATGGGAACTTACGCCGAAGGCGATACCCTAAAGCAAGATACCATCCAAGTAAGAATTCACCCCGAAAAATCATTTTTCACCGCAAGGCCTAATAATGACCTTGGTTGCGCCTTTGCTTGTGATCCCGTTATGCCACAGGCTAAAAACAATATCGTAAAGGTGGACATTGGCATGACTTCCAATGGCAAGCTCTCCCATCCCGATTTTAGTTTACCGAAAGCTATGACTATAAAGTTAGGGAATCAAAAGTTCAGGTGGCCCGATGAAAAAGAAAGCTTTATAGCCCTTTTCCGACAATTCGATCCTTTTAGTTTCGATATTCATTTTCAGTCTCCACATACCAATACCGGGATGCAGCTCGTACTTTGGGTAATTAAGGAAAATGGGGATACTGTGAAAAAACAGAGCAAGCTGGTCATTTACCGGTAAAGGGTGGTAGCATCCCACCCTAATTCTGCCCTATAAACCGCTCTATGCAAGTCTTCCAGCCTTAATCTGCTCAACAATATCCGGATCCAACAAGGTGCTGATGTCCCCTAGCTCATCGACATGGCCTTCGGCTATCTTTCTTAGGATGCGTCTCATGATTTTTCCCGATCGCGTTTTTGGCAAACCGGCTACAAATTGAATGGCATCGGGCTTGGCGATTGGACCAATTTGAGCGCTTACCATTTGAAGTATTTCTGCCCTCGTTTTGTTCTCATTTTCAGGTTTCTGCCCACAAACCACATAGGCATAGATTCCCTGTCCTTTGATATCGTGCGGGTAACCAACAATGGCAGTTTCCACCACCTCCGGATGGTTATCGATGGCACTCTCCACTTCGGCAGTACCAATTCTGTGTCCGCTAACGTTTAGCACGTCGTCGACCCTGCCGGTCAACCTGTAATGTCCTTCGGCATCGCGCAAGCAGCCATCACCGGTAAAATATAAACCCGGGAAGGTGGCAAAATAATTTTGATAACAACGTTGGTGATCGCCATAGGTGGTTCGAAGCATGCCGGGCCATGGATAGCGGATGCATAGGTTTCCATTGACATTATTTCCTTTTATTTCTTGACCCTGGTCGTTGACCAGTATGGGTTGTACTCCAGGTAAGGGCAGCATGGCATACCCGGGTTTGGTGGGTGTAAGACCTGCGATTGGCGTCATCATGATTCCCCCGGTTTCAGTTTGCCACCAGGTGTCGGCTATTGGACACCGGTCTTTACCTATGTAATGCGAATACCAGTGCCAGGCTTCCTCATTGATGGGTTCACCCACAGATCCCAATTTTTTCAGAGTGGATAAATCCTTGTTTTTTAAATATGCGATTCCGGCTTGCATCAGCGAACGAATGGCAGTGGGAGCCGTATAAAGAATGTTCACTTTGTGTTTATCGACGATGTCCCAAAGTCTTCCTGCATCGGGATAATTCGGTACGCCTTCAAACATCAACGTGGTTGCTGCATTCGCCAATGGGCCATAAACGATGTAGCTGTGACCGGTAATCCAACCTATATCGGCCGTGCAGAAAAATATTTCTTCGGGTTGATATTGAAAGACATTCGAAAAAGTATACGCTGTATATACCATATACCCTCCGCAAGTGTGTACCACCCCTTTCGGTTTGCCAGTGCTGCCGCTGGTATACAAAATAAAAAGGGGATCTTCGGCATCCATTACTTCCGGCTTGCACTGAGACGATACCCCGCTCATTTCCTCATCCCACCAAACATCGCGACCTATTTCCATATTAACTTTCTCTCCGGTGCGAGACAAAACAATTACTTTTTGCACGGTGACACAGCTGTTCAAGGCTTCGTCAATTACAGGTTTTAGAGGAATTTGTTTGGCCCCTCTAAAGGCGCCGTCGGCGGTTATTACACAAGTGCATGATGCGTCGTTAATGCGATCGGCAATGCTTTGTGCACTAAAGCCTCCAAACACCACGGAGTGTATGGCGCCAATTCTGGCGCAGGCAAGCACAGCCATGGCCAATTCGGGCACCATGGGCATGTAAATACAAACCCTATCGCCCTTTTTCACGCCATTGTTTTTGAGCATGTTCGAAACCTTACACACTTGCTCCAACAATTCGCCATAAGTGATATGTCGCGCAGCTTCCTGGGTATCGTTAGGTTCCCAAATAATGGCCGTTTTTTGAGCGTTCGACTCCAGGTGGCGGTCGAGGCAATTTTCGGTAATGTTAAGCTTTCCACCTTTGAACCACTCTATTTTTGGGTCCTCAAAATTCCAGGTGAGCACTGCATTCTCGTTCCAGGCTTGCATCCATTGAAAATGACCCCCTATTTCAGCCCAGAATTGCTCAGGCTTTTCGAGACTTAAATCATATTTCGATTGATACTCTTCGAAGGATTGTATCTGATACTTTGCTCTCATTTTAAAAAAATTTGCAACTTCCTTTTTCCTGAATATTAATCCACTTTGTCATATTCTCCTTTCAGAGCATAGTTTCCAAAAATCACCAGTCCAAAAGCGATGGGTGTGAATATCAGTAGGATAATCCCCCATTGAAGGGCATCATTTAGGTTGGCACTTTCCAGGCTGAGCTTTTTATGGGCAAAATAAATCAAACTCATGATGACCATTGGTCCTAGCAGCATGAAGAAGGAGCCAAGGGCTTTTTTCAATAACGGAATCATAAATATGGAGGATTTGTTGCTTAAAAATACGACCCCAATCAATAAGCAAAGCGCTGCAATGCCTATGGGATACCATAGCCCGGCCAAAGGATTTCCTCCGGGGTGCATCGGGTTTTTGCTGTACTCAATCATCAATGTCCCTATGAATGGAACCAGTCCGCCAAATACCCCATTGCCAATATGATAAGGCAGGCTCATGGAAGTGTAACGGATTTTGGTGGGAAACAGCTCAACCAGAAAAGCCGCTATGGGACCATAAACCATGGTTACAAAGACTATTTGGATAAACACGAGAAAAACCAATAGACTATAATGCCAGGTCGACACTTTTTTCTCAATTTTAAGAATGGGTTTCGCTGAAAATTTGCCAACCGAATACCAGGTATCTATCGCTGAAACCTTCATTTGACTGCCGTCGATGTAAAACTCTGTTGTATCGGTTTTTACCACAAAATTATCAGTATTGTCAAGCCGGATGACGTTTCTTCCAATTTTCGATGCTCCAGGAATGGGTACTTTTGATTTTTGATCGGAGATGTCCAACATTTTTTGATAAATGGGTCGGTAACTCATCACGGCCAACAGCATCCCTGCAAGCATTATCCATTTCCTCCCCCAGCGGTCGCTTAATGAGCCAAAAACCACAAAAAAGGGAGTAGCTAACAGTATGGCCCATAGCAAAATGGTTCGCGATTGTTCAAAATCTATTTTACAGGTGTTTTCTAAAAAAGACTGGGCGTAAAACTGGCCGGTGTACCATACCACTCCCTGACCCATTACCGCGCCAAACAAGGCCAACAATACCAATTTAAGATTTGCTCTTTTGGCAAAGCTCTCCCTGAGTGGATTTGCAGAAACCCCGCCTTCTTTTTTTAATTTTTCAAACAAGGGCGATTCATGCATGCGAAGACGAATGATGATGGAAACCACGACAAGCAAGGCAGAGAGCAGAAATGGGATTCTCCATCCCCAGCTACTGAATTGGTCGACCCCAACCATGTGACGGGTCAACAAAATCACGCCGAGGCTTAAAAATAAACCCAGGGTTGCTGTGGTTTGAATCCAACTGGTATAAAATCCCCTTCTTCCTTCCGGCGCATGCTCTGCCACATAGGTGGCTGCTCCGCCGTATTCTCCACCCAAGGCCAAACCTTGAACCAAGCGCAAAAGTAAAATGAGAAGCGGTGCCGCAAATCCAATGCTGGCGTAGGTAGGTACAAGGCCAATTAAAAAAGTAGAGACGCCCATTAACACCAGAGTGAGCAGGAAGGTGTACTTGCGTCCTATTAAATCGCCAAGTCTGCCAAATACCAAAGCCCCGAAAGGCCTCACGATGAAGCCGGCGGCGAAAATGGCCAGGGTTGAGAGTAAAGCCGCTGAAGAACTGTCGGGCGGGAAAAACTGCCTGGATATAATTGTAGCCAGGCTCCCGAATATATAAAAATCGTACCACTCGATGAGGGTTCCAACCGATGAAGCGGCTATTATTTTTTTCATTTTTAAAACATTTATTTTTTGTTCTCCCGATACATTTTAAACAGCCTCGTGTTCAGGGTTTTTATCATTTTGCTCACCAGCAGCGGGTCCTCGAAAAAAACATCGTTGCTCACATTGCGCACGAATAGGGCATTGTCAGGCAATGGGTTCTCCATTTTGTGGTCATAAACGATTAATCCTTGTGTCGGGGCCCGGTTTACATCATAAATGATGCCACCCATCTTCGCGATAAAAATAGATGCGGAATTAGGATGGTTCTTGAACATTTCCAATGAGTCCTTAAAGGCAGCTAAGGGAATAAAGCCAAATCGGCTGTACTTATAATTTTCATTTAGTATTTTTTCTAATAAACGCGCTGAACTGTCGGTACCTTCCAAAACAAAATACAAGATGCCCTCTTTTAGATTTTGGGTAAAAACCCTCTCCGGGTTTTGGCTGGTATCTTTCTCCCATTTTTCGAAATCCTTACTGTGTATCCTGTATTCCAAACCGAAACTGAGCGCGCCCGGAAACTCCGGTTTTTGATTCCTGGTTCCCTGCTCAAAAGGTTGGATGGTGCCAATGTGCACATGGAGGTTCTTATTGGGATTAAAAACCAAACCCAACTCAAATGATGGCACGAGTTTATTCTTTTCACCTGATGAAACATAGCCGGTACCGGAGCTATTGCTACCTGAAATAACAACCTTGCCCTGCTCGTAAATGAATGCGGCATTTAAGCCCGTGTAAAATTTTGTTTTGTCGAATTTAACATTGGTCCATTCGGTGCCAAAGTTAAGCGCGAGGGTATTCCATACCAAGTTGTAAGGTTCTATTTTATGACTGACCGACATGGCCCTATAGCTCATTCCCAAAACCATATTCACCGATTTTTTAGGAGGAAAATACAGGCTAATGCCACAACCTATGGCCGGTTTTCCGCCAAACGAATCGCGAAGTACTAGGGGGACGGATTGTTGAAATCCTACCTTTGCCCCGAATCCATATTGGGCGTTTGAATTTAAGGTAATGGCTGTAAAAACGATTAAAATGGTCTTTTTTAGTCCTTTCATTGGAGATTTCAAACTTAGCGATTTAACAGAAAAATTTTTTTCTTGTTTTTTGAAACGGCTGATTCACTTTCTAAAAGGCAAGAGGGTAACTTTGAATGCTTAAATCCATAATTAATTGTTTGCCAAACGGTATTGCAGATTTTATATACATCGGCGCCTTTTGTTCGCTTTAATCCTAAATTCTAAAACCTATTTTTGCCGCTTGTACCCTTTCGACAACATCACCCACATTTTTTGGGACTTAGACCACACCCTTTGGGATTACCCGCTCAATGCCAGGTTGACCATTTTCGAACTTTTCGAAACCTATCACTTGCAAAATATGACCGATGCCGGACCGGATAAGTTTCATTTGACTTATTGCCGTCATAACGACCTGGCATGGGAGGATTACAGAAAGGGCTTGATTGACAAAAACACCTTGAGAAATCGAAGATTCCGAGATACTTTTCTGGAGCTCAAAATGGACCCCAGTCCATGGCATCAACTTTTTGAAGAAGAATTTGTAAAAATATGCCCTACCAAGGGGCACCTCATGCCGGGGGCTTTAGAGGTTCTGCATCATTTCCAAGGCTTATACTCACAGCATATTATCACCAATGGGTTTAAAGAAACTCAGTCAAGAAAACTGGAGTACGCCGGCATTCAACATTTTTTTAAAACCCTTACCTATTCGGAAGAAACAGGCTTTCAAAAGCCGCATCCTGAAATTTTCGAGGCAGCTTTGAACAAGGCCTCTGCCAAGCCTCACCAAAGCATAATGATTGGAGACAATATGGATGTGGATATACTCGGGGCCCATCCCTTGGGGATGAAATGTGTTTTTTACAATCCTGACAAAGTAAAAATGGATGCTGTTGCCGCCGATATTCTTGAAATCCATGCATTGAGTCAATTGCTGTCATTCTGATTTTTTTCATATGGTCCTCCATTCATACTTCAGAAATTTAAGAAGCTTAATAAACCAAACTAAAGTACAATAACCTTTATCGTTCTTTGGTTTTTAGCGTCTGAGACTTTAATGAAATATATACCACAAGCAAGGTTAATATCTAAATCCTCAATAATTTGTTCATAACGACAAAATTCCTGACCTAATTGATTACAAACTAATATAGTGCTAATCTCGAGCAGACCGGTAATGTGTATATTTCCACTACTTGGGTTAGGAAAAACCTTGAACTCTTCACCACATTCTTTAGGATTTGAAACATCACAAGTCTTACTAAATCTTGCGGTTGAATCTACCCAATCTCTCCATTTGCTCTCACTCCAAACTACGTCCTCTACCAAAATACATTTTAGCGAATGATTTTCTTGAACATTTATGTTAAGAAACTCATTATTGCCATTTTTCAAATTTAAATATGTAAGCTTATTGTGCCTTGCCTTAAGATTAGTAAGCTTTGAATTACTAGAAATATCTAATACATTAAGTTCATTAGAATCACAATTCAGTTCTTGTAACTTCTTAAGATTATTTAAACTCAATGATAAAATAGAGTTATTTGAACACAGCAGATTCTCAAGATTAGACGAACCTATCAAATTTAGAGATTTTAATTGATTGTAGTTACAATTCAATCTCAATAGCCCTTTTAATTCGCCTAAGTCAATTGTATCAAAGTAGTTTGACTTAATATTTAAGTCAGTTAGGTGTTTTTTGGAGCTATCTGAAAAAATTATCTTATTTAAGATAGAGTTTGTACATTTTAAATAATACAATTTTCGATTGTTGGAAAGATCTAAGGTGCCTGATAATTTTGAATTTTCAACAAGTAAAGCTTCAATTTTATGATTAGCTGAAAGATCAATCGATGAAATATTTGAATTTGCTAACCGTAAAAATAGCAGTTTAGTGTTTGATTTTAAATCTATTGAGCTTAATCCTGAATTACTATTTGAAGTCAAATCATCTATAAATGCAACTTCCAAACTGTCTGCAAAATTGAGATTAATAAAACTTATATCCCGAACTGAGATTTTAAGTTCCTTTATATTTCGAAATTCTTGTAGGCCAGTTAAGTCGCTTATTCCTGCTCCGAGACAATTAACCACTTTGCTTATTCGAGCCTCGGTGCTATCTATTTCTGTGTCTTTATTGGTATTGATTTTATTATCTTCAATCAAGCATTTCTTTAAATTATTGTCAGATATAATTAGAGACTGAGCAGAACTTAAATTCAACAGAATAAATAAACTAAAGATAATACAAATTTGCCTTTTGAAATTATTCATGACTATTTTTTTTTAAAAAAAGTGATTCTATGTATAGGTAACAATTATTCAAACATAAAATTACTTTCGCGTTATTTTATTTTTTTTCACCTTAAGACAGTGACTACCTGATTTATGTTATGAACCTTACGTTTGCTACTAATACCAGTAAAAGAAACCATGTAATTACCTTCTGGTAAATTTGTTGCGTTCCATCCTTTTGATGATTCGTCAAAAGTAGCAATCATTTCTCCCCATGTGTTGAATATACATACAATATAGCTATTTATTCCATATGTTACAGGTTTAAAATAGTCATTTAACTCATCCATATTGGGTGTAAATACATTAGGGATATAAATCATTGGCAAATACGGTAAGCATAAGACATTACTTAATGTAATCATTGAATCAGAAAAGGCTTTAATTCTGTAACACTTTTCACCTTGGGAACCAATTATTTCAGAATTGACATATTTAAAATCCTTATAGGAATCGTTATTATGTTGTATTGATAAATCAATCCAGGAGCCTCCTCTTTCTTCTTGAATCTGATAAACGATCTTACCACCATTCATTCCAAAATTTCTATATGTATTAAAAATAAGTGTGCTAAATTCATTATTGCCTTGAATCTTACCAGTTAAAAATAACGGCGTAGTTATTTTACATTTGCTACTTTTTGATCCACAGCTATCAATTCCTACAATTTCATAGGTATACAATTGTTGAATAGTCAAAGTATCAGTCCAAATTTGGATGTCGGCATTTGGATTTTTATCTAGGAGATGAATAAGCTTATCATTTCGATTGATTTGATACTTAAAAGCAGCTCGATTATCAAGCCAAGTCAAAACTATAGCATTTGGCTTATCCCACCCTTTTACGTCACTTATTGTGTATGTGCCTGTCCCTTTAAAAACATCTAAATAGGATGATGCTTTTATTTTAATTGTATCATCCTTGGTTAATCCAGGGGATACATACACACGAATACTATCCTTTTGTGTTACGCAGCCACTAATACCGTGCAATCTTTGCACTATCCAATAGGTTCCTTGTTTAAATTTGTGACTAAATTGTTTTTTATTTAAAGCGAGTTCTTCCCAATTATTTGAATCATAGAAATAATATTCTTTTTTTAATGTATTAAATTGAATAGTGTCAAGAATATTTACTTCAAGAGGTGCACATCCTTTATTTATGTCAATAGTAAAGCCTGGTTTAGGTGCTGTTATTACCGTTATGTACTTGTTTTTTACCAATGTACTGTCGCAATATCCATTGCTGTAAAACAGTGTTATTGTGTAAGCCCCTGGATAAATATAGGTATGTTCTACATTCATTTTGGCTCCTAATATGGTTTTCGTACTCCCATCTCCAAAATTCCAATCCCATTTCTGAATATTCCGAGGATTAGTGTCAATAGTATTTGTTAAATTAATAAATTCAATTGATTTGAATGCACATATAATCGAATCTCTCACCATAAAATTTGAAATAGGTCTTTCTGGAATTCGAATTTTTAGTTTGTCATAATGAATTTCAATGTAATTACTTTCCTGACTTGTCAGAACTACCTTGTATGCATAATTACCATTGATCTGAAATTGCAATTTGTCATTTGCGTTGACTAAGTCAAATTTGTTGCTTCCAGGTACAAATTCAACAAAATATTGAATGGACGTATTTGGCAATGAGTAATCGCAATGGTCATCGAAACTGACAACCGCATGGCATGAATAGATATACTTTGGCTTGACCCGAATATAGTTATACTTCGAATAGGCAAAGGATGCATTCCAGGCATTTAACGTAGGAAAGTGGTAATTCAAAGTTTTAGTTGTTGGAATAATATTATTGGAATTTGAAATTACATCAAAATAAAAACCCCATACTCCATTTTTTTTTCCATCACGTAGCAATAATAACTCCCCATTTATAGTTAACTTGAGGTCGTACCCGCCCCTCTGGGCATTCTCAGTCCCCTTCCCAGCATTATTGTTTATCACATAAATGTCCTCATTTAAAAAATCAATAAGACTAAATCTTTTAACGAATGTGGAATCTGATTTTGTCTTACTCTGAAAACGTTGATAAATGAAGTAAAAATATTTGTCATTAGATGAGAACTCACCATTATGCCAACTATGCAAAGTGTAATTAGATTGATCATATAAAGCTGTATCATGGTGCCTAATTGGCTCTGAAATTAATTTCATTTTACCATTGTTTTTATTAAATTGGAAGACATTAACTGAAGCCCAATTATCTATTGGATAAACAGGACCTCTTATAAAGTAATTAGTAAAAATAGCAAGATGGTTTCCTGAAGGGCTTCTTTTGATATTGTCATATATCTCATTGGTTCCTGCATCTTGTGCATTATTATCAAATATCGGACTAAGTAAGCTTGGAAAAGATTGATATACAATGTTATCTGGGATATTACTTTCACTAAATAAATACGAAGTAAAAGTTGAACTTGCTGTTCTAACCACTAGCCACCCACGCCCAGCTGTGTCTTGAATAGTTTGTAAACCAAATGTGTTTTTATTCAGAAATGGCTGCCTGAATTCTGAAGCCTTTACGTATAATTTTTCATCTCTTAATCGCAAGACTGTTATTCTTAAGGATCTAAAAGGTTTGCCTTTAATGTATTCTTCCAAAACATCTTCAAAAACCAGTGTAATGGAATCATTTAGTTCCAATTCTGCAGATTTTACAGAGGTTAGTACATCTCCTTTACAAACGTTCTTCCCGCCAGCATCCATTATCCTTCCTAATACATTGTATTTTAGTTCTCCACTATAATTAGATTTTGTATAACCATAGCCTTGGTCTACAACATTCTTTGAATAATACTTCAGTTTGAAATTTGAATCAAAATATATACCTTCTCCAGTTGCTGTTATGGCACAATAGTTGCCAGTTTGTCCCATCAAAGACAAAGAGAAGACTAAAAATATGGTAGTTAAGTGCGATCTCATAACTTAGACTTATCTGGCAATAATAATTTTACTTGTGATAATAGTATTGTTTATTTCGGTTTTTACAAAATAGAAACCACTTGGAAGATCAGAAACGTCAATTTTTGTAGTTGCACCCTCTATTTTTATCCGCTTCACAACAGACCCTGCCAGGCTAATTATTATCAACTCACTTTTGGAAGCAGGAATACCTGAAGCAACTGAAAAATCAAATGAAGAACTTGTAGGATTTGGGTAAATAATTATTTGATCATCCAAAACCGGCTCCACACCATTAATTCCATCGTAAAGATTATTTCGAATTTGGTCTAATTCAGCACATTTTATTTCACACAAACCTTCTTCACCCGTATTAATAAATGAGAATCTTGTAGCATCATTTACAGGACTAACAGAACCTGGTGCATTTTTTCGATATAGCAAATGATCCACTGGCATCGTAAGATTTTCAATTTTATAAGTAGCGTTTGATGAGTATACATTTCCTGCGGCTTTATTGTTGGAAAAAGGATTTACATGTGGGCCAGTTCCGCTATAACTAACGTCTTTATCATAATTTTTAAATGTGTTACAAGTCCATTCGAAATTTCGTAGCTTGCCATTTGCTTTGATACCGAAACTTGCAGGAGTTAGATTATTTATATCCCCATCAAGAGTATTCCATCGTATCAGCACTTTACGTGCTAAGCTTTGTGCATTTCCTCCAACATTACTAATCAATATGCTTGAATGGCGTTGTCCGAACTCTGAAGAAACAGGTTCTGAATAAAAATCATTGTGATAAATAATAACTTCAGCAGAGTTCTTTAATTCTATTTGCCTCATATCTATTCCATCAAATGCCACAAGATTAAAACTTTGCTTAACAAAAAAATCCTCAGATCCAAATTGATTATCATGAATATCGGCTTCAAGGACTTCAACGCTAATATCCTTAAAATTACCTTTGAACCAAGTATTGCTCACTGAAATCCTAGCAGCCTTTGGGTCAGTTGTTGTCCAATCGTCATTATAAATACCAAATGATACATTAAAAATTTGGCTTTCAAATATACTCCCAGTTTGTCCATCAACTTTTTGGGTAGCACAGGCATGCGGGGTATTGGGATCCTTATAAAATATATTGCCGGCTTCTCCCACAATTACACTACTTGGTCCTCTATAATATACAGTGCCTCCTGTGAAATATTGTAATCGCTCACCAAGAGCAATTCCTCCACCTCTTCCTTCCTTATTATCCGTTTTACTATTATTAATGTTATAAATTCTACATCCACCGAAAAATATATCTTTTGAATTAATTAAAGAAACGACATTAAAATTCAGAGGACTAAGTGTTACTAATGCAAGATCTTTACCAAAGGTATGAAAATCGACATTGTTTAATCTGATTGCAGATGGGGATTGTACTGCATTTTCAATTCTTAGTGCTAAAAATTCATGTTCAATTATAGGTCCATTATTGCCAGTCATGGCCTCAAAAGCCTCCACTATACCTCCATCAAAAGAAACAATATCTCCCATAATTCGACAACCAGAACCCAAAGAAATTCTTCCATGAATAGGATTTAGAACGCCATAAAATGCCTGCTTGTCATTTAGAAATGTTTTATCAGGTTAGGTAATAAAATGTTTTTTGGTAATATCTCCCCTGACTATTAACGTAAGATCCCTAAATGAGCCTGATAAATTTAAAATAGCATGAACTTCCATTATTCCTCCTGAAAGAGTATTGTCACCTACTTCGACACTCAAATTTAAAAAATCTGCATCAAATGAGATATCTTCATCAATATTTAGATGGCCACCTTTTTGCACTATAATTCCACTTGACTTAGCAACGTTTTTTTGGGTCGAGGTCAATGTGCTAAAAAAAACAACTCCATTGGTTTTTGGGGAGGAATTTGCATTTATTACTAATTGACCAAATGATTGCTTAGGAATTGCAAAAATCATAAAATTCAATATTAGTATTATATTAAATATTTGGGAGTTTGGTTTGTAAATAAGACGTTTAATGAAATAGAATGTTACTATGGCATGAAAATTAAGATCGGTTTTCATAAGTTATATAATTATTTTTTTGTAATAATAAATTGAAAATTTCTTCTTTGCAAGGAAATTTTTGTAAAAAAATCAGTTTTCAACTTGCTCCAAAGGCAGTTTTCACAAGCAATACTTCCTTACAAATCGCAAGAGCAATAATATGGATATCACTCATTTTAATCAATTCCTGTCGCGACAATGCCTGTGAAGTCCTATGTAAGGAGACTCGGAAAAAGAAGCAAGGTCCCTTCACTCCCAAAAGTAAATTACATGGCGCCTATCTCCTTTAAATACCCCTGGTATTCGTCCATCAAGGTATTGTAAAGCATTTCACTGACGTAACGCGCACCCTCTGTGCTAAAATGTGTATAATCTTTGGCAGCCAATTTATTGCTCACCCAGCTGCTCATGCTATTTTCACCTCCCATGGCGGTATACAAATCCCAGAAGGCACATCCATTATCAAAGGCCGCTTTGCGCATGGCATCGCGTATGAGCGGGATATTGGGATACGACTCGAAACCATCGGCTGTTTTGCGACTCATGTCGGAAGGGCCGATAATTAAAATGGATACATCAGGTGCTGCAGCTTTAATGGCAGCCAATTGCTTTGAAAACATACTGCTGTACCAACTGTAATCGCTTCTCGGGCTGGGAACTAAATTGATGCCATATTGCAAGACAATGAGTTTTACATTGAGTTGCTGGTACAATGCGCTTAACATGTTTCGGTTGATGCCCTCAAAACCAAGAGCAGAACTCCCCCGCATTGGAAAATTATCGACGGCAATACCGGTGGTTCCATCGAGGGCTACTCCAAATAAATAGGGACTTTTGCCTCCAAAATTTAATTGCACCCCTGTGGTAACTTCATCCAGATTATAGGTTTTAGTGCCTACCGGTGAGGCAGGCAAAAATTCGTTGATTTCGTTTTTGTCAATAACTTTTAACTTCAAGTTAAACGGCTCATCGGCCGAATACATCAGCGTGAGTTTTTCGTAACGCCTCACCCTCGGATAGCTCGCCTTGGCATTTAAAAATTTAAGCCAGGCCCCGTTCGTAATTTTTGGAGGAATCACAATATTGGTGATACTGTCGTAATAAAAACGCGTCGAATCTGCTTCCTCTATAAATCCCCCATCGGCTGTTTCTACTTTTTTGGTGTAGAATTTTTTGATGTATTCTTTGGTCTCGGTCTGTTCCGACTTTCCATACCCATATCGGTAGGAAGAGGCCCCTATCCCATAAAGACCTTGGGCTGCTTTAGGTGTTTTTCCGTAAATGGCGTACTTCACCCAATTGATGCTCTCACTTTGCCTAATCGAAATCCTTGAATTGGAAATGTCGATGGGCAATACGATACCCGGCCCCCAACCTCCAAACCTAAGTTGTAATCTGTTTCTCAAATAATCGCTGATTCGATCGCCCTCGAGTTGGGAATCGCCATAGTGCAATATCCTTATGTGAGTGCTTTGTTTTTCCAACGTGGCTAAGGCAGTAAAAAAAGCCGACAAGGCTTTTCTGGTATTGTCGGGATATTGAATTTGTTTATTCTCAGGTACGACTATCTTTTCTTTTTTTAGCCTGGCCAAAGCCAAACTGTCCAAAGCCACCATATTGGTATCGATGGTTTTAATATTGGCGATTACGACCTTGGCATCTACCGTTACTTTTTCTTCTTTCTCAAAAAGTTTTTTAAGGGGTACAAAGCTGAGCGCATATTTTCCGTTACCTATTTTTCCTGAAGGAAAAATAACCACAACAGCGGACAGGAGCAAGTTGAGGAGTATCAAAGCACCGAAAATCTGAATCGGTGTGATTTTAGATTCCATATTAAGCTTCCCCATGCCTCTTACTTAATTTTCTTGTAATAGCTTAGTTTGGATTTAGGGACATAGATTTTTAATTTTTGTCCCGGGCGAATAAGGTTCGATTTGAGTTTATTCCATTTTTTAATTTCTACAATGGTGCAATCGTACTTATCGGCAATTCTTCCAAGCCCATCGCCTTTTTTTACGGTGTAGGTGAGCAAAGCCTCCCCTTTTTGCGTACTTTCAATTTTTGGCTTTGGTTTGGGTTCAGGTTCCCTTTCCACCTCAATAATGGCTGAGTCGCCGGCAGATATACTGTCAATGGGTGGTTTTGTTCGCCCATCGGGTAGGGTCACCAAACCTGGCTCCTTGTCTTTAAAAACATAAAGTGAATCTTCCATTTGCTTGAAAAGTGTCAGTTTACCGGTAGGAATGTTTAGATAATAATGTTTAGGAGTATAGGGGATGATGTATTTTTTAAAAATGGGGTTGTAATCCATTAATAATTCTTTCTCTATCCCAACCACCTTTTCAATTTGCTCAAAACTTGTCCAATTTCTAACCGCTACCGTATCTGTTTGTATGGGTTTAAAGGCAATGGCCGAAAGACGATGCTCCCTGAAATAGCTAAAAAGGTAAAAACTCGCAACAAAGCGAGGCACCGTTTTTTGAAATTCTTCGGGCAAATAATTATGGATTTTCCAGTATTCCAAATTTCCACCACTTTGCCTGATGGCTTTGTTTACCTCCAGGCTCGATGAATAGAATGCAGCAATGGTAAGATTCCAGTCTTCATAAATTTTATACAAATCTTCAAAATACTTCGAAGCCGCTTCGGTCGATTTCAGCGGATCTCTCCTTTCGTCGATGTAGGAGTTTATTTTCAATCCATACGTTTTGGCCACATGGTACTTGAGTTGCCAAATCCCTGACCCCCCTTCATCCGACACCTTTCTCGACTCCAGACTGCTTAGCGCCACAGCCACAAACTTGAGCTCACCGGGCATTCGGTTCTTTTTCAAAATCTTTTCCACCTCCGGCAATAAAAACAAGCCCTTGCTTAACAAGGTATTGGTTTTAGCAGATTCGTTTTTTAAAAATTCATTTAAATGGAGTTGTACATATTGGTTATATTCAATTGGGATGGCACTTTTTATTTTCGTCAACCGCCGCGCTATCGAATCATAGTCATCGAGGTGGCCGGCTATGGCTGAGTTTATAAAAATTCCCGTTGAGAAAAGCAAGGTGAATATTAAGTATCTTAATTTCAAAGCAGTTGGTTTTAGTATGTAGTGATGATTTGCTTGTCGAGGTAGTTTGCAAAATTGAGCATGGCTTTTTCGCGGTATAAATCGGCCATAACCTGAACGCCAATAGGCATGCCATTATTGTCTTCTCCGATGGGCACAGTGATGGCCGGATTACCTGCCAACGGGGCCTGAACGGTAAAAATATCAGCCAAATACATCGCAATTGGGTCGCCAATCTTTCCGCCTAACTCAAAAGCCGTGGTCGGGGTCGTGGGATTCATCACGAAATCAAATTTTGAAAACAAGTCTTTGGTTTGGTTGGCTATTTCCCTTCTCACTTTCTGCGCTTTTGAATAATAGGCCTCGTAATAATCGGAACTCAATACAAAGGTTCCGGCCATGATGCGTCTTTTGACTTCTTCACCAAAGCCTTCACTTCGTGATTTTTTGTAGGTTGACTCCAAATCATGGCTGTTTTTACTGCGATAGCCATAAAGCACTCCGGAATAGCGGCTTAAATTGGAAGAGGCTTCAGCTGTTGTAATGACGTAATAACAAGGCACTAAATATTCGAGTAAATCGAAATTGACTTCCTCTACCGTATGGCCCTTTTCACGCAGGGTGTTCATCACCTGAAGGGTCTTTTCTCTGACCTCAGGTTGCACCCCACTGGCATTCACATAATTGCCGAGCAAGGCTATTTTATATTTTTTATCTTCTCCTTCAAAGTGGGAGTAATTCTCCACTTCCTTGTTTGAGGCCGTTGCGTCCTTGCCATCATCTCCCGAGATAATCTCCATGAGCAAGGCCATATCTTCAATGGTGGAGGTGATTGGACCAATCTGATCGAAGGAGGAAGCATAGGACAAAAGTCCATAGCGGCTTACCCTGCCATAGGTTGGTTTAATCCCAAAATTACCGGTAAAAGCAGCGGGCTGTCGCACAGAGCCTCCCGTGTCGGAACCCAGGGCAGCCGTACATAAATTGGCCTGAACTGCAACAGCAGCGCCACCTGAAGAACCCCCTGAAACTTTGGTATGGTCTTTCGCATTAAGCACCGGACCATAAGCCGAATTTTCATTGGAAGCGCCCATGGCAAATTCATCGCAATTTAACCTTCCAATGATGATGGCATCCTCAGCCAATAACCTTTCAACCACCGTAGCTGAATAGAGGGTTTTAAACCCCTCTAGAATTTTGCTTGAAGCCGAAACATGGTGGTTTTGGTAGCAAATATTGTCCTTAAGGCCAATAACCATTCCAGCTAGTTTTCCGGTTTTTTGCCCGCTGGCTATTCTTTGGTCGAGTGCCGTGGCTGAGGCAAGTGCCTCCTCCTCATATACCTCAAGAAAGGCATTGAGATGCTTGTTTTTTTTAATATTGTCGAGATAATATCCCGTTAACTCCAAGCATGTCAGCGATCTGTCGACCAGAGATGGTTGAATGTTATTAAATCCTCTAGGGTAAGTCACAAAAGAATCAGTTCTCGTTGTCAGCTTTTCGATTGTCTTTTGGTTCTTCGTTCATGCCTTCGCGAATTTTGTCTTTGACATCGTTTTTAGCATTGTTAAACTCTCTTATTCCTGATCCCAGTCCTCTCATCAGTTCAGGAATTTTTTTACCTCCAAATAAAAGAAGCACAACAATAAAAATGAGTATCCACTCCGAGCCACCCGGCATTCCAAATAATAGTATTCCGTTCATTTTATTTTTTTTGCAAATTTAAACTTTTTATTGATGCGTATGAATGAGTTATACAACTTATGTCCATTTTGAAGGCATTTACTCTGCCTTAAAACAGGCCTGCGGTAACTTCTTCGAACCTTCTGAAAAATCACGTAAAACTTACCGCTGATTCTCTGGCAATCGTTTCTTTCAGGGCCGGAGTGTTTAATGAACTGCAGACCCTATTACCATTTTTAAATTATTGATTTACTTGATTTTACAAGCTTATTAAACTGCCGCCTTATAGTTTCACAACACCGGGCAACTCATAAATCAGATTTTCAGAATAAACCATGGCAGGCGTTTTAAAGCCGCATTCGAATGTGCCGCTCAGAATCTTCCGGGATATGAGAACCGAGGCCAAGGCAGTAAGCGTATACCCATCGGGCGTTCGCAACTTCATACTCAGGGCTTTTCCAGACTTGTTTTTCACCTCTGCCCATACCAAAGTGCTGGCCTTGCTTCGCGATTCGGCATCGGGACCTGGCGAGCGCTGGTCAATTTTTTTCTGTATGCGGTCTCTCATCCATTTTTTTCTCAGAATTCCGTTATACAAAAATTGGAATTTCAAAAAGTAAAATACTTTGGGAGTTGCGCCTATATAGGTTTCAATGTTCGGGATCGCTGTGCTCACATAGGCGGTGCTGAGGTCTCCCCACGGAATATTGATGACAAAACGTTTCTTGTCCCCAAAATCAATCCAAAAGCCATCGCCTCCAAAGGTGGTTTTAACCAATTCTCCATTTTTCCTTTTCAGAGCCCCTTCTCCCAATCGGCCATTGACAGTGGTTGCCGTGCCATGCGATACATCTCCCCCCACGGTTACAAAGGCAATTTTTAAAAATTCGGCTTCAGGCATGGCTTTCTTAAGAGCCAGAGCCATGCAATCGGTTGGCACTACATCAAAACCTACACCCGGCATGAGCATGATCTCCGCAACCTTTGCTTTTTCGCCGTAGGCCTTTATCGACTCAAACACCTTTACATCCCCGTTGATGTCCAGATAATGCGTTTTGGATTTTAAGCAAGCTTCAATCATGGTCAAGGCTGTGTTTACGAAAGGGCCTGCGGCATTAATCACAATAGGCGCTTGCAGTAGCAAATCATGCAATGCTGCTTCGTCCTCTAGACTCACGGCTCTAAAGGGAAGGTTCCATTGTTTGCCTTGTGTTTCAATTTTTTTTGCATTGCGTCCGGCTATGATAATATCCAGACCCTTGGCCAAACACTCCTCTACAATGAGCTCTCCGGTATAGCCATAAGCACCATAAATAATCGCTTGAAATTTCCTTTTCATCATGGTTTGCAAATTAACAGGTATTCACTTATTGAATCTTTTTTTTAACAAAATATAATTGGCTAAACCCTACCCTTTTTCTCTGTTCCCAATCTTCTTTGTCTGCATGTTTTTCGAGCAGTAAATTTAATGCCTTAAACACACTTGAAAATTTTTGATTGGTTTCATTTTCTCCTACTGCAATTTGTTCCGCTAATAGCTTATAATCGATAGCGAATTGCTTAAGCGCTATGAATGCTCTTACAATATGGAGATTCATTTGAATGGCCTTTTCGCTTCGCGAAATGCTGGCAAGCATGGTGATTCCATGCGCAGTGAATGCAAAGGGTAGATATAAATCAGGGCGGTGTTTTTTTTGAACTCGTCACAATTTGTGATGAGTTCAAATTTCCTAATTCAAGCTTTTTCTTGGATGATTGTTATCTCCATAATGATTTAGAAACACTAACGTAAATGATCTGATACTAAAAATCAAACCCTTTGTTCCTTCTTGGGTTTATTAATGGTCCTCTTCCCAGCCAATGTCGAACAAGGTTCCCATGAAAGGTGAAGATAGAAGAAATCGGCCCAGGGAGAAAAATACTCGCTATTTACCTTATTAAAACTTTAATGGTTTTGAAAAATGCCTGGTTTGCAAGTTTAATAAAATAAATGCCTTGGGGAAAATTGCTTAAATCAAGTTTTGCAATTCCTCCATAAAAATGTAAATCAAAAGTTGCAAGTTCTTCCCCTATACAATTGGTTAACTTTAAATGAGTTGGGATAAATGCATTTGAGGCTGCTATGCTTAGCACTCCATTTGACGGATTTGGATAAACATTTATATTAACCTGCATAGGCTGCTGAATAGCGAGCCTCGACTCATGAGCAACCGTTTGGCAATTTTTATTATTTAAAAGTTCTTCCTCAGTTTCTTTTTTTATGCTATCAATAAGGGCACCCTTTAAAGTAATGGTGGCACAAAATTTAGTTTCGGGAACACTGATGTCCCATATCATTGCCAGTGTTATACTGAGTGTATCCTCTTTACCCTTGCCAATGTTTTTAGAGGCATATCTAAAAAAATAACCGTACTGAACATTGCCAAACGTGACATTAATTGAGTATTTATCTCCTACTTTGATGCTATCAGGTCCATTATTCCTTAATATACATTTTGCTTCATAAGTCCCCTTTATTCTTGAAACAATGGTGTCACCTTCGGCTGGTCGATAAACAATAGTTTCGCTCTCTACTTTTCTTCCTTGACCGGAGGAGTGTAAGCAAGTAAGCGCCAATAAAGCAATAGAAATGAGCTTTTTCAATGTATGATGTTTAGTTTACCATAAAAAGAGCATATAGCATTAGAAAATTTTACTATATATACACCGGCAGGTATATCCATGGTTGACAAAGACTCATTTTTATTGAAATTAGAACTCTGTGATGCTCTTAAAATTTGGCCTTTCAAATTACACAGTTCAATTTTATATCCGGATACATTTTCATCAAATTTAAAATTTACAAAGGCATTAGCAGGGTTAGGGTAAATATTCACCTGGTTTTTGATGAGGATGTTTTCAACAAAACTTGTTGCAGAACGATGTTTTACTGTGATATAGGATGAATTGTCATTTTGCATTTTAAGAGATTCACTTCTTAAACTATCCGGAGATCGGTTGATTGCTCCCAATGTTGAAATACCCAAACTATAATAATTATTATCATAGGGAGCATTGAATGGAATAGTCGTGCTGAATATTTCAGAATCACCTGCAAGTGTAATTTTGCTACAGTATACCGTTCTTCTTTTGAATAAGGTATCATTACTTTTAGGATAAAAGCGTATGGTATCATTCGGTTTTAATGCATCCGGCCCTTTGTTAAAAACGCTGAATTTTACCAAAAGCGTCCCTGGGGACTTAATTGAACTGTTGACCAAGGGGCTGACAATAGATACTTTCAAATCGGCAATACGTGCTTGTTGACTGTAAGTATTCAGTGTAAAAGTCATCATTGAACCTAAAAATATTTTGTTTAATAAATTCATTTTTTAAACATTATCAATTTGGCAAACGATTCTATCCATAGGAAAACAAATTTAATATAATTTGTAATAAAATTTTTTCCTCCTGCTTCTCGTTCATAAAAATGATCCCCTGCTAATGTAAAATGTTCCATGGTGTGTAAGGGATTGCAAAAGGTAATGGCAAAAGGTTTATCAGGGGGCTAAATAGGGCCTCTTGAACTTTTTATGCAGACCCTTTGATAAAATGTATTCTCAAGGAGATTTTTAGAATAAGTAAAAAATAAATTCATCATAATAAAAAACCCCGAGACGTAAATCCCGGGGTTTATCATTTTTTAGAAATTTATGTCAGGCCTAAGCCAAAACGATGATTTTGTTTTTTAAAAATTCAACAATCCCACCAGTAATTTCAAACTCCTTGCTCCCTTCGGCCGTCTTAACGGTGATTATTCCCTTTTCCAGACTAGAAATTAAGTTGGCGTGATTATGCAAAGTTTCGAACTTTCCTCCGCTTCCCGGAAATTTTACCGAAATGGCTTCGCCTGAAAAAAGCGATTTGTCGGGGGTTATGATTTCTATTTCCATGGTTATTTTGAAGCTTCGGCTAACATCTTTTCTCCTTTAGCAATGGCATCTTCAATAGTACCTACAAGGTTAAAGGCCGCTTCGGGATACTGATCCACTTCACCATTCATGATCATGTTGAATCCTTTGATGGTTTCGTTAATTTCTACCAACACGCCTTTCATTCCTGTAAATTGTTCAGCCACATGGAAAGGCTGCGACAAGAAACGCTGAACACGACGAGCGCGGTGTACTGCCAGTTTATCTTCCTCAGAAAGTTCATCCATACCAAGAATGGCAATAATATCTTGTAACTCTTTGTATCGCTGCAACAACTGCTTCACATTTTGGGCACAATCGTAATGGGCATCACCCAAAATTTCACGGCTCAAAATTCTTGAAGTCGAATCCAATGGATCTACCGCAGGGTAAATTCCCAATTCTGCAATCTTACGACTTAACACGGTGGTGGCATCCAAGTGCGCAAAGGTGGTAGCCGGTGCAGGGTCTGTCAAGTCATCGGCAGGTACATAAACTGCTTGTACCGAAGTGATGGATCCTCTTGTGGTCGAGGTGATCCTTTCCTGCATCACACCCATTTCAGAGGCAAGGGTAGGCTGGTATCCAACCGCTGAAGGCATACGACCCAAAAGGGCTGACACTTCAGAACCTGCTTGTGTAAAACGGAAAATGTTGTCGATGAAGAACAGAATGTCCTTTCCACCGCTTTTTTCATCTCCATCCCTGAAATATTCGGCAATGGCTAATCCCGATAGTGCCACACGGGCACGTGCTCCCGGAGGTTCGTTCATCTGTCCAAACACCAAAGTCGCCTGAGATTTTTCCAATTCTTTTTTATCTACTTTGCTCAAATCCCAACCGCCTTCTTCCATGCTGTGTTGAAATTCTTTGCCATATTTTATAACGCCTGATTCTATCATCTCACGAAGCAAATCGTTTCCTTCGCGTGTTCTTTCACCCACTCCCGCAAAAACCGACATTCCTTCATAAGCTTTGGCAATGTTATTGATAAGCTCCATAATCAATACGGTTTTACCAACTCCCGCTCCTCCAAACAAACCAATTTTACCCCCTTTGGCGTAAGGCTCTAACAAATCGATAACTTTAATACCGGTATAAAGCGGTTCGGACTGTGTAGATAATTTATCATAGGTGGGGGCTTCCTGGTGAATGCCTCTACCATTGCTGTTATCTAAATCACCGATTCCATCAATGGCCTCTCCTACCACATTCAACAAGCGGCCGCGAATCGATTCACCGATAGGCATTTTGATTCCGCCGGCAGTGTCAACTACTTCCATTCCCCTCAACAAACCTTCTGAAGAATCCATGGCTACTGTACGCACCAGGTTTTCACCTAAATGTTGCTGAGCTTCCAGAACGATGCGGGTTCCGTCGTCACGGGTAACGTAAAGTGCATCATAAATTTTGGGAAGTTTTGAGCCTTCGCCTTCAAAACTAACATCCACTACGGGACCAATGATTTGAACGATTTTTCCTTTATTTGACATGTGTTTTTGGTACTATGAATTTTGCCGCGAAATTAGGATTAATAATTTATAAAGAAAAGCAAATATTTTAAGTATTCTGAATGGCCATATTTAGATAAAAAAAATACCTTTTTTTCAGCCTGCACTCAGCCATTCAATATAAAATCTTCATCTCTATAAACTATTATTTTCAACAATTAGCTACCTTCGTATTTGTTTTGTTCAGGAAATTAAATTTTTTTCTACTTACGGCTCTTTTTCTAATTAAGCTACCTTGTGCCAAGGCTCAGTTTGATTACAGACCTGCCTCGGGTGACAAATTCGTGTATCTCATCTCGAAGGATGCTCACCGATTTGAGTCCACTTTTGTATTAAATATTCAGAACAAACTGTCTTCGTTTTACTTTTTTTGGAACGATAAACAGGCGAAAAGAGGATGCTGGACCGAAAGTCCAAACGCCCCATTTATTGTCATCAACAATCTGCATGATTCCGGAATTATCACCAATGGCCAACTTCTTTTTTTCTCACCTGAACTCTTTGCAAAAATAAAAATAGGAAAACCCATCACTCTGGTGGTACAAAATTCACTTCTTGAATTCAATTTGGTGAATTCCGAAAATTACGCCTTGCCCATTTCGGGCAATGCCATTCCCATGAAAGTTTTCAATTTGGCCACAGCCGATCAAAAGTATACGATTCAGGTACTCGACAATCCCTCTTTCCCGCTGATTACTTCCTTTGTATCTGATTACTTATGGAACCTTCAATCGATCATGCCATTGCCTACCTATCCTATTACCGAAAATCTTGTGGGATTGAAATCGACGGATAGAAAGGCTGGATTATTTTACCGTTACATCTCGGGAACTTGCAGCTCCCTGGAGGCCAGTTTTACTGAAAACTACAGGGATATAAACTTTGTCGAATTTTTTTGCCCCACTGTTGGGGTTCGCTATACCCTCAAAAATGACACCATTTCCTCCCTGTGTTTATTTTCGGAACTTAAAAAAAAGGATGGGTACCTTTGGCAAACTTACCAAGGGGTGATATGGAATGAATTTGGATTGGGAACCAAAAGGAGTAAGATTGAACAAGTCTTTGGGAAAGGTATCGCAAAGCCCGGTGGCAAATGGTATTATCCCGATAAGCGTTTTTACCTGATTTACAACCCCTTAAACAATTTGGTAGAAGTGGAATACGAGTAAAAAGCTTGACAGGCCTTCTTTGTTACTGTCTAAATTTTAAAAAATCAAATTTTGGTTTAAACGACTTTTATTTTAGAGCTACACGATTACAGCCCCTTCGGAAAGGATCCTTGCTTTTGAGTTTCGAACTCAAAAGTCAACTGTTTAGTTTTAATTTTACCCAAAAACAGCATGAGTCTCTGACCTTTAAGACTCCAAGGCCTTTTTCATTTTCTCGGATGCGATTTTAGGATCGGCCTTGCCAAGCGAGATTTTCATGACCTCACCCATAAACAATCCGAGCAAACCGGTTTTTCCGGCTTTATACTCTTCAACTTTTGCCGGATACTTGCTCAGTGCTTCCGCAACCCATGCATCCAACTCGTCTGTATCGGTCGATTGAAGAAGGTTTAATTTTTCAGCTAACTGAATAGGTTCAGAAAGTGGATGATCGAGCATTTCTGAAAATATTTTTTGTGCTGCGGTATGGCTAACCCGGTTGCTGTCAATCAGGCCGATTAAGTCGGCAATTGACTTAGGTTCTATCTGGACTTCAGTAAAATCCAGTGCCTTTTCGTTCAGCCAGGCCTTGAGGTTTACCATGGTCCAGTTGGCTGCCGCTTTGTAATTGCTCGTATTTTTACAAATGGCCTCAAAAAAAGCGGCCATTTCTTTGCTTTCTGTTAACACGCCTGCGTCGTAGGCCTTTAACCCGTATTGCCCTATAAATTTTTGATACAAGACTTCCGGCAATTCAGGCATGGATTCGGCTATCCGGGCTATATCCGCTTCGGTGATAATAAGAGGTGGTAAGTCAGGTTCAGGAAAGTAGCGGTAATCATTCACTTCCTCCTTGCTTCGCATACTAAAGGTATTGCTCTTTAAGGCGTCAAAGCTTCTCGTTTCCGAAACAATGGTTTCCCCATTTTCAATGGCCTTAATCTGTCTCTCGGTTTCGTATTCAATAGCCCTCTTAACATTGCTCATTGAATTCATGTTTTTAACCTCCACTTTGGTACCAAATTCTTTCTGTCCTTTCGGTCGAACCGAAATATTGCAATCGCAACGCAAACTGCCTTCTTCCATGTTTCCGTCACAAACGTCTAAATACCTTAAGGTTTTTCTTACTTCGGTTAAAAACTGGTACGCCTCTTCACCGGTTCTGATGTCGGGTTCTGTCACAATTTCTATAAGGGGTGTCCCTGCACGGTTGTAGTCGATTAAGGAGTTTTCAATATCGAGATCGTGCATACTTTTGCCGGTATCCTCTTCCATGTGGGCGCGTGTAAGATGGATATCTTTTGTGGAGCCATCCTTGAGTTTCACCCTCACCTTTCCTCCTACACAAATTGGGGTATCAAACTGGGTAATCTGATAACCCTTAGGCAAATCGGCATAAAAGTAATTTTTTCGGGAATATTTATTAAAGCGCTCTATACGGCTGCCAAAGGCTAAACCCACGCGAATCGCCTTCTCTACAGCTTCTTTATTATGCCTGGGCAAAGTGCCGGGATGTCCCAAACTTATTGGCGATACGTTTGTGTTGGGATGGTTTCCGTATTCAGCTCTATCCGGACTAAATGCTTTGCTTTTGGTGAGTAATTGGGCGTGTATTTCAAGGCCAATAACCACTTCATATTCGGTGCTCATTTATAAAAATGCAAAGGTAAGATGTTTTAGGTTTCTAAAATTCATTAAATCGCGAGTCCTTGAAGATCTCATAATTTATAAGGAAAAATTGCGTTTTTTGTGTAGTGAAAAGATTTTACCTGTTTGCTCTTTTTTTTATGTTATCTGCGCTCTGTTTTGCACAGAATGAAGATGAACTTGAGAAGCAGGCAAAAGATTCCATAATTCTGGATACCCTTGATTTTGATCTTAAAAATTTTAGAGGGAAAGGTGAGCTTACTTTTTTAAGCCAAAAATCAAAAACAACCGGAGGGGTATACCAAACTTCATTAGCCACCGGTAAATGGCAATTTTTTGACAAGAAGGAAATTCTCAGGGTTTCAGGAATGTACAAAGTGAGTGGCTCACAATCTCTTAAAACCGGCAGATGGGAATATTTTGATGAGCAGGAGGAATTAATCATGGTAGAGAATTTCCCTCCTCTTAAGTACAGCATGGTGTACCTAAAACCCTTTGTTTTAAAAACCGAAGATGGCTTCGACATCATAAACTTCAACGCAGAAGAGGAGCTGAGTGTGACCCATTATAAAAATCCCCCACCGCCTATGCAAATTTCGCCGGTTTACTACATCAATTATGCCAACGATTCCATGCGTATCTTCAATTACGACACCATGGTAAATATGGACAACAGAAACCCTGAACAATGGATGTTAGCGAAGCCTGAATCGCAAGTGCCCCATGAAGACAATAATTTAGTAGATAATGGAAGTTTTGAAAAAACCGACGGTAGAATTGCAAGCGGCGCTGAGGTTAAAGAGCACATCACCAGCTGGAGATCAGCTGCAGGTACACCGGATTATTACCGTTCCAAAAAACTCAATGCACAGCAAGGCGACGCTTTTATCGGGGCCCGCTTTTACACCGAAAAATTTAACCATATCGAATTTATCATTACTCAACTGAAGGAGCCACTCGAAGCCAACAAAAGTTACTGCCTGAAAATGCACGTGCGATTAAGGGAATCGAGTTTTTATGGTGTAAACGCTCTGGGCGCTTTACTAAGCAGTGAAATCCCTCCGGCTAATGGCTTAATTAATGGGACCGTCATGCCTATCCTAAAACACCACAAGGGAAGCATTCTTGCTTTCAAAACCAAATGGATGTTGATGCAATGCGAATATAAAGCTAAGGGTGGTGAAGAATACCTCACACTGGGAAGTTTCGCCAATTCGGATTCCATGATGAAAAAACACCTCAAAGGCGACCAACTTGAATCCTACTATTATTTTGACAATATTCAATTGTTTGAAATCCTTAAGCCTGAAGATTGCTTGTGTAATTTGGGCAATACAACAGCCCCTCCTCCCCCTCCTGAAATTGAATTGCCTGAACCTAAAACCTTTGTAATCAAAAATATTTTTTTTGAAAACGACAAATGGAATTTGCTTCCGGAGTCCTACACTGCGCTGGACTCACTTTTTGAGGTGCTTGAAAATAACGACTTCTCCAAAATCGAAATCTCAGGGCATACCAGCAACACCGGTAGCAGGGAAAGAAATATCCTCCTTTCAAAAAATCGTGCCGAAGCGGTTAAAAAATATCTCGTGGGCCAAGGGCTCCCTTCTAAACTTTTTACCTGCAAGGGTTATGGCCCCGACAAGCCCATTGCCAATAATGATACCGAGGAAGGGCAGGCCGAAAACAGAAGGGTTGAATTTACAATCATAGAGTAAGTTTTAAAAATTAAAATTCGGGAGAAACGCCTATACATCTTTATTTCCTCGATGTCATCCTCTGGGCATTAACTTTTTTCTTTGAACCCAAATCGCGTTCAAACCTTGAGTCCACTTAATAGTCTCCGATTTGATACTTTATTCCAAGATTGGCTGTAAAATGATACACCCTCAATTTATCATAACTATTGCTCGCCGAAGGCAAGAGTTGAATGCGCATGAGCGCGTCAAATGTTACCCAAAACTTGCTCTTCACATTGACGTCAAATCGGCCTCCGGTTTGTATGGCCATATTGAATTTATTGGCTTTATAGCCGGTGTTGGAGTAGTTGAATCTGCTTTTGCCATTCATGCTAAATCCCTCTAAAAAGATGGTCATGTTTTGTTTGATTAAATATTGAGGAACCAAACCGATGTTGAACCAGCCTGTATAAAGGTTCATTTGCTGACGCTTTGTAAGTTGGTAATTCAATCCGACGGGCAGTTCCAGGTACTTAAAATGATAGGTGAAATAGGCATTCTTTTGCGCTCCCTGCGACAGATCATACAATTTGCCCAAATCATGAACACTGTCGAGAAATTTATAATCCCTTCTCTCTCTTTCAAATCCATTTTCTGAATAATTTAAGCCGATATACACTTCGCGCCCCAGTTCTTTTTCGAAAATAAACTGAGCCCCTATGCCGGGAAAAACTTTCATTTTATCGGCCGCATCGAGAGAATCTTTTCTGTGCGAATCATCAGAACTCAGAATTCTATTGCTGAAATTGATACCTACAAAGGGTTTGATATATTTCTGTGCAGTGAGATGTCCCGAAAAGCACAAGAGCGCGGCAATCAGAAGGATTGGTCTGTGATTCATTTAACGATGCAAGTTAGGGCAATTGTTAGGATTTTAATAAAAAAAAGTGTTCCGTGTTCCGTCGGTTAAAACCGACGGCAATGAATGGTTAAAACCGTGTTCCGTCGGTTAAAACCGACGGCAATGGATGCATGCTGCGATACCCTTAAAATTTTTGTTTTGCCAGACGGGTTTTCACCCTGAACCTCCAGGTGGTGGCAATGGAAATAAAAACCAGGCTGAGGGTGAGCGACCACCAAATGCCATATATTCCTAAGCTGGTTTGCTTGCCCAGATACCATGAAAGAGGGATGCCTATTATCCAATAGGCTATAAACGTGAGAAGCGAGGGGAATTTTGTATCATGAACCCCTCTTAATAAGCCCAAGCTCACGGCTTGGAGACCATCCACAATTTGAAAAACTGATGCCAAAAGAATGAGTTTAGAGGCAATCAAGAGCACGGCCTTCTCATTGCTATACCAGCCCGGAATAACATTGTGAAAAAGTATGAAGAGAATAGCAAATACCAACTCGAGACCAACCACTAGCCAAAGGGCAGAGGTTCCGTATTTGCGTGCACCTATAAAATCACTTTTTGCGTAGCTTTCGGCAACATACATGCTACCTGATACCGAGATGCCCACCGCAAACATAAAAGTTATGCTCGCAACGTTGATGGCGATTTGGTGAGCTGCCTGAGGAATGGCGCCTAAGACTCCGGCCAAAATTGCAGCCCCTGAAAAGGCAGCAATTTCAAAAAAGTATTGAAATCCGGATGGAATTCCCAGTTTCAGAATGGGTTTTATATAATTCACTTTAAAGTTCAGATTCCAACACTCCTTCCATTTAATATTGATGCGCTTTGAGCTGAAAATGAGCCACAAAATGGCTACAGCCATAAAGATTCGGGATATGAGGGTGGCCCATCCTGCACCTTTTAAGCCCATAGCAGGTAAGCCCAGATGGCCATAAATAAATACCCAATTCAGAAAAATATTAAACAGCAACGCCAATAAAGTAATAAGCATCGGTGCTATGGTTAAAAAATAGCCGTCGCACAAATTCTTTCCCGACAGATACACATTCATTGGAAAGATGGATATGGATAGCAAAAGGAGAAATGGCTTAGCCTCTGTAACCACCTCAGGCTTTTGATTGAGAAATGGCAACAATTCAATAATCAAAATTAAGATAAGAAAAAGAAGAACCCCTACCAACAATCCGAGGAGAATAGAGTCTCTTAAAAAGTTGGGTAAAAATTTTATTTTGCCTTTTGCTCTCTCAGCTGAGATTAATGACGCCGTGGCTGTCATTAGACCAATGCCAAAAATGGAAATTAAAAAAAATATACTCACGCTTAAACCCGCTGCTGCCAAGGAAATATATCCAATTTTGCCCACCATAACCGTATCGGCAACGCCCATCAAAACCAATCCCAATTGGCCCCCAATAATTGGCCAACCTGTAATCAAAAGCTTTTTGATCCGGGTTTTTACGCTTAAGGGGAGGCTATCCATTTTGCAAAAGTAGAACAAAACTCATAGCTACGGCTGTATGGGGTAAATTGTGCGTAAGCTAAAGCTCAAAAATCATGGCTTTTAATTTTATTAAATTTCCGTATGTGCTTGTCACTTTCTAATTTCGTGAAATCAAAAAAAAACTTGTTGTATTAACCGGTGCCGGTGTGAGTGCCGAAAGTGGCATCCGTACTTTCCGCGATTCGGGGGGTTTGTGGGAAGGTTATGATGTGATGGAGGTAGCAAGTGTAAATGGTTGGCATAAAAACAGAGCACTCGTTCTCGATTTCTACAACCAAAGGCGCAATGCAATGCACAAGGCAGCACCCAATGCTGCCCATTTGGCCTTAGCAGGGCTTGAGGCTAAATTCCAAGTCGAAATAATCACACAAAACGTTGATAATCTTCACGAGAGAGCTGGATCTTCATCCATCATTCACCTTCATGGCGAGCTCACCAAAAGCCGAAGCACCGCCTACCCCTTTAGAGTTTACACGCTTGATAAGACTGAATTAAACCTGGGGGATTTTTGCGAAAACGGACACCAATTGCGGCCACATATCGTATGGTTTGGCGAAGAAGTTCCAGAGATGAGTCGGGCCATTGATTGCATTTCTACTGCTGAACTGTTAGTAATTATAGGTACCTCCATGGCAGTGTATCCGGCTGCCTCTCTCATTCACTATGCCCCACCTCAGGTTCCGGTGTTTTACATCGACCCCAAAACCCCGGAGTACAAGTTTGAATCCAATGTGGTGCATATCAAAAAGAAAGCGGTGGAAGGAATGCAAGTGCTTATCAATCAACATCTAAATAGCTTTAATTCTTAATTACTTTCCAAATATTTATCCTCGGATTTACCGGCCAGAATGCACGCCCTGTCGAAGGCTTTTTTATTTGGAAGACTTATTGTTGCACTTTTGCCAAAAAAAGTGTTAACTCGCGGATTGATTCAAACATGACAAATCCTTCATTAGTAATATTGGCCGCAGGTATGGGAAGCCGCTATGGTGGCTTAAAGCAACTGGATGAGCTCGGCCCCTCGGGCGAAACCATTATTGATTATTCTTTACATGACGCGCTGGAAGCCGGCTTTAAAAAAATTGTTTTTGTTATCAGAAAAAGCTTTGAAGAGGACTTTAAGAAGAAGGTAAGCGATAAAATATTAGGGCGCGCTGAAGTGTGTTTGGTTTTTCAGGAATTCGACAGCGAAATAAAAGGATTGAAATTTCCCTTGCCCGAAAGAGAAAAACCTTGGGGAACCGGGCATGCAATTTTGGCCTGCGAGGGGGTGGTTAAAGAACCTTTTGCTGTTATAAATGCCGACGATTATTACGGCAAGGATGCTTTTAAACAAATTTATCAGTTCCTGTTGAACGAAGTATCCTCTACATGCTATGGCATGGTCGGATACTCGCTCAGTAAAACACTTTCAGAAAATGGATATGTTAGCCGCGGCGTGTGCCAAACTTCTAACGGATGGTTAAGAGAAATTACCGAACGCACTAAAATCAAACGCGAACCCAATGGCATTTTCTATGAAGATGGTTCAGAAAAATACTTACTTCCTCCGGATTCTGTAGTATCGATGAATTTCTGGGGATTTCACCATTCCATCTTTCCGCACCTGACTGAAAGTTTTAACCGCTTTTTGGAAACCAAAAGTCAGGATCCAAAGGCCGAATTTTTTATACCCATTATTGTTGATGAAATGATAAAAAGCGGACTTTTACAGCTAAAAGTCATGACCTCTAAAGATCAATGGTATGGGGTGACGTACAAGGAAGATAAAAAAACCGTCATGCAGGTTTTCGCCGATTTCTCCTCCGCCGGATATTATACCCAGCCTGTAAAATAACAGAAACCTATTTGTGACACACCTCCTTAACCCATTTTGGAAACATTCCTTCTCACTAATTACAATGAATTTTCGGTTAAGGCAAAATTTTACGCCTCACATTTCAATCCTTGTATAATACTGGATAGCTGTGATATTGAACCGGCGTTAAATTTAGGTAAATATAAACTCATTGTCGCCTGGGGAGGTTCTCAACTTCGCCTTAACGACCATAACCTCTTCTCATCACTTCACGACCATTGGGAGAAAAAGCCTTCCTGGATTTTTGGGGTACTTGGTTATAATTTGAAGAACAAAATCGAGAAACTTGCCTCCAATAATGATGCCTGCTTTGATTGGCCTGACCATTCATTTTTTAAACCAGAAATAGTGATTGCCATCGATTGGCAAGACAACCTGAGCATTGAAGGCGAAGAACCACGGCAAATCTATGAGGCCATCATGCATTCACCTCACAACCGTGTCGGAGGAAATAAAATTCACTTTGAAAGTCAGCCCAGGTTTGATTTTGATACAAAGAGCCATGAAGCGGCCGTTGAGAAAATAAAAGAGAGTATAAGCAAAGGGGATTACTATGAATTGAATTTATGTGCCAGATTTTTATATGAAAATTGCAAGATCCAAGAGCCCTATGGCTTGTATACTGAATTGACTGCTCTATCACCAGCGCCGTTTTCAGCTTTTTTCAAATCAGATTTCAGACATATTCTGTGCACAAGTCCGGAGCGCTATCTCTCAAAATTTAAAAACAGACTGTATTCGCAACCTATAAAGGGAACTCGGCCTCGACTTTCCAATAAACATGAGGATTTGCTAACGCTGAATGAACTTAGGAACAATGAAAAAGACCGAGCAGAGAACGTGATGATTGTTGATCTTGTGAGAAACGACCTCAGCAAGGTTGCAAACACCGGCACGGTTAAGGTGGAGGAATTGTTTGGCATCTATTCGTATAGCCATGTTCACCAAATGGTTTCTACCATTTCCTGTGAATTTAAACATGAATTGCCATGGATTAAGGCCTTTGAATCTTCTTTTCCAATGGGAAGTATGACAGGAGCCCCTAAGATTGCCGCGATGCAAAATATTGAGAAACTGGAACAATCGAACAGAGAATGGTATTCTGGTGCGCTAGGATACGTCCGCCCCAATGGCGATTTCGACTTTAATGTTCTTATCCGGAGCTTATTTTACGATGCCCAATTATCAAAAATGGCTTTCTATGCAGGAGGTGCAATTACCATTGACTCAAAACCGGAGGAGGAGTATAATGAAATGATGGTGAAGGCGGATGCCATCCTACAAATGCTCAACCGCTACATCTGAACATTTACCTTCTTGTTTTTGGAAACCCTTTCGAGCATATTTTTTAGCTCTTCAGATTTAAAAGGCTTGCCGAGGTATTCATCGAATCCGTTAAGCAAATAATAATCGCCGTTCACGCCTTGTGCATCAGCGGTAAGTGCAACAATGATTGGCGGGTCTGATAAGTTTTTCTCCAGAATCTTGGCTGTTGCCTCTAATCCACCCATTTCCGGCATTTGTATATCCATAAATACCACGTCGAAACTGTTGTTCTCCATGATCTGAAGCACTTCAACTCCATTCTCTGCATAGCGAACATCTTTGTATCCGAAGTTTTCAAAAAGTTTTTCGATATACATTTTATTGAAAGGATTGTCTTCTGCCACCAGGATACTCAACGGATGATTAACCGCCATAAAATCATTTTTTACAGTTTTTGCAACCTCTTCCGTTTGTTCAACCGGCTCTATGGTCGGTATTTCAGAAAGCAAGTCAAAATAGAAGGTGGTTCCCTCACCTTTGACAGAATAAATTCCAATGCTTCCCCCCATGAGTTCGATGAGCCTTTTTGAGATGCTCAAACCTAAACCGATGCCACCAAACTTTCTTGTAGTGGATGAATCTTCCTGCTCAAAAGATTCAAATATTTTATCCTGTTTTTCTTCCGAAATTCCTATTCCCTGATCAATTACGGAATAGCGAACCTTTTGGTACACCCTGTCTCCCTCCTTGCGTTCTTCGAGCTTGTCAACTTTTATTTTGATATAGCCTGCTTGTGTAAACTTCACTGCATTACTTATCAAATTGATTAATACTTGCCTCAATCTCAACACATCTCCCTTAATATATCTTGGCGCTTCCTTCGAGATTTCCTTGAGCAAGTCTATGCCCTTGTCTGAAGCCGGTTTAGAAAAAATAGTAAGCACCTCATCAAATAGTGAGTCCAAATTGATTTCTTTGTCTTCAATATCAATTTTGCCTGCTTCAATTTTTGAGAAATCAAGTATGTCGTTGAGTATAATGAGCAAATTCTCTCCATTCTTATGAATGCTGTTCACAAATTTTCTCTGCTCCTCGTTCAATTCTGAATCCAAAAGTAAAGACGACATACCAATAATTCCATTCATCGGTGTTCTTATTTCATGACTTGTAACCGCCAGGAAGTTCGACTTTGCTTCGTTAGCTACCACTGCTCTTCTTCTGGCCTCCTCCAAATGGTGATTCAATCGTTTCAGTTCTTCATTTTTGCTATTGATCAGTTTGTTGTTCTTCGACAGAATTCTATTGGTTTGTTTCTTGCTCTGAACCTGAAGTACCAATAATCCAATAATAAATAGCAAAGCCAATACCACGCCGGAGAGTGCATACATTTTATAAGAATCGAGCTTCACTTGATTCGATTCTGCTTTATCCTCCATTTCTTTTTCGAGCATGTACTTTTCTCTTTCGGCCTTGGTCTCTGACTCGTCCAGTTTTTTGAAGAAGGCATCCGGCGAAACTGAATTCATTTTCGCCGAGAGTACATTTATTCTTTCGTTGATTATCGATGCATTTTTATAATCTTTGGTTTGAGTGTAAAATCTTTCCAATAATTGATAGGTCTTAAACAATACAGGAATATTATTGGCTTTCTCAGACGAGGCCTTGGCGTAATTTAAATAAGACAAGGTTTTTGCATTGTTTCCCGATGCAATAAATAACTTCCCAAGGAGATAATAGGTCTTGGATTCATAAAATCTGTTTTTTAGCTTGGTCTGAAGTACCAGACCATCTTTAAGCATGTAATTAGCCTTAATAAAATCGCCCATCTCCGTGGAGAGTTCCCCAAGCGCCAATTTATTTTGGATGGTGCCAAAATCATTTTCGAGCTTAAAATTCATTTTTTGTGAAGCCAATATATAATAGTTGGCTTTTGAGTAATCCTTTTTTAAAGTATAGGCTTCCCCTAACAGGCTGATGGCTATCGCTTTCACTCTCTGATCATCATACTCATCGGCGTATTCCGATACTTCCTTGGCATATTTTATCGCATCGTCGGGTTTTTCCAAATAAAGTAGACATTCTATTAAGCTCAATTTTGTTTCGGCGACACCTTTTACGTCTTTAATCTTTTGTTTTAATTTTAAGGCTTTGAAATAATTCTCAAATGCCGTCTCAATTTTGCCCGACACAAAGTTCAGGATACCCGTATAATGATATGTATCAGAAATGCCTTTTTCATAGTTGTTTTTGTTAAAACAATCTTTTGCACTTGTGAGAATGGCAAACCCTGAATCATGGTTTCCTTCCAATCCAACGATTAATCCTTCAAGACTCCTCGCTGAGTATTTTATTTTGCTGCATTCATTGGTAACGGCAATTTTCGACGATGTCCTTAAGTTTTCCAGGGCATGAACGAAATCACCGCCATAAAAATAAGCCAAACCCAAATTGTAATAGCAGATAACCGTCTCCTTTAAATTTTTGGCAGCCTGAGCGTTTTTTAAATACTTTGAATAATACTCAATAATGAAACGCTGGTTCTGATTGGTGGGTGCATTTAAATAGGTTTTGCTGTCTTTAGCTGCTGATGGTTCAGTTAAGGAATAAAACTGTTCAAGAATGTGATTTTTATCGTAGAGTTTTATGCTATCCTGAGCCGCGCCCACTGGCGACCAGCATAAAACAATGAACAGAAGCAGTAAGTTTATAGTATGTAGTCTCATTTAATTACACAAAGTATTGATAATTTTATGAATAAAAGAAGAACCTCAGTGAATTAAGTAATAAACATGTCTCAAATATGTACATTAATTTTAACACGTTCCGGAATTATGCCAAGAATAAAATCAAAAAATGTACAATAATCTGTAATGCCATTTAAAAATGTGGAAACTAATACTTAACTCAGGCATGCTATTCGACTCAAGTGAAAGTAGTTTTGTTTTTTATTCGCTTCCCAAAAATGAGAATTAAGATTCCCTTAACCATAATCATGACTCTGTACCTTCTTTTTTCCTATGCTCAATCGGCATCGGAATGGGTAAAAAGCGGGAACGATAAAATGGAGGAAGGAAATATGTTAGGGGCCATTAAAGATTACTCATCGGCCATTGATATGGACCCTAAATTGGCGGAAGCCTATCTGGCCAGAGGTTCGGTATATGGTGAATTGCTGTCACTAAATGATGCCTTAAGCGATATCAATCAGGCGATTTCCCTTAATCCTGAATTGGCCGAGGCCTACTTTAACAGAGGTTATATATATTACCTAAAAAAGGAGTATTCCAATTCGCTAAAAGATTTTAACAGATACCTCAATTTAAAACCCGACGACAGTGAAGGTTATTTGGCGCGGAGCAATACCTTGTTTAAACTCGAATTAACAGATATGGCCAGCATGGATTTGAAAATCTATATGAAGTCTGTTCCTAAAACCGCAAGCGATTATGCTACAAGGGGTGAAGTTAAACACCGCTTGCAGGATACCTTAGGAGCAATCGAAGCCATAAGCAAAGCCATTGAACTTAACCCGGTTAACATCGATTATTTCCTGACTCGCGGTGGATACTATCTCGAAAAAAATGAATTTAAAAAAGCCATTGAAGATTACAATATTTACTTAATCAACGAAACTAACAACTATATCCCTTTCTTAAAACGAGGGGAAGCTTACGCTGCCTTAGGTATTTATTCAGCAGCCATTGAAGATTTTAGCAGCGCCATAAAATTAAACAGCACCGAAACGAAATTGTATTTTGATCGGGCTGTATTTTACCTGGAGAACAAGGAATTTAACAAAGCTAAAAGCGACTTAATTCTTGTACTCACAAGGGAATACCCTGAGACAGATCTTGTCTTCTACAATTTAGGACTAGCGGAGGCTAACCTTGGAAATGCAGAAGCAGCTTGCTCCAATTTCAATAAATGCGGCGATCTCGCCCGAGATTTTAAACTCAAGTACTGCCAATAATACAGATTGACCAAATGTAATAATTTTTTGAGGCCTCTCAATAAAAAAACAGGAGCATTAATCCTAACCCGATGAAAAACCGAAAACCTGCCCTGGTTTAGTAGTGGATTTAATGGTCATTTCAAAAATACTGGCCAATTCCCAAAACCAATCCTCCATTCTTGTTATAGTCAATACCATAGTCTAGTCGCAACATAGTATCAAATGCACGCCTGTAAATAAACCGACATCCTAAGCCACTAAATGCCTGCATGTTATTTGATTGTGCAAAATCACTTAAGCCACCCCCGGGTTTTCGCCAGGTACCAAAATCCACAAAGCTTACCACTTGTGTTGCGAACTGCTTATAATTAATAACAGTATGTCGGTATTCAATATTGAACACTGCGGATCCTGTACCCCTGTCTACCCTATTTCCTACCCCGCGTATATTGACAAAGTTATCGAGTACAAACGGAGCGAAGGCAGTTGTTTCATTGGTCGAAAGTCCAAGTCGGAAACGGGTGCCAAGATTTCCATTTTTACCAATTTTGTTAAAATACTTTATGTCAGAAAACGCTATAAAAAAAACTCCGGCCTCCATCCTTCTTTTAATTAACTCTGCATTGATTTTGAACGAAAATCCGGCCAGGCTGAAAGATGAATAATTCAAATTATTGTATCGAAAAATCGATTTAACCAAGGCCCCTTCCCTCATTAAACTTGCAGACGCAAATGGATTAATATAATCCCCTTTTTGCTTATATAACTCCCTAAAACCATATAATCCGAGTTCTAAACTTCGTTTAAAACCCAAATACCGCGTCACTGCCATCCCAAGATTGAGGTTGTCATAATCGTAATTAACCACAGAACCGTTAGACGCCTTAAAAGGTTCAATGGTCGACCAACGAATAAAAGTTCCTGACATTCCCATCGGTCTTTTCTTTAATCGCGAAGTCTGATAATCCAAGAAAAAGGAATGCGCGTCGTAATTTTGATAATAAGCAATTAGTTTATGACCAAAACCTGTAACATTTGCATTTTGAATTCCAACCCGAACCCAATAATTGTCCTTGGTACTGCCAAAACTCAAAATAGGTATAACATTGATCATTTCCTTACATACTAAGGTCAAATCAACGCCTTGCCCTGAGATGGATTTTCGCAAATTGACCTCCCCCATGATTTCAAGATTCGCAACACGTTGCCTGTCTCTTTCCACTTTTGCGGAATCATAATCGTCCCCATTTTTTGTTTCAATAAACAAACGAATATAATTTTCATTAGTCCTCTTTAAGCCTTCGAGCTTTAATGATATAACCTTTTGCCCATTTGAGGCAAGGCCTGTAAGAATGAGTATAGAGAGTAGAACTTTTCTCATGAATGCATAATAACTCCTACCTATGGATAAACAAGGGCACCCTAACCTCCGGGTCAATCAGCTTTTTCATGCTTTTTCGGAGTTGATCAGTTGCACTGGGTAGGACAGAATGCATCTGCTGCAGTACCGGTTCTCATGTACAAAGTTGAGCCTTCATTATCTCCGGTAACAGCATTTAGGTTTCCTCCCTTAAAAATAATGCTGGTTTTCCCATTGGAAGCGTTGGTAATAAATTTAAAATTTACGACGTCAGCTCCGCTTCCCAATGAATTGATCACCGCAATCAAGTGATTTTTCCCTATTTTTCCTCCCCAAGTGGTGGTAGGGCTTTCGGGATTTGCTTGTTTATAAGCAGAAGTAAGGTCGTTGAAAGCCTGCTCGGTTAAAATCATTCCATTGGAGGTACTTGAAGTTGGCATTTCCGAGAGACCACAAATAACTTGTCCGTTTCCCGGCAATACATTGGCGGATAATTTTGTGGAAAATGGGATGTGCTGGATGGCAAGCATGGCTAATGCGCCTAGAATTAATCCAAGGTAAAGGCCTTTGAATCGAGTAATGTTAAAGTTAAATTTTGATTTCATATAGTATAGATTTAAGTGGCCAAATATAGACCAAATCACGAATAATGCTAAAAATGTTATTCCCTACCCCATTCTGAAGGGTTCAATCGCCATGAATTCAGCTTGGCCAATTGCTCCTCGTTCACATATCCCCCTTTGCATGCCTCATCAATCAAATCTTTGTAATTACTTAGGGTCACCAATGCACATTGGGCTTGCTTAAAGGCCTCAGCGGCCTTAGGAAAACCATAGGTAAAAATGGCCGCCATTCCCATCACCGTGTAATTCTCAGTTCTCAAATAATCAACCACCTTCAAACTGCTTCCACCGGTTGAAATCAAATCTTCAATGACCACTATCTTTTGTCCAGGTTCCACCTTTCCCTCAATCTGATTTTTCAATCCGTGTTCTTTGGGTTTAGGCCTTGCATAAGCATACGGAAGATTGAGCTCATCGGCTGCAAGTGCACCAATAGCTATGCCTGCCGTGGCTACGCCCACCAGAATGTCGGCTTCGGGAAAGTTCAGTTTTACCGACTGTACCAGTGCGTTTTTTATGTAAGTCCTTATTTCAGGATACGACAAGGTAATGCGGTTGTCACAGTAAATGGGCGATTTCCATCCCGAAGCCCAAGTAAAGGGCTCCTCGGGGCTAAGTTTTACAGCCTTGGCTTCCAATAAATATTGCGCTATTTTTGATGAGATTTCAAGGTCTTGAATCATCTTACAAACTTAAAGAGTTATATCATTGAAAACCATTTTTAACAAACAAAATGAACTAAATATTTCAGCCAAATCCGAAATGGATTCTCCGCTCAATTATATTAACCCCGACATGGAGCAACTGAAAGTTATCGTGCATAATTTCTTGCATTCCAAAAACTACAAAGCGTTTGTATGCGGAGACCGGAAAAAAATATTACACACTGTTAAAAACCATTTTATCGACATAAAAGCTGCCGGTGGATTGGTATTCAATAATAAGAAGGAAGTGCTTTTAATTAAAAGATTAAAAAAGTGGGATTTGCCAAAAGGCAAATTGGAAGAAAAAGAATCGAAAAAGAAAGGGGCCATAAGAGAGGTAGAAGAGGAGTGTGGCCTGTCGAATCTCAAAATCATAAGAAAGCTCAAGCCCTCCTATCATGTTTATAAACTCAACGATAGCTGGGTTCTGAAAACCACTTATTGGTATTTAATGCATTATGAAGGGCAAGAAACCCTTAAACCACAAACCGAAGAGGACATTACAGAAGCTGGATGGTTTTCGCTGAGTGAGAGCGATATAAAAAAATTAAAAACGTATCCTGCTATTGAGAGGGTTCTACGTCAATCACTATTTGAGGAGGAATAAAACTTTTATAATCGCCTTTATACATGATGAGCTCACGAACAATGGTGCTGCTTACTGAACTTACATTGGCATCTCCTATCAAAAACACATTGAGCATGTCGTGATTGAGATGTTCGTTCACTATAGCTATTTGTTTCTCATACTCAAAGTCATGGCTGGTTCTTAAGCCCCTCACTATAAACTCTGCCTTGTTGTTTTTGCAAAACACAGAGGTTAAGCCTTTATACGAATCCACTCTTACTTTTGGTTGATTTTCGAACACCGCCTTAATCCAGTTTATTCTTTTTTCTATAGAAAATAAATGTTTTTTGTTTGCATTGTGGCCAATGGCTACAATCACCTCATCAAACAATTTCAGAGATTTATTGACAATATCTAAATGTCCATTTGTAAAAGGATCGAAAGTCCCGGGAAAAACAGCTATTCGTTTGGACATTTTAGCAAATATAGTGCTTTAGCTTAAAATAATGGCTCAATCCGTTGAATGAGGTCGACAGGGTTGTTATCCTTATCTCCCTTCAGATTTCAATTTCATACGAATGGAACTCATGAAAATCTTTGCCTCAAATCTATTGATGTCTTCCATATATGACATCATAACTTTGGTTCCGTACCACATGTATTTTTCAATGTACGGGTCCTCCTTTTTTCCTTTGCCATAATCCTTTTGCAAGGCTTTTAACACGATTCTACTTCCCATGGAATCAATGGTTTGAATATATACCGTCGACAATTGATTTTTATAAAATGTATATACAATATCCACCTTCGCTCCGTCAATGCTAAAGTTTTCATCGCTCCTTCTATAGGAGATGTAAGCGCTGTCTTCGGTCACAAAAATGGGTTGCATAGTTGGGTGCTCCGTAATAGAGGATTCAAACTTAACTCCGCGAAAGCCATAGCTGTTATCAAGGAAATGAATATCCTGAGCATAACCCTTGATTGCCAGAGAAATGAAAATGAGAAGAAGATAATTTTTCATGGTGTTTAGAGAAGGGATGGTATATTTAAATTTCTAAATCGACTTTACTTGCAAATTTGCCATTTTTTCTGACCATTGCAAAGTCATATTTATTTTTAAAATCTAACCGCTTTAATTGATTTTTCCTACCACCGGCATCTGCCGCCCAATTCCAAAAGCTTTGTCAGACACGCGCAAGATAGGTGGGACCTGAAACCGCTTGTATTCATTTCGGTCGACCATGCTTATTATTTTTTTAACCAAAACCGGATCAAATCCTTTATCGATAATGTCATCCGGACCAAGCCTATGCTCTATGTATTGAAGCAATATAGCATCGAGGAGATGATATTCCGGTAAACTGTCGCTGTCTTTTTGATCGGGTCGGAGCTCTGCACTGGGTGCTTTGGTAATAATATGGCGTGGTATGACTTCTTTTTGAAGATTTAGATAATCGGCGAGGGCATACACCTGTGTTTTATAGACATCCCCTAAAACCGAAATGCCGCCGCACATATCACCATATAGGGTTCCATACCCCACAGCTGCCTCACTTTTGTTGGTGGTATTGAGCAAAATGGAATGAAATTTATTAGAGATGGCCATCAATAAATTTCCTCTGACCCTCGCCTGAATGTTCTCTTCGGCAATGCCTGCTGGGGTGTCCTTAAATTGACTTTTCAGCAAATTTTCCATAGAATCTACAGCCTCTTGAATATTAATTTTCTCATACGATAAGCCCAAATTTTTACACAATGCTATTGAATCTATGACCGAATGATCGGATGAAAACTTACTGGGCATGAGTACCGGTAACACATTTTCAGATCCTAAAGCCTCCACAGCTAAAGCCGTGACTACAGCAGAGTCGATCCCACCTGAAAGTCCCAGAAGGCATTTGGTAAATCCTGATTTAGTGAAATAATCGCGAATTCCCAGAATCAATGCTTTGTATATTAACTCAATGTCATCGTTTTTGTAATTTCGACTGTGATTGGTATATTTTAAATCGCTCTCCCAGTTTATGAGCTTATAATCTTCCTCAAAATAACCAAGTTCTTCGGCAATGACCCCTTCTCTATCAATAAACATCGAGCCCCCATCAAAAATGATATCGGTATTGGCTCCGACCTGATTCACATAGATTAAGGGCAGATTGTACTTGATGGCGTTTTTTTGCATTAATTCTCTACGGTATTCGATATGCTTGTAGCTGAATGGGGAACCGGAAAGATTGATAATGAGATCCGGCCCTAAGCTCATGCATTCCTCCATAGGACTGGTTTTATAGAGCCTTGGTTCGTGGATATCCCATAAGTCCTCACAAATGGTAATGGCTATTTTTTTTCCATTGTGCTCGTAAAGTCGAAAAGCGTTGTTGGGTTCGAAATACCTGTGCTCATCAAAAATATTGTAGGTCGGTAGAAGGGTTTTTGAATACACTTCCTGAACCTTGCCATATTGAAGCACCACCGCTGAGTTAAATAGTTTTTTTCCCATTGGCAATTCACTAAACGTGGCATTGCCTATGATTATGGCCGTATTTTCAGTGATCTCAGCCAGTTGGAGCATAGCTTGCCTGCATTGGTTCACAAAATGGGGGTAGTCCAACAAATCCTGCGGGGGATAACCAGAAAAGGCGAGTTCTGAGAATACTGCCACATCTGCGCCATCAGAAACCGCTCTGTTGTAAGCGTCGATAATTTTTAATAAATTGTATTCGATGTCCCCAACTTTGAAATTGAGTTGACAAATAGCTATTTTCATGGATTGCTGTTTGAGGCCATCAATGCCTAAAACATAATGCCTACCGAAAGTGAAATGTTTTTGCTATAGGCTATGGTTTTAAACCCTGTTTTTGATTGTAAAATATTGTTAAACCCATTCTCAAATCTCAGATTACCGTACAATGAGGTATTGCCACTGAGGTTGTATTCTACGCCCCCCCCAATGATGAGAGGTAAATTGATAAAACTAATATCATCGTCGAATTCGGCCGGCTCAAATCCCTCATCGGCCTCTTTATTGGTTTTGATGTTTTTGATGTCCTCTTCGGGCCACAAAACGGCATTGTTCCCTGAAATTATGATATCGGTTTTAGAGGATACCTTTACACCGGGTGCCACTCCAAACTGAGCGTGATATTTCATCATTCCTATCTCCTTTGTTTTAAATTTGAAGGATACCGGTATTTGTATATATCTCACCGAATACTCATAGATTACATTGGTATTCCTTGCCGTTTTATTTTCTCTTTTATAGGTTAGCGTATCTCTGAACTTCAATTTCCCGTTTAAAGTACTAACCAAAAATTCAGTCGATAAAAGATAATTTGGCTGGAACTGATAATCGCACATAATGCCATATGCAAAACCGGGTTTAAACCCACCCTTATCTAAATTTCTGCTATCGGATTTATACCAGGAGAAATTTGCACCCGTTTTTAATCCAAAAATTAACTTGCGATTGTCGCCATCTTTTTTCTCTTGTGAAAATGAAAAGTTCGTTCCTGACGCCAATAATAGAAGGCAGAGCGTGATTTTTTTATACATGGTGAATATTAATAATTAGAGTGATACTACAATACAGCTTAACTTTGCATTCGAAAGCACAAAAATGATAAAAAATATCTATAAAGTTTCTCAAATTCCATTTTTATTCTTTTTAACCTTTACATTGTTTCAATGTACCAATGACTCAAACGAAAAAACCGGCGACATTGAAACGGAAAAAATAAAATACAGCCTTAACCTGCAGCGTTTTGATGAGGATTTATTTAGGGTAAAAAATGCCAAAGAGCTCGCTGAGCTGGAGAAAAAATATCCTGACTTTTATCCGGTCTATATGTATCAAATTATGGGTGACATCACCCAAACCAACCAATCGGCCTACGAAGCCGCGGCCAATCTCATGCGAAATTTTAGTACCATCGAAGATTTTGGATTGCAGCTAAAATACAAGGTTGACTCTGTTTTTCCGGATTTAACAAGTTTCAAAAATGATTTGACGGAAGCCATGAAACGCTATCTCTACTTTTTTCCGAAAGATACGGTTCCTCAATTTGTGACCTTTGTTTCACCCCTTCGCATAAACTTTCCTTTTATAGAAGAAAGCAACATTATGGGCATAGGCCTCGACATGTATTTGGGCAGCGATTTCAAACCCTACCATTCCATTCAATTAGCTGACCAATTTCCAAACTACCGACTGCGAAAAATGACTAAGGAATACCTGTTAAGGGATTTAATTATGGCCATGTGTCAAATTAAATTAAAAGAGAACGATAAGGACAAACGGCTGATTGATGAAATGATTTACGAAGGCAAGTTACTGTATATGGTGCATGCCTTACTACCCGATGTTCAGGATAGCATTAAAATGGGGTATACAGCTGCTCACTTAAAGTGGGCCAAACAAAACGAGAGCGAAATTTGGGCAGCACTGGTCGATTCAAAAGCACTTTATATGACGGAGCCCGACCAAATCAGGCATTACATCAGCGATGCACCTTTTACTACGGCCAAGGGTTTCGGAAACGGAACCGCCCCACGCATTGGAGCCTACATAGGTTTAAAAATTATTGAAAAGTACATGGCCAAAAACCCTTCGATAAGTATGGCCCAATTGCTGACTCAAAGCGATGCTGACCTGCTATTGAATGCATCGAAGTACAAGCCTTAAATAGGTCTTACAAAAAGCTTTCCGTATTTAAGAGCTTTCTTAATTTAGGGCCTGCTGAAAAACACTTAAAGGCTTGATATGATGAGGTTCATTAAAAATTTTATTGCTTTTAATGCACGATAAAATTAGTGAACCATGAAAATATCGTGCATCGAATGCCTTCATAAAGACGTTAGTTCATTGCACGTCCCTTACTTCGTCGGCTTCGGCTCGAGGTACGGCAAAGTACATCTTCGCCTTGCCTCCTTGTAATGAACGCACACTGAACTTTTTCAGCAAGCCCTAATTTAGCATCCTAATAGAGATGTCCTGCCGAATTTTTTTGCTACACATCCCAGGCATGTTCAACATCCAGCCTTGAATAATGAATTTTTTGACAAAGCGCAAAAACAATTATAGAGCCGATTAGCCGAGGCAATGTACATTTGCCCCAAACCTAGCCAGGATTGGCACTTTTACTTTAGAATATCCCTGGCAATCACCACTCTTTGCACCTCGGAAGTACCTTCATAGATCTGAGTAATCTTGGCATCCCGCATCAAACGCTCTACATGGTATTCTTTTACATACCCATAGCCCCCATGTATTTGCACAGCCTCAACGGTTGTTTTCATGGCTACTTCACTTGCAAACAATTTGGCCATGCTCGAGGCGCGATCATAGTTCAAATGTTGATCCTTCAACCATGCTGCCCTAAGGCATAATAATCTGGCGGCTTCTATTTCGGTGGCCATATCGGCTAACTTAAACTGTATAGCCTGGTGATTTTTTATTTCTGTGCCAAAAGCCTTTCGCTCCTTTGAATATTGCAAAGCAAGTTCGTAGGCCCCCGAAGCAATTCCCAAAGCCTGAGACGCGATTCCAATTCTTCCCCCACTCAAGGTTTTCATAGCGAATTTAAACCCAAATCCGTCTTCTCCAATCCTATTGGCTTTGGGGACTTTCACATCCTGGAACATGAGTGAATGGGTATCGCTCCCTCTTATACCCAACTTATCTTCCTTCTTTCCAACGATAAATCCAGGCATATCTTTGGTAACAATGAGCGCATTGATACCTCGGTGTTTTAACTCCGGATGGGTTTGAGCCATCACGATAAACGTATCGGCCGAATGGCCGTTGGTTATCCAATTTTTTGTTCCGTTGAGCAAATAATAATCGCCCTTATCCTCGGCGGTGGTTCTTTGAGATGTAGCATCCGATCCGGCTTCAGGCTCAGAGAGGCAAAATCCGCCATGAATGGTACCGGCTGCAAGAGGCTTTAAATATTTTTGTTTTTGTTCTTCGTTGCCAAAGGTTTCTAAACCCCAGCAAACCAACGAATTGTTCACCGACATTACCACTGAGGCCGAGGCATCCACTTTCGAAATCTCTTCCATGGCCAAAACATAAGAAATGGTATCCATCCCTCCTCCTCCATATTCCGGTGAAACCATCATTCCTAAGAAGCCCAATTCTCCCATTTTTCTAACCTGTGAGAGCGGGAATTTTTGCTCATTGTCTCTTTCAATAACACCGGGCAACAATTCAGTCTGGGCAAATTCTCTCGCTGCCTGCTGAATCATTAAATGTTCTTCGCTTAATTCAAATTCCATTTCTTATTGTTTGTTGGCTGCAAAAATAATTAATTGCAGCGACTTGAGAGTTCTAGTTTTTACACGAATCAAACTAGATTCTCACATTATTTCCCCCTCTGTTTCGTCTATCCGCGCTTTAATTTTTTTTTAACCCCCAAAAATATAATTCCCCATATCGATCCGGTGATCATTTGTTTATCAAAAATTATTTTTTAAAGCCTTAATTTCGCGGTCTTCATAATTGAGTGAATGAATAAAGAAACCGTGATGATTATTGGTTCCTGCGGTCAGGTCGGAACCGAATTAACAGATTCTCTCCGCCAGATTTATGGTGCTTCCAACGTCGTTTCATGCGACATACGCCAACCGGATGGTGACTTTTGGAAAGAAGGTCCATTCGAATTAATGGATGTGTTGGATCAACAAAAAATTGCCGATTTATTTTCCAAATACAGGCCAAGCCAGGTGTATCATCTTGCGGCTCTGCTCTCATCCACGGCCGAGAAAAACCCCAAACTTGGATGGAAGCTCAACATGGATGGCCTCTTCTATATCTTCGATGCTGCACTTGAATATCAGGTTAAACGCGTTTTTTGGCCCAGCTCTATCGCCGTGTTTGGTCCGGGCACACCAAAATTAAATACACCACAGAATTGCATCATGGATCCCAATACCGTCTATGGCATCACAAAACTCGCCGGTGAACGCTATTGTGAATATTACCACAAGCGTTACGGCCTGGATGTGAGAAGCATACGTTATCCCGGCTTGGTAGGATATAAGGCCGACGCCGGAGGCGGCACTACCGATTACGCAGTGGAAATATTTCATGAAGCACTTAAACACAACGCCTATTCCTGCTTCCTCCATGAAGACACCATGCTTCCTATGCTGTATATGCCCGACGCCATAAAAGCCACTCTGGATATTACACATGCAACATCAGAAGAAGTGAAAATCAGATCCTCTTACAATATTTCAGGATTTAACTTTACCCCGAAAATATTGGCTGAAAAAATCAAAAAACACTTGCCTGAATTTACAATGCGTTATCATTCCGACCCCCGTCAAGCTATAGCCGACTCGTGGCCACAAAGTATCAATGATGAACCGGCCCGACTTGACTGGAAGTGGAAAAACCAGTACAATCTCGATGCGATGGTGGCGGATATGATTCTGAATTTAAAATCGAAATACCCATGAGTAACCGAATGGGAGGCCAATGACCATTTTAGGCTTAAAACATGTTTTCCGATTCAAAAAATCAAACGCCTTATCCATTCAAGTGTTATCCGTTCATGGCCCAATCTTTGCAAGCCAATCCAAAAACAATAAATTAATTATGAAAACGATAAAAATCTTTTCCTACGCTTTCATGGTTTTTGCCATGATGTCATGCGCAAACACAGGCAAAATTTTGAACACAGCTAACGATGTGCTCAAACAGGTTAATACTGCTTCCGGCATAACCCAAGACGAAGCAGGAAGAGGCTTAAAAGAGGCCCTGGCCAATGGAACCAATATTGGGGTCGATTTTTTATCAAAACGGGATGGTTTTTTTAAAAACAATTTGTATAAAATTTTACTCCCACCTGAGGCTCAAAAAATGGAACAAACCCTTCGCAATATGGGCCTTGGCAGTCAGTGTGACCGCGTCATTGAAAATATTAATCGCGGCGCGGAGTTGGCTGTTTCCGAATCAAAAACCATTTTTTTAAACGCCATCACAAGCATGTCCATTTCTGATGCCATCAAGATTGTAACCGGTGGTAACGGAGCAGGCACAAACTATTTGCGAAATGCCACCAGCAATGAGCTGTATGCAAAGTTTAGCCCCATTATTCAAAATTCATTAGATAAAGTTGAAGCCACAAAATATTGGAAAGAAATCGTGACGACCTATAATAAGATACCTACTGTCCAAAAAATTAATCCCGACCTCAACGCCTTTGTAACCAATAAGGCTATGGATGCTTTGTTCAACCAAATTCTAACAGAAGAAAATAAAATCAGAGAGGACCCTGTGAAGAGAGGCACGGATTTGTTGAGAAAAGTTTTTGGCTATGCCGATCAACAAAAGGGAAAATAACTTCGATTTATCTAAAAAGACCTTTCCTAAAGGCTAATATTTTGGGCCTGTCCTGTTGAGGAATATTTAAGGCAGACTGTGATTGCATGGTAAAAGTTGCTAACTTTGCAGATTCTTAAAAATTGTGCCGGAAACAAACGCTAAAATACCCATCGAAGGACCCCCGAATAAGCCCCTTAACTCAAGTATTTTACCGGATTCGAATTCTGCAAACAGCCCTGACGACGGGCCAAGAATAGAAATAATCGGCGCCCGCGAGCACAACTTGCAGAACATTGATTTAAGTTTCCCAAGAAACAGCCTGATCGTTTTCACCGGCTTGAGCGGAAGCGGAAAATCTTCTCTGGCCTTCGATACCATTTATGCCGAAGGTCAACGCCGCTACATGGAAAGTTTTTCGGCATACGCCCGCCAATTTTTAGGAGAAATGAAAAGGCCTGATGTAGACAAAATTGAAGGGCTCAGTCCGGTTATAAGCATTGAACAAAAAACCGTAAACAAAAACCCAAGAAGCACGGTAGGCACGATTACTGAGGTTTATGACTTTCTTCGCTTGCTCTTTGCCAGAGCCGGAGAAGCATACTCCTATATCAGTGGCGAAAAAATGGTAAAGTTTACTGAAGAGCAAATCATTGAAACCATACTTCATAAATTCGAACTCAAACGCACAGTTTTATTAGCTCCCATGATCAAAGGCCGCAAGGGCCATTACAGGGAACTGTTCGAACAAATCATCAAGATGGGGTATACGAAAGTGCGCATCGATGGGGTGATTGCCGAAATAACACCCGGAATGCAGCTCGACCGCTATAAAATTCATGACATTGATATCGTCATTGACCGCATTGAACCCGATAGTGCCGGCAAAACTAGAATCACGGATTCGGTGAGGACTGCCCTCAAAGTAGGTAAAGGCGTGATGATGGTTTGGGATATTGTTGAGAACACCACCCATCACTTTAGCCGATTCTTAATGGACCCCAGCAGCGGATTGAGCTATGATGAGCCGCAGCCCAATACCTTCTCATTCAACTCGCCTTATGGCGCCTGCCAAAAATGCGACGGACTGGGAACGGTGTCGGACATTGATGTTGATGTCATTATTCCCGATAAAAGTAAAAGTATCAACAAGGGCGGCATTCTGCCTCTGGGTGAACTGAGGGAGAATTGGACCTTTACCCAACTCCGTGCCATTGCCAAAAAGTATAAATTCAGTCTTGCCGATCCTATACACAAGCTATCGCCCGAAGCTTTAAATATTATTTTGAACGGAAGCAGCGAAAAATTTGAAGTGGATTACACTTTTAACAATGGGGTTAAGCAGGTATTTCAAACCACTTTTAAAGGCATCGTAACCATGCTGCTCAATGCCTTTAACGAAAAAGGAACCGACAGCATGGCCGAATGGGCCGAGGAATATATGAGTCTTATCCCTTGCCCTGAATGCTTAGGTGCCCGATTGAAACAAGAGTCGCTTCACTATAAAATCGGGGAGAAAAACATTTCAGACCTGAGTAGAATGAACATCGGTGAATTGGAGCAATGGCTGACCAATTCGCATACGCTCTTGAATGAAAGACAAGCCATTATAGGGTCTGAAATTATTAAGGAAATTTTGGCCAGAATAAACTTTTTGCTGGGCGTAGGACTGGATTATCTCAGCCTCGACAATCCTGCCCGAACCCTCAGTGGAGGCGAAGCGCAGCGCATTCGACTCGCCACCCAAATAGGTTCAAAGCTTGAAGAGGTTCTGTATATTCTCGACGAACCAAGCATAGGACTGCACCCCCGCGACAATGAAAAACTGATTGAATCACTCAAGGCCTTGAGAGATGTGGGAAACACCGTGCTGGTTGTAGAACACGACAAGGACATGATGATGCAAAGTGACTTTGTGGTAGACATTGGCCCTATGGCCGGAAAGTATGGAGGAAAAATTGTTTTTGCAGGCAAGGCTTCTGAATTCGCCCAAAGCGATACCCTCACCTCGGGCTTTATCAATGGGCACTTAAAAATTGAAGTTCCTAAAAAAAGAAGGACCGGTAACGGTCATTTCATGGAGCTCAAGGGATGTACCGGAAATAATTTAAAAAATGTCAATCTTAAAATTCCCCTGGGTTTATTTGTTGGAATTACCGGTGTGTCGGGCAGCGGAAAATCTTCTCTCATCAACGAAACATTGCACCCTGTTCTGGGGCATCATGTTTATAACTCACACAAAAAACCCTTACCTTTTTTATCCATCAAGGGTTTGGAACATATCGATAAGGTTATAAAAATTGATCAATCACCCATTGGTCGTACCCCTCGCAGCAACCCATCGACCTACGTGGGCTTTTTTACAGATATTAGAAATCTATTTTCAGAATTGCCTGAGGCCAAAATCAGAGGATACAAGCCCGGAAGGTTCTCCTTTAATGTAAAAGGTGGCCGATGCGAGACTTGCCAGGGAGGCGGAATGCGGGTAATTGAGATGAATTTTTTGCCTGACGTGGAAGTGCCCTGCGAAAGCTGCATGGGAAGGCGCTATAACAGGGAAACGCTGGAAGTGAGATACAAGGGCAAATCCATTAGCGATGTCTTGGACATGCCGGTTGACGAAGCCGTAGAGTTTTTCGAAGCCATACCGGCCATCTACCGCAAAATAAAAGCATTGCACGATTCAGGCTTGGGCTATATCACCCTCGGGCAAAGCAGCACCACCATCAGTGGCGGCGAAGCTCAAAGAGTAAAACTCGCCACTGAGTTGTCGAAAATTGGAACAGGAAAAACATTTTATATTTTAGATGAGCCGACCACCGGCCTGCATTTTGCCGATATTAAAAAACTGCTCGAATTGCTTAACCAATTTGTGGAAAAGGGCAATACCGTGCTGGTAATTGAGCACAATATGGATGTGATAAAAATGGCCGATTTTATTATCGACTTGGGGCCGGATGGAGGCAAAAGAGGAGGCGAAATAATTGCACAAGGCACCCCTGAAGAAATTGCTACAAACAAAAAAAGCATCACCGGCAAATTTCTGGCGGCAGAACTCTAAGTAGGGCCTGCTGAAAAAGTTCAGTGTGCGTGCAGGACGAGGCGGCAAAGCGCAGATGTACTTGACGTACCTCAAGCTGCAGCCGCCGAAGTTAAACCAATGTGCTTTACATGATACACCCATATTATGTAAAGCATACAGTGGTAAATGCCGATGGATGCAAATGTTTAGGGCAAATTGAGGTACGAAATTTGGACTATTACATTTGTCCAATCGGCGTAATGCATGTGCAATGAACTAACGACATCATAAAGGAACTTGATGCATGCAATTTTCATAATTTACTGATTTTATCCTGTATTAAAAGAAATAAACGCTAATGTCAACCTAATCCTATCAAGCCTTTGAGTGTTTTTCAGCAGGCCCTAAGTAGTCAAATCCATCCTAATTTAACATCTTGTTTAAGTGCCGTTTATTATTGTTATCTAAAGAGATAATTTGAATGTATGCACCCCATTCCAATGCATTAAATCATCCCTGCATCACATAATCCTTTCGAACGATTATTTGCTTTGCAGAATGAATTCTTTTGGTCATTTTTGTTAAAAAATAAAAATATGAATTTAAAAAGTTTTGGTCTTTCGCTTCTCGTTGTAGCTTTTATCTTCGCAGGTGCTTGCAAAAAGAAAGATTCTCCTTCACCCATAGCCAATAAGACAAACACTGAAAAACTTACAGCCAAAAACTGGACATTAGCCAAGGCCACTTTTAACCCTCCATTGGTTATCACCCTGGGCACCAAAGACTCCACTTTTGTAAACCTATTCGATATACCGCTCATAGAAGCATGCCGAAAAGACAATATCTTTATCTTTAATGCTGATGGCACCATTACGATAGACAATGGTCCTATTCTTTGTGGAACTGAACCTCAAACTGTGAAAGACGGAAACTGGCGCTTCCTAAACAGCGAAACGCAAATTGAAATTACCAATTCGGCTTATTTTAACCTCATCAATGCCGCCGGTGTTTTGATTGATAAGGTCGTTTTAACCGAAACTGAAATGACCGGTCAAACCGATTACGAATTCTTGAACCCTATTACACAACAAAAAACACTCACAAAAATCGATTTCACTTTTAAACACAATTAAGACTGTGTTAATAGGGTTGCGCTCAGAAAGCCACCGGTTCACTGCACCACACCTTTGTTGCATACAAAAAAGGAAGTCTCTTAATTAAGCACTTAGGTTCTTTAATGGCAAATGTGAATAAATCATTTATTTTTAGCACACAAAATTTAATTATTTTGCACTGCTAAGTATGGTTTTTGTAAGTTTAATTGAGGTCGTTCCGGAATTGCTTTATAAGCATAATTGTGTAATCATACCCAATTTCGGGGGCTTTATCACAAATTTTAAAAAATCGGGATTCGAAGAAAACCGAAACCTCATTAACCCATCCTGCAAAAAAGTCGCCTTTAACCAGAGTCTTACTGAAAACGATGGTCTTTTGGTGAGCTTCTGGGGAAGATTGAAAGGAATTTCCTACAAAACAGCGCTTGAAGAAGTCCATCATTTTTCTGAGTTTTTAAAAGAGCGCCTCAAAACCCAAAAGAGTTTTGACTTCAAAAATCTAGGGACCTTTTATCTCAACGCCGAAAACAATCTGATTTTTGTTCCTTATCAAGGCCTTAACTTTTTGGAATCCAGTTTTGGATTGTATCCTGTTAAAATAAAATCCCTCGCTCCGGCGTTGGGCATGGCAACGCCCAAAGCGATGGAAGCAAAAATCGCGATGGTTGAAGAAATTATCCAGGAGCCAAAATTAAAGCGGGAATTCCATTTGGGCTTCCCAATTATTCTAAAAGCCGCCTCAATTGCCCTACTGCTAGCAGCAACTTCGTTTAGCATATATTATCTGGCTAAAAACAAACGCCCCCTAAGTTTAAATAACAAGGCAAAATCACCACAAGAAGCTGCCATATTGAGGGTTGATACCGGCTTTGGGAAAGCCGAACCATCGGCTCATAGCAAAATATCTCATCTTGAATACTCTGAGGAATTGGAAAGGGTGAAGAATTTGAACTCCCGACTCGACTCCCTGGCTGCTCAAAATAGGAGGGCACAAGAATCTTTTAATGTGATTGATGGCTACTACCCAAACCAGAATGTGGCCAAAAAGGCATTACAGGCTTGGACTACTCAATTCCCAAACGCTATTTTAACTGATAAAACCGATGAGGGGTATGGAATATTGCTCGAAAACTTTTTCTCCCATAATAGCGCAGAGGCATTTCTCGTTATGCTAAAACAAGAGGGATATAAAAATATTAAAATTGAGAAACAGGTAGTGATAGGCAAATAAGTTTACCACACGCTCAGATACAAAGTATTTCACCCCATTATTACATGAATTATGAATTCTGAAAATAAAAAAGGCTTGGCAGGAACCATACTCTTTCACGGATTCCTTCTCTTATGCATATTTTTGATGAGTTTCGCCGAAGGCGGTGGCGGGGGCGGTGATAACGGAACCGGTGAAGCATTAGGAGGGATGGAAGTTTCGCTCGGAGAACCTGATCTTGGGGGTTATGATGACCAATCGGGATATACTCCACCTGAAGAGGTCGCACCTACTGAAGCTCCTGATGATCAAACCCTAACCGACGACAATGCCAACACCCCTGAAATAAAAAGTAGCCCAAGTGAAAAGAAAACCATTGTGCCAAAAATAACGGCGCCAAAAGTCAAGGAAAGCACCCCAAATACCACACCTGCCAAACCCATTCCGGGTCTCAAGTTTAAGGCAGGTAACAAAGGTCCCGGCATAAAGCCGGGCGCGGGTGGCGAAGACAATGGTAGCATTGACAGCGATGGAGACGGCAAGGGTGATGGCGACGGAGATGGGAAACCGGGAGACGGCCCGGGGAGTGGGCCGGGCAAAGGACCAGGCGATGGACCTGGGGATGGACCGGGTACTCATGCAGGGAAAGGAGTGAATTTTGGATTAAGGGGATTCAGAAGCGCGCGCCCCTTTAATATTGACCCTAAAAAATCTATTTCGGGTACGGTTGTCATTAAGCTCTGTGTAAACAAAGACGGAAGCATACGAAGCGTTGACAAGACCCTCAAAGGGAATATTACCGACAGTTATTTTATTAACCTTGCCCTGGAAGCCGTAAGAAACAATTCCTACCTTCCTACGGGCAGCGAAGTAGTGGATCCATGCGGGTATGTTACTTTTCGCTTCACACAAAATTAGCCTTTCAAAAAAGCAATTGAAGCCAATTAGGTTATTTTGACCTACCAAGAAACCATCGCTTATTTGTACGCGATACTTCCCATGTATCAGCGCATAGGTGCTGCGGCATATAAAAATGATCTGACCAATACGCTCGAATTATGCCGGGTGCTGAATAACCCACAACATAAATTTAAGAGCATTCACATTGCCGGAACCAATGGTAAGGGTTCTACCTCACACGCCATCGCGGCAATCCTACACAATCACGGATATAAGACAGGCCTTTATACCTCTCCTCATCTGGTCGATTTCAGGGAGCGTATACGCATCAACGGGCAAATGATTCCGGAGCATAAGGTCACCGACTTCGTTGCCAGAAATAAGATTCATATCGAAAGAATTCAACCCTCATTTTTTGAAGCCACTGTGGGTATGGCCTTTGAGTATTTCGCAGATGAAGAGGTGGATTTCGCCGTAATTGAAACAGGATTAGGAGGCCGTCTCGATAGTACCAATATCATCACCCCGCTGGTCTCTGTCATTACAAATATCAGTTTCGACCATATGGATATGTTAGGGAATACATTGCAAAAGATTGCCTATGAGAAAGCGGGAATTATTAAACCGGGGGTTGATGTGGTCATCGGAGAATTTCAGAAAGAGGTGGTAGATGTCTTTACTGAGAAAGCGCGCGATCTTCAGGCTGAAATCCACTTCGCCGATAAAAATGTAAAATATTACAACACCGCTATCGAAACCGATTTGCACGGTGATTTTCAACAGAAAAATATGAAAACTGCCCTGCAAGCCATCGAAGTTCTTCAAAAACTTGGCCATAATTTTTCAAATTTTAAAATTGCTGAAGCTCTCAAAAATATTAAAGGCCTGACCGGCCTAAAGGGAAGATGGGATATACTTAACCACAAACCATACATCGTATGTGATACTGGCCATAACGAAGCCGGACTGAAGCTTTCCATGCAAGAATTAAAAAAACTAAACTATCGCCAGCTATACTTTGTGTTTGGCGTGGTTCAAGAGAAGGTTACAGGAGGGCTATGGGACATTATGCCAAAGGATGCGAACTACCATTTCTGCAAACCTTCCGTACCAAGAGGCAGAGATGCCGAAGATTTGAGTATAGAGGCTTCACAACATGGGTGCTCCGGAACCGTCTTTCCCTCTGTACAGGCTGCCTTCAAAAGCGCGTTAGCATTGGCCTCTCCTGAAGATGCCATCTTTATTGGTGGCAGCACGTTTATCGTGGCTGATTTTTACAGTTTTTACCCTTGACCTCACCCCAAAAAAAAATGACCGCCACTGTGAATCAATGGCGGTCATTTCTTTGCTTTTATTATTTTTATTTAGGGCCTGCTGAAAAACACTTCAAAGCTTGATATGATTAGGTTCACATTAGTTTCAATTTCTTCTAATGCACGATAAAATCAGTAAAGTATCAATATGTCGTGCATCAAATGCCATCATGAGGTCGTTAGTTCATTGCACATGCATTACTTCGGCGGCTGCAGCTTGAAGTACGTCAAAGTACATCTGCGCTTTGCCGCCTCGTCCTGCACGCACACTGAACTTTTTCAGCAGGCCCTATTTAATCACCGTCAAGACCATATTCTTTACATAAAGCCTTGGGAATCCAGCGTTTGATTGGGTGTAAGAGATGGTCATTGGGTAATAACCATCAGGTACAAAGGTTTCCGAATCTTTGATTTTTCCGGTCCAACCTTTAGCAGGGTCGCCTTTGTAAATAACTTCTCCCCATCGGTTGTATATCACCAATTCAACCCATTTTATAACCTGCCCTTTTGGCAACCACAAGTCGTTGAGACCATCGCCATTGGGTGAAAATATTTCAGGGAAATATAGGCGACAACCCAATTCATCAATTTTAATGTTCATTTCCGATGAGTCATAGCCACAGAAATTTTCTGCCACTACCCAATAATATCCGGGCGTTTTTATTTTCCGTGTGGGCAATGAATAACCATCCATCCATCGGAAAGTAGTGTTGTCCTGGTACAAGCTAAAGTCGTAATTCAGTCTCGGTGCATCACAGAAAATCGAATCGCCAATTCCCAAATCTACAACCGGTGGAATGGCAAAATAAACCCAAATGGAATCAGAACTCTTGCATTTGTTACCATTGGTGGCATCTACATAATACTGTGTTTTGGGTTGATCGGGAACGGTAATGGTTGGGGTACTTGCCCCGGTGTTCCATCGGTAAACCTGTGCGGCTGCACCACTGGCATCAAGGGTTGGTAAGGTTCCATCGCAAACTTCTATGTCAGGACCAAGACTAAACACCGGTGTGAGCATATAGGTGTAGGTTACGCTGTCGCGCTTGTAACAGAAGCCATCGGATATAATTCCAACAATTTTACCGCCAGGGGTAGTCACATTATAAGTTGAGGTCGTGGCCAATTGTGCACCGGCCCCATTTTTCCACTCATAGGTGGTGGCTCCGGGGGCTGTGATATCAATGGTTTTTACATAGTTATCACAGAAAATAGAATCCATACCCAAATCTTTGATAAATATTTCGGGACGATAGGTTATGTTAATATCATCGCTGCTCGAGCAAACGCCATCAAATCCTGAAACGGAATGGTTCAGCGTACCTGAAGTGTTTTTATTCGGTCGAATGCCGGAAACCGAATCGTTGTCCATCCATTTGAATTTGATAAACCCATACTTGGCTACATTGAGATTCACTTTTTGGCCTACACAAATGGAGGTGTCATTACCCAAGTTTATCACTACGCCCTTTTTAAAGGTTACATTTATGGTATCACTGGCTCGGCATACTTTCTTTGGCAAGTCTCTCAATTCTACATAGTACTTACCCGTCTTTGTAATCTGATAGCTGTAATTTTTTACTGTACCCATCCATGTGTATTCAGTGTTAGGACGCGGTGTTTTGATAAAATCAACCATTGAGCCCTCGCATAAAATGGTGTCATTGCCTAAACTAAATGGCAGAATACTGTCTATAGCCAACTTTATGGTGTCGCGGTAAATGCAGGTGCCATTTGAAACCGTTACCCACTCGGTACCGGGTTTCTTAGCCAAAAACGTCGATCCTGTGGAATTGTCTTTCCATAGCCATGTTTTTGCACCGGCTAAGGTCGCACTAACCAGATGGGAGCCTCCTTTGCAGAAAGTCGTGTCCTTTCCTATACTAAACGGAACCTTGGCCTGAAAATCGATTTTGATAGAGTCGCTCAAACTGATACACATGGTATCTTTTATTCTCGACCAATAAATACCCGAGGTTTTAACTTTTAATATGGTGTCGGTGCTGAAATTATTCCAGAAATAATATTTGGCGCCTTTTGTTTTGGCATTTAATATGATGCTATCTCCTGCACACAGCAAGGTATCCCTTCCTAAATTCAATTTGGGCAAGGTTCTGGTGGCGAGCCTAACGGTATCGTAGGTATAACACCTTGGAAGATTTCCCGCCCTGGCCCATACCATTCCTGTGTCTTTGCTGTATATGGTTTGCGTTGTTTTGCCGTTGCTCCACAAATAATTTTGTCCATTGTTGGCGGTGAGTTTTACGCTGTCGCCCTGGCAGTAGAGGGTATCATTGCCCAAAGAAAATTTTGGAAACTGTACAACATCCAAGTACATGGAATCAATGCCTGTGCAACCTCCTACTTTAACCGCAACCCAATGCCACCCTTTTTTGTTGGCGATATAGCTGGGAACGGTAGACCCATCGGTCCAAATAAAGGTACCAACTTTAGAGGTGTCAAACAGTACAACTTCTTCTCCCTGACAAATAACGGTATCACGCCCTACATTGGGTTTGGGATTAGGGAAAATGGTCAGCTTTTTTCGGGCCGTGTCGGCATAACAATCCGCACTGGTCACTTTTCTGTAAAGCTGCACAAAAACGCTATAGGTTTTTGGGGATGAAAACTTATGATAAACCGTAAAACCTTTCGCTACATTTTTAGTTCCGGTCGAGGGGTCCCCAAAATTCCAAACTGCAGAATCTACGCCTACTGAATCTGTGATATATAATTTTGTTAAAGCATTTTCACATAAATTGGCGGCGTTACTTCCCCAATCAAATTCGGCCTTGTTAAAAAAGGAATTGATAAAGGTGGGGACACCCCATACTGACGATCTGCCTGAAGAAAGGGTGATCGCGCTGTTTACAAAGGTGCATGCTGTTCCCTGACAATTGGGTTTTGAGATGCACGACAAATAATTGGCGCCATTTGAAACAAACCCACGGGCAATGTATATTTTCCCATCGGGGCCCAACTGCATACCACCTCCTGAGTGTGGGCTTCCAAAATTATTAGCTACTTTTATACAACTGTTACCAATGGCCGCTGCATTGCCTGCCAATAAATCGAGTTGCCAAATGCCGTCGTTTCCATCTCCACCACTCCATGAAGGAATGTAAAAACTGATGTACAAATAGCGGCCATTGGGGGAAACTTCGACGCCATAAACTGAGCTGATATTGCCTACTCCCGATTTAATATTTGATTTATCAATTACCTGAGCATTGGATAATCTTCCGGTGAGGTTGTCAAAATCATAAATTTCAATTCTTCCATTGTTACTGGAATAACCCCCTCCTCCTCCTGTTTGCGCGCCTGCTATTGCACAAATCAATTTGGTTCCGTCAGGGCTAAATTTCATGTAGCCTTTCGAATACCCTCTCGCTCCTGTGCCTGTCATATCCCATGAAGGTCCAACTGCCGACATCACCGGAGGATTTAATCCTTTAGCGTTGAGCAGCCAAACGTAAAATTTGTTATCACCACCAGTGTGGTTTACTATCCAGGTATCCACCTTGTTGGCGTGCTTTACAGCAGCCACCTTTTCGGGCGCGTTGCCTTTGACGTTATAAGCATCAGGTGATCCGTTACTCACAGATGGAGTCATGATGGGTTTGTTTTTTTGAACAACTTGTCCGTCGTTGCCATTTAAAGTGGTATCGACAATAGAGTATTGAAAGCCATTGCTACCCCATTCTTGATCAACTGTAAAAATCCAATAATTATTCGTTCTAACAGGCTGTTGAACAATTACAGCGCTTTGTGTAGCCGAGTTATGGCCTCTTAAATCAACCCCGCCTGAACCACCACCCCCTCCATTCACCATGATGGTATGCTTTCTTGTGTAAACCTGCTGTCCATCGGTATAAAAAATGAGTCTCCCTTTGGAATCCGAAATACTGGCCACACCCTCCCAGTTGTTCATCATACCATTGCTTTGAGCTACCGGTGCCCCTCCGGTTCCTGTGAAAGAAATTCCGGCTCTGTTGCCAAAATACCACCAGGTTGCCTCTTTCTGGGCGTAGGCGTTAAGTATTGATAATGAAAGTAAAATGATAAAAAACGACCTTTTCATAACTATATTGAATGGTCGAAACTAAGGTATAAATAATTATAATACAACCGTTAGTCCAACCCTAACACAAAAGGAACTCTGGCCTGTATGCCGGACTTTTTCGATAGAGAACGAATGCTTTTGTGTAAGGTGTAAAATTCTCCCAATTCGGCTTCAAGTGCCACGCGGGTTTGCTCTTCGCCCGTCAGTGCTGATAATATCTCATCAAAAGAACTGACCGGTTTGGGATATTCAACGATTTTATAGCTGCTTAATTTGGCTTTCCACTTTGCTATTTCTATGGCTTTATCCATTCCTCCCAGAACATCCACCAAATTCAATTTCTGTCCTTGCTCACCGGTCCAAACCCTGCCTTGCCCAATAGAATCAACCAAGTTTTTGTCCATAGCCCTTCCTTCAGCAACCCGTGTCAAAAATTTGTCATAAATTTTCTCAACTAAATTTTGTATCACTATTTTTTCCTCTTCACGCAGAGGTCGGTCCACCCTTCCAAAGTCTGAAAATTCTCCGGTCTTCACATAATCGTAGTTGATGCCCAGCTTATCATTTAATAGTTTTTGCATGTTAGGAACCAAACCAAACACACCTATGCTACCCGTCAATGTGTAGGGATGTGCCACAATGGTGTCAGCGGGGGCTGCAATATAGTAACCACCCGATGCCGCTACCTCGGCCATCGAAACGATTAGAGGCTTCTTTTGCTTTAGCAAATTCAGCTCCCTCCATATTACATCACTGGCCTGGGCACTTCCTCCGGGTGAGTTAATGCGAAACACCACCGCTTTTACTTTCTCATCTTCTCTCAGTTTTCGGATTAATTCTGAAAATTTCTCGCTGCCTATTTGTTCCTTTTCGCCTTTGCCCATTACAATTTCACCATCGGCGTACACCACAGCAATTCTCGATTTAGAATCCCCTTCCTGGCGCTTGTAAGTCTTCTTGTATTTGTCGAGAGTAATGAAGGAAATGTCTTTTATTTTTTTATCCTTTAAACCCAACCTCATTTTTATGTCTTCAAGTACCTCGTCCTTATAGCTTAACTTGTCAACTAAACCACACTCCAAGGCCTGTTCGGTAGTTCTGGCCAGCCATTTTGTGGCAATTTCATCCACCCTCTCAGGACTCAGATTTCTGCTTTTCGCTATTTTACTGCCAAGATTGGACATGATGGATTTTAAATACTCCTGAATTTGCTTTTGATTTTCAGTGCTTAACTTATCCAGGATGAAAGGCTCAACTGCTCCTTTGAATTTTCCGTGGCGAATCACCTGCATTTCAACCCCTAATTTATCCAGGGCATTTTTAAAAAAGGTCACATTGGCCGAAAGACCGTTGAACATGACTTCACCTTCCGGATTCAGAAACACCTTATCGGCCACTGAAGCCAAATAGTAGGTGTTTTCGTAATAATAGTCGGCATAGGCATACACAAACTTTTTAGAAGTTTTAAAATCGAGCAAGGCTTCTCTGATTTCCTCAATTTTTGCAAAACCTGCCCCAATAAAAGTAATGTCAATAAAGATTCCTTTTATTTTTTCATCGGTTTTTGCATGCTCTATGGAGGCCACTATTTCGTTTAAACCTACGGCCTTGCCAACATTTGGCGACACGCCTCCAAAAAGATTAAAAGGTTGTTCTACATCCTGATCATTAATTGGATAGTTAAAATTTAATTTGAGGACCGAATTGCTTTCCAAGGTCACCTCATCTGACGAATAACTGGCTCCCACCCCAATCAAAATGATAAAGAACAGAATAATAAGGATGATATAGGCCGTAATGGCTGCAAATACGTATTTGAAGAATTGTTTCATATGTGACTGTAACTATTATTTTTATCTTACCAGCCTCTCAATTCTCAGATAAGCCGGCCGACAAAGTAAAGCCCATAATTTTAAATCAATTTTTCATTATCGTTTAACCCTAAAATTATTTCGGTAAAGGGTTATAACAATTTAATTAACAGAGTTAATGACTGACTTCTGCCTTTTTTCTTTTAAAAAAGTAAGGTTTTTACATAATAACGACACCTTTTTACAGTGCGATTCTCGCCGAGAGGTAAATATTTCTACCTGGCCCATTGATGCCGGAGGCAAATACTCTGTAATTGGTGTCCAAAATGTTTTCAATGCCACCCTGAACCGCAAACATAGCATTGGCCCGGTACCCTAATCGTAAGTTCAAGGTCATCCAGGCAGGCATTCCGCCCTTGGGTGCATAATTCTGGTTGTCCTCACCACTGTTTGAATATTTGTCGATTGGTTTTTTTCCATTAAATAACAAAAAGAACTCCCCAGAAAACTTTCCGTAGGTGTGCAAATACCCGAGATTGCATGTTAAAGGGGATATGTGGTCAAGGGGCTGTTTATTCCCCTGATTTTTTACATAACCCTCCGTATAGTTTAGGTTTCCATAAATTTGGCCATCCTGAATCAGGTTTCCAACCACCGATAGAGATGCCCCCTTAATAGAGGCCTCTTTGCTGTTTTTGTTGGAATACACCTTGCTTTTCACCTTGTCGTCATTGTAAAACACAGAGTCCTGCCCATTTAAGGTCGAAGGGGATGTGGTGATGGCATTGTAAAAATAAGTATACCACACTGAAGCTTCTATCCGGATGGTTTCTATAGGCTTAAAGCTAATACCAAGCTCATTGCTCCAGGTTTGCTCAGGCTTTAGATTTGGGTTTGGGACCATCACATAACCTGAAGTATTGTCAAATATTTTGGAAAGGTCATCGATGTTTGGAACCCTGAAACCGGTGGAACTGAGCAAGGATAGTTTTAACCTTTCAATAGGATTATAGATAGCCCCTATATAGCCCGAATAAACTGTATTTCTTTGTTCAACTTCGGTCACCGGCAAGTGAAAGAAGCTGTTGTTTACCACCTCCGATTTTAATACCGATCTGCCCAGGCGCCCCCCGTCGTTGATGGTGAATTTTTTATTCACCAAAAAGGTATGGGTATAGTAAATCGCTTGATGAACAAGGGTGTTTCTCCCATCGGGATATCTTGTGCTTATGGAGGAATCTTTATTGGTCCTGATATTCAAACTAAAGGCTGTGGATTTTAAGGTGTTGGCCTGCCCGTCAAACCCAAATCTAAGTTTATGATTGCCTCTGATATTTTTTTGAAAATCGAGGTTATAGCCCAGCACCCCCACCCTTTCGATTCTTGTATCGAGCTTCTCGTTTCCGAAATTTCTCGACACCCGGCTCTCCTCAATCTTTTGGCCACTCAGGCCAAGGTGAATCAGGTTAAATCCCAGTTTATTTTTTAAGGTGAAATCATAAGCAGTTAACACCCTTGTTTGAGGTCCGTAATACCATTCTGCAAAGCGGGGTTTACCGTTTCTCATTTCTGTAAGTCGGTCGTAACGTGGAATATTACTAGAATTTGAAAATTGAATATTTATTTGGTGATCGGCGTAGGCATTGGGTTTGTACAAAAATTTCTGCAACACATCCATTTGCTTATAGGCACTTATGGCCTGTACATAAGGGTTTTGATTTACTACGGTGGAGTCCTTTCCATCGATATGGGCAGCATACTGATTTCTTAAACCGAATAGGGTATCGTAAAAGGGATTCTTATTTTTTCCCATCCTTAAATCCCCAAAAGCATTAAAACTTAAAGCTGTTAAACTGGCACATTTTTTAAAACCAAGGTTAAAATTCACATGAGTACTCAATCCCTGATTAACCGTGCTGTATCTCTGCATAAAATTAACCGAAAGTGGGTTCCCCTTGCCCGAGTACAATTGTGGGGTACGTGTTCTAAAGTGAAGGGTTCCGCCCAAGGCATCGCTGCCATAAATGGTTGAAGATGAGCCGAATAATACTTCAACCCTGTCGAGTATACTCGGATCTATGGTGATGATATTTTGGAGGTGCCCTCCCCTGTAAATAAGGTTGTTCATCCTCACGCCATCGATAACCATCAAAACCCTGCTGGCCTCAAATCCGCGAATAATTGGACTCCCCCCTCCCTGCTGACTTTTTTGAACCAAAATTTGCCCTGTGTTGGAAAGTATATCGGCTGTGGTTTGGGGGTTGCTAAACTGAATTTGTTTGATGTTTAATACCAAAATTTGATAAGCGACTTTGCGCTTCATCTCCTCCGTTTTATTGGCCGATACCACAATTTCATCCAATTGTATGGATTTTTTAATACTGTCGGAGGTCCATTGTGCCCTCCCTTCAAAAACTACACAAAACGTTATGATTAAAAAGATTAACTGTCTCATTAAAGAATTAATAAATAAAAATTAAAAAATGCCGGAATTAGTACGAAGTTCTACGCCAGAGCTGTATTTCAAACTTAATAGCAAGGCCCGAACTGGGCCCTCAGGGTTAATTCAGCAGATTTTTTGGCGGAGGAATCTTGATGGCATGATACCCCGGAAGAACCTCCAAGGTCACTTCGCCGTGAAATAAAAAATTGCCCGCTATAAGATTTGAAGAAAAATGGTCGACCAATAGGGTTTCTAAATATGGGATTTTGACGGAAGTTTTTGAATGGGATGCATGTGAGGACTCTTCATCCTTTAATAATTTTGCAAACATTTTAAACAGAGAAGCTTCCTTCTTGTCCTCAATGGCTAAAACCCTAACTATAGCACCATCATGGGTTTTGCTTTTAATGTCAAAGAGTTTCCCTTCCCATCTTATTTCTTTTCCTTGTCTCAACAAATGTGTTTCGAAGTACTTCAGAGGAATCATTAGCTCCACTTGATTTAATTTTTCTTCTTCCATTTGATAATGGATGACCATTTGGGCTACATTGAAAATGGCCATATGGCCCAGCAGGTAAAATACCATGACTCCCAACAACACATATGAAATCTTTTTTCTCAAGCTTAAAAATCATGCAACTTTACAATAAATATTTTCGAATTGGTAAAAGAATTTATAATCGTTTTCCGCTTTCAAAAGCCCTCCTTTGTCATAGAATGGAATTGGCTTGAAATTTAGTCCTTAAGCATGACTCGCGTATCCCTTCAAAAGAACGTGTTCTCCATTGATCAATGTCGGTTTAATAATTGTTGGCGTATCCACTTTAATACGTCAGGATTGTTTAATTTCGCAGCAGAGAAGTAAGTGTAAGGGAATCCCGTGAAATCCGGGAACAGTGCCCGCTGCTGTAAGTTCTTAATTGTTTAGCCCTCTAAAGCCACTGTCGTTTTGACTTTAAAATGATGGGAAGGCGGCTAATTAAAGTAAAAGGGAACGAGTCAGAAAACCTGCTTATTTTTTTACTGTATTTTTTTCGAATGTATTCGAAAGGCTTTCGGGACTAAAAGCAAAAGTATTGATGAACAAAACGCTGTTTGTAGGTATTTCACTTTTTTACTTTTTACCTCTCCATGGGCAGGTGGATACCCTCATGGGAAAAAATTTGAGAGGAATTTCGATTGTGGCCGAAAGAAGCGAGGTGTTCAGAACCGGAAGCCGTAAAGACCTTACCGACAGCCTGCTTAAAGTCGCATTCAACTCCTTGCCACTAGCCGGCTTGCTCGATGCTTCTTCGGGTTTGGTGGTTCATAGCTACGGCCCGGGTGTACTGGCTTCCTCTTCACTCAGAGGTGGTAACGCGCAGCAAACGGCGTTAACCTGGAATGGTATGACGCTGAATAGTCCGGTAAACGGTCAAATTGACTTAAATTTAATTCAGAGTTTTTTGTTTGAAGAAGTAGCCCTTTTGCCGGGAATGAACGGCAGCCTTCAGGGAAGTGGGGCTGTGAGCGGAGGCATCGCTCTTAACAGTACCACATTGAGAAAACATGGTTTTTCGATTGAAGCCCAACAATCGGCCGGCAGTTTTGGAAGAATAGGAAGCGGCTTAAAATTAAACCATTCCACCAAACGATGGACGCAGCAATCCAGAATCTTTATATCTCAAGTTAACAATGCTTATGCCTTTAGGAATTATACTGAGCCCGGGCATCCCATACAAAAATTAAAAAATGCCAAAGGTTCGGGTTTTACCGGCTTACATGAGACCGGCTATTTTTCAAAAAGGACGGGCTCCTTTAAACTGAGCTATTGGCTGAGTTCAGCTGACCGGGAAATTCCCCCCACTTTGCTGATGCAGGATTCAGAGGCCGATCAAAAGGATGTAACCCACAGGATACTTGGGTCATGGGACAGAGATTTCAAGATGGTTTTACTAAAACTGCGGTCATTTTATCAAAATGATTTCTTGCAATATCAAAATGCACCACAGCGCACCCATTCCATTTCTCAATCCTTCTTCCTAAGCCATGATGCCGAAATGCGTTTCAAATTTTTCAAACATTCAAACACAGCCATGGGTCTTGTTCAAACCCACGCCAAAGCCAATGTGACAAATTATGACCCAAGCGACACCTCTCTGTTAAATCAGTCGACAAGAAATCAATGGGTCCTGTGGATGAGTCACATTCAGCGCCTTAACCGGCTCCGATCCGAGTTGTCGGCATCGGTTCGGCGCGAAATAATTGACGGCCACGCCATACCCTTTATGGCCTGCGTCGGATTTAAAACCTTTGTCAATAAAAACTTTTCTGTTTATGGTCAAATCAATAAGGTTTATCGCATACCTACCCTCAACGACCTTCATTGGGCGCCGGGCGGCAACCCAGACCTAAAACCTGAATTTGGATGGTGCCGTGAGATGACTCTGGATTTTCAGAAAACAAAAAACAAACTGTCAAGCTACTTAGCCATCACCACCTACCATCGCGAAATTCATAATTGGATCATTTGGCAGCCGGTTTCAAATACCGTTTGGTCGCCCTTTAATATTGGCAAAGTGGTAAGCCAGGGCATGGAATGGCGCTCAAAATTAAACTTTCAATGGACTGCCAAGCTCTCAGGAATAGTGATGTTTAACTTCGATTATATCCAATCTCAAAATAGGGAAAAAAGCAGCGTGAATTACGAAAAACAGCTCTTGTATGTCCCTTCTTATAAATCAAGTGGCTTTATTGGATTTATTTATCGCCAAACCAAGGTCCTCGTTCAATCTCAGTTCACGGGATTGCGATACATTGATTCTGACAACGACGCGTCATTGCCCAATTACCTGGTATTAAACGTGATGGGATCACATCAGCTCGAGCTACAACAGTTTACCCTGAATACTTTTTTGAGACTCCATAATGTGCTTAACACCACCTACGAGTCAGTTGCCTACCGGCCCATGCCGGGTTTCAATTTTGAATTAGGCCTTAACCTTCTTATAAAATCTTTTAAACGCACCCCATGAAATTAAGCATCGTCTTATCCTTTGTCTTTTTAACTTTTCAAAACTATGCACAATATGCACCTGCAGCCGGAAAAGCCGGAAGCAGCGCCTTAAACAAGGATTCTTCAATTTTTGTGAATTGGGCAAAAAAATGCAAGGTTTACAGGGGTTGGAAAAATATAGCGCAAAAAGATTCGGGCTTCGCCACTATTGGCGATAGCACTTCGGCCATGGGTAAGGCAGGTGAGAATGGCATTGTAAGTTTGGGCGACAGCGGTTTTGCCATTTGCGAATTTTTTAACCCCATCCGGAATGGGGTCGGCTGGGATTTTGCAGTTTTCGAAAACACCTTTATCGACAGTTTTTTAGAATTGGCTTTTGTTGAAGTGAGCTCCGACGGCAAAAGGTTTTTTAGGTTTCCATCTCATTCGCTGAGCGACACGCAAATGCAAACAGGGCCTTTTGGATATACCAGGCCTGAAAAAATCAACAACCTCGCAGGCAAATACAGGCTAGGTTTCGGCACACCATTCGACTTGAGCGACCTCCCCGATTACAAGGATCTGGATAAAAATTCGGTACGCTTCATTAAACTTTTGGATGTGGTAGGCAGCCTAAACCCCAAATATGCAGCCTATGATACATCAGGAAGAAAAATAAATGACCCCTGGCCAACCCCGTTTGCCTCTTCAGGTTTCGATCTCGATGCCATCGGCGTGATTCACGAAAACCCAGTCTCTGAAATTGTGAGTTTCCCAAAAAACTCATTGGTTGCCTGGCCTAATCCCTTGCAAAATGAAGAGATACTTCGTGTCAGAAATACAAGTTTGTCTGCATTGAATTTTGAAATTTTTAACGCCGTGGGCATAAAAATAATGGATTTAAAAAACCAACCCATTCAAGAGATTTATGAGGTTTCGGCCAACTTTATACCCCGCGGGGTTTTTATGATAAGATGTACCGACATGCAACACTCAACGTTTCTTTTTAAGGGAATTAAATTATAAAAAAAATGATCTTCTTTTCTGATTTTTCGAAATCCTTCCTTCCACTTTTTGAAAAGACGGTAATCCTAAGCTTTTTGATTTTTATGGGCGCTTGTAAAGAGAAACCAACTGAAAATGTAAACACAACAATTCCAAAAGGTCAGGGCCTTTTTGTGGTAAATGAAGGCACTTTTGGGCTTGGCAACGCCGGCTTATATTATTTGAATCTGGAAAATGAAAATAAAAATTCCGGTCTGGAATTGTTTAAGGCCAATAACAACAGACCCTTAGGAGATGTATTTCAAAGCATGGCCCTGATCAATGGCAAGCTTTGGTTGGTTGTGAACAATTCGGGCAAGGTAGAAGTACTTAATCCCGACAACCTTAAATCGGAAGCTATAATCAAAGGACTGCAATCGCCAAGATACGCCTTACAGGTTTCACCTGAAAAAGTTTATATATCCGATTTATACGCCAACGCCATTAGCATTGTCAATACACAATCGATGAGTAAAACTGGGGAGATTAAATGCAAAGGCTGGACAGAGGAAATGATACTTTACGAAGGCAAGGTTTGGGTAACCAATCATGAATCGAATTACCTGTATGTTGTAGACCCCGCTTCAAACACTTTGTCCGACAGTATTAAATTGGCCTTTGGAGTTTCGGGTTTGTTGGGCGATAAAGAAGGCAAAATTTGGGTGCTTTGCTCAGGCGATGCCATAAAAAAACAAACCGGCGGCTTGTTTTCCATCAACCCAAAAACCATGAAAGTTGAAAAAAAATGGCTGTTCAGTCAGCCAGATTTCAACCCGATCAAACTCAGGCAAAACCCAAGCGAAGACAGTTTGTTTTTTATTTACCAAGGCGTTTTTGGGTTTTCGAAAAACAGCACTTCACTTCCTGCAAACGCCTTCATTCAGCAAGGCAGCGGGTCGTCCTTTTACGGACTCACCATCCACGCGGGAACAGGTCATTTTTATGTGGCCGATGCCGCCGATTTTGTGAGCAAAGGAAACATCAGAATATACTCCCGTGCGGGATTTTTTATAAAATCGCACAAGGTCGGAGTGGTACCCGGCGAATTTTTATGGTGGTAACTTTTTAAAGGGTTTAATCTAAAATTATTCACCTGAAGGGGTGTGTAAAGATTTTTTTTGAATTGCTAACAAAACCGCTTTATTCAGAATAAATTTGTGGAATTTTTAAACACAACTCGCTTTAATGGGCATTTTTAATTTTTTAACTCAGGAACTAGCCATTGACCTAGGTACAGCCAATACACTTATCGTTTACAAGGACAAAGTGGTGGTGGATGAACCCTCCATCATCGCAAAAAACCGAACCACGGGAGAGGTGATTGCCATTGGCAAAGAAGCGCAAAAAATGCATGGCAAAGCCCATGAAAACATCAAAACCATTCGACCCTTAAAAGACGGAGTGATTGCTGACTTTGAAGCGGCCGAACAGATGATTCGGGGCATGATAAAATTGATCAACCCAAGCAAATCGCTGTTTAAACCTCAGTTAAAAATGGTCATCTGCATTCCTTCCGGGATTACTGAAGTGGAAAAAAGAGCGGTTAAAGAATCTGCCGAAAGGGCCGGTGCCAAAGAAGTTTACCTTATCCATGAGCCTATGGCAGCAGCCATTGGAATAGGAATTGACATCGCCGAACCTATGGGCAATATGATCATTGATATTGGAGGTGGTACGACCGAAATCGCTGTCATTGCCCTCTCGGGTATCGTTTGCGACCAAAGTATCAGGGTTGCAGGCGACGATTTTACGGAAGACATTATTGAGTACATGCGCCGTCAACACAACCTTCTCATCGGGGAGCGCACCGCGGAGGTGATTAAAATAGAAGTGGGTTCAGCCCTGCCCGAACTCGACAATCCGCCAGAAGATTATCCTGTTAATGGCCGTGATTTGATGACGGGAATCCCAAAGCAAATCCATATTTCGTATTCGGAAATTGCCCTCTCGCTCGACAAATCGATTTCAAAAATTGAAGAGGCTGTGCTTAAAGCCCTTGAATTAACGCCGCCTGAATTAAGCGCCGATATTTACAAAACAGGCCTTTATCTAACCGGTGGAGGAGCCTTGCTTCGAGGCTTGGATAAACGCATCTCCATTAAATCGAAATTGCCGGTTTATGTTGCTGAAGATCCCTTAAGAGCGGTGGTGAGAGGTACTGCCCACGCCTTGAAAAATCTCGAATCCTTTAAATCGATAATGCAGTAAATTATGAATCCCACGGGGAAGATAAATGCGTAATTTTTTCCTCTTCATACAGCGCTATTCGCATTTTTTTCTTTTTCTTATTCTGGAATCTTTGGCTTTCTATGCCATTTATTCGTTCAATATATACCACCATGCCGTATTGCTCAATTCAGCCAACAATGTCAACGGCTCCATTTTGCAAAAGCGTGCCAATATTACCAAATATTTCAGTTTGACTGAGGAAAACAAAAGGCTGCAATTTGAAAACAACGCCCTTCGAAAGCAAGTCTTGGAATCGTATTATATCGACAAAAGCGATACCATCCGCAATACCGATTCGGCCTTCCATCAACGCTTCGATTATATTCCTGGCAACGTCATCCAAAATTCAACCGACCAAAGCAACAATTATATAACCATTGATAAGGGAAGTAGGCACGGCATTGCCAAAAATGATGGCGTCATTTGCCCTCAGGGCATTGTTGGAATCATCGTGCTGGTTTCTGAAAACTTCAGCGTGGCCATGTCGGTACTCAACAGCAAAACAAGGGTATCACTCAAATTACCCGATAACAGCTCGCCGGGAGCCCTGGTTTGGAAAGGACATTCTCCCTATTTTGCCAATATTGAAGGGGTTAATAAATTCACCCTCATTAAAAAAGGCGATTTGATTAGAACCAGCCCCTACTCCAAACATTATCCCGAAAATGTGATCATCGGAAAAGTAGCAGAGGTGAAAAATGCAGAAGGAGGCGCATTGCTTAATGTAAAAGTGCGACTCTCCACAAATTTCACGAATCTGAGAAGCGTGTACATTATTAAAAACCTGCAAAAAAGTGAAATAGAAACTTTGCAAAATCAAATTTCGGATGGCGATTAGCATTCTAAGACATCTCTTTAATTTTATCATCCTGGCCGGCTTGCAGGTGTTGGTGCTCAATGCGCTTGACATAAGTGGTTATTTAAATCCGCAGGTTTTTATTTTGTTTTTGTTGCTCATTCCTGTGAATGCCGATATTTGGATCTGTATCATTGCAGGCTTTATCAGTGGCGCCCTCGTAGATGGAATGGCGAATACCTCAGGAATTCATGCCTTTGCAGGTACAGCCCTTGGCTATTTTAGATTTTTTTATATAAAATTTTCACTCGACAAGGAAGTGATAGAAAGGGGAATGTCGCCCAACATCAGAAACATGGCCGGCTCTTGGCACTTCTTTTATATTTTGATAAGCTCCCTTTTGTATCACTGGGTTGTATTTGTGCTTGAATCTTTTAGTTTTAGTAATTTTGGCATAACGAGTTTAAAGGTGCTGAGCAGCGGAACCATTGCCGCCTTTATCATGTACCTGATCGGGTTTATTTTTAGTCGAAAAACTACCAATGTCTGAAGGAAGCAGCCGAAACAATGCGCTTATTATTGCTGTGATTGCCATAGGCATTATTTTCACTGCCCGCCTCTTTTATCTTCAGGTCATCGACACTTCCTATGTTGATTTTGCAAATGCAAATTCTAAAAAAATTCTCACCATACATCCCAATCGCGGACTGATTTACGATAGAAATCAAAAACTCATTGCGTACAATGACAACTTTTATGATTTAATGATTTCCTATCCCTTTAAGCTCAAAAATTTTGATACCGGCAGTTTCTGTGATATCTTGAGAATTAGCAGGGAAGATTTTTTAAAACGCTTAAAGAAAGCCGATAAAACGGTATACAAGGGAAGCGCCGTTTTTTACAAAAATCTGGAACATTATAAGTACGCCGCCTTACAAGAAAGATTGTTTGACTACGACAAATTTTACATCGATACCAAAACCGACCGCAAGTACAAAACGAAATCAGGGGCCCACGTTCTTGGTTATATAGGCGAAATCTCTCAGCGTCAGCTTGAAGAGCACCAAGAAGAAGGATATTACTCAAAAGGTGACTTTATAGGCCTTTCAGGTCTGGAAAAATATTACGAAAAAGAACTCAGAGGCGAGAAAGGGGAAGAAGTGATTTTGGTGGATAGCAAAGGAAAATTGCAAGGCAATTATTCCAAAGGCAAATATGACAAGCCGGCCATTGCGGGCAAAAAGGTTTCAACAACCTTAGACATCAAGCTGCAGGAGTATGCCGAAAAATTGATGCAAAACAAGATGGGAAGTGTGGTCGCCATTGAACCCTCCACAGGAGAAATACTCACCTTGGTTTCAAGCCCCGGTTATAATCCCGATGAACTCTCCATAAGGAACAAGAGAAAACATTACGGAAAATTGTTAAATGACCCAACCAAACCTTTATTCAACCGGGCGGTAACAGCAGCCTACCCTCCCGGCTCGGTGTTTAAGCTGCTCAATGGACTCATAGGACTTCAGGAAGGTGTTATTTATCCCGAAAGCAGGTTCCCCTGCTACAAAGGGTTTTCTATTGGTAATTTACATGTGGCCTGTCACCCTCATCCTCCAAATCTCGATTTAAGGGGGGCGGTCGCCAACAGTTGCAATGCCTATTTTTGCTATACTTTCAGGGAAATTTTAGAAAACCCAAAGTACCGTTCAACACGCGAAGCTTACATTCATTGGAAAGAATACATGCTTCAATTTGGTTTGTCGAATAAATTGGGTTCCGACATCAATTTCGAATCCAAAGGAAACATTCCCAGTCCTGAGTTTTACGACCGCATGCACGAAGGAAGATGGAGTTTCTCACGAATCATATCCCTGTCCATTGGTCAGGGCGAAATTTTGATTACGCCCCTGCAAATGGCCAACGTTATCAGCACCATTGCCAACAGAGGTTTTTACTACACCCCACATTGTATCAGAGCCGTGGATGATGCGCCTGCCATTCCGGAAAAATTTAAGCAAAAACACCGAATAAAAATTCATCCCGACCATTTTCAAACGGTGGTAGAGGGGATGGAACAGACTTTGATAAGTGGTACGGCTGCAAGAACAGGCATTGATGGAATTTCAATTTGTGGTAAGACAGGAACGGTTCAAAATCCACATGGAAAAAATCATGCGGTATTCATGTGTTTCGCACCTAAAGACAACCCGAAAATTGCCATTGCCTGCATTGTCGAAAACGCAGGTTATGGTGCCACATGGGCAGCTCCAATAGCCAACCTCTTGATAGAAAAATACATCAAAGGGGATACGGCTTCTTCAAAACCTGAGGTTGAAAAAAGGTTATTCGAAGCCTACCTCCTACCTAAACCCAGACCGGTTGACACTTTGCGTCTTAAATTCATGAGGGATTCAACTAAAAAAGCCGCCAAAGATTCAGCCCTCAAAAAAAGATCCGATGCTAATAAACAAGGCAGTACGCCTATAATTTTTCACTTTGATATGGTCCTAAATGAAAGAGAAGAAGATTATTGATACCCAATCTTTCGACTGGCCCATTATTCTCATTTATGTGATCATGGTGATTTTTGGGTGGCTTAATATTTATTCGGCCTCATGGAATGAGAATACAGGAAGTATTTTTGATCTTAACAAAAACTATGGCAAACAGTTTTTATTCATCTGTATTTCCGCTTTCATTGCCATATTTTGGCTTTTCCTCGATTACAAACTTTTTAATCTGTTTTCCTATGGCGTTTACGGACTGCTCATTGGCCTGGTTATTTCGGTGTTTGTGCTTGGAAAGGAAGTAGCGGGTAACAAAAATTGGATCCCCATAGGGAGCTTTAACTTGCAGCCGGCTGAGTTTGCAAAATACGGCGTATCACTGGCGCTGGCCAAATTTCTGGGGACACCCGACGCCAAGTTGAAAGATAAACGAACCATGCGCATGGCCCTGGCTATTTTTCTGTTGCCCATGGCCCTTATCCTCATTCAAAAAGACACCGGCTCTGCTTTGGTTTTCCTCTCTTTTTCGCTGGTGCTATACCGCGAAGGACTTTCAGGACTTTGGTTTGTGATGGCTTTGTGCGCCATCATCATATTTATTCTGACGCTTTATTTTGGCTCCATATGGGTCTCGTCAATTTTTGCAGGCATTGCACTATTATTCTACTTGTTCAGCTCACGAAAAAAATCCCTGACCTGGCTTTTGGTCATTATTACCGTTGGAGTCGTCGCCTTCAGTTCGAGTATCAATCTGTTGATGGACAATGTTTTAAAAGACCATCAGAAAAAGAGAATTTTGGTCACCTTTGGATTGCTCGAAGATTTAAAAAAGGAAGGGTACAATGTTCACCAGTCGAAAATTGCCATTGGCTCAGGTGGGCTTTTGGGAAAGGGTTTTTTGCAGGGAACGCAAACCAAATTGAGGTATGTACCCGAGCAGCATACCGATTTTATTTTTTGTACCATAGGCGAAGAATGGGGCTGGGTGGGAAGCATCATTCTCATGATTTTGTTTGTAACCCTTATTGCGAGGGTCTATTACCTGGCTGAACGGCAAAAGAACCGATTTAACAGGGTTTACGCCTACTGTGTGGCGTCTATCCTTTTCTTTCACTTCACCATCAACATTGGAATGACGATAGGCTTAGTCCCCGTTATTGGAATACCCTTGCCTTTCTTTAGTTATGGTGGATCCTCTCTTATCGGATTTACCGTGCTTCTCTTCACACTCATCAGGCTGGATGCGACGCGGTCGACGGAAATGAGTACGTTGAAAGATATGTACTAGGAGACTTTCAGAATCTTTCGCAAGCGATGTCCCTTATATATTGGTCAAAGACCAGTAGCTAAGGATTAGGTCTGTATCTTCTTAAAAATCTAGATGATTAATTGATTTTAACCCCGATATCCATCACATCCAATTCCGCCTGAACCTCCTTATTCCAATCCAATCTCAAACTTCTGCTGAATAAATTGGTCTGGTGTTTTGAATCCACATCATTGACTGATATTTTTAAAATGGCCGGCCCCTGGTTTTTCTTTGCCAAGGCTAAAATTTTATCAAGGTACACACGGCTCACCTGTTCGGTTTTTAAATGGAGCTGAATGCTTTTTAAATGGGTTGCCCTCACGTCCTCCAAAAATGTTAACTTACTGATTTTTAATTCCTGTTCCGCTTCATCTCGGTAACTCTGAACCGTTCCGGCTGTGCAAAATATCATGGCATTTTGCTGCAAAAAGGGTCTGAATTTTCCAAAGTCCAGTCCAAACAAGGATATTTCCTTTGCCCCGCTGTAGTCTTCTATGATAAATTTAGCCCAGGGCTTGCCATTCTTGTTCACCCTCTCCTCGAACATGGTTACGATGCCGGCGAATTTAAGTTCCTTGCCTTTTAGTTTATTCAGTGCGTTTAAATCGGAAATCTTTGTATTGGTAAATAAATCTATATCGAGCTTAAAATTGTCAAGGGGATGCCCGGAAATAAACATTCCCGCTACCTCTTTTTCTTTGTTCAATTTTTCGATGGGGTTCCATTGTTCAATCTGGGGTAACTTGGGTTCCGAGATGGTGAATCCTGTCACATCCTGAAATAAACTGTTTTGACTGCTGTTTTTCGATTCCTGTACTTGCGCGCCATGTTTCAGAGCCATCTCTATACCACTGAGTAAGCCCTCGGGTTTTTCGATGTATTGTGCCCTGTGGTAAGTTCCCCAACTGTCGAAGGCACCAGCCAAAGCCAGTGCTTCCAATGATTTTTTGTTGACGGTCCGCAAATTGGCTCTGGTGGTTAAATCGAAAATGCTGGCATAGGGTCCTCCTGCATCTCTTTCCATAATAATGGCATTGGTGGCCGACTCCCCTATGCCCTTAATGGCACCTAAGCCAAAGCGAATTTCACCGGCTTTATTCACTGAAAAATTCACCTGGCTCTCGTTGATATCGGGTCCTTTCACAACCAGTCCCATGCGCTTGCACTCGTCCATAAAAAAGGTAATCTGGTCAATATTGCTGCTGTTATGGGTGAGGATGGATGCCATAAACTCTGAAGGGTAATGGGTTTTGAGATAGGCGGTTTGATTGGCCAAATAGGCGTAACAAGTCGCATGCGATTTGTTAAAAGCGTATTGGGCAAAGGCCTCCCAATCGGTCCATACTTTTTCGCAAACTTTCATCTCATGACCATTGGCTTTGCACCCTTCCATGAATTGCTCTTTCATTTTATCAAGAGTGCCTTTGTCTTTTTTGCCCATGGCCTTTCGCAAGGTATCGGCATCTGCCTTCGAAAAGTTTGCCAGCTTTTGCGACAACAGCATGACCTGCTCTTGATAAACGGTGATGCCATAGGTGCTTTCCAAAAATTCCGACATACCTTCTATGTCATACGTAATGGGCTCGCGACCGTGTTTGCGGTTCACAAAATTTGGAATATATTCCATTGGGCCGGGCCTAAACAGGGCATTCACCGCAATTAAATCTTCAAGCTGGGTTGGTTTCAACTCGCGCAATGCTTTTTTCATCCCATCGCTTTCAAATTGAAAAACCCCATTGGTATCGCCTCTTTGAAACAGCTTTAAAGTCTCCTCATCGTCGAGTGGGATTTCATCAGGAACAATTTCAACGCCATGGTTTTGCTTGATAAGCGCAATGGCATCTTTAATAATCGTCAGGGTTCGCAACCCCAAAAAGTCCATCTTGAGCAAGCCCGCATCCTCTACCACCTTGCCGTCGAATTGGGTTACCCACATGCTCGAATCCTTTAAAGTACAAACCGGAATAATGGAAGTGAGATCGCTTGGAGCAATGATCACGGCCGAAGCATGCACTCCTGCATTTCTAACCGAGCCTTCGAGCAGTCGCGCTTCTTTTAAAACCTTGCCTTGTAAATTATCGAGTTTAATAATTTCCCTGAGTTTTTGGATGCCGCTCATATCGTCAGGGTTAAAAATCTCTTTGGCTTTGCTTTCCGGAAGGTCATAGATCTGTTCATAGGATACGCCGGGGGTTTCAGGAACCAATTTCGACAACATGTTGGAATCGTCGAGTGATAATTCCAAGGCTCTGGCCACATCCTTAATGGCGGTTTTGGCTTTCATGGAGCCGTAGGTAATAATTTGGGCCACCTGATTCTGACCGTATTTTTGAATGACGTAATCAATCACCTTCTGACGGCCTTCGTCGTCAAAATCTGTGTCAATATCGGGCATGCTCCCCCTCTCAGGATTTAAAAACCGCTCAAACAACAATTGATATTTGATGGGATCTATATTGGTTATGCCAATGCAATAAGCCACGGCCGAACCTGCCGCAGAACCCCTTCCGGGACCTACTGCTACCTTCAGTTTTACGGCTTCCTGGCAAAAATCGGAAACAATCAAAAAATAGCCGGCAAAACCCATTTTTTTAATGACCGAAAGCTCAAAGTTTAGCCGTTCCTCTACTTCCGAATTTAATGTTCCGTAGCGTTTTTGTGCGCCTTCTAATGTTAAATGCCTCAAATACTCATCCTCATCACTAAAGGAGGCCGGTAAAGGAAAGGCTGGTAACATCACCTTTTTTTTAAGGTCTATTTTGTCAATTTTATCGGCAATCTCAATGGTATTTTCAACCGCCTGAGGAAGGTCTTTGAACAAATCGCTCATTTCCGATTTGGTCTTAAAATAAAAGGCATCATTTGGAAAACCGAAGCGCTGGCCTTTAAAATCGCCTATAGGCGTGCTTTGCACATCGCCGGTGTTGATACAAAGCAAAATATCATGGGCATTGGCGTTCTCCTTATCCAAATAATGCGAATCGTTGGACACGATCATTTTTACATTGTATTTTTTGGAGAACCGAATCAAGACCTCATTGACTTTATTTTGTTCTTCTATGTGATGTCTCTGTAATTCAATATAATAATCTTCGCCAAACACATCGAGCCACCATTTAAACTTTTCTTCCACCGCTTGCTCGTCTTCTTTCAGGATAGATTGAGGAACCTCAGCTCCAAGACAACAGGTGGTCGCAATAAGGCCTTCGTGGTATTGTAAAATGAGCTCCTTGTCTATTCTCGGGTACTTGCCGTACAATCCCTCAATATAGCCAAGTGAACAGAGTCTTGAAAGATTTTTGTACCCTGTTTCGTTTTTGGCCAAGAGCAACTGGTGGTATCTCACATCGCCTTTCTCTCTCGAAAATTTTTGAACCCTGCGGTCTTCCACCAGGTAAAATTCACAGCCAACGATTGGTTTTATTCCATTTTTATTGCATTCCGAAACAAACTTAAAGGCCCCGAACATATTGCCATGGTCCGTAATGGCTATGGCTTTCATTTCATCGGCCACTGCTTTTTTTACCATCCCCTCTATACTTGAGGCACCATCGAGTAAACTGAACTGTGTATGACAATGGATGTGACAAAAATCGGGCATGGTAAATTAAAAATTTGAGCTTGGACAAAGTTAGTTTATGGCAGGGGTTAATTTGTAAGGGTGGATAAAATGGGGAATGTTTTGAGCAAAAAAAAAGCCCGGGTAAATCGATACCCGGACTTTTTTATGTTTTGTAATGGGATTAGCCGCAGCAATAGTAGTAATAGTACCAATTGCCATAAGAGTCTTGCAACAAATAGTAACACCATAAATTGCAATCGCCTCTGCTCTTATCTTTATTTTTTACTTTCTTTTTATTTTTCGAAGCAGCTATGGCCTTGGATATTTTAACCACATCTTCGTCGGTGAGCGTTTGACCTACCTTGTAGGTTGTGTTGTCGATAGTAACCTCTGCATTTGAGGCACCGCGACTTGCTTTGCCCTTTTCGGCCATCACGGCATTTAACAATCCCAAATCGGCATCACTTAAGGTTCTTCCGGCTGCAAAATTCTCAACTTTGGTCGGGTTCTTTTTAGCCTCACCCGGGGTTTTAGACTGCGCATTAAGCGAATTGGAAAATACAAACATGCCGGCAAACAGTGCCGCAATAATTAATAATTTGATAGTTTTCATGATTTTATTTTATTTTTAATTGGTGCGAATGTATTCTATATATCTGAATTCAAAAAAAAGTGAATGCTTTTTTCAAAATTATTCTTGCAGCCGGATACAGCATGCTCAATTTTAATCATCAATTTTATTTTTTTAATGCCGTAATCTATTCCTAAGTTTGAAGAAAAAATTATATGGAACATCTCAGATACCCCATAGGTCGGTTCGCTTTTGCCGATACTTATTCAAGTGCTGAATCTGCTGAACACCTCGCTAACATTAAAGTGTTTCCGGAATTATTGACCACGCTGTGCTCAAAAATTTCAGAAGCCGATTTAAAAAAGGAGTATAGGGAAGGCGGCTGGAATGTTAAACAGCTCGTTCATCATTTGGGCGAAAGCCATATCAATGCCTACATACGGGTTAAACTGGCCCTAACCGAAGAGAACCCCACCATCAAGCCTTATATCGAATCGCTTTGGATTAACACCCCCGAAAACGAGATACTGGACATCGCTGTATCCTTGTCGATGCTAAAGGCGGTGCAACTGAAGCTATCCACTTTACTGGAACATGTTGCGGAAAGCGATTTAAACAAAACCTATTGGCATCCCCAATACAACCAATCGTTTACCATCCGGCACGTGATGGCCTTATACAGCTGGCATGGCTTGCACCACTTGGCGCATATCAAGTTGGCTCTGGGAATTCGCCAATAATTTTAATACCCTAAAATTTTTGCAAAAACCAAAGGGGCCACAATCGTGGCATCGGATTCAATAATGTACTTTGGGGTATGGATGTCCAATTTGCCCCAGGTTATTTTTTCGTTGGGAACGGCACCCGAATAAGATCCATAACTCGTGGTACTGTCGCTTATCTGACAGAAATAGCTCCAAAATGGCACATCGTGCCATTCTAAATCCTGGTACATCATTGGTACGACACAGATAGGGAAGTCGCCTGCAATACCCCCGCCAATTTGAAAAAATCCCACGCCTTTTCCCGATGAATTTTTTCGGTACCAATCGCTCAACCAAATCATGTATTCGATTCCCGACTTCATGGTGGTAGGGATAATTTCACCCTTGATGCAATAGGACGCAAAAATATTACCCATGGTGCTGTCTTCCCAACCCGGACAAATGATGGGCAAATTCTTTTCTGCCGCCGCTACCATCCAACTGTCTTTTGGATCGATTTGATAAAACTCTTGAAGAGAGCCATTCAATATCATCTGGTACATGAATTCGTGGGGCAAAAACCGTTTTCCTTCATCGTTGGCTTGCTTCCATAGCCGGTAAATTTTACTCTGTAAACGCCTAAAAGCCTCCTCCTCAGGTATGCAGGTATCGGTAACCCGGTTAAGACCTTTCTCCAGGAGACCCCACTCCTCCTCCGGGGTTAAATCGCGGTAATGGGGTATCCTTTTATAATGGTCGTGGGCTACCAAATTCATTAAATCTTCTTCCAAGTTGGCCCCTGTGCAGGATATAATCTGTACCTTGTCCTGTCGGATCATTTCGGCCAAAATTTTTCCGATTTCAGCAGTACTCATAGCTCCTGCCAAACTAATCAGCATTTTCCCTCCTTCATCCAAATGCCTGATGTAGCCGTCGGTAGCATCCACCAATGAGGCTGCATTAAAATGAAGAAAGTACTTTTCGATAAATTCTGTGATGGGTTTTTGACTCATGAGGCAAAGATAGTACAGAGATTTGAGATGTTGAGATTTGGAATTTGGAATTTGAAACTTGGAATTTGACACCTGGGCTAAAATATAATTTTTTATCCTCCCTCCATTTTAACACATTTGTGGTTCTGAAAAAAATAATCTCCTATTTAAAAGACTACCTCAGAAATGAGCTGAAGCCGGGCTATGGTTTAAGCATTCTCCTCTTTATCTCAGCCTTCATTTTTTTTGAGTACCAATTCGATTTGAAAAATCAGATAGAACTTACCTTTCACAATCCGAAGATTAGCTTCCTGCTGCAATTCGCCATTTATTGGCTGGCCTTCTCAGCAGCGTTTCTGATACACAGTTGGTGGTATAAGGATTGGAAAAAATGGAAAAACTCAGGGTTTTATTTTCTGCTTTTTTTTTCACCACTGGTATTTGCTTCCCGCACCCTTATCAATAATTTCAGCTCAGAGATCTATGCGCTTATTCCCGATGCCAAAACTGAATTTTTCTATTACCGTTGCATCGCTGTGCTTTTTCGCGACCTCATCATTGCTTTGCCCATCGTCATCTATTGGCAAATGAAGGACCGAAACAACATGCCGCTCTACGGGTTTACTTTAAAAAACTATGATGTTAAACCCTATCTGATGCTCTTGGCTTTAATGATTCCCCTCACACTTTTGGCCTCCATGCATAGCTCCTTCCTCCATCAATATCCCAAAGGATTTTCGCTTGCCCCTTTAAGTATCGACCATTTAGACGAAAGGAAATATTTTTATATCTACGAGCTTTTTTACGGCTTTGATTTTATTTTTATTGAGTTCTTTTTCAGAGGATTTCTCCTGCTCGCCTTTTTTCGCGCTTTTGGCTGGAGCTGCCTTCTCCCCATGGCCTGCTTTTATGTGAGCATTCATTTCGGGAAACCCTTGGGCGAAACCATCAGCTCCTTTTTTGGAGGCAGCATTTTAGGAATTATTGCCATTAGAACAGGTTCAATTGCCGGTGGAATCATTGTGCATTTAGGGGTGGCCTGGCTTATGGAAATTTTTGCCTTGTATCAAAAGCTAAGCTGAATGAGAGCCTATCAAAAAAAAGTGAGGTCTCAACAGCCCTCTTTTATGCTTCATTGGTATCTTTGAGCAGGTCCCTCTATAGTTATTGCAAATTATAGAACGCCTAAAAAGTTTTTTATCATCAGGATTATGCTCATCCTTAATATTTTGGATTTTTTCTACCGTATCTATCCGCAATGGCAATGAAAAGTCCAATATTGAGGTTATAATATTCAAACTTTAATTGGGGATGCGTCAGGTTGGTTGAAGTATTGAATTGCAATTGTAATTTGGCTTGTTTCCATCCGGCTCTGAGGGTAATTCCCGGTTCAAAAAGAATAGAGTTTCGGTTCTGTGAAATTTTGTTTACTTCAACAAGGTCAGAAATTCCTGAATCTATCTGATTATTTACTTTGTGGAAGTACAAATTCGAAAATCGGGTAGATAAGGCAACATCGAAGATATTGGAGCTATACCCAATGGAAGGTTGCACAAACACCTTGGTAAAACTTAATTCGGAAAACCCTTTATACACATCATTCATACCAAACACACCAATGGAGTAATCATGATGTTGATTGCCTGCGCCTATACCCCCAAATACCTCAAAAACTTTTGATTTCGCCAAGGGTTTGTAGTATCCAAAAGCCCCTTCGAGATATTTACCCTCTCCAAAATCTTTTCCACTGCCTCCACTGGCGTACATAAAGTTAAGCGCTGCGGCATACTTATCGCTGATGGAGTGAGCGGCCTGCACTTCCAAGGCTGAGGTTTCTTCACCTTCGCTTAAAGCAAGTGTTGCCCGTGACTCACCTTTCTCTTTAAATAAAGGGACATTGTGCATTCCCGGATAGTAATAATAATGAACACATCCGGTTAACAAAAAGGAGAGCAGCATCATGCACATCAGGGCTCTCTGCTTACTGAATAAGGGAATGGTAGTTTTAAAGATCATGATATAGGCTATACTTAAGACTGTATCTCTTCCAGCTATTGAAAGTTTGAGATAGGGCATTCTAAAATCTTACTCAAAGTTATCATAAAGTTCATAATAATTGATTTTTATGTGCCCGAAATTTTTAATTTGAAACTCTTTCTTCACCCCCAAGTCTCCAAAAGTTTTCTTTCTTCCGCCCGTATTTTACTATGCTTCAGTTTCCGGCCAATGTCTGGCTCCACAAGGCCCGGGTTTGGGAGCGATGATATGGCGTCCTAATAAATCCCATTGTGTTTTACGATGAAAGCATCGCTTCAAAATTAAACGTCAAATAACCCTATTTATATTTCTGCGTACAACTTTTTTCTACCAAGAGCAAAATTGAAATGAGAAGCTTAAAAAATTTTTGATTTGAGGTTTTTAAAAAAAATGTGCGCTTATCTTGCTTAAGTTTATTTAGCAACTTCTACAAGCTACTTGGTATCCCCAATAAGATAGCTGTAAATTTAACTGATTTCTAAATACAGGTCTTCAACTTTCTTTCTGGCCCAAGCCGTTTTTCGCAAAAATACCAGACTTGATTTAATACCGGGATTTTCATTAAAACACCGGATATTAATTCGTATCCCCAATTGCTCCCAACCATAAAAATCAACCAATTGATTCAAAATAAATTCAAGCGTTTTACCGTGCAGGGGATTATTGGGTTGTGTAGGGTTCAAGGCAGCAGCAAAATTATTTAATTATCATGATAATGTAATACGGGAGTTTTTTTTTCATTCCTCTTTTGGTTGATGTTGTTTTGGCTAGGAAAAGTGCCCCTGGCTTTAAACCTGCTCTGCCAATGGCCTTATGCTTATCTGTTCAGAATTAAAAATGAATAAACTTTGAGTCCATGGCATCTCTCACTAAATTTGAGCCTTTACAATGCAAAATTCCTTTTTACTCACCCCCATCGAATACCTTAAAGGCGTAGGACCTTTAAAGGGTGAGGTTCTTAAAAATGAACTCGGCGTCTTTACTTTTTTCGATCTCCTCAATCACTTCCCCTTCCGGTACGTCGACCGCTCCAAGGTTTATACCCTTTCCCAAATCAATGAAGACCTGCCATTTATCCAACTTCAAGGAACTATAAGCGAAGTCTTCGAAATTGGCGAAGGACGCTCCAAAAGACTCAAAGCCATTTTTAAAGACCAAACCGGTGAAATGGAATTGGTATGGTTTCAACACATTAAATGGATTAAAGAAACCGTGACCACGCATAAACCATGTATAGTTTTTGGCAAACCTACCCGCTTTAACCAAACCTTTAACATGGTGCATCCTGAAATTGAATGGATTGAGACGGATAAAGCGGCCTCCGGCATGCAAGCAGTTTACAGCGTTACCGAAAAATTAAAAAGCCACCGCATAGACTCGAAAACCATTTTAAAACTCATTAAATCTGTTCTGGAAAACCCGGCCTTTAAAGCCGATGAGGTTTTGCCCGATTATATCCTGACGGCTTACGGGCTTGAATCGAGAACCCTGGCCTATAAAAATGTACATTTTCCTAAAAAACCCGAGGACTTTAACTCAGCACAAAAGCGATTTAAATTCGAGGAGCTCTTTTTCCTGAACTGCAAGATTTGCGGACTGAGAAATAAAAGAAGAAGCGATGTGAAGGGTTTTGTGTTTTCAAAAATCGATTACAACTTTAATACCTTTTTTAAAGAGCGCTTGCCCTTTGAACTCACCAACGCCCAAAAGCGCGTGCTCAGGGAAATACGTGCCGACATGGCCACCGGTAAACAGATGAACCGACTGCTTCAGGGGGATGTTGGCAGCGGCAAAACCATTGTGGCCCTCATGAGCATGCTCATTGCCATAGACAATGGAAAACAGGCCGCCATCATGGCCCCTACTGAGATTCTGGCCTCTCAACATTTTGAGGGTATTTCCAACCTCATCTCCGGCTTAGGTTTAAACATTGCATTGTTGACAGGCAGCACGGGCAAAAAGAAAAAAGCCGAAATACTCCAACTCCTGGCCGAAGGAAGTCTGGATATATTAATTGGAACCCATGCCCTCATCGAAGACAATGTTATTTTTAAAAATCCCGGTCTGATCATCATTGACGAGCAACATCGCTTTGGAGTAGCACAGAGAGCCAAACTGTGGAACAAGGAAAACTACCCTCCACATGTGTTGGTTATGACCGCAACGCCCATCCCCCGAACTCTGGCCATGACTGTATATGGCGATTTGGATGTGTCGAAAATTGATGAGATGCCCGTGGGCAGAAAACCCATCAAAACCATTCACCGCTTTGAGACCAAACGGCTTCAAATTTATGAGTTTATGAAAACCGAGATTGCCGCCGGAAGGCAAATCTATTACGTTTTTCCGCTTATCGAAGATTCTGAAAAATTGGATTATAAAAACTTAATGGAAGGGTTTCATGTGCTCAAGCAGTACTTTCCTGAAACGCATTTTCAAATGGGTATGGTTCACGGAAAAATGAAATCCAGGGATAAGGAGGTGGTGATGAACGGATTTAAAAAAGGCTTGCTCAACATCTTGGTAAGTACCACGGTCATAGAAGTTGGCGTTAATGTGCCCAATGCCTCTGTAATGGTTATCGAAAACTCCGAACGCTTTGGACTTTCTCAGCTACACCAATTGAGAGGTCGGGTTGGCAGAGGCGCCGATCAATCCTACTGTATTTTGCTGAGCTCGGTTAAGTTGGGCATGGTTGCACGTGCCCGCATTAAAGCCATGACCGAAACCACCGATGGATTTGAAATTGCCAACCTTGATTTAAAACTCAGAGGACCGGGCGATATTTTAGGCACGCGCCAAAGTGGATTGCTGGACTTAAAAATTGCAGATTTGGTAAAAGACGAAAACCTGTTGGTTGCCACCAGAGAATTGGCCGAAAAGGTATTGAGTGAAGACCCTAAATTGCTCCTTGAAAAAAATGCGCGCATAAAAAATTGGTTCACCGAATTGAGAAAAACCAAGGGCGACTGGAGCAGGGTGAGTTAATTCATTTTTACACAGGGCCTGCTGAAAAAGTTCAATGTGCGTGCATTACAGGAGGCAAGGTGATTACAAAAATTTCAGACTTTGTGATGTAAGGCGCCACTATTGCTTTTTAGTCCTTCTGGCTCTTCTCAATTGCTTTTTGTCATACATCCGCTTTCTCATTTTCTCAAACAAATAATCCTTCTCATGGCGGTAGAAAAATCCAAGTCCCTGGGTATTCACCGGTTTGTTGTTAAAGCTTGATGGATCGTTAGCCCTGCTGTTAAAGGCCCGCACCCGCAAGCTGCCATCTTTCTTAATTTTATAACTCACATCCACGTCGATGGATGAGTTCCCGGTTTGCCCGTAAACCCCTCCTATCTCAATGCGGTCGTTGTATATTTTCTTCTTCAGCGAAAAAATGATCTGGTTGTTGGTTTCCCTGTTTGTGGCCGATTTCCAGTCGACCTTGGCTTCCCAGTTGGGATCGATTTGGCGCAACCAGTTGTTGACCTGACTGCTCACCAGGGCGCCAATGCTATTTTCAAGCGAGGTGAGGGCATTGGTATTGGCTCCGGTGTTTAAACCCGAATTAATAGGGGCGAAGGAGTTGAATACCAGCAAATTGATAAACTGCTTATTGGTTTCTTCCTGATCGGCCTTAATCTGATTGATGGCGTTGCTCACACTGGAGTTGTTGAACTGGCCGGGCTGCTTGTCGTTCGACAAGTTGATACCCAGGCGAATATCGGGCTTGAACAACTGGTCCTTCATGTATATTTCACAGTCGACGTTTACCGGACTGATGCTCTGATTTGAAACCGCAGACGAAGTGATGATTGGGGTGGGGTCGGCTCTTACAGTGGTGATGGCCACCAAATCCACCTTGGCATCCAAGGGCTGACCGTCCCAGGTAATTCTTCCCCCCTGCCTTACAGACAGCTTTGCATTGACCACGTTGTTCAAGGCGGTAAAGTTGTATCCACCTTGAGCAATTTCGTAATAGCCGTACATCTCAAAATCTCCAAAAGTGGTGATGTTCATCCTGATGTTGCCCTCGCCTGTGGCATTCATCACATCGTTGAATTTTTCGTCAAAAATGAGTTTAATCTCTGCCTCCGGAGTCACGTCAAATACAAAGTCCATGGTAATCCCACTTAATTTCTTAACCTCCGAATTGGGGGCTTCAGCCATCAAATCGACCAACTTAATATAATCAGGGCCTGTATTTTCGGAGTTATCGGTCAAAGGCAGGGAAATCGTGGTTTTGGCCCGCGTTTTTGCATGGATGCCCAAAAAGAGTTCATCAATGGGCCCTTTCACTTTTACCTCCCCATCCACGTAAGCCATTCCGTAAAACATGTCCCCCTGCTCTTTGGTGAGATTCATGCAATTAAAATTGTTGAGTCCTTTAAGGTAAATATCAAATTTTAAATCATCGAAATTGCGGTGGTGAATTTTTCCTCCTGCCAGGGCGATTGATCCATAGGGGTCGAGTACTTTAAATTCCTGCAGCTCGATCTTGTCCTTGTCGATTTTTATGTTCGCCTCATTGATTTTTAACGGAATCCCCAGGTAATCCATAAATAAACCTGCGTTTTTCAATTTCAAATTGCCATTAATTTCAGGATTGCTTAAATCGCCTTTCACCGATATCACTCCATTGGCTTTGCCTTTTAATTGAGAGAATAATCCTTCGGTCAATATTTCAAAAGGCTCTATCCCTGTTTCAAAGAGGGTGCACTTCAAGTCTATTTTTTCCTTATCGGGGCTTAAATCGAGGGTACCCAAGAGCGATAAATCGTGTATAAGCCCGTTGGTGATTTTCCCTTCCAAATTCATTTTGTATAAGCTGCCACTCGATTGGGTGGTGAGCTCAAGGTTTCCAATGGAATCCTTGTTGTAATTGAGCTTGTTCACTGTAATTAAAGACTCCACCAAGGGCCTTTGCACGCTGCCGTTTAAGAGGATTCTTCCATTGAGTATGCCCTCAATTTCAGAACCGTAACTTTTTAAAAGGGGATTGATCTCCACCAAATTGAAGTTCGAAACGGTCAAGCTCAAATCTTTCAGTGTTTCGGTTCCCGCCTCTCCTTTCATTTCCAAAACCTGATCGCCATGCGTTACCTTTAAGCCTTCAATAAACAGATTTGAATTGGCATAGCGCATATGGTTTACATCGTCAACATGCCAAGGTTTCCCGTGAAGAAAAACGCTGGTATTGGTGAGCTTTAAATCCACAGCCCCATCTGAAAATACGATGAGTCCTTTCGACCGCAAACCAATGTCGTCGGTAGAATCGGCTGCATTCAATTTAAAGTTAATGTCGTTGGCCCCTAATTCGGCCTGAAGCTCTAAATTATCGGTAAAAAAGCTGTCGTTGGTCCATAAATCCTGTGCCTCAACATGTAAAGAAAGCCTTTGACCGGGTTGTTTTGAACTGGAAATATCGACATGGTTAAATTTTTGATTTTGATACTTGACATAATCTGCCCTGGCCAATATGTCCATGTTTTGGTTGGCTGAATTGTAAACTCCGGCCGCATTTAACCTGGAATAGGTTAGTTCGGGCAAGGTAAGGGCCGAGATAAATCGAGAATCAATGATGTCTAAATCAAACCTTAAATCAACATCGGAAGCCTCCTTTTTCATATCGGAATAGTAATCGGGAAACAGGTCGTAAAGCAAATTGCTTGAGATGGTATTGAATTGGCTAATTTTATACTTACCCGAAATATGGATGTCGCCTAAAATGCTCTTGAGCCTCACATTTCGCGCGGTGCTGGGTCCACTGGCCACCAAGTCAACCGTGCCAAGCCGGTATATGCTGTCTTTACGCTCCAAAACCACATTGTTTAGGAGGGTTTGAATTTCCATGTCGTCGATATCGCTGCCATGAAAATTGAGACTTACCTGATCAATGCCCTTGATATTGATGTCTCCAAAACCCAATTTAGCGAGATTCACTTCGCCCAATTTAGCTTTAAATTCCCCTCCCGGGTTTTCCTTCAGCATGTCGAACATCCCATTGAAAGTCAAATTGACATTGGGGTCGGCAATTTCAAACTTTCCGTCAAACAGCTTCTTTTCTAGTACTCCATCGAAGGTCGCTCCGGTATAATTGTAGTTATGGTAGGCAAAGCTGTAAATATTTCCCGAAAGGGCCGTTTTCAAATTATCGATGTTAAAGCCCATGCCATCGAGCTGAATCGCGAAATTTGTCTTTCCGAAATTCCCGTCATTTAAAAGTTTTTGAAGGTCCAGATCAAATGCCTGAATGCTGCCCTTATAGCGTTCGGGCTGGTTTTCGGGCCAGCTTATGTTCAGGTCGGTTTCCAGAATTCCTACGGTGGTCAAGAATTGACCTTTGGCCGTGATATCGGATAAATTTCCAGAAAATTGACCCTTATACTCTATGGACCCAATTCTCAAGAGCTCTTCAGGAAACTCGGTGTGTGTAATTTGTCCTATCGATGAAGGATTGGCCGTGAGCTTTGTGATGTCCATGTCAAAGCCTAAGGTTCTTGTGTCGGTGAGGTTGGTGAGCAAAATGTCGCCCTCAAGTCGATTTAAGCTGCCCGCCTTGATTTCAACTTTTTTACCCCTCAGCTTTTCGAGGGTACCGCTTACTTTGCCTTCAAGGGTTACCGGGAAGTGATAGGTCAACAAACTGTTCGAAAAAAAGGCCACGTCTTTCATGTTCACAATGGAATTCGAAAGTTTGGCATCCCATTTCACCTTGCTCACAAAATCGGAGAGTTCGGCATAATTTTTATAGCTGAATTTGAGATAATTGCCCAAACGAGAATACGGCGTTTTAAATACCATGTTTTCAAATTCCATAACTGTGGATGAAATGGTTGTCTGAGCTGAAAATTCTCTCATTTCTATACCTGACTTCTCCTTAAAATGCAGTTTTTCAATTCCCAAACTCAAGGAGTCGCCAATGAGTTTAAAGGGTTGTATAATGCCTTCTATGCCATGATAAACCATATGACTCTCGTCAAAACGTCGGTCGGTGGGCGCTTCAAGGTTTTCATCCCGGTAGCAATAGTCTACGTTTTTAAGCTCTAATTTTTTTATAAAGAGCTTGAAGGGAACAAAAGGCCCTTTTGAATGGCTCGGTGGGGAGAAATAATCAACAATGAATTGGTAATTAAAATCGGTTTCTCCTTTGTGAATGAGCATGTTAAATTTGGTATTCTCTATTACAGCTCCCTTTAATCGCGCCAATTGTATTTTTTCGTCGAAGAGAATATTGATATTGAAATTGGTTTTTAATTTGCCGAAGTAGGCCAAAGTATCGCCCGCTTGATCTTCAATATACAGTCCCTTCAAAACCATGTTGTTAATAAGTTCAAAATGAAGAGATTTGAGCTTGACTTTGGTTTTCAACTCCTTGGAAAGAAAAATGACTGCTTTTTGGGCCGCCCAATTTTGAAAGCTCGAGCTTCGCAACAAGATGTAGATCGTGGTGAGCGCGAATACGAAGAAACACACCGCTAATAAAAACCCCTTTGATATTTTTTTGAGTATTTTCAAGCGCTAATCTGCGAATTTAACTAAAATTGCAGCTTAGTTAGTCCGCAATATGCATACCAACGCTGAACATGTCCAGAATATTACCCTGCTTGCCATCGAATCCTCCTGTGACGACACGGCAGTATCTGTGATATCGAATGGTGAAATTCTCAGTAATATCGTGGCTAACCAGGAGGTTCATGCCAAATTCGGTGGTGTGGTACCTGAACTGGCCTCCCGTTCCCATCTCAAGCACATTTTACCGGTGGTGCATATGGCTTTGCAAAAAGCCAACACTGCACTCAGCGATTTGAAGGGTATTGCCTACACACAGGGCCCCGGATTACTGGGTTCCCTCCTCGTAGGTTCAAGCTTTGCTAAAGGCCTTTCGCTGAGTCTTAATATTCCACTTATTGCCGTTAATCATTTGGAAGCTCACGTTTTGGCCAATTTGATTGAATGGCCCGACATGGATTTTCCTTTTTTATGCCTTTTGGTATCAGGAGGTCATACTCAAATCATAAAGGTAAATTCCATATCCAATATGGAAATATTAGGCCGTACTCTTGATGATGCTGCTGGAGAAGCGTTCGACAAGGCCGCTAAAATGATGGGCATCCCTTATCCGGGCGGCCCACTGATCGACAAATATGCCCAAGACGGCAACCCCTTAGCGTTTAACTTTTCTGTTGGCAAGGTGCCCAACCTGGATTTTAGCTTCAGCGGATTTAAAACTTCGGTACTTTATTTCATCAGAGATAAGATGGCCGGCGATGCAACTTTTGTAGAGACTAACAGGTCTGATCTGTGTGCTTCTGCCCAATTTACCATTGTGAACTATTTGATGTCGAAACTACAAACGGCTGTGAAGCAGACCAAAATAAACAGGGTGACTATCGCCGGCGGAGTGGCCGCCAATAGCAGCTTAAGAAAGGCCTTGAATGAAAAAGCCATGTCTGAATCCTGGTCAGTTCATGTTCCTTCATTGGAGTATTGCACCGATAACGCCGCCATGATAGCCATGGCAGCCTACCATAAATTCAAGGCATCACAATTTTCTAATCTTGAAGAATCGGTTTATGCCTCATAAAAAATTTGGCAGAAGGCATAATAATTGTAACAAAAACAAGTCATGAAATACGTTAAGAGATTTATTCTTCTGCTCATGCTGATGTGCTTTGAACAAAACTTAAGTTTTGGACAAGACGGCATTGATACAGCCATATTCAAATTTTACAAGGTGAAAAAAATGTGGGTTTGGGTGAAGTTGCCTATTCTGCCTAACAAATCCTTGAACGACAGCTGCAAGGCCGAAATTTATGAATTTGATACCCTGCAACGCATCACTTACCAAAACAACCGAATGAGTTGTTACGGTTGGAGCAACTCCTCAGAAAATTTCAACACCTACGATTCCAAAAATCGCATTGTGATGTCTAAAAGAGTGACCGATGAAATGACCACTTTCATAAAATATTTTTACAACGAAAAAAACGACCCGATAAGAATTGTCCAGACCAGTCCTCAACAACCCGATTCCTTTGAAACGCTTAACTTTTACACCTACAACAAAAAAGGAAAAGCATCAGAAATGACGACCTTGGAGGTTTCAGGCCCGGATACCACTAAATTTCTGGTCAAATACGAATACGACGATGCCTTGAACGTAAAACTCATTTTAACCTATACCTTCGATGGGCAACTCATCGAAAAAAAGACCTTCGAAATTACACCCATCAGCCGGAAAGTACTGGAGTTTACCACCGAGACCAAATTGCCCCGCGAAAAATACAGCAAAGGCACCAATATGTACAATTTCAACGCACAACTCAGCCGTACCCAATACAGTAACAACACCTGGATAGATTATATCTATAGCGACGATGGCCTTTTGGCCGAATCTCTGAGCTATAATATGCTAGGTAAACTAAACGCCTGGAAACGCTATTATTATGAATTTTATGAAACCAATCGCTAATTTCATATTGGTATTTCTGGGGGGCGGACTCGGCTCATCGGTGAGGTATTTAATGGGCTTGCTTATGAAATCAAACCCGACAGGTTTCCCTTCGGCCACCTTTATGGTCAACATCACAGGGTGCCTGCTCATTGGCTTGCTCTATCCCTTGCTGAACTTCGAAAATCAAAATTTAAAACTTTTTCTGCTCATCGGATTTCTAGGGGGCTATACTACCTTTTCAACTTTTAGCCAGGAAACGGTTCAAATGATTAACAGTGGTCTGCATTTGTCTGCATTTTTTTACCTAATTTTGAGCAACATTTTTGGACTTCTGGCCGTTTATTCAGGTATTAAAATTACTGACTTTTTTTCGTGAAAATTAAAATATTCTTTTTCCTGCTCCTACATTTTGTAAGCATGGGGGCTTTCGCCTCTAAGATATTGATACCGATGGATCAAGCCCAAAAGGACCATCTGAAGGCCTATGGTATTGCTTACTGGATATTGACCTACGACAAGGAAGTGGAGTGGCTGCTCAATTATAGAGGGGGCAGCTTTATGGTTGATTTTTACGACAAATTCGAAAAAGAATGCCTGCTCAGGGGCGTTTCCTATCAAAAAATAAGTGAGGGTGCTGCCAACGCTATTTATACAGAAATTGCTAACCCTGCCATCAACATGGAGGTGGTTAAATTATTGAAAGCCCCTAAAGTTGCCGTTTACAGTCCCAAGACAAAACAACCGTGGGATGATGCGGTAACCCTGGTGCTCACTTATGCCGAAATTCCCTATGAAACGGTTTTTGACGATGAGGTGATGGAAGGCAAATTGCCATTGTACGACTGGCTGCATTTGCATCACGAAGATTTTACAGGCCAATACGGTAAGTTTTGGTCCAGTTACCACCAGGCCGATTGGTACAAGCAACAAGTGGCTGAATCGGAATCCATAGCCGCAAAACACGGTTTTAAGAAAGTTTCGGACCTGAAGTTAGCCGTCGTTAAAAAAATTAGGGATTTTACACTCGGGGGAGGTTTTTTATTTGCCATGTGCAGCGCCACCGACAGTTACGACATTGCCCTTGCCGCCGATGGCGTTGACATCTGTGAGAGCATGTACGACGGCGACGGAATAGACCCCAATGCCCAGTCGAAACTGAATTTCGATAATGCTTTCGCCTTTCATAATTTTACGCTTGAGCTCAATCCTTATGTATACGAGTACTCGAATATCGATATGCAATACAATGAAAGATCGGTTTCAGAGGCCAATGATCTGTTTGTACTTTTCGACTTTTCTGCCAAATTTGATGTCATCCCAACCATGCTTTGCCAAAACCATGAAAAAGCCATTAAAGGGTTTATGGGGCAAACCACCGCTTTCCGCAAATCGTTGATTAAAAGCGATGTACTCATCATGGGACAAAATATTTCGATTGGTGAAGCACGGTATATTCACGGAACCCTTGGAAAAGGAACCTGGACTTTTTATGGAGGCCACGACCCTGAAGATTACCAGCACATGGTAGGCGAACCACCAACGGAACTCTCTCTGCATCCAAACTCACCCGGCTACCGGCTTATCTTAAACAATATTTTATTCCCGTCGGCCAAAAAGAAAAAACTTAAGACTTGATTATGAGTCTTCTGGGCCTAAATGCCAGTTTTTCCAAAATCTTTTCTACCCAGGACTGAGTTTTTCATATTAAAAAAAAGAATACTTTTGAGGTGAAAGCTATTCTTAAAATATGAAAGATCTCGGACAAATTATTGCCAATATTACCTCTTATAGGCGGCACTCCGATAAAGCCATTAATTCCTTGAAGGGCATATTGATTGGAATCAATTTTGACAACGCCATTAATCAAGAGGAGCTCAGCGAGCTCAAATTATGGATAGACAATCAAGGAGAGCTCTTGCAACGAAATCCTTTCATCGAATTTAAAGCGGTGATTGAAAATGTGTTCTCTCATAAAATTCCTGCCAATGAAGGTATTCAGGATTTGGCGTGGCTATGCGACCGCTACGCTAAAAACCACCACTATTACAATTTGGTAACCACCGATTTGCAAACCCTTCATGGCATTTGTCATGGCATTTTGTCGGATGGCGAAATCAATGACGAGGAAATAGTGAATTTAAATCTGTGGTTGGCTAAAAACGAACATCTAAAAACCTATTATCCTTACGACGAAATAAGAAGCCTGATCCTCTCTATTTTATCGGACAGTACAGTGAGTGAAGAACAAAGGCTTATTCTTAAAACCTATATTCACCACTTTGTGAAACTGGAGGAGAACCACATGGAAGACAAGCTAGTGCATGATACCTCAAGTGTAGAAATTTCGAGATTATATGATGAGGACCCAAGCATCAGCTTTCAGGATAAAACGTTTTGCATTACAGGGATACTTCAAAAAAGCAACCGTCTTGAGCTTTCTAATAGTATTTTGGCTTTGGGAGGCAATCCAACCGAAACCCTCACCAGTAAAACCGATTATTTAATTGTTGGAGATAACGGCAATCCTGCCTGGGCCTTTTCAAGCTACGGCCGAAAGGTGGAAAAAGCCCTTGGCATGATTAAAAATGGCCACAAAATTGTGCTTATTCACGAATTTGATTTTGCCGAAATAATGGATGAACTGACTTAATCTTTTTAGAAATGCATGTCAGTTTTTTAGGGATGCATCCGGCATTCACATCCAATAAAAAATTAAAAAAGTGTAAACCATAAAAATTCCTGCCCATTAAAAACAAAACGCGATTGCCCATCCTATCCTAATTTACCCAAACTTGTCGAGCCTCTACCTACATATCCCTTTTTGCACCAAAGCCTGTTTTTATTGTGATTTTCATTTTTCAGTGAACCCATCCGGAATGAAAGATTTGACCGAGGCATTGGTTCAAGAACTCATTTATTATGGCAAAAACGGTGTGAATCCTTTTTTTAAAAACGAACCCATCGAAACCATCTATTTTGGAGGGGGAACGCCTTCGGTGTTACCGACCGACGACCTTTCAAAAATCATGGATACAATTTTTAAGCATTATGACGTCATCGCCGAACCGGAGATTACACTGGAAGCCAATCCCGACGACCTGAACCCAATCTTTTTACATACTCTGAAATCCATGTCTGTTAATCGTTTGAGCATTGGAATCCAGTCATTTTATGAGGACCATTTAAGGTGGATGAATCGCTCACACAATGCCACTCAAGCCTTGAATTGCATAGAAGATGCCTTGAATGCAGGCATTTCAAATCTCAGCATAGACCTTATTTATGGCTTTCCGGGTCTTACCCAAAAACAATGGGAGGCCAATTTGCTCAAAGTCCAGTCTTTTTCAATTCAACACTTGTCATGCTACGCATTAACGGTTGAGGAGAAAACACCCCTTCACAAACTTATTGAAACAGGACGGTATAAGGCACCGGATGCCGATAAAGCAGTGAAACATTTCAATACCCTCCTGCAATGGGCCGAATTGAACCTTTGGGATCATTATGAAATTTCTAATTTTTGCAGAGATGGATTTTTTTCCAAACACAATACAGGCTATTGGCAACAGAAAAAGTATTTGGGAGTAGGCCCCTCAGCTCACTCCTATAACATTTCGCACCGTCGCTGGAACGTAAAGGATAACAAACAGTATGTGCAACATTGGACCCATAATGAACCCCTCTTTACCGAGGAACTCTTAACTGTGCACGACAATTTGAATGATTATATTCTAACCTCTATTCGCACCAAATGGGGTTTAGATCTTCACAAGGCCTCCCAGATCGGGGGATGTGATTTTGCGGAGAAGAACAAAAAGGCGATTCGTAAATATGCCGATTTGCTTTTACTAGAAGTGCGCGACCAATCCCTTTTTTTAACTCAAGATGGCAAACTGTATGCAGACGGAATTGCCAGGGATTTTTTTGAAATTTAGAGTTCCTAATCGCCTTTTCTGCCTGATATGACTTCTTGCATGGCGTCCTGGATGAGAGCCAATTCATAACCTCTGCCCAACAACCATTTGGTAAGTTTATGCTGCTCTTGCCAGGCAAAACTTCCCGTCATCTTTTTTTCTATCAATTCCATTAAGGTGTCCCAATAATCGGATTCATCTATTTCCTTCATGGCTGATTTAATGCAATACTCCGATATTTTCCGCAACTTGAGTTCCTGCCTTATTTTGACTCTGCCCCATTTTTTGGTCCTAAATTTACCACCGGCATAGGCCTTTACAAAACGCTCTTCATTTAAATAGTTAGTTTCGATGAGCCTGACCATCACTTCGTTCACGGTATCGGTATTACAGCCCAATTGGTAAAGTTTGTTTTTTACCTCTTGGTGACAGCGCTCCTGATAGGCGCAGTAATGCTCTGCTTTTGCTATTATTTCAGCCTGAATCAATGACATGTGCGAGATTGCAAAGTTATTTAAAAATGTGGGGCACGTGAGGGTTTGAAATATACAGCGGTAAAGAGAAAAAAGAAATTACAGCCCTTAACCAACACAACCACTTTATTTAATTTGCAAGGAAACCTGCTTGAAGTAAAAAAAGCGGTGCTAAACTTTAATTCCAATCCTTTCAAATTTTTTCTAGGCACATCCGATGGGGTTTTATTATACCGATTGTAAAAAATCTATAGTCCAATCAATTGTTCTATTATTTTTTTATATCGGCATCAACCATTGTAAAATTATTAATTAGCTTTGGGCTATTTAATAATTACAATTGGTATTAATTTGCAGCCTCATAAAAAATGATATTAAGCGACCTTCGAATACTGGAAGAAATTGAAAAAGGGAATATTCTCATTGAACCCTTTCGCAAGGATTGTTTGGGCACCAACAGCTATGATGTGCATTTAGGTAAATACCTCGGCTGCTATAAAGACCGGGTACTCGATGCCAAAGCCCATAACAAAATTGACCTCTTCGAAATTCCTCTCGACGGTTTTGTGCTCCAACCGGGCTCCTTGTATTTAGGGGTAACCGAAGAATATACTGAAACCCATAAACACATCCCCTTTCTGGAAGGCAAATCAAGTACAGGCCGTTTGGGTATTGATATACATGCCACAGCTGGAAAAGGCGATGTAGGATTTTGTAACACCTGGACGCTCGAAATTTCAGTAACTCAACCCGTGCGCATTTACAGAGGAATGCCCATTGGGCAACTGATCTACTTTTTGGTTGAAGGCGATATAGAAACCACCTACAATAAAAAAGCCAATGCGAAATACAGCAAAAGAACGGTAAAGCCTGTAGAAAGTATGATGTGGAAAAACAAATTCTGATTTGAAGCGTCACACTCCGCCCCAGCCATTTTTCGAAGCCATTTTCGGTTACCATGAAAATCCGCTGGTATAAATACATCTTATCCTATTTCTATCTGGTGACGGTAAAAAAAATTCCGTCCGATTTTAACCAAGGACTTTGTCTGCAAATGGAAGCGGGCATGCTGCTGCTCAATACCTCTAACGCAAACTACAGCTATGGCAACCTAAAACGCGTTTTTGAAGAAGTATTCGAATTAATTAATCTCGATGAAATCCATCCTCAAAATTTATTGCTGCTTGGTTTGGGTACCGGAAGCATTCTCGACATTATGCAGAGGCAATATGGCTTGAATCCCGATATCACCGCCATAGAAATTGACCCGGCCGTCATTGAGTGCCTTGACCATTGGCCTTACCTTAACCTCAGCAAAACCCAACTCATAGAAGGCGATGCATTTGAAAAAATAAAAAACTTGCATCCGGCCTATGAGCTGATTATTGTCGATTTATTTTGCGACTTGGACGTTCCTGAATCTGTTAAAACAGAAGAATTTATTAAAAATCTTAAATTCTTAATGGCCCCTAAGGGACGTATTCTCATAAATTTTATCGTAAGCAATGAGGCGCAAAAATCTGAATTCGAGAAATTTCAACTTCTGCTTCTCAAACATTTCAAGGACATTACCGGGCATGAAAGCATGCAAATCAATCGCGTTTTGGAACTAAAAACGCCATAATGTCTACTTTTTATTAAATTATTTGCAATAACCAGCCATATTGACGCTTTTTTGGGTGTGGAATTTTTTTTGAGAGACTCAGTTAAAAATCAAAAAAATTATGAAACTAGCACCATTTAAATCCATTGTCCCTGCTAAGGACTTATTTTTTAGCAACATGTTTGATACCTTTTTTAACGACAATGCTATGCAAAACCTCGTTCAGGATTCAACTTTTAAACCGGGTGCCAATATATTGGAAACCGACAAATCGTTTGAAATTCAAGTGGCCTTGCCCGGCATGAAAAAGGAGGAAGTAAAAATCGACTTGAATGAGAACCGTTTAACCATCACCGGTGAAAGGAGCTTTAAAAAAGAGGAGAACGATGGGACCTGGCATTACAATGAAATCAGGGAAGGCAAATTCATCAGAAGCTTTATTCTGCCTGAAAACATCGTGGCCGAAAAAATTGAAGCCAATTTTAAGGACGGGATCCTTGAAGTAATGCTGCCTAAGGCTGAGCCTAAGCAAGCCAAAGTGATTAAAATTAAGTAGGGCCTGCTAAAAAACATCTTCTTAAAAAATGCAATGGCTGTCGTTTTTCGGCAGCCACTTTTTTTTAATAAAATTCGCACAGTGCATGCCATAACTTTTGCCGTCCTCTGAATTTATTCAATGGGCACAAGACTCTTGGCGCGCATCCTCAGACGCGCTTTGATGTAAAAACACACAGATTACAGTCTTATTCAGAATCCAAATCGTATACCCATCCCCTTATTAAGTCTTGCGCGATTGAGTCTCTGTTCAGTCGGCTGATACTTGAATTACAAAATGAACCTATCTTTGCGCCATGTCGTCTATCACCAGTCTGCAGAACCCATTGGTAAGAACTATTCTTAAGCTGGATAAGAGCCGCGAGAGGCGAAAACAAAATTTATTTTCGATAGAAGGGATCCGTGAAATCAAACTCGCCATTGATGCAGGATTTGAAATTCAAAATATCCTTTTTTGCAGCGAGTACATTTCTGCAGAAAACCTAAAAAACGAACTGAATCTTCCCACAGATTTTCAATTGACGGATACTTCGTCGATGGTGTTTGATGCCTTGGTTTACCGCAAGGCCATTGCCAACGCCTTGGCACTTGCCAAACCTAAAACTTACGATTTTGGTGACATTGACACAAGCAAGCAAGTGTTAATTCTGATTATCGATGCAGTGGAGAAACCGGGCAACCTAGGCGCTATGCTGCGAACCTGCGATGCCGCCGGCGTCGATGCCATTGTGGTTTGCGATCCAAAAACCGATGTATACAACCCCAATTGTATACGTTCAAGTTTAGGCGCTGTTTTTACAAAAAAAACCATTGTCACCACCTCCGAAGATTGCATGGCATGGTTAAACAAAAACCACATTGCAACGTATATCACTTTTCTGGATTCGGCCAGAAACTACACCCTTGAAGATTACACAAAATCAACAGCCATTGTGGTGGGTTCAGAAGCCAGAGGCCTTCAAAAGCAATGGCTTGAAAAAGGTTTTAAATCCATTATCATTCCTCAATTCGGCAAGGTCGATTCCATGAATGTGGCCAATTCTGCCGCCATAGTCATTTATGAGGCAGTAAGACAGCGAAACCTGGCTTAAACTCTTGGTCGTCAAACCTTTTCACCACAAGATTTCTCGAAATCCGGACTCGGCTCCCATACAGTTTATGTTGACGGTTACCCTTGTTTTGGAAAAGGGTGGAGACAAAAATTTGCTTAGAGCACTTGGCCTGTCCTTCTTTTTTTAATCCGACATCAAAATAAATTTTCCCGATTTACACTTTCCATCCAGGCAGTATCTTAAAAAATAAACCCCGTTAGGAAAGGCCCTTAAATCAATTTCATGTACGCTCTGCTCCGGATTTAGAGGCACCTTCATGATCAATTTGCCATTGATATCGGCTATGAATACCTCTGAAACCGCTCCCCCGGCTTCTACTTTTAATATCCCTCTGCAAGGGTTTGGATAGTATTTTAAAAACCTGGTTTCTAATAAGTTCGAGGAATCCTTTTGGGCCTGATTGATTTCAAGGAAGCTGGAATCTTTGTTCACGCTATCGCTTTTGTTATTCTGCAGTGAATCGATTAACAGGGTGTTGACGCTTTGATTGCATTCGGGCATAAAAATATACTGCTGCAATAATCTGATCAACAGATTATTTAAAGTTTCAACGCTGTATTTATCTACACTTGGCGCCATGTGTGAATCGCCCACACCGCTGTGATCGGTGAGGAAAATATAATTTCCATTGGTAGCAAGGGCTATGCTTCTCATCAAATATTCGCCGGCCTTGTCGATGCCACTGCACACTATGGGTACAATGCGAATTCCCTTTGCAGCTGCAAGACGGGTATACTTCTTTAATGTTTTTAAAGTCTGGGCTTCGTGATGAGGTGAGGCGTCAAGAACCAGAAACATGACCCTGGCCCGGGCATCATTTCTCCATGAAAATTTGCCAATGGCTACCTCCATGGCTGCATCAACCGCTTCGGGTTCATCACCTCCCCCATCGGCGCTTTGGGCTTTAATAAAATCCATTACTTTTACAATGTCGGAGGTCAAATCTTGCTGTACTGTGAGATAGGCATCTTCTGTGTCGCGGTAAAAAACTGAACCCATGTGTATATTCATCCCCGCGTTTGTTTTTTTAACCTTTTCTATCACATCATAGAGCTCGGCTTGCAGATAACTGATCTCGTCGCCCATGGATCCGGTGGCATCCACAGCAAAAACCACATCCATATTGGGACTCTGACGGCATTCAACCGGAATGACCAACTTGTTAATGCCCTGGCTAAATGTTTTTGAACTTTTAACCGGATAATTTTTTCCATCATATTTTGCCTCAAGGCTGTAGCTCATTTTTGTTTTTTGAAGGGAGTCAAACAATTGCCCCCAAAGCTCTGCCTTACCGGTATTGTCGGTACGGGCTGTCCACACCACTTCGCCCAAAGTGTTTTTCAAAACCACTTCCACATTGGCCATAGGCGACTTGGAAGAGTTGGTCACCAATACTGAAAATCGCTCCTTGGGCTTTATGCCCCAGTACCCTACAAAGGAGCGCAATTCTCCTTTGCTTAAGTCGTTCCAAAGGGTCCACTTGCTAAAATCATTAATTTCGCCTGCCGTTAAAGTGCCGGCATTGATTGAAGTAGAGGTAACCCCCGACACATAACTTACCCTCTCTCCAGAAGGGGCAAAGGATCCTAACGACAAGGCGGCAAATCCTCTCGAAGCGCCAGAAACGGAAAAGCTTGGAGGAGATGAAGGGCTTGTAAAATGCATTTCGGGAGCAGTTGCCATGGTGGGAATAACGATTGGGGCGCCGGCAGATGATGGAGCCTTCATGTCATATTCCAAGGCCTTAAATTTTTCCGGTTCGCCGGGCGAATGGTTAAAAATAATGTTCCTCACCGAATCGGGCCTGTGTGAAGTCAGGTATTTTAATAAAATTTCTGCGCTCACGGTGGTGTCATTTTTGGGATTAAAACTCATGCTCGATCTTACCACTTGATATTGGGTAACCGAATATTCTACATCACACATTCCGGGAACCAGTTTTAAGGCAAACTCCCCTTTTAGATCAGTCGCTGTTTCGAATGAATAACCCAGGCCCTGGTAATTAATTTTAACACTGGCATTTGGAATTGGCAGGCCGGTTTCTTTGTCTTTAATAAACCCCTTAAAATAAATTTGCGGCGCAGGATCCTTAAAAAAAAGGCTAAAAATAGAGAGGATGAGGATAATAAGATATTTCATATGTGTTGTGTTTTGTGTGGTTTGTATCTTGGATGCACAGGCTTTACTTTTTCCATAAAAATTTTTAAGCGCATGTGTTTCCCAAGGGTAAGAACCCGTTTTACCCAATACCCCATACCCTTAAATTTCAAAAAGTAAATGAAGGTATCCAATAAGAATTGGGTCATTGTAGACACCTGACATTCCTCTGCGAAAGCCTTTGCTTTGCCTTGGGCTTAGCATACCTTTCAAGTGCTCAACCCTAAAGCGCCACCACGCCCGCTGAAGCGTGCCAAAACATACAGTCATGACCCTGCATTCATTCTGCCATTTTTCTGACATTTTGACCATTAAACTTCATCGTCTGTCAAAAAACAATGCTGGCATAGCTTATGCAATTCGCAAGACAGTTATCAAAAAATAAAATTATATGAAAATACAACCATTAGCAGACAGAGTTTTAGTTGAGGCCGCAGCGGCCGAACAAAAAACCGCAGGAGGTATCATTATTCCCGATACCGCCAAGGAAAAACCACAAAAAGGCACTGTTATTGCCGCAGGCCCGGGAAAAAAAGATGAGCCTGTAACCGTAAAGCCGGGAGATACCATCTTGTTTGGAAAATATGCCGGCACCGAAATACAGGTTGATGGCAAAGACTACCTGATTATGCGTGAGTCAGACATTTTGGCCATCGTTTAATTTTTAGTATTTAATGATCAGTTTAACAATTTATAGACTTAAAAAAAATGGCAAAACAAATATTATTTAATGTACAAGCCCGCGAAGGTTTAAAACGCGGTGTGGATGCTTTGGCTAATGCAGTTAAAGTAACCTTAGGTCCAAAAGGCCGAAATGTGGTGATTGGTAAAAAATATGGATCACCTTCTGTAACCAAGGACGGAGTTACCGTAGCCAAGGAAATTGAACTTAAGGATCCCATCGAAAACATGGGCGCCCAAATGGTAAAAGAAGTGGCCAGCAAAACCGCCGACCTGGCCGGTGATGGTACCACAACAGCCACAGTTCTTGCACAAGCTATAGTAACGGCAGGACTTAAAAACGTAACCGCCGGAGCCAATCCAATGGACTTAAAACGCGGTATCGATATGGCCGTGGTTAAGGTCATCGAGCATTTAAAGAAAAACAGTGAAGTGATTGGAACCGAGTATACCAAAATCAAACAAGTAGCCTCCATTTCGGCTAACAACGATGAGAAAATTGGTGAATTGATTGCCAATGCTATGGAAAAGGTAGGCAAAGATGGGGTGATCACCGTGGAGGAAGCTAAAGGAACCGAAACTGAAGTAAAAACGGTGGAAGGTATGCAGTTCGACAGAGGCTATCTCTCTCCCTATTTTGTAACCAACACAGAAAAAATGCAGGCTGAATTGAGCAGCCCATACATTCTTATTTACGACAAGAAAATAAGCAATATGAAGGAAATATTGCCCGTGCTTGAGGCAACCGTACAAACCGGAAAGCCCCTGCTTATTATCTCTGAGGATATTGAAGGAGAAGCCTTAGCTACCTTGGTGGTGAACCGTTTGAGAGGTTCTTTGAAAGTGGCTGCAGTAAAAGCACCCGGATTTGGCGACAGAAGAAAAGAAATGTTGCAGGACATTGCCATCCTCACCGGAGGCACTGTCATCAGCGAAGAGCAAGGCCATAAATTGGAGGATACCACGCTTGAAATGTTAGGCACTGCCGAAAAAGTAACCATCGATAAAGACAATACCACTTTGGTGAATGGCGCCGGTTCAAAAGAAAACATTACAGGCCGCATCAACCAAATTAAAGCCCAAATAGAAACCACAACCAGCGATTACGACCGCGAAAAGTTGCAGGAGCGTTTGGCTAAATTGGCAGGTGGAGTCGCAGTATTGTATATTGGTGCAGCGAGCGAAGTTGAAATGAAGGAGAAGAAGGACCGTGTGGATGATGCACTTCACGCTACACGTGCTGCGGTAGAAGAAGGCATTGTTGCCGGCGGAGGCGTGGCTTATGTTAGAGCCATCGATGCCCTAAACGGTTTAAAAGGAAGCAACGAAGACGAAACTACAGGTATTGCCATAATCCGCAAAGCACTTGAAGAGCCATTGCGCCAGATAGTAGCCAATGCCGGTGGAGAGCCTTCAGTGGTTATCCAAAAAGTAAAAGAAGGCAAAGGTGACTTCGGTTACAATGCCCGCACTGAAGTTTTTGAAAACTTGATTGGCGCAGGTGTTATTGACCCAACCAAAGTAGGTCGCATCGCTTTAGAAAATGCTGCATCAGTAGCCTCCATGCTTTTAACCACCGATTGTGTTTTGGCCGATGAGCCTGAAGACGAAAAACCTCACATGCACGGTGGCGGAATGCCAGGTGGAATGGATGGAATGATGTAGAGTTAGATCTAAGATTCTTAGATTAAAGATATCAGAATTTATAAAAAAAATCCCGGGCTGATTGGCTCGGGATTTTTTTTTAAAAATTTACCTTCATTTTTGATTTTACTGAATCATTGAATTTGTCGCATAAAAATTTAAAAATAAATTATTTTTGAATAATGATATGCCTTGCCGAATTTTATCTAACACATCACGGAATAATTGGGTATGATTTGTTTGGCTTAAATAAACTTAAAAATTAAACAATATGAAAAACGATGAAAAAATGGTTGAACTGCTATCTGAAATGGTTTACAAGCAAGACCAAATGGTTGATCAATTTAAAGAAATGAATGTAGAAATTAGAAATCTACAAAAAGAACAACAACTAACCAATGTTTCAATCAAGGAATTAAGAACAAGCGTTATGCGTTTGGCCGATGAAATACTGGTAGTTCACGACCATGAGAAGAGAATAGGAACTCTTGAAAAATTAATATTAAAATAAGTTCAAAATTTTAAAGTCGAGGTTTGAATTAAACTTGACAGGTTTTGTTTTAAAAAAAATTAAATTCGCCCTATGCAAATAGGCGTTATAGGGGGTGGAAGCTGGGCAACGGCTCTTGTTAAAATCTTAACCGATAACGAACAAAGCAAAACCATACACTGGTGGCTGAGAAGCGAAGAGAATGTACAACACATTAAAAAGCACAAACACAACCCCAATTACATCTCGTCGGTTGAAATACACACAGAAATAGTTAAACCTACCTCCGACTTAAATCTGGTTATCGACTCTTCAGACATTCTTGTTTTTGTGATTCCTGCGGCCTTCTTGAACCAAACACTTAAAGAAATAGATCTCAAAAAATTACAAAAGAAAATTATTGTTTCCGCCATAAAAGGCCTCATCCCTCAATCAGGACAAATCGTTGGCGAGTATTTTGAAAACAAGTTGGCCATCCATAAATCTGAAATTGCAGTAATTACAGGTCCTTGCCATGCTGAGGAGGTCGCTTTTGAAAAATTGTCTTATCTTACTGTAGCCTCTGAATCTGAAATAACTGCGGCCAAAATCCAATTAATACTTAACAACCGTTACATCAAGACCAACATTTCGGATGACATATTCGGCACGGAATACAGCGCAGTGTTAAAAAATGTTTACGCAATGGCCTGCGGCATATGCCATGGCATGGGATGCGGGGATAATTTTCAAGCCGTGTTAATTTCCAATGCCATTCGGGAGATTAAAAAATTCATTGATGTGGTACATCCCATTTCCAGAGACATCAACGACTCGGCCTATTTGGGTGATCTTTTGGTAACCGCTTATTCTCAGTTCAGCAGAAATCGAACCTTCGGCAACATGATTGGCAAAGGCTACTCGGTTAAAGCGGCCCAGATGGAAATGCGAATGGTTGCAGAAGGATTTTACGCAGCCAAGAGTATCTATGAATTGAATAAAAAATACAAAGTCAGCATGCCGATTTTAGAATTTGTGAATGCCATTATTTACCAAAGTGTGTCTCTGAAAGAGGCTCTGGGCGCGCTAGAGAACAACATCGATTAGTTTTTCAGTACCGGTCGTTAACAGATTATACCAATGTGATGTATATCATAGACCAATGTTTTGTAAATCCTACAGTGGTAAATGCCGATGGATACAAATGTTTAGGACAAATTAAGAAAAGATAATTTGGACTATTACATTTGTCCAATCGGCATTAAGAGCTGTTAATCATCGCTAATCCCCATAAAAGCCTTACAACTCCAAAGGATTATAAATAGGGCCTGCTGAAAAACACTCAAAGGCTTGATAGGATTAGCTTGCTATTAGCTTTTATTTCTTTTAATGCACGATAAAGTCAGTAAATTATGAAAATTGCATGCATCAAGTTCCTTTATGATGTCGTTAGTTCATTGCACATGCATTACTTCGTCGGCTGCAGCTTGAGGTACGTCAAAGTACATCTGCGCTTTGCCGCCTCGTCCTGCACGCACACTGAACTTTTTCAGCAGGCCCTAAATAATAAAAGCGGCCTGAAAGCCGCTTCTACTATTTATTTTAACTCAAATTTTATATTACTTCACTTCCTCAAAATCTACATCCTGAGCGGTGTCGTTTCCTGCATTGGCTGTTTCCGGCTCAGTTTGCGGCTCATTGGTTTGGCCCTGTTGCTGAGCATTGTACAAGTCTTGAGAGGCTGCCTCCCAGGCCTTGTTCAAGGTTTCAGTGGCTGATTCGATGTTTGCCATATCGCGTGCGGCGTGAATCTTCTTCAATTCATCTTTGGCATTTTCAATGGCTGTTTTTTTGTCGGCGGGTATTTTTTCACCAAATTCGGCTAACTGCTTTTCAGTTTGGAAAATGAGTGAGTCGGCTGCGTTCAATTTTTCAATTTCCTCCTTGGCTGCTTTGTCAGCATCGGCATTGACTTCCGCTTCGCGCTTCATTCGTTCTATTTCATCCTTACTCAAACCAGAGGAAGCTTCAATTCTTATTTTTTGCTCCTTGCCGGTTCCCTGGTCTTTGGCGCTTACATTGAGAATACCGTTGGCATCGATGTCGAAGGTCACTTCAATTTTCGGAACACCACGTGGTGCTGAGGGAATTCCGTCGAGGTGAAACTTTCCAATGGTTTTATTCTGATTTGCCATCGGGCGTTCGCCTTGCAATACATGGATTTCTACCGAGGGTTGGTTGTCGCTTGCGGTGCTAAATACTTCACTTTTCTTGGTCGGAATGGTGGTGTTAGAATCAATCAATCGGGTCATCACACCGCCCATGGTTTCAATACCAAGAGAGAGCGGGGTTACATCGAGCAGCAACACATCTTTCACTTCTCCTGTAAGAACGGCGCCTTGAATGGCGGCGCCTATGGCTACCACCTCGTCAGGGTTAACGCCTTTTGAAGGTTCTTTGCCAAAGTAGTCTTTAACCAATTTTTGAATAGCCGGAATACGTGTGCTACCCCCTACCAATATCACTTCGTCAATTTCGGAAATGCTGTACCCTGAATCTTTCAATGCTTTCTTGCATGGCTCCAGAGATCGTTGTATCAATTTGTCGGCCAATTGCTCAAATTTGGCTCTTGAAAGGCTCCTTACCAAGTGTTTTGGAATGCCATTTACCGGCATGATGTAGGGCAAATTGATTTCGGTTTGCTGAGCACTGGAAAGCTCAATTTTGGCCTTTTCTGAGGCTTCCTTTAAGCGTTGAAGGGCCATTGGGTCCTGGCGCAAATCAATTCCTTCGTCTTTCTTAAACTCATCGGCCAACCAATCGATGATGACATGGTCGAAATCGTCTCCACCCAAATGGGTATCGCCGTTGGTTGATTTCACTTCAAACACACCGTCTCCCAATTCAAGGATGGAAATATCGAAGGTTCCTCCTCCTAAGTCATACACCGCTATTTTCATGTCCTTGCTGCGCTTATCCATGCCATAGGCAAGTGCCGCTGCAGTGGGCTCATTTACAATTCTCTCTACTTTCAATCCGGCAATTTCGCCGGCTTCTTTGGTGGCCTGACGCTGCGCATCATTAAAGTATGCAGGTACGGTAATTACGGCGCGGGTAACTTCCTGGCCAAGGTAATCTTCAGCCGTTTTTTTCATTTTTTGCAAAACGATGGCTGAAATTTCCTGTGGGGTATATTTACGGTCGCCAATTTGTACCCTAGGGGTGTCGTTATCGCCTTTAACAAGCTTATAGCTGATGGTTTTTAGTTCACTCGAAACTTCAGAATATTTACGACCCATAAACCGCTTAATAGAACTTACGGTATGTCCGGGATTGGTAATGGCCTGACGTTTGGCAGGTTCTCCTACCTTACGCTCACCGTTGCCATTGTCTAGAAACGCAACGATGGATGGGGTGGTGCGGTGACCCTCGCTGTTTGGTATAACAACCGGCTCACTGCCTTCTAAAACAGATACACATGAATTGGTGGTACCTAAATCTATTCCTATTACTTTACTCATTATTATATTTTTTAAAAGTCATATGACAATAAAAATGCCAAATGCTTGGATTGCCAAAAATTATGACAAATAGACAGAATTGAGTTTTTAAACATAAAAAAAGCACCCGCCAATTTGGGGGTGCTTAACGATTTTATAAAATTAAAGATGATTTATCCTACTTTTACATTTACCGCATTGATTCCTTTTTTACCTTGCTCAGTATCGTAACTTACGGTGTCATTCTCGCGAATGTTGTCGATTAGACCTGAGGAGTGAACGAAAATGTCGGCTCCACCATTGCTTGGTGAGATAAAACCGAATCCTTTTGTTTCGTTAAAAAATTTTACTGTTCCTTGTTGTGACATTGTTTTATTTATTATTAATTTTTAAAGCGGTAAAGGTAGGTCAATATTTTTGCATTCGACATTTTTTTTAAAAAAACTAAAGTTTACCTGGCACCCACAGTATAAAATGAGGAAAAATTCTATGAACCTGCGACGTTCATTTGGCCTTTCACCTTGCCGCAGCAAAGGGTTTAATACTTTTGACCAAACCTAACTTCACATCAGGAGGCGAGTCCTTATTTTCTTATTTTTATGAAGGAACCCTTAACGCATGGGTCCTTAAGACTATCATTCAGTTTCTATGCCATGGCTTTTATCTGTTTTTTAACCTGCTTTGAAGACATTGCGGTCTGAACTCTGGCATCATTGTACTAATTGCTTTTACTTTGCGTTTATCTTTTTTTAATGCATAGAGTTTTCCTTTTCTGCTTTTTGACCTTTGTTTTTGTGAATCCTATTTTAGCCCAGCGCTATTTCATGCTGAGGGGTTTTGTATTGGATTCCGTTGGTCAGGCAGTTCCGGGGGCAAGCCTTCGTTTGCGAAACGACAATCTCGGAACCTCATCAGACGACAAGGGTTACTTTAAACTCAAATTGGAAGAAGGTTATTATGAATTGGTTATCTCTGCGATAGGTTATTCAAGCGAATCACTGAACATACCGGTGAATACTGACAGACACCTCAATATTATATTAAAAGAAAAGCATACCGACCTCTCTGAGATTAAGATCAGCAGCAAAAAGCATGACCCCTCATGGAGCATTATAGAGAAAGTTATCGCAAACCGACATCACATCAATGCTAACCTGAGCAACTATAAGTGCAAGGGATACATCAAAGCTTCCGACATCTTAGTAGTAGATTCGGCCAAGTACCGAAGAAGTCAAAAAAAAATAAAAAAGAGCCCATTGAATATTGACTCAGCCGAAACTTATATACGCCAATCCATCCCCGATATGAATTTTGCAGAAGTGGATTTGGTTAAATATTGGGGCAAACCCAATTTGTTAAAAGAGGAAAGGGTGGGCGTAAGAATTATTGGAGATAAATATGCACTCTATTTCCTCAGCACCATTGACGGGGAGTTTGATTTTTATAAAAATCAGGTGGACGTAGGCAAATTAAGTGAGGTGAAATACGTTTCACCATTTAGTCCCGGGGCCAACCTATCTTACCATTATAAATTTATAGCCTCGTATTACGATGAGCTCTCAAGAAAGGTTTATAAAATTAAAATTTCGCCAAGAAAAATCGGGAATGCCCTCTTTAGTGGCGAAGTGCTCATCTACGACAGCTTATGGATTATTAAAAGTTTGAATTTCTCTCTCAACTCCAATCCCATTCCGCAATACCAAACCTTTTCTATAAAGCAAACCTATGAAATGAGTGCTCAAGGATTCGTTTTTATTAAAAACCAAACCTTTGAATATACCAAAAACGCAAAAACCGGAGTGAGGAACGGAAGCACCAGTGTGACTTTTGCCAACTTTGAAGCCAATATACATTTACCCGCCAAATTCTTTGGCAACGAAGTGAGCAGGGCTAATGACTCAGCATACGACCGATTGGCCGACTGGTGGGAAAAGAAACGAAGCGATTCTTTGAATGCCCTTGAGCACACTTTCACGAAATATAGGGACAGCCTTTATCTTGTTAGAAACAGCAAACAATACCTCGATTCAGTGGATAGAATTTATAATGAGCTCACTTTTCTCAAAGTGATTTGGTGGGGCCAAGGCTATGTGAACCGTCAAAAAAGGACGAAACTGCAATTTGCCCCATTGGTGTCGACTATTCAGCCGGGGAGTGTGGGTGGCTTCAGACTGAGTTTTTTTGCAAGCATCAACAAAAAGTTTGAAAACCGACAAGCCATTAATGCCTGGCCCTACTTTACCTATGGTTTTAAAAACAACGACCTCAAAGGCTCAGCCTACTTCTCACATCTTTACCATCCCATTAGGCGCTCGAGGTACTATGTATATGTAGCCAGGGAATTCAGCATGATCAACAACTTCGATGCCTATATCAATATGTTCAGGCGCAGCAACTATTTCGATCAGAAAAGGCTGCAGGTAGGCCATCAGACTGAGCTGATCAACGGCCTCTTTTTTTCCTCCTTCGTAACCTTCAGCGACAGAAAAGATATTACCGATTATAAATTTTCTCCCATAGGCGATCAGATATTTCCTAACAATAATGATCCGGTGGCTTTTTTATCTCATCAATCCACAGAAATTAAACTTACCCTGAGTTATACTCCAAAACAACAGTATATCAGAGAACCTAAAGAAAAAATAATACTTGGCAGCAAGTATCCGACCTTTACCCTTGTTTACAATCAGGGTGTAAAAAATGTATTTAAGAGCGATGTTGATTTTTGCTACATTCAGTCGGCCATTTCTCAAACCATTAATTATGGCCGGGTAGGCATAGCCAGATACAATATTGGGACCGGGAAATTTTTCAATCAAAACATGTTGCCCCTTATCGATTACAAATACCAGCGGCGCGGAGACCCCATCCTGTTTACCAGTCCGCTTGCCACTTACCAGCTGTTGCCAAAAACGTTTCCAACCTTCGACTGGTATTTGGAAACCCATTATTGGCATAACTTTAACGGTTTTTTAACAAGCGGTATCCCGCCATTTAAAAAGTTAAACATCAGTGCATCGGCCGGATCTTCCATGCTATGGGCCTTTGAAAACAATACCCGACATATTGAAGTTTATTATGGGTTAAACAAAGTATTTAAACTTTTAAGAGAGACCTTTAAAGTAGGCTTGTATTTTGCCCAGGGTTTCAATAATGTGGGAGGGTACTATCAGGGCATTAAATTTTCCATCGAAAATTATAACATCAGAGACAACTCATGGTCATTCTAAATATAGGAGGCGCCTATAAATGCAAAAATTGCTATCAGCACAGAGATCGGGCTGTAAATAAAGTAATCTAAGGTAGCGAATAGACTATCCGTATAGGTTTTGGTGAATCCGTAATACCTAAAATCGCCCAGGGCTCTGATAAGAAACAGTACACCTGTAATTCGATTGCCCCATATTTTAACCTCCGGGGTTAATACTTGGGCCCCTAAATTTGCAGGAAACAAATCGGTGAGCGACAAGCTCACAATAAGCATGGCCAGAAGTAAGGTAAACGTTAAAAATAATTTGATGCGTGAAGGGCGCTTGGATTTCCTTTTATGCTCCGAACTCTTAGGAAAGGCATATTTAATTCCTGCTTTGCCCCCAAAAAACCAATAAAAATGGATGGCGCAAAGTGCCATCAGTGCGCTTGTGTTAAATAAAATGGGTAGCAGGGGGCTCATAGCTCACTTTTTAATTGTTGGGTGGTAGCTTCTTATGTTTAATAAAATGATTGCAGGTTAGGAAGTGAATGTAAATCGGGACATCCTATTATAAGATGCAAAAGTATTTTATTTTTTTATCAATTTTCGATGCTCCACTCTCCCATCTGAGTTTGTAATTCGGGCGTAATACAACCCCGCCCTAAAATTTTCTACATTCCATTGCATATTGGAATGGGGACCTGCTTCCTGAGCCATCATTTCCTTCCCCTGCTGATTATAAATTTCAATGCTGTACCTTAGGCCGGAAGGGTTGCTTATATTGAGGCTTTGGGTCATAGGATTTTCAATGGATAAGGGCATATCTGCCTTTTTTTCCTGAGCCATACTGCCTGTTTTTCCCGTATTTAAGAACCTTGTATTGCCGTCTTGCATGTACATTACCCACAAACCATGTAAAGGAGAATACCATTGATAGTAAAGGGAAGATATGACGAGTTTGCTATTTGGGACTTCTTCATAGGGCTTATTTCCAATTTTTCCTTGTCGGGTGATGCGAACCAGCTGATGTATTCTCACTCTTAAACTCTCCATGCTATCCCTAGGTAAAATCAGCTTACCCCAGGCATCTACCTTAGAATTCATGCTGATTTTAGTGGTTACTTTTATGGAATCGTAATTGGAGAAACCAAGCTCCGAGCCTTTATAAATTGAAATATTTTGCACCGAATCGCGTGAAATTTGAAGATAGAATGTAGGAAAGTTTAAAATGCGTATGGGCTGGAAACCTCCTTCGGTATTGCCTGTAATGGCAAACAAAGCATCATCGTTTTTTTTATAATAAGCATTGATTCTTCCATCGCTGGTTTGAACAATTCCGGCGTCAAGGCCCGGAATGGAGTCGTCGTATTTTTTTAATATGATCTGCTCTTTTTTCCAGGCGCTTAATTTCGAATAATCCCATCGTGCATTTTCTCCCTCGCCGTCCGAACTAGTGGTTTCATTGGCATAAATGATATTATACGTTCCGAGATTAAATACATCTCCGGATTCTAATTTTATACCGATAGGTCAAATGTAATAGGCCAAATTTTCGTTTCTCAATTTGGCCTAAACATTTGTATCCATCGGCATTTGCCTCTGTATAATTTACACAATAATTGGCATATTGTGTATCTTACATTGGTATTATTTGCCCATAAACTGTGTTTTGGAAAAACCAAATGAAAACCATGATAGAGTATTGCCTATTTGCTTTCACATTAAGCCTTAAAGTTTATTCAATTTTAACTCAAATAAAGGAAATGCTATTCATACCAATAAATCCGTTTTACACGCGGAGAAATGGAGGTCAGTACCTCATAAGGGATGGTGCCTATCTTCCGGGCCATAGAAACCAAGTCGTTCTGGGCTCCCATGATAATGACATCGTCGCCTACCTTGCAGTTAATCTTGCTTGTGTCTACCATAAACATGTCCATACAAATTTTACCAACGGTTTTGGCTTTCTGCCCCCGGATGAGCACTTGCCAATTGCCATTGCTGAGCTTTCTGCTCAATCCATCGGCATAGCCCATAGCCACCACAGCAATGGTTCTTTCCTTTTTACTCCTGGAGTGCAAACCGTAACTCACCCCCTCATTGGGTCTGACCTTTTTTATTTGCGATATATAGGACTTGAGAGAGCCTGCAGGCGCTAATTTGGTTTGATTAAAGTCGGAAGGATCTATGCCGTGTAAACCGATGCCCAGCCTCACCATATTCATGACTCCTTCCTGATAGTGCAGGATGCCTGTGCTGTTGAGAATATGCAATAGCGGTTTTGGAGACATTCGCCGGGTGAGAACCGAGGCATACTCCTTAAATAGGCTTATCTGATGAAGGGTAAAATCGCGCAATCGCGCTTCATCCGATCCCGCCAAATGGCTGAATATGCTCTTCACCTGGATTTCAGTCCTCATCGACAACATTGCCTCAAGTTGGGACAAATCAGCTTCGGAAAATCCAAGGCGGTACATTCCTGTGTCCAATTCAATGTGAATGCCATTCCATTTTCCATATTCGAGGCAGGCCTTTTCATAGGCCTTTAGAATCTCAAAACTGTATATCTCAGGTTCCAAATCATATTTTAACATGGTTTCGAATGAGCGCCAGTCGGGATTCATAACCATGATCGGACTTCGTATTCCTTTTTCGCGCAAAGCCACTCCCTCATCGGTATAGGCCACAGCCAAATAATCGGTCCCCGCGTCTTCCAAAAATCTTGCCAATTCGTAACTGCCTGAACCATAAGAATAAGCCTTTACCATGGCCATTACCTTGCATTCCCTTGGTATGATGGATTTGAAATATCTAAAATTACTCTCTATGGCCGAGAGATTTATTTCAAAAACAGTTTGATGCGATTGGTATTCCAGCAATTTAACAACTTTCTCGAGGCCAAAAGTTCTGGCTCCTTTGAACAGGATAATTTCATTTCTGAAATGCTTGGTGTTAAAGGTTTTTAAAAAATGCTCTGTGGAATCGAAAAAGGATTTGTTTTCAATCTCGATAAGGTTTGAATTGGCTTTCAATTTGGGGCCAATTCCTATGAATCGGTTTATGGATTTGGATTTTAATATGGAATTGACGGCCTTGTATAACTCCGCATCCGATTTCTCCGTTTGAAGAATATCGGTCAATATCAGGGTATGATTTTTTCCACTTTCCTGGCGCGTAAAATAATCGACCGAAATGCCCAAAGAGTTAATATCCGAGTTATACGTATCGTTTATTAAGACCGTCGAATGGATGCCTTCAATCTTTTGCAACCTCATTTCAACGGGCTGCAAATCCTTAATATTTTGGACAATTTCCTCCATTGGCATGCCCAATTTAAGACATGCAAGAATACAGCAGGCTATATTTTCCTGTGAGGCTTTATCGTAAAATGGCAAGGAAAGTGGAATATGCCTTCCTTCATACAGCGCTACGAGCTCAGTGGATTCGCCTGAATGTTGTTCCCGCTTTTTTATGCCGGGCTTGGCCGGTTCTATCGCTTCAGATTTTTTTAGAAACAGGTCCGCACTTGCGTCGCTAAAACTCCAGGTGAGAAGCTTGCCGCCTGGATGGCTTCTTTTCCAGGCTTGTAAAAGACCATGGGTTTGGATTACATCAGAACCGGCTATTAACGTGTCACAGGATTGGAACAACTTAAATTTCTCTTCAGCCTTTTGTGTAGCGGATTCAAAGTTCTCGGAATGTGCATCGCCTAGTGTGGTAAAAATCCCAATTTCAGGTTTGATGATTTTGGCAATTCTTTCCATCTCTCCCGGCATAGAAATACCTGCCTCAAAGATGCCAAGACTGCTTTTTTCATCCATTTTAAGTACAGAAAGCGGTACCCCGACCTGTGAGTTATAGCTTTTTGGACTGCGCACAATTTGATAATGCTTTGCCAGCAGTTGGTACAGCCACTCTTTTACAATGGTTTTGCCATTGCTTCCTGTGATACCGATGACGGGATACCGATATCGGTTGCGGTGATAAACGCTTAAGTTTTGCAACGCCTCGAGTGTATCCCCCACAAGAATAATATTCAAATCTTGGGTTTCCAGACCATCAGGGACATGTTGAGCCACAAAGTTTTTTACCCCTTTTTCAACCAATTCGGCCATATAATGGTGACCATCGTTCCTTGGTCCGTAAATGGCGAAAAATAACGTAGTTTCAGGATTTAATAAGCCTCTGCTGTCAATGCTGATATTCTGAACTTCGGCTTCCGGGTCCGACAATTTCGATTTTCCTTTTAGAATAGACACAAGGAGGGAAACGCGATAGGTCATTCCGCAAATTTAGTGAAAAGAAATGACGCATTTCGATAGGAGAGCCCCACAAACCTCCTATCGACTTAATGCTCCAAATACATTTCTTTAAATGGAGTGCCCTTTTTGTAACTTCTACCCTATACACTGATTTGTCTGCCCTTGTTTTCAAAAAATACCGGCAAATTTTGACTCCTGCCAAAAATAGGTTCTAAAACATTTCCAAATGATTTCCACAGTGTTATATAGAAATAGGACATTATTTTATGGCTTTACTCATCCGTTCAGGCTCATTTCATCGTATATATGCAGAGCCTGTTTTAAAAAGAAAGATTTTCAACAGTTCTTTTTATCAAACCGGCCTTGTAAAGGCAGTATAAATATGTTATCTTCGAGTGTTAAATACTTAATTGTGACTTAGTTTATGTCAAGTTATAAAATTTTTATTGTTGAAGACGACGAATGGTATGGAGAAATTTTAAAATACCATTTGTCCCTAAATCCAGAATACGAGATTCATCTTTTCCCAAGTGGAAAGGACTGCCTTCAAAATATGCATTTAGGTCCGGATATTATCTCTATTGACTATCAGATGCCTGATATGAACGGTGATGTATTATATGAAAAAATAAAAGAAATCAATGATCAGATCCCTGTTATCATTATAAGCTCACAACAGGAGGTTTCCGTTGCCCTTAATTTATTAAAATCCGGCGTCTACGATTATCTCATCAAAGATGAGAACATCAAGGATCTCCTATGGAACAGCATCGTTAAATCTCGTGAAAGGGATTCCTTGAAAACCGAAATTTTTAGCCTGAAGAAACAACTCAAGGTTAAGTTTAATTTTAAGACGAGCATCATCGGACAGAGTCCGGCCGTTAACCGCATTTTTGAATTGGTCGAAAAAGCGGCTCAAACCAATATCAATGTTTCTATCAGTGGGGAAACGGGAACCGGGAAAGAGGTGGTGGCCAAAGCCATACATTACCAGTCGCCAAGGGCCGATAAAAGTTTTGTCGCCATCAACATGGCTGCAATTCCAAAGGAACTGGTAGAAAGCGAATTGTTTGGACATGAAAAAGGCTCCTTTACAGGCGCGGGTACAAGAAAAATTGGCAAATTCGAGGAGGCCAATCACGGGACCTTGTTTCTCGATGAAATAGCTGAAATGGACCTGAACCTTCAGAGCAAGATACTGAGAGTTATACAGGAAAGAGAATTTACCAGGGTGGGGGGAAACGAAGTTTTTAAAATTAACATCCGATTAATCACCGCAACCCATAAGAACTTGTTGGATGAAGTAAAAAAGGGGAATTTCAGGGAGGATCTGTTTTACAGAATCATTGGATTCCCAATTGAAATTCCTCCACTTAGGGAAAGGGGTAACGATATTCTGCTGCTGGCCCGACATTTTATCTCGGAATTTTGCCATGAAAACAACCTTGAACCTGTGTCGTTAAGTAACAAAGCCAGTAAAGCTCTCTTAAATTACTCATACCCCGGAAACGTACGGGAATTAAAATCCATGGTAGAGCTTGCTGTGGTTATGAGTAATGGCAAAGAAATCGACGAACCCGACATCATCGTTTCGAAGAGTAATGAAATCATTTTAGGGCAAGATAAAAAATTAAAAGACCATATCGCGGATATTATCACCTTCTACCTCAAGAAGTACGAAAATGACGTACTTAAAGTCGCTGCTGAACTAGACATTGGCAAATCGACCATTTATAAAATGTTAAAAAATGAGGATATTAAGCTTGAAGAAAGGCTCAATTAAGGCCCGATGAAAACCAGGTAAAGGTCCTCTGTTGTTTACTGTTGATGCCACTTATTCCCAAAACAGCCATCGGTGCCACTTCAGATCACACAAAACCGCTTGAACATTATTTTTTAAATTTGGCTTTGGGTCCCTTTCGAGCCAAAACTGATTAAGTTTAATTGAGAACTGATTTTAAAAATATTTCATGCGCCATGAGCATTTAGAGAGTTAAAATAAAAAAGCCCTTATCGCAAATACAATAAAGGCCTCAATGAAAATATATAAAACCAACAAACTCAATAAGCTATAAAGGAAATAGGGATATTGTAACGCACCCTTGCCGGATGCCCGTTCTGTTCTCCCGGCTTCCATTTAGGCATTAAATTCATCACCCTTAACGATTCTTCTTCAAAGCCAAAATCCGCTTCAGAACAATTCAGGATTTTGACGTCTGATACAGAGCCATCTTTTTCAATAATGAACCCAACCCTGAGTTTGGCACTTTTGCCCACAAGTTTCGCCTTTTCGGGGAATTCCAGATTTAAACTTAAAAATTTAAATAAGGCTTCCTCACCGCCCACGTATTCAGGCATTACCGGAAGCCATATCGGAACAGTGCTCGGCTGTGCACCCAGCGTTAGTTTCACCACACTGTCTCCATCCAGTATGGAAGGAAAAAGGTCAAAATCCTCCCCATCTCCTTTGGGATGATTCCCGGCGCCAATTTTTAATTTGTTTATTTCTTCCATGGTCATGGAATCTAGCAATATCTTTTCGTCGACCACTTGTTTGTAGTAATTGTCTTCATTCGACTTTAAGGGTTCCTGCTTTTTATTCTCTACCTTATCTTCTTCCGGCTGATCGGGTTTTACCTCATCCGGCGGCCTGTCAAACTCAACCCAACCGTCCACATTTTCAATCTTAATTTCTTTGGCGAATAATTTATTGATGCTTGGTATCAGAAATAAAATTAAAACCAAAAGCGCTCCTGAGACCAAAGATCTGATCAGGTTCCTGTTATAATTGGTTCTTATGGCGTAAGCGCCATACTCCTTGTTGCGATTTTCAAAAACGAGTGCGTTTCTGTTTTCGTCGGTTGGATCTGTCCATTGGCTAAAATCTAGTGGTTTCATAATACAATCAATTGCTTAACCAAATTTAGCAAAGGATTTCCGGAGTTGGTTGTGGTTGATCCTTCACAGGTCAAACCAAACCTTCCTTTGGTTAAGCCAAATGGAACATATTAAATTTACTATGAAAACAGGGCACTCAATGCGCTGGGAGACTCTTAAAATTCTTTAACTTCCAGAATCTTTTCGTCATTCATTTCCGGATTGTACTCCCCTTCCCATTTTGCAATGACAATGCATGCCAAACAGTTGCCCACTACATTTACAGCAGTGCGCGCCATATCCATTAAAACATCCACGGCCATAATTAAATAAACAGGCCACATCGGTAAATTAAACTGACTTACCGTTGCGGCCAGGATAACCATGCTGGCACGAGCCACCCCTGCCACGCCTTTGCTCGTTAACATTAACGTAAGGCACAATATTAACTGCTGACCAATGCTTAGCGGAATACCGGCCACCTGTGCCACAAACACGCTGGCGAGTGATAGGTAGAGGGTGGTACCATCTAAATTGAAACTGTATCCGGTTGGCAAAACGAAGCCCACTATTTTAGGAGGCACCCCAATTCGCTCCATCTCTTCCATGGCTCTTGGCAATGCCGATTCCGAACTTGCTGTGGCAAAGGCGATGCTTACAGGCTCGCTGATGGCTAAAGCAAATTTCTTTATAGGCAACTTAACCATTAACGCAATTGGGAAAAGTACGGCAAGCACGAAAACGATTAATCCTAAATACAAGGATCCCACCAGTTTAGCCAATGGTAAAAACACGTCCATGCCCATAGAACTCACCGTATAGGCAATGGCACCTCCCACCGCAAAAGGTGCGAACAACATCACAATATTGGTAAATTTAAACATCACCTCGCTCAGACTCTCGCAAAAAAGTATGAGGGGTTTGCGCTTGTGAAGATCGACCATGGCCAATCCAATGCCAAACAAAATACTGAAAATAACCACTTGTAAGATCATGCCGTCGGCCACCGACTTAGCGAAATTTTCGGGAAAAATCTCGATAATGTGGTCTTGCCAGGTTTTTTCACTTACCGGAATTACTTCCTCATGCAAAGTCATTGGCTTAACCACACCTTCGCCCGGTTTTGTGATATTAACCACGAGCAATCCTATAAACAGAGCCAAGGTGGTTACAATTTCAAAATAAAATAAAGCTTTCAACCCCATTCTCCCCACTTGCCTTAAGTCCGAATGCCCTGCAATGCCTACCACCAAAGTTCCAAAGAGCAAAGGCGCTATGATGGTTTTAATGCTTCTTAAAAATATCTTGCCCAGAATTTTTCCATACACTGCTATTTGAGGAAAATACAAGCCAATTTCGGCCCCAATAAACATGCTCGTAAATATCCATATGGTGAGATTATTTCGCTTAATGGCGTAAGCGATAAGGCATATTTCTCCTAACCATCTCAGGATATCAAGATACATTCCACCGGGTATCCAGTTGAGTGCTGAAGACAAATACCACAGCAATAGGTAAATGGTGAGAAGTAAAACAGAAGTTTGCAAAAGCCGCTTAAATAATGTGCTCATAATTTTAAAATGGAGGGCAAATTAATCTAATAATGTTGAAGAGCCATCGCATGGGTTATGAATTTTGTTTGAACAACTTTGTTTACTAAATACAGCTAAGGCAGTTTGCAACTTTGAGCCTTTTAATCCACCCTTATCAATTTAAGCGCATTTTTAGTCTTTACTTCTTTCCCGAGTCTCATAAGGTAACCCTTCCCAGCCAATGTCTCGCTCTGCAAGGCTAGAGTTTGGGGGAGCTGACTTGGCGGCCAAAAGAAGCAACACTTATTAAACTTATTTTTGAAAACATTACCCGTTCACCTAATTCAAATATCAATATCATTTAATTCAAGGTAATTGGTAACCGGGTAAACACCGGCTTCTCCACAAATATAAAACTTTGCAGAACTATGCTCATACTCTTCCGGGGTACTGGCCAAATGCCATTTGCCTTTGCAAGGATTTTGATGCATATAATTAATTTTCTGCTCGATAAATGCATCCCCTATACACTCTTTCCAGTCAAATGAATATTTCCATACTGAATGTTTTTTATTTCTCGCATTGTCTTTTGGGCTAACCCCTAATGCCATACTTTTAAGCAAATTGAACTCTCCTAGTGATTTCAAACGTCCAACTATTTCATAAGCCATAAACCTTTTTCCATTGCCTATAATGGTATTTATCGATTGTCCGATGTCTTTGAAAGCAATTACGACGTGAATGTGATTCGGCATAATAACATATCCCACAATAAGATGCCCTTTGTCTTTTAAATGGTTAAACCATTTATAAACCAAATCATAAGAATTGATTTTTTGAATTAAGGCCAACCCATTAAAACAAGTAAATGTGATGAAATAGGTAACGCCAGGTTCAGCTATATGTACTTTTACCGGCATCAGTTCAAAATCAAAAAGTCACATGAAATATTAAAATACATTTTTAATTTGTCATTCTCTCTTTTTTCCACAAACGTCAAAGTTACAATGTGTACCCTAATGCCGCCAAGTCAGCCCTTCCTTGCCTGGCCCACTCTGGGCGAGACATTGGCTGGGAAGGGTTACTAATGTGTACCCTAATGCCGCCAAGTCAGCCCTTCCTTGCCTGGCCCACTCTGGGCAAGACATTGGCTGGGGAGGGTTACTAATATGTACCCTAATGCCGCCAAGTCAGCCCTTCCTTGCCTGGCCCACTCTGGGCGAGACATTGGCTGGGAAGGGTTACTAATGTGTACCCTAATGCCGACAAGTCAGCCCTTCCTTGCCTGGCCCATTCAGGGCGAAACATTGGCTGGGAAGGGTTACTGTGAGAGACTTGGGATGGAAGAAAGTTTGTTTACTAAATAGAGCTAAGGCAGTTTGCAACTTTGAGCCTTTTAATCCACCCTTATCAATTTAAGCGCATTCTTACTTTTCAGTTTTTTCTTGCAAAATCTTTCCAATTTTTCGTCCTCCATCTTATACAAGTTATCAAAACCTTCTATTGGCGTAAAACTTCTCTTAATCGCTTTTTTGTAATACTCGGCATCCAAGGCATATAAATAAAGCTTTTTCCCGGAAACCGTGAGTGGATACACATCCCATACCAAGCGGTGGTTTAGGCTATCGGCAAGGCACAAATAGTAATACTTTTTGCCCTTGGCCAACTTTATGGAATCTGACAATCCTCCACCCCTTAAGCTCTTATTTTCGGAAAATAAAATGGTATGGGGAGTAATTTCCAGATAGGTGCTGTCATTTTCTTTTGTGTTTTTGAAAAAAAACTTGCCGCACAATTCGCCTGGAAATTCATTCAGACTATTTTGAGGGGCTCTGTCAAAACGAATGGTGCAGGCACTCAGGTAAACCGCGAAAACGGAAAATATAAATATGTTTTTCATTTGGACAAAAGTACAGCGACTCTGTTAATCTTTTTACTTTATCCCGCTTATTGATGCAAAACCCTCCAATATGAAACAAAAGCGACTGAATATGTAATCCGCTCCTTTAAGTTCAAAGGAATTATAAATTTTGAAGGTATGAAACTTTTCTACCTTCTTGTTTTATTTTCTTTTTTTAATAACGCCGGGGCCCAATATCAATTTGTTACTGCCGGTGGCACCGCAAACGGCAGTGGAGGTACAGCTACATCTTCCTTCGGTTTGCCATTGTATACCCATCAACGCAATTCGGCAACGGTTATTTTACAAGGCAATCAACAGCCTTATGAATTTTTTTCCGTCAGCTATAAGGCATTATCAGCAAGCGATGCCATAAAGGTTTATCCCAATCCTGCACAAAATTACTTCTACATTGAAACCAACTCAACTTCGGAACTTGATTTTTCTTACCGATTGTATGCCCTTGATGGAAAGTTAATCGAGGAAGGCAATTTCAGCGAAAGCATTCAACCGGTTTTTGTGAAGGAGTTGGCCCCGGGAATGTACCATTTACTGGTTTCTAAGGCCGGCGAACTCATCTTATCATCAAAAATTGTAAAAATTAATTAGTATAACTATGAAGATCAAATTGACCACAGGTATCCTGTTCGCAGCATTCAGTATCATTTATACAGACCTGAATGCACAGGCTCCACAAAAAATGAGTTACCAGGCCGTTATTCGGAATGCGGGAGGATCATTGATTACCAACTCCAATATTGGTATGCGGGTGAGTATCCTAAAAGGTTCGGCTACCGGAACCGTTATCTATTCCGAAACCTATAGCCCCTTGCCCAGGACCAATGCCAATGGCTTGGTTAGCATAGAAATTGGCAGTGGTGTTGCCGGAACCGGAAACTTTGAGAATATTGATTGGTCAGAAGGACCATTGTTTGTAAAAACAGAAACTGACCCTTCAGGAGGCAGCACGTATTCCATTGCGGGAACCCACCAATTACTGAGTGTGCCTTATGCCCTATACTCATTGCAAGCGGGTAGTTTGTATTCGGGGAGCACCATTCAAACCACTCAATTGGCCCAAAACGGAGCCCTGCTCAACCAAATATTAAAATGGAACGGCGCAGCCTGGATGCCTGCAAAAGACGAAGTCAACGATGGCGACACCTTATCGACCAACGAGCTTCAAATCATGAGCCGATTGGGAGGCCGTGTGTTTTTATCACAAAACGGAGGCGCTATCCTATTACCGGATTCAAGTTCAGTGAACGAATTGCAGTCACTTACACGCAGCGGTCATTGGGCGAGCCTCTCGCATGGAGGAGGAACCATTAGCATTAATGATGCCGACAGCAACGCGACCAACGAGTTACAGCAAATAAGTCGCTCCGGGGGCCGGATTTTTTTAACGTTAAACGGAGGAATTCTCACTTTACCAGATTCATCGGCTGTGAATGAATTGCAGTCTCTGTCCCGCCTGGGGGGGCGTTTGGTATTGTCACAAAACGGGGGTCAGGTTTTTTTGCCCGATTCCAGTTCCGTAAACGAAATACAAACCCTCTCCAAATCCGGTTTTAATTTAACCCTTAGTCAGGGCGGTGGCACATTTTCTGTAAATGATGCCGACAGCAGCAGTGTGAATGAATTGCAGAATCTGAGCATAAGCGGAGGAAAAGGCAAAATCATGTTGACCAATGGAGGCGAGGTGGTGTTGGGCGACAGCAGTTCAAACAATGAATTACAGAGCATTTCACGAACCGGTGGGCGAATTCAATTGAGCCTTGGCGGCGGACAGGTAGTGCTTCCCGATTCAGTTTCAAGCAACGAATTGCAAAGTGTTTCAAAGACAGGTTATAACGTTACTTTAAGCCAGGGTGGTGGTTCATTTTCGGTAAACGATGCCGACAGCAGCATAACGAATGAATTACAAGCCCTCAGCATACGCGGCGATACCATTTTTTTAAGCTCAGGGGGGTTTGTAAAATTGCCATCCCAATCGGGTAATTTTTGGAGTACAAGTGGCAATGGAAGTACCTCCTCGTCGAATTTTATTGGGACAACAGACGCTAAGCCATTGCAGTTTAGAATAGTTAACAAGCCAGCAGGAGTCATCGACAGTGTCAGTGGTTTAACAGGACTGGGTTATGGGGTTTTAAAATCCAATTCAGGGGTTACTAACAACACAGCCATTGGCTATAAATCTTTACATCTTAATACCACAGGGACACAAAATATAGGATTAGGAGTTTTTGCTTTAAACAAAAATACCACGGGCGTTAACAATTTGGCTATTGGCGTTTACGCTTTAGATTCAAATAAAACCGGCCAAAGCAATATTGCAATCGGTAATAAAAGTTTGGAGAAAAATGTGACCAGCAGCCAAAACATAGGTATTGGGGAGCTTGCATTGCAAAACCACAAGAAAAATTCGGGAAATATTGCAATCGGTCGTGCTGCGATGCGAGAAGATTCTACAGGTATTTCCAATATCGCTATTGGGCTCTTAACTTTAATGATGAATAAAGTCGGAAATACTAACATCGCCATTGGAACATCGGCTTTAAGTGAAAATACAGTCAGCAATAATATTGCCATCGGGCACACAGCCATGCAACTATCTGCCACCGGAACCAGAAACATTGCCTTAGGCGTTTCAACGCTTTATGAAAATAACGGAAGCGACAATATGGCTATTGGGCATTTTACCTTAAATAACCACAAACGAAATAATAAAAATACCGCAATAGGCAATTACACCTTATTTTCAGATACCATTGGAATGAATAACACAGCCATTGGTTTTGGATCAATGTACCACAATAAAGATGGCTCATTAAATACCACAACAGGTGATTCAAGTCTTTACTCAAATTCATCAGGGAATGGCAATGCAGCCTTTGGCTCTGCTGCCTTAAGAAAAAATATCAGTGGTGATTTCAATGTAGCCATGGGCTACTCCTCTTTGTTCTCGAATACATATGGTTATTCGAATATAGCCATCGGAGTAAAGGCACTATATCATTCAGACAGTTTGAATAATCAGGTAGCTGTTGGTGATAGTGCCTTATTTAATAATAGACACGGTGCGTTCAATACTGCAATAGGTTCAAAAACATTATTTAACAATTACTATGGCGCTCAAAATACTGTAGTAGGCTATGAATCCATGTTTACAAATAATTCAGGTGAAGGGAACTCAGCAGTCGGCATAAAAAACTTATTCTCAAATACAAGAGGCGGGTTCAACACCTCAATGGGTTATTTGGGATTATACTCCAATACCACAGGAAGTGAAAATACGAGTTTGGGGGGATGGTCATTGTATTCAAATGAAAGTGGTAAAAAAAATGTTGCATTAGGTCTCGGCGCCATGTATTCTAATTCGACCGGAAGCAATAATACTGTTATTGGATACGATGCCATGAATAACTCATTTTCAATCAGCAAAACGGTGGCCGTAGGGGACAGCGCGTTGTTTTCAAACACCGCAGGTGTTTATAACACGGCCCTGGGAAGCAAAACCTTATTTTTAAATCAATATGGAACACGAAATACCGCGAGTGGTTTTCAGGCCCTGATGTATAACACAATGGGTAATCACAATTGTGCTTATGGTGCAGAAACAATGTTTAATAATGGAACCGGCAATAATAACAGCGCTTTCGGGGCCGGAGCTTTATACAATAATCAGGATGGTGAAAAGAATGTAGTGGTGGGAACCGGATCGATGTATGATAATACCAGTGGATCTGACAATGTTTCAGTTGGGGTTTGGTCATTATTTTCTAATACCACTGGAAGCAGAAATATTGCAATTGGAAGGGCTGCACTAAACAGTAATAAAACAAGCCATGCTCTGCTCGCCATTGGCGACAGCGCTCTATACAGCAACAGTTCCGGTATTAAGAATGTTGCCATAGGCTCGCGAGCCTTGCATCGCAACACCACAGGTGAAGATAACACCGCTGTAGGACATTTATCTCTCTTCTACAACAAAACTGGTTTGGCGAACACGGCTATGGGCAGTTCTTCCTTAATAAAAAATACGACAGGCAACAACAACACTGCCATTGGTCACGATGCTTTACACGAAAACATAGGTGGTTATTCCAATTCGGCACTTGGAGTGGGAGCTCTCTACCAAAATATAACCGGTAATAACAATACTGCGCTCGGTGTTTCATCTTTGGAACACAATATCAAAGGAAATTACAATACTTCTCTTGGAACAGCTTCACTTTACAGGAATACTGTTGGTTCAAATAATGCAGCCATAGGTTACAATGCGCTAAAAAGTAATGACTCAGGGTCTTTAAATGTTGCAATCGGAATTAATTCTTTGTTTGCAAACGACAATGGCGATAACAACGTTGCCATTGGAAATGCAGCCATGTATCAAAACCATTATGGGGGAAGCAATAATGTTGCCATTGGTGACAGCGCCATGTATTACAACTACCAGAATGAAAATGTTGCCATTGGCAGCAAAGCTATGTTTAGCGACCATTCGGGTGAGCGCAATACGGTAGTAGGTGCTAAAGCATTGTATTCAAACACAAATGGAGCAGGCAATACCATTATGGGTTATAAAGCGGCTTACCATGCACAAGGATATTTTAATACCGTATTTGGATGTGAAGCCTATGAAAAAGATTATTATAGCCAATTCAATACTGCTTTTGGTTACAGAGCCATGAGGGATAATAATGGCGGTGGTTACAATGTAGCCAACGGTCATTTGGCCTTGGAAGAAAATGAAACGGGAAGTTTTAATGTGGCCATGGGGCCTTTTGCCCTTAATTCAAATGTGGGTATGGGAGGATCCACAGCCATAGGATACCGTGCCATGGCAAATGCCAATAATGCAAGTACTTATTCTTTAACCTTTAATACAGCTGTGGGCAGCAGTGCATTGGAAGGAAGTTCAAGAGTAGCCAATAATAAGGGAAGATTTAATACAGCTATTGGTTCAAGCGCAATGGGTGCGCTTGACTCCGGGATGCACAATACCAGTATCGGATACGCCTCCATGTATTATACAAACCATGGCTCCTTTAATACTTCTGTTGGTTCCGAAACTTTCAATTCGGCTAATTACAATAACACGACCGCAGTTGGTTATGGAACACCTGTAGGAGGAAATAATCAGGTATGTCTTGGCAATTACAGTATCACAAGCATCAATGCGCAGGTGGGTTCCATAACTACCTACAGTGATGCCCGTATTAAGGAAAATATCCAAGAAGATGTCCCAGGTCTAACTTTTATTTCAAAACTGCGACCTGTGAGCTACACTTTAAATATCCACAAGCAGGAGGCGCTTTTGAGCAAGGGATTGTCATCTTCAGGCCACTGGCCTGAGAAATATGAGATAGAAAAAATGAGAATGAACGGTCTCATAGCCCAGGAAGTAGATTCTGTTATGCAGCTCACAGGAGCTCAATTTACAGGACTCGACCGACCCACAGAAAACAACCAACTCTATCAGATGCGTTACGGCGATTTAATCATACCTATGGTTAAAGCCATACAGGAATTGGAGATTGAAAACCATGAGCTAAAAAGCAGGTTGGCTCGCTTAGAAAAACAAGTAAGCCAATTGGTTTTAACAAAATAAAAAAAATGATGCACCTTGGATATCGGGTATTTGCTACACTTTTAATTTTATTGTACCATTGTACAGCCATGCCGTTAAAATTAAAAGCTTGTATTGTAGACGACGAAAGTTTAGCCATTGCGGCCTTGCGGATTGATATTCTAAAAAACTGCCCTGAGCTTGAGACAGTGGCCTGGTTTCAAAACCCCGAGGAGGCCTATGCGTTTTTAAAAAAGAACACTGTTGATATTCTGTTTCTGGATATTGAAATGCCTGAAATGACAGGTATTGAGTTACTCGAAAAATTAGGCAATTTTCACTTCGATGTGGTGTTCACAACCGCTTATTCCGAATACGCCTTAAAGGCCATAAAACTGCATGCTTCCGACTATCTGTTAAAACCCATCGATGCCAATGAATTGACAGTTTCTGTAAATCAAATCAACAGCAAAAGGAGACAGCAAAATCAGCATTCGCTCGTAAAAATCGCGCTTGCTGATTTGAATGGAATTGAAATCGTAGATATCGACAAAATCCATTATTGCCTGGCCGATAAAAATTATACCACCTTTTACCTAAGTGACCATAGAAAAATAATGGTGAGTAAGAATATTGGAGAGTATGAAAAATTGCTCGATCCTTCTAAATTTTTCAGAATACATCAGTCCTCGATTGTTAATATTTTTCATGTCTCTAAAATTTTAAAAGGCGACAACGGAGGAGTCATCATGAATGATGGAAAAGAATTAAGCATCTCGAGGGCCAACCGGAAAGAATTTATTGAAACCATTCAAAGAATTACTCTTTTATAAGTCTTTAATCATTATGGCTCACTTTCTAACATAGAACTTATTGAGCAAGGTACGCTACATATTCATTATTTTTAGCCTTAGTTTTCACTCACTCCTGGCTCAGAAAAACACTGACTTGAATGTGATAAATTACCGAATAAAAGAGGGTTTGGCACATAATAATATCAACTTCGTTTTTCAGGATTATAAAGGATTTATATGGATAGGAACCTACAATGGGTTGAGCAAATTTGACGGCTACACCTTCAAAAATATATACCGTGCAAGTAGCGTGAGAAATGGCACCATTAATCACTTTAAAAATTACATCAAGCGAAACGATAGCCTTTACTGGATATCGACCCACTTTGAAGGAATCATGGAACTCAATGTACACACCAATTCCATAGAGCCTGTAAATATTTCCCCTAAAATACCCACACAATTTTTTGAAGACAAGTTTGGAATTATCTGGATAGGCTCATTGGCGGAGGGATTTTACAGTTTTCATCCTCAAAGAAAAGAGTTTAAAAGACACTTACTCAAAAATTTAAAAAATGAATTTAAATACGACTGGGAAAACAATTCGGTATCAGCAATCGTAGCAGACCCTTTCAACGATTCTATCCTCTGGCTGGGCTGCCGTAATGGTCTTAAGAGTTATAACCGATTTAACTCAAAAATAATAGAATACAGCATCCCTCATCCCGAGCCCATGCATTTTATTGGTTTAAACCACATTAAATGCCTTTACCTGGATTCCGAAAATCATCTATGGGCAGGTAGATTTTTCGGGGGCTTAGGGAAATTTGATTTAAAAAATAAGACCTGGGAAACTTATTTTCATGACCCCAACGGTTTTAAACAAAAAGTTCTTAATAACAACATCATCTCTAAAATCAGCTCCTTTCAAAAAGGGATGTTGTACATGGCTACCTCAACCGGCCCAATGGAATTCGATATTTCGACCCATCAATTTAAGAATCATAAACTAAATTTTGATAACCATAAGGAAGACATTGGAGTCACCACCTTTTTTAAAGACAAATCGGGTAACTTTTGGTTTGGACATGATAATCAGCAGGGCCTGAGCATGCTTTGTTCAAAATTGAACGCCATTAAAAAAATTGAATTTCCAAAACAAAAGTTTAGTCCTGATTTCTATGGATCGGTGGCTTCGGATATTTATTTCAGCAAAAGGTACAAGCGGTATTTTTTGGTCAACACTAATCACGATGGGTTGCTCGAATATTCCTCCGATTTTAAATTATTAAAACAAACTACACTGCCCGACAACTGGAAGAACAAGGAACCTTTTATCATTAAATTGGCTGAGGATTCCGAAGGCAAAGTTTGGATAGTAGATATCTCACATAAGCTTATTCAATACGAACCCACTACAGGTACTGCCAGAAATACAGATCCCGGTATTTTCAATGCTTGCTATAACGTGGTGGCTGATAAATCAGGAGCCTTATACTTTGTTACAGATAAGGGAATTTACAGGTACTTTCAAAAAAAATGGGCCCTTGTCGTATCTACCGATCAAGACCTCATTCTTTCGAATGTGACCAAGGACAAATTGTATTTTATTGCAGACCGAAAGGTAAAGCTGCTCCATCTCCAAACCCTAAACATATCATTGATTACTGAACTGCCGAAGTTCAGTACTCAAAACTATAACTATATACAAAGCCTTTATTGCGATAGCAAAAACCGCCTTTGGATCCCACTTGAATTAGGCGGGGTTTATGTTTTTAACCAGGCAGATTCAAAATTATTTTTTCTATCGGGGATGCAAGGGTTGGCCTCCAACACTGCCCGGGAAATTATAGAGGATGATAATGGCCGTATTTTTATTCTGTGTCAGGGAGGACTGTTTCACTTCGATGAAAAGCAGCAACGCTGCATCGATTTTGATAATTTAATAAGTAAAAAAACCAACGACTGGTACGAGCATTTTATTTATGTAACCCCCCGCAACCAATTGCTCCTCTCTAAGGACGACTGTATATTTCTAATCGATCAGTCAGCGGCCCTTCATTTTGAAAGTTCTGAACCCGCGGTTACCTGTGTGATTGGCAGAGGATTCAGTTTTTTTAACATCCATCGATACATCACCATCCCTCATCATGAAAGCGGTATCAAAGTTACATTTTCGAATTTTGACTTTGCTGCCGTAAATGAGATAACTTATGAATACATCCTGGATAAGGGAAACAGGATACAACTTGAAAAGGGAAAAAACACGCTCGACTTACAAAATTTATCGGAAGGGGCTCATGTCTTAAAGTTTAGAATTGCAGGAAGCAAAACCTATTCGGTTTTAAACTTTACAATATCAGCAGTTTGGTATAAAAGCAAGGTGTTTTATTTTTTACTTTTTTTATTTATCACCTTGGCTTTTGTAACTGGCATATGGTATTGGCAAAACAGAAAATATAAAGAGCAAGTTCTTCTTAAAACGCTTAGCGAGTACAAATTAAAAGTGCTGCAATCACAGCTCAATCCCCACTTTTTATTCAACTGCCTGAATTCTATCAATGCACTCATAAAAATTGGCGATTATGAAAGAGCGCAGCATACCCTTCAGGGATTTTCTAAATTAATGCGAAATTTACTCAGTGTTTCCGATGAGCAACTCATTTCTATACAGAAGGAATTAGAAATGGCTGTATCGTATCTGGAAATAGAAAAATTGAGAAAGGATTATCTCTTTGATTATAAAATAGACTCAAGCATTAACGACGAAACCCTAACCATGGTTCCTCCCTTGCTGCTACAGCCATTTTTGGAAAACTGCATTAAACATGGCTTTGGTAAATTAGCCAACGAAAGAAAATTTGAAATTAAGATTAACATTTATCAGACAGTAGGAGGACTTGAAATTGAAATTCTGGACAATGGAAACGGCTTGAATCCAGAAAAAAACACGGGTCATATTTCCAGAGGGATCCAAATCCAGCGTGAAAGATTGAGCCAATACGCCTTAACCAATCATATGAAAATTGACCTGGTAACCGGCAGTAATCTGCCTCATGGATACAGGGTGTTGATTAAAATTGTTAACTAGGCCTGTTTAAAAACACTTCAAAGCTTGATATGATTAGGTTAACATTAGCTTCTATTTCTATTAATGCACGATAAAATCAGTAAAGTATGAAAATGT
>CAZTXB010000009.1:0-133395 GCA_964617955.1 uncultured Chitinophaga sp.
TTAATGAACCTCATCATATCAAGCCTTTAAGTGTTTTTCAGCAGGCCCTAAAATAGCTTTCGAATAATGTCGTCAACGCCAATACCTTCGGCTTCGGCCTTGTAATTTTTCAAAACCCTGTGCCTCAAAACCGATTCGGCTACGGCCTGAACATTTTCAATGTCGGGCGAATATTTGCCATTGATCAAAGCATTGCATTTGGCGCCAATAATCAGATATTGGCTTGCGCGTGGCCCAGCGCCATAGCTAACATATTTGTTGATGTCGTCAGTGGCCATGGCATAGCCGGGTCGGGTTTTGCTCACCAACTTTACGGCATAGTCATAAACGTTGTCGGCTACCGGTACTTTTCGAATTAAATCCTGGAAAAAGAGAATTTCTTTTGCTCCAAATACTTTTTCGGTGGTGGCACTGTAGTTTGTAGTGGTATTTTTAACCACCTGAATTTCTTCTTCAAAACTTGGGTAGTCTAAAAACAAATTAAACATAAAGCGATCGAGTTGAGCCTCCGGCAAAGGATAGGTTCCTTCTTGCTCAATAGGGTTTTGGGTTGCTAAAACAAAAAACGGATTCGGTAAATGGTGATTTTGTCCACCTACGGTCACCGTTTTTTCCTGCATGGCCTCGAGCAATGCCGCCTGGGTTTTTGGCGGAGTCCGGTTAATCTCGTCGGCTAAAATGATATTGGCAAACAAGGGACCCTTTGAAAACCTGAAATTTTTATGATCGTCCAATATCTCTGAACCTGTGATGTCTCCCGGCATCAAATCAGGAGTGAACTGAATGCGGTTAAAGCTTAAGTCAAGCGATTCGGAAATGGTTTTAACCAGTAAGGTTTTGGCCAAGCCCGGCACCCCCACCAACAAACTATGTCCCTTGCAAAAAATAGAGGTCAACACCCCATCAACAACCTCATTCTGGCCGATGATTACCTTCGAAATCTCAGTTTTTAACTTTTTAAATTGCTCCTTAAATGCTTCCGCAGCTTCAACTTCGTTTTTGTATTCCATTTGTAATTTCGTTCTTCTTTTTAATACGCTTTTAAATTGTATGTTTCAAGCCTTCCTATCCTATCTCCAGTCCGCCATCTCTTTACAGGTGAGATATTCAGGCTCTATTCTGATAAACACAACTTTCTTGAATTTTGTTGCCCAGTCGGTCATCATTTTTTTCTTTTTTTGTTCCAGAGCAAAAGCCTGAATTTTTTGGTAATCGTCGCTCAAATTGGCACGATGGGGCTTAGTCTCCGATTTTAAGTAAAGCACCCTATAGGCCGATGAACCATCCTGAGCCACAATGGGTGTTGGTACCGAAAAATCACCGGGTTTCATTTTTTGAACCTGAAGCACAACGTCCGGATCCAAAATTTCGATTTCAACCTTATTGGTTCCTAAATTGGGATCACTAAAAAAGCCACAGTTGGATTTGGTCATTTCATCTTCGCTGTATTTGGCAGCAGCCTGACAAAAGCTAATTGAATCGGCCTTGATGCGAACGACCAGATTTTTTAAAAATTGCTCCGTTTCAGCCAAATCCCTTGTAATAATCGTTGGTTTGATAAGAATGTGGCGAACATTAATTTTCTCACCTTTCCGGTCGATTAATTTTAAAATATGATAGCCAAATTGGGTTTCGATAATAGGTGACACGGAATCGGGTTTGAGCTTGAATGCCATGGCCTCAAAATTTGAAACCATATCGCCTCTCTTAAAATACCCCAACTCGCCTCCATTCAATGCGGAGCCCTTATCGTCACTAAAACTTTTGGCCGTGAGTTCAAAGTTTCTTTTCCCGGCAATGATTTCCTCTCTGTACTTTTTTAAAGTGGAATAGGCGTAATCTTTGGCAAATTGATTGGGTTTTGGAATCACCACAATCTGACCCAGTTCAACCTCAGCGCCGAACAGAGGTAAGCTGTCTTTTGGAATTTCATTGAAATGTTTTAGCACTTCGGTAGGTGAGACCTTCACAGCATCCAGCAATTTTTTTTGAACTTCTTGTACTTGCATCTGTTGCGTGATACGCGGTTTCATCTCTTTTTTATATTCCAGTATGCTCTTTCCCAGGTATTGTTCCAGTCGGGCTTCATCTCCTATTTGTGAAACAAAGTAGCGGATCTTGCGGTCCATTTCATATTCTATCTGCTCATCCGAAATGACCACCGAATCCAGTTCAGCCTTGTGCAATAGCAACTTTTGCAGCAGCAATTGATTTAAAATTTCACAATGCAAGTCCCCTTTAAAATCGTTGTATTGTTCTTTACCCTGAAGGTATTCGGCTTCCCATTCGGATTTAAGAATAATATTTTCGCCAACCACAGCCACTACTTCTTCCAAAATTTGTTTGGGCTGAGCCATAGCCGGGTGTGAGCAAGACAGCAAGGCCATCAAACCAATGAATAACTGCGTTACACTTTTTTTATTCATATTCTTTCATGTAGATTTTGATTTGATCATCCTTCAAGGCTTTTTTAACCAACCTGTTTTCAATTTTTTGCATGAGCAACACTTTTCTTCTGTTGATCAAAATTTGTTTGATTTTATCTTCCACAAACTCATAAGGCGAAACATGATCCTTTATCCTAAAATCAGATATATGAATATACCAGGTAAAGGATGAATTTTCAATTTTAAAAAGTCGGTTGTTGTTTATGAAATCTTCCTGATTGTATGTGGTGATTGGAACCACTTTTAAAATATCGTCAAAAGCCAGCCATTTCTCATTATCCAGATAGGCGTTACCTCCATTTTTTAATGCGATGATGGCCAGCTTGGTTCGATCTTCGGCATCGCCTTTTGAGAAAGTGTTCCAGTAGTTGTATTTGTCTTCCAAAGCTTTTGGCATCTTAATAAATACGAAACGGATGATGTTTTGTTTCAATTCAAAGTTTTCAGGATTTTCTTTATAGTATTTCAAAACCTCATTGGCTTCAACTAAGGTATCCAACTGCTCGCTCAATAACTTATTTCTATACTCAAACCTGATGAGATCGTGTTTGAAATCTTCAGCTTTTTTGTTAATGCTTGCCTCGTCAATTGCGTTGTCCTTGCGCGCATAATGCAATATCACCTGATTTTGAAGCCAATTGTCGACATATTCCTTAATAAAAAAAAAACTGTCTTGCTTAGTCATGTTTGCGCCCAGCAAGGGAGCAATATCACTCATGTCAATGGATTCACCGTAAGCAGAGGCCAGTAAATCTTCTTCGGCACTCTGTGGTTTTTCTGAACAGGAAATCAAAGAGGCTGCAGCTATATAAGTCAGGCATAGCCGAAAAATGATTAGAATGGATTGCTTTTTAAATATCAAATAGCTTATCTGAATAAAAAGTTGATGGCCGTACTATTTACATTTACCGGGTATTTTTGCTTTAAGGTCTTAATCCATGAATCCTCCAAATAGTTTTGATAATCGGAGGTGGCCATACCCATGATTTCGTTTAACTGTTTAGGTGTTGGTTCAATGATTTTATAAATTTTCACAAAGGTTACCTTTTCCCCACTTGGCGGCAAATCGGCAACGCCTTCTTTCCATTCCACCTTATCAACCATCTCATTTTGCCCTTTTTCAAATTTTCCTCTGGTAATGGTCACAGCCAAGGGATTTTTTGCATTTATTTTTTTGTAAATGTCCTGATCTGATGGGTTTTTCTTCACCATTTTCTTCACAGCCTTGGCGACTTTGGCATCGGAGCAGGCAAAAATAGCTGCATCAGCTCGCTGAGCCCACATGTATTTCGATTTGTTGTTTTCGTAAAAGGCCTGCAATCCCAAGGTGTCTTCAACCGATTTGCTCCAAACCATTTTATCGGTCAATTCGAAAAGCAAAATTCCATCCCGGTACTCCTTCATGAGGTTTTTAAAGTCAACGTGTTTCTCCTCTAAATGATCTTCTTCATAGGCGAAGTTCATTTTTTCGATATACCCGGTATAAAGTTCTTTAACCACAAAGGCTACGTTATCGGTTTTTTTGGCCGACTGAAAATTGACAATATAGGTGCTGAAATCATCGTATGTGTATTTTTGGTCGGCAATGGTAAAGAGCACCTTATTGGATTTCGAAAGGTCTGAAGGTTTCCAATTCCCATGTAAAACGGAGGTATCCACTGTTAAGACAAACTTATCTATTTCTTTGTCTTTCTGCAGAAAATTATTTTCCTTTTTCAGCCTCTCTAAAACAACCTTACTGCTTATCTGCGAGCGATCATCGCGACTCACCTTGTATTTGAGGTTTTCCTTCTGCTCCGATAATGGGGCTACCGGCTTAATGTCGAGTTTTTTAATAATATGCCACCCGAAGTCGGTAAGCACAGGTGCGGTATAATCTCCAATATTTGCCAGGGCAAAGGCTGCTTCCTTAAAAGCTGTGGGCAACTGACCGGTGCTTTTAAACCAGGTCATCTCTCCTTTATTTGGTTTAGTACTGTAGTCTTCACTAAACTGGCTCACGAGATCTTCGAAATTTTCTCCCTTTTGGAGCTTGGCGTAGATGGCATCAATTTTCTCTTTTGCACCTGCAATTTCCTTGTCGTTGTTAAAACGAATCATGAGGTGCGCCACTTTAATTTCGCCCTGACTTTTCCTGCGGTCGTTCACTTTTAAAATGTGATAGCCGAATTGCGTTCTGAACACTTCAGAAACACTGCCTTTAGAGGTATTATAGGCCATGTTTTCAAAAGGATAAATCATTTGAAAGGCTCCAAAATAACCCAGCAGGCCTAAATTCGATTTTGCTGACGGGTCTTCGGATTTATGGTAGGCGGCTGAGTCAAAACTCACTTTGCCTTCCATGATCTGCTTTCTTATTTCACTTATTTTTTTGAAGGCCATAATGGTGTCCTTAGGCAAATCATCTTTTCCGCATGAGATCAAAATATGGCTTACATTCACTTCTTCAAGCGTTCTGTTGTAGGCCTCCTCAATTAACTTATCGGTAACCTCATTGTCGACAAGGTAGGGCATAGCCAATTGTTTGCGGTACCCTGCCAACTCCGTAATGAACGATTCATTGGTATCCATTCGAAGCTGGTAAGCTTCCTTAACTTTTAATTTAAACTTGATGTAAAGATCGAGGTACTCCTTAATCTCCTTCTCGGATGGTGTCTTGGTTTTAACATCGTTGTTTTTGCTGTAAATTCTTTCAAATTCAGACTTAAAAACTGTATCGGTTCCAAAAGTAAACACTAAAGGTTCTTTGGTTTGGGCAAATGTTTTGAATGTAACAGTGAAGAGTAATGCAAGAATGCACAGTCGGTTCATAATTTTTTTATTTTTTAGAGGTGCGAATTTAATGGATTTAAACTGAATTTGGCAAAATGATTGAGAACTGACATTGCAATGTAATTATGGAAGGTGTTAGTCTTAAAAATTTATTGCTAATATTGAAGTATATTTAAGTTTCTCGCCATGAAAAACACACTTCTTTTTCTCAGTATTTTTTGGCTTTTGCATGCCAACGCCCAACCTGTAATCACCAGTAATAACGCACTGCCGGCCATCGGCACGGTGATTCCGGCGAAGCAAAGTGCTTTTTTTAATTTTAATACCCCAAAAGGGGAGAACGTCATTTGGGATTTCTCCGCCTTGAACTGGACCAATGGAGGCAAATTCAGCATAGTTAAACCCTCAGACGCAAAGGATGCTTCAAGTTATCCAAATGCCAATTATGTGATGAAATATGCTTTCCCCTCTTCGAGCCTTGAGAGTTTCCAATTTTTTAAAAATTCTTCCACCCGCCTTGAGACCCATGGAATTTCAGGCAAAGGGGTTAGCCCGACTTTTTATATACCACCGGCGCTCACCCTTCCCTATCCTTTCAAATACCTGGATAGCACCACGAATACCTTTTCAATTGGTACCATAAGTTTTACCCAAACACTGCGCTACGATGCTTACGGAACCTTAAAGATTAATGGTAAAAGCTACACAAACGTGGTGAGGGTTCATTCTCATATGACGGGACTGCCTGACAGTTATATTTGGTACAACCTTTCACCCCTGACCCAGCTTCTGAATCAAACAGTGAATGACTCCATCCTCAATTTTATGGATGTGCCTGTGAATTCAAACCGTATGGATGGAGCAGAGAACGACGCCATCACGATTGAACCGAATCCGGCGACAGAAATGCTCCTATTTAATCATTTAGGCCCTCATCACTATACCTTAAAAATCATTTCCATGATGGGCCAGGAGTTGTATAGGCAAAATTTGAATTCTTCTCACAATACGGTTCCCATAAATAACTTAAAAACAGGGCCTTATATTTACGAACTCGCGTCCGAGGAAGGGAAATACGCCAGGGGGATATTTATAAAACAATAACCCCAATTCGTCCGACAAAAAAATTGTATGCAAGGATTTCGTTAAAATAAATGGTCATTTATTTCGTTTTTAAACAAAAAACGCGTTAATTGCGTCTCCTTAAAAAAAAGCAAAAAATTTTTATATGATTTTTAGGAAGGGATTACTCATATTATTTTTATTTACCCTATTGCAAAGCGCTCAGGCACAGCGTTGGATGAGAGAGAGCTCCCTCGATTTGGGGATATTTGCCGGGGGGAGCAATTACACAGGTGAGCTTACCAATTTTAAATTCTTCGAACCCCGTGGTACCCACTTTGCCGCTGGCCTACTCACCCGATACAATGTAAACAACCGTCTCACTTTTAAAATCAGTGCCACCAGAGGTAAAATAAGCGGATACGATAAATGGTATTCGGATATTGAAAAAAACAGGCTTCGCAACCTGCACTTTGAAAGTGTGCTTTGGGATTTTACCTCCGGGATTGATATCAACCTGAGAACACTCGACCGAAGAAAGCAAAGAGGCTTTGTGCCTTATTTTACCACCGGCTTATCCGTATTTAAATACAACCCTCAAGCACAGTTTTTTTACGACAAAAACAGTCCGCATAACACCGGCACCAATGGTTATGAAACCTTGGCAAGCCGCGATGGCGAATGGGTTAATTTGCAAAACCTGAGCACCGAAGGTCAACAAACTGCCGAATACAACGAATTAAAGAGATACAGCTTGACTCAGGTAGCCATACCCATAGGATTGGGACTAAAGTGCTATATGAGCAAAAGCTGGATGGTAGCCCTTGAATATACCGTTAGAAAAACCTTTACCGATTATATGGATGATGTAAGCGGAAAATATGCCGAACCTTTTTTTATAGAAAGCCAATATACAGCGATGGCTTCAGCGATGGCTGACCCTGCTGCTACTTTACACGAAACCGGTTCGCTCAGAGGAAATCCAAACAACAAAGATTGGTACAGCATTTTTGGCCTGAGCCTCACTTACAGGTTGGTTACAACCAAAGTTAAGTGCTTCCAGTTTAGGTAAAAATACCTCTTTCGAAGGCATTATTTTTTAATATTTTTGCAGATTCATTCCATGTTGTAACTTTAAGTTTATTTGAACCGTATTTCGTTAACTAATGTTTCGTCATAGTTTAAAAATTTCACTCTTTGTGTTGGCCGTTTTGGCGTCACAATTTAGCTATTCGCAAAAATGGGAACTTGGCGGCATGTTGGGCGTTTCAAACTACAATGGCGATTTGGCACGTGAAATTGTGCTGAAGGAATCTCACCTCGCCGGAGGTCTTTTGTTTCGATACAATTTGGGGAAGTTCTTCTCCCTGAGAACAGCCTTTCAAGCTGGTACCATAAGCGGAGACGATAAAAATTTTACGGAAAACAAATACCGCAATTTGCATTTTAAGTCGAATATTTCCGAATTAAGTGCCATGATGGAATACAATTTCAAGCCTTTTGGGGCTCAAGTCCGTACAGAAAATTTCACCCCATATTTGGCCCTTGGTGTTGCTTTCTTTCACTTTAATCCACGAACAAAATATAACGGGGATTGGTTTAACCTAAGAAACCTGAGAACTGAAGGCCAGAGCAACTCTCAAATGTACAAGCTCAATCAAATATCCATACCCTTTGGTATGGGTCTGAAATGGTCGGTAACCCACAACCTGACCCTTGGTTTTGAATTTCTCTATCGCAAAACATTTACCGACTACTTGGATGATGTAAGTAAAACTTACCCCAACCTCACTGTCCAGGCCAAAACCTACGGCTCTTTAAGCGCAGCGCTAAGCGACCGTTCGCCCGAAGTACCAGGGGTTACAGAGCCCTTAAGCACTCCTGGCGATATGCGCGGCGATCCGGGCTTAAAAGATTGGTATGTATTTTCTATGTTCTCTCTTTCATACCGATTTACACCAGTTATCTGTTGGCCTAACAGGCCATCTACCGTATGGGATTACTAGAAAAAATTGATCGACATACACTCCCTCAACATGTTGCCATCATTATGGATGGCAATGGAAGATGGGCCAAAAAACAAGGACTAAAAAGAATTTTTGGACATGAAAATGGCGTGAAAGCCGTTAGGGAAGCATGTGAAGGATGTGCCGAATTGGGAATTCCCTATCTCACCCTTTACGCCTTTAGCACCGAAAACTGGAACAGACCCCGAATGGAAGTCAATGCACTGATGAGCCTCCTGGTGAAAACTATCAAAGGAGAAACAGGAACCCTTCTCAAAAACGATATTCGATTGCAAACCATTGGCAACATGCATGAATTGCCAAACGATTGCCGGCATGAACTGGAAGAAGCCATGGAGTCGACCAAACACTGTAAAAGAACCACTTTGATTTTGGCCTTGAGCTACAGCGGAAAATGGGACATTGTACAGGCCATTCAAAGCATAGCAAAGGAAGTGAAACAGGGGAATTTACAGCCGGAGCAAATCAATGAAAACACCTTAACTCAGGCCTTAACCACGGCTCCTTTTCCTCACCCCGAATTGCTTATACGCACCAGTGGTGAATACAGACTTAGCAATTTTTTACTTTGGGAACTGGCCTATAGTGAATTTCATTTTACCAATACCCTCTGGCCTGATTTCAGAAAAGAACATTTGCATACCGCCTTGCTCGACTACCAAAACAGGGAGAGAAGATTTGGCAAAACCAGCGAACAAATAATTTCAAACTAATAGTACAACGAATCTTGAGACCTAGCCTATATGTGAGCATTTTATTATTTATGTTGAATACGCATCTGAATGCTCAAAATACAGATTCTAACTACATTAATCTCAATTACCTTTCGCCAAACAAATACACGATTGAAAGTATCACTGTAACAGGGACACAATCTGTCGACCGGAATGTGTTGGTGCTTATCTCCGGCCTGGCCAGGGATCAGGAAATAAGCGTTCCCGGTGAGGAACTTCGTAAGGCAGTAGAAATTCTTTGGCAACAGCAGCTCTTTTCCGATGTCAAAATTTACTGCACAGGAATAAAAGATAACCGCATCTATCTCAATATTCAACTTAAAGAGCGCCCATACTTGTCGAAATACAGTATAAAAGGATTGCGCAAATCGGAGACTAAAAATGTGAGGGAGGAATTAAACCTAGACCCAGGCCAAATAATTACGGAAAACTTAATTCGCAAAAGCCATAATAAAATCAAAAACTATTTTTACAAAAAAGGATATTACAATGCAGAGGTTACAGTCAAAACCGAACCCGATCCCGACAAACCGGGAAAGCAAGTGATGCGCTTTAATATAAAAAAAGGGAAACGCGTTAAAGTCTATGACATACAGATTTTAGGTAATGAAAGGGTAAACGATAGAAAACTTTTGGCGTCCATGAAAAAACCCAAAAGGAAAAAAAACAAGTTTAACATTACAGCCTCCTCCAAATTTATTGAGGAAGTGTATGAGGAGGAAAAACCAAAAATACTTGAAAAATATGCCAGCATGGGGTATAGAGATGCTCAGATTGAAAGCGACAGCATTTACCGAATAAGGCCCAACCTCCTCAATATTGAAATCAGTGTAAAGGAAGGCCGTCAGTATTACTTCAGACACATTAATTTTATAGGCAATACCAAATACACCAATGCCGAACTGGCCAAAATATTGGGTATAAAAAAAGGCGAAATTTTTAATCAAAGTAAACTCGACAACCGGTTATTTATGAATCCGTCGGGGTTTGACATCTCGAGCCTATACATGGATGACGGCTATTTGTTTTTTAACATCAATCCGGTTGAAGTCAATGTAGAAAGAGATTCCATTGATCTGGAAATCAGAATTTACGAAGGCAAGCAGGCTACCATTAATAAAGTGATGGTGATTGGGAACGACAAAACCAGCGATCATGTGATTTTGCGCCAGCTTAGAACTGCTCCGGGAGATAAGTTTAGCCGAGCAAATATTCAGCGCTCCATTCGTGAATTGGCGCAACTCAATTATTTTGACCAGGAAAAGCTGGGTGTAAATCCGGTGCCAAATCCGCAGAATGGAACAGTGGACATCACGTATACCGTTGTTGAAAAACCTTCCGACCAAATTGAAGCCTCAGGTGGCTGGGGAGGAATAGGAGGATTTATTGGAACGGTGGGCTTAAGCCTCAACAACTTCTCAACCAAACGCATGTTTACCAAGGGAGCTTGGGACCCACTGCCTGCAGGCGATGGACAAAGGGTGTCGTTAAGAGTACAATCCAATGGACTGGGATACCGAACCTATAATTTTTCGTTCAGTGAACCGTGGTTGGGAGGGAAGCGGCCGAATTCATTCACCTTTAGTATATACCACTCTATACAAACCAACCTTTCTGTGGGTGGGTTTAATAAAAATGACGACCGTTATCAGTACCTCAGAACCACGGGGGCAACGGTTGCACTGGGCAAGTTTTTAAAATGGCCTGATGACTTTTTCTCTGTGAGCAACAGTTTAAATTATCAGCATTACAAATTCAAGGACAATCCGGTTGGGTCGGCCTTTGGCTTGTGGCAAGGTTTGGGTTTTAATGAGGGACAAGCCAATAACATCAATTTCCAAAATGTAATTTCCAGAAGTTCGATTAACGAACCCATTTTCCCAAAGGATGGCTCTGTGTTTACGATGACCAGTCAATTCACACCCCCTTATTCTCTGCTTAACAATAAAGACTATTCAAGCATTACCCCAGAGGCAAAATTTAAATGGCTCGAATACTATAAGTGGAAAGTGGAAGCCATATGGTATCACAATGTGGTTGGTAAATTGGTTCTGGCCTCTTCATTCAAATTTGGCTTCTTGAACTATTACAATGCAGGCGTCGGCTTCTCGCCCTTTGAGAGGTTCAAACTGGGTGGTACTGGTTTGGTAGGCTGGAACCTCTACGGTTCGGAAGTCATCGCCCAAAGGGGATACGACCAGTATACAACTGGAAGCGGGGCGGTTAATTTTAATAAGTATACCCTGGAATTGCGTTACCCTATTACCACCAATCCTTCGGCAACAGTGTATGTTCATACCTTTCTCGAAGGTGGAAATGCTTTTTATACCATGAAGGAATACAATCCGTTTAAATTATACAGGACAGCCGGAACAGGTGTGCGGTTCTTTTTGCCTATGTTCGGATTGCTTGGACTTGACTGCGGATGGAGGTTTGATGACGCGCCGAATAACCAGCCTGTTTCACAGAAAAAATTCCTGTTTCAGTTTTTCCTGGGCCCACAATTTTAAGGAAATTTATATACTAAAAGCCTGCTAAGCTTAGCTTAATCAGGCGTTATATGCCCATTTTAAATAAATGGAACCCCAGGTAAATCCTCCTCCAAAAGTGGAAAGGATGAGGTTGTCGCCTTTTTTTAAGTTCTTTTCAAAATCCCAGAGAAGCAATGGTAAAGTGCCATTGGTAGTATTGCCATACCTCTGTATATTCATCAAAACCTTGTCCTGACCCAATCCCATACGTTCAGCTGTGGCATCGATGATGCGTTTATTGGCCTGATGGGCCACTAAAAAGTCGATGTCTTCTGACCCCAGATTGTTGCGGTCCATTATTTCTCTGCTCACCTCAGCCATGTTGGTTACAGCAAATTTAAAAACGGTTTTCCCCTCTTGATACACATAGTGCTCACGGGCGTCGATGGTTTCGTGGGTCGGCGGTTTTACCGAACCTCCAGCCTTTTGATGTAAAAATTCACGGCCTGAGCCATCAGTCTTAAGGATGCTGTCGCAAACCCCCAGCCCCTCCTCATTAGGCTCCAGGAGCACAGCACCTGCCCCATCGCCAAAAATAATGCAGGTATTTCTGTCGGTATAATCCAAAATGGCCGACATTTTATCGCCGCCCACCACCAGAACTTTTTTGTAACTGCCTGATTCGATAAACCTGGCTCCTGTTTCAAGCCCAAATAAAAAACCTGAACATGCAGCTGCTAAATCAAATCCCCAGGCATTTTTAGCGCCTATTTTATCGCATATGATGTTGGCCGTAGCAGGAAAAATTAAATCGCCGGTAATGGTACAGCATATAATCATGTCCAATTCTTCGGCCTTTATTCCCCTCTTTTGAAGCAATTCGTTTGCAGCAAAAACAGCCATGTCCGACATCCCTTCCCCTTCTCCTAAAATCCGTCTTTCCTTAATTCCGGTTCTGCTTTGTATCCATTCATCGGTGGTATCCACCATTTTTTCTAAATCTTTATTCGTAAGAACTTTTGGAGGAACATAACCCCCGACTGCAGTGATTGCTGCCTGTATTTTAGACATTTATTATTTTTTTAAGAAGGGGGCAAAGGTAATTTGTTTTGATGTAAATAGGTGAATTTGATACAAAAAGATAAAGGCTTAAAAAAAAAAGAGCGAATTAAACCACTTGATTTCAGATATTAGAGATGAAAAATTATTTCCTTTCCTCTTAACTTTTTAATTGAATAGGTGACCCGTTTATTCTGATTCAGGCTTAGTTAACATAAAACTAAAAACCGACCCGACATTTGGCGTACTCATCACTTCAATGCTTTCACCATGCGCCTCGATGATGTGTTTCACAATGGCCAATCCTAACCCCGAACCCCCTTTTTCACGACTTCTTGAGGAATCGACTCTGTAGAATCTTTCAAATATTCTGTTGAGGTGTTTATTGTCAATGCCAATGCCATTGTCTGAAACCTGTACTTTTACAGACGATCCCAAATCGTAAACCCGTATATCGGTTTGCCCACCACCGGGTTTACTGTATTTGATGGAGTTGATGAGCAAATTGGTAAGCACCTGCCTAATTCTATATTTATCGGCGTAAACCTCAATCTCTTTATCTCTGAACAAAGCAAACAAAACCTTATGTTTAGCAGCCGCCTCCTTTTCCGAATCAATAACCTCTTCAATGAGGTGAAAAACTCCAAATACTTCTTTTTCAAGTTTGAGTTCACCTGCTTCAAACCTACTAATGATCTGAAGGTCTTCGACGATGTCAATCATTCGGTCTACATTTTTTTCGGCTTTTTCTAAAAAAACACGTTTTACTTTTTGATCGTCCATACCTCCTTCAAGTAAGCTGGAAAGATATCCTTGAATATTAAATATGGGCGTTTTTAATTCGTGCGACACATTGCCAATGTATTCGCGACGGTATTGCTCCAGGGTGTGAAGCTTATGCAATTCTGTAAAACTTCTTTCGTTATTGCTCGCAATATTTTTTCTTAAAAATACAAAGGGATTAAGGCCATGTGAGTTATACTGAAATGTATCATTAAATGGGTTTTCACTGTTTAGCCTTATGAGCTTATAGATAGCCTTTTGAAATAAAAAATAGAGACCCGTAAATAAGAGGAGGTCAACTACAAGGAACCATACCATCAGTTCAAGCGCATAAATTTCAAATTCCCTTTCATTGGCACTACTCCAAAACCAAACCACCGCCAGAAAAGAGGCTATAATAAAAATTGAAAAACCTGTGGAAATAAGAACTAACCAGAGATTGAATTTCTTTTTGCGCATGGTTTCAAATGTTAAATGAATTCAAGTTTAGCGCAATTTTTTTAATCATCTTATAAAATATGTGTTAAAGTTTGTTTTCAAAAGTTTCGGTTTGAAGTTGAGTTTACCTGTTTTAAGAAAATGAAGGGTAAATTAAAACTTAACTCTTCTAAGACATGCTTGTTGATTTAAAAAATCTCATAAGCTTTTTATAATTGGTCCTCTGGTGTGAATCCTTTTATTAAGCTCAATTCAAAATAGGAGTCTTCCGATTAACATGCTACAGAAAAATATTCATGACCGCATATATGATCGCTGCTAAAATGGCCGACACCGGAATGGTCAATACCCAGGCCCAAAGTAAACTAATGGTAACTCCCCATTTTACCGACGAAACACCTTTAACCAAGCCAACGCCAACGATGGATCCGGTAATGGTATGAGTGGTGCTCACAGGAATACCCATTTGTTCGGTCAAAAATAAAGTAGTAGCCCCTGCTGATTCGGCACATACACCTTCAAGCGGGGTTACTTTGGTGATTTTTGAACCCATGGTTTTAACAATGCGCCAACCTCCACTTAAAGTACCTAAACCAATGGCCAGATAGCAGGTGAGAGGCACCCAGTCGGGCATCGATTTAATATCAACTATAGAGCCATTGGCTACGAGCGCAGCGGCTATAATTCCCATTACTTTTTGAGCATCGTTTCCTCCGTGGCCTATACTAAAACCTGCCGACGATAAAAGTTGTAATCTTTTGAATGAATTAGAAGTACGACGGGCTGTGGGCTCTTTTATTTTTTCGGTGTAAATAAAAGTAAAAGCAAAAAACAACAAGGCTAAAGCGAGCGTTAATCTCAAAATTTTATTATCGGCCTTTTCCAATTCTTTCTTTAAATCCGCTTCAATATCCACTGTGATGGCAGACTTAAAGGCCACAATTTTATCAGGGCCCAGTGGATACTTTTGACGCATCAGGGCGATCATGGAGTCTTGCCCTATTTCGAAGTATTTTTTAGCCAGGGGCTTTAAACTGTCCACTATATTTTGGCTGGCCTTATACTCCTTTTCAAAAGCAGGGTTATTTTTAGCTTTATTTTTAAGCAATTCGGTTTTAAAATAGCGGCTCACCTTCTCACCAATTTTGGTGATGGTTATATCCTTCAAGTCTACATTTGCAGAAATTTCGTTCACTACTTTGTCGACACCATCACTTTCGTAATAATGCAAATAGGGCTTACAGGCAGCGGCATAATTTTTTGCCTTTTCAAGTTTTTCAATTTTTGTAGAGTCATGTTTTACCATAACTTCATAGGTATATTTATCTAACTTGAAGAATTTATTCATGTTCTCTTCCAGCTTTGATTCCTGAAATCCGATAAATAGGAAATACAAGGCCAAGGCGCTTCCCGCCAAAATACCCACTTTAAGCCAGGTGTTTCGCTGTATAAAAATAAGGGTAAATAAAATGGAAATGAGCATTCCCACGATGGGGGCCAGAAATATAAACAAGGCCACCTTTCCGATTTTTCCACTGTCAATGATTTCATCCACAGGCATAAAGCCTTTTGATATAAAGGCATGGCAAATGGCCGCTCCGGCAAAACCTCCAATTAAGGTGTGTGATGAGGAAGAGGGAATCCCATACCACCAGGTTAATAAATTCCAAAAAATGGCCGCAATCAAACCACTGCATATCACCGGCAAAGTGATAAAATCGCTGTAAACTGTTTTGCCAATGGTATTGGCTACAGCGTGATCTTTAAAAATTAAAAAGGCAACAAAATTAAAAAATGCTGCCCAAAGCACTGCCTGAAGAGGTGTGAGCACTTTGGTTGAGACAATCGTTGCGATTGAATTCGCAGCATCGTGAAAACCATTGATAAAATCAAAGATGAGTGCGAGGGCAATAACAACAACTAAAAATTCCATTTTGTTATGTCAAAGTGAAAATTAGGCGTTTTTTACCTGAATGGATTTGATGATGTCAGCTGCATCTTCAGCCTTATCAGTGGCTGTTTCAAGCGTAGCATATAACTCTTTCATTTTTATGAGTTTTATAGGATCTTTTTCTTCGTCAAAAAGATTTCCAATAGCCATATCGAAAATATCATCCGCATGGTTTTCAATGCTGTTTATTCTTACATAGGCTTCATTGATTTTTTCAACGTGCTTCAAATCTTTTAATTGGGAAACAGCAATTTGTAACTCTTCGGAACACTTCAAAATGAGCTCGCCTAATTTTACGGCTTCCGGAGTGATATCCGAGGGACCTATTTTATAAAGAATCATTCGGCTTGATACCCCATTGATATAATCGGCTATGTCGTCAATGACCACAGCCAATTGATGTATGTCTTCTCTATCGAAAGGGGTTATAAAGCTTAAACTCAATTGGTTGAGTATGTCATGTGTGATCGTATCACCAACATGCTCCAGACTTTCTATTTCTCCCCTCAACCTTTTTCTATCCTCTTCGGTCTGAGCATTTAACATATCGACCAAAAGGGTTGAAATCTGAACAAGGTTCGTGGTTGCCTTTTCAAACATTGAAAAGAATTTTCTTTCTTTAGGGATAAAAAAACTTAGTAAATTGCTCATAATTTTGAGTTGTGATTATATTTTTGCAAAAGTGCTCTGGAATTTGCTTCTCAAAGTTAAGGAATTGTTAAATTAAACCGAAAATGAATAATTATTTATGGAAAACAAAAGAACTGCCTGATAAACACACGGTTGAGGTTTTGCAGGAAGCACTTAATGTCAACCGAATTATTGCCACCCTTCTGATTCAAAGAAACATCAGGGATTATGAATCGGCAAAAAACTTTTTCCGGCCAACTCTCGCCGACATTCATGATCCTTTCTTGTTTAATGACATGCAAAAAGCAGTGGATAGGGTTTCGGGAGCTGTCAGCAAGGGCGAAAAAATTTTGATTTATGGCGATTATGACGTAGATGGAACCACTGCTGTGGCCATGGTTTATTCATTTTTCAGTGCCTTTACCAATCAAATCGAATACTATATACCTGACAGATACAAGGAAGGGTATGGGGTTTCTAAAACCGGTGTTGATTATGCCATCCATCATGGTTTTAAGCTCATTATATCCCTTGATTGTGGCATTCGCTCGGGCGACCTGGTAGCTTATGCAGGGCAAAACGGCGTCGATTTTATTATATGTGACCACCACTTACCCGGGGAAAAGTTACCCGAAGCATTGGCTATTCTGGATGCAAAGGTTCCGGGCGAAAGTTATCCTTTTCAAGAATTATCGGGATGTGGGGTAGGATTTAAACTCATACATGCCTACGCCATTTCTAATAAACTCAAACCGGAAACCTATCATAAATTTTTGGATTTGGTGGCTGTAAGCACCTGTTGCGATATTGTTCCTATCGTAGGGGAAAACCGAATACTCGTTAAAAACGGACTCAAAATGCTCAACGAAAACCCTTCTCTCGGTTTGAAAACCCTGAAGGAAAGTTGCATACAGAAAAAAGAATTAAATACCTCGGATGTGGTGTTTTACCTCGGACCAAGAATTAATGCCGTGGGTAGGCTATACGATGCAAAAACTGCAGTCAAACTGCTGATGGTAAGCGATGCATCGGAGGCTTTGAAATATACCGACATGCTCAATTCTACCAATACCGAGCGAAAAGATATTGACGAAAGTATTACCGCACAGGCTCTTGAAATGATTAAGGCAGATGACACGCATGGACAGTCCTTTACCAATGTGGTGTTTCATCCCGAATGGCATAAAGGGGTTATTGGTATTGTTGCCTCTCGTCTTATTGAGCACCACTACCGACCAACCATTGTGCTGGGCTTTTCTGAGGGTAAAATTTCAGGTTCGGCCCGATCTATTAAAGGTTTCGATATCCATGAGGCCTTAATTGAATGTGGCGACTTATTGCTTCAGTTTGGCGGTCATACTTACGCGGCAGGCCTGAGTTTGCTTCCGGAAAATTTACAGGCATTCAAGGCCCGCTTCGATTTAATCGCCTCCAAAAAATTGACCCGTGACATGTTGCAACCGGTCATAAACTATGATTTGGAAATTTCGGCTCAGGAAATAACGCCCTCCTTAATTAACTTACTGTCACAAATGGAGCCATTCGGGCCAGGAAACATGGCACCGGTTTTTTACTCACCTAACTTTCAAGACACCGGATATGCACGGCAAATGGGTGGTGGGAATGCCCATTTGAGTATGAACATCTCAAACCCAAATTTTGAATACCCGATCAAGGCCGTGGCTTTTAAACATGGCGACAAATATGAAAGCATTAAAGGCAATCAAAAATTTGAAGCTGTATTCACGTTATCGCTGGAGGAGTTCAATGGCAAAACAAATTCTCAAATCAATATCAGGGACATGAAGTTTTAAAGGAATCAATGTTTAGACTTTGTAATGGGGACGAACATCAGTTCATGATTTTTTCCCAATAACCTACATCAATCCATTGCTTAAATTTAAACCCCACTTCTTTAAAATGTGCAATTTTCTCAAATCCGAATTTTTCATGAAGCGCTATACTTCCTTCATTTGGCAAGGAAATTCCTCCTATAACGGCATGTATTTTGGTCGATTTCAAAGCTTCGAACAGTTGGGCATACAATTGAGAGCCAATACCCCTATTGGTGTATCCATTTTTAAGATATACGCTGCTCTCGACTGAGTAGCGGTACGAACAACGCGATTTCCATTCAGAACAATAGGCATAGCCTACCACTTCGCCTTTATCAAGGTAAACAAACCAGAGGTATTTTTTTAAAACTTCTTCTATTCTAGATTTCATGTCTCCCGGCTCAACCTCTTCTTCCTCAAAGGTTACAATGGTATGGAGGGCATAATAATTGTAAATTGTACAAATGGCCTCAGCGTCATCGGTATTTGCTAATCTTATCATTTGCTTTTCAAAAATTTAGAAATATAAACCGCAGTGAGGGCTCCGCTGGTCGGGGCTAAAATATAGATCCAAAGTTGTGCAATATGACCGGAAATGATGGCCGGTCCTATGGAACGCGCCGGGTTCATGCTGGCTCCACTTACCGGACCTCCAAACATGGCTTCCAACAAAACTACGCTCCCTATTGCCAGTCCGGCAAACATTCCCTGCTCCTTTGAGCCGCTCGAGACTTTAATAATAACCAGCATGAGCAGAAAGGTTAATATAAACTCAAGCCAAAAAGATTGCCAGACTCCTCCGCTGGGTGTCGTCGTCCCTAGACCTGTATTTTGAGGAAACATGACTTTGAGAATAACGCTTGCAAGCAAAGCTCCAAAAATTTGTGCTGAGATATAGGGCAAAAGGTTTTTTATTTCAAACTTTTTAGCTGCGGCAAATGCTATGCTTACAGCAGGGTTTAAATGGGCCCCTGAAATTTCTCCAAAGGCGTATATCATGGCCATCACAATCAATCCAAAGGTGATGGCTATGCCCACGTGGGTAATGACACCTCCCCTCTCCTCATTGATTACAATGGCAGCAGTACCGCAAAATACCAGGGCAAAAGTTCCAATAAACTCAGCTAAAACTTTTCTCATAAATTTTCTTCTACAAATATTCTGCAATATTCCTTGATTTCTGCTCTAACTTTTAAAAAATCAGATTCCTTGTTACTCGGTGCAGATTTGGAAGGGTCGTGGAAGTTTTTATGAAACTTTTTTGATTGAGATGGAAACACAGGGCAATTTTCATAAGCGTTATCACAAACGGTAATCACACATTCAAAGTTTATATTTTCAAAATCTGAAATAAGATTGGATTGATGGCCGGAAATGTCTATTCCATCCAATGCCATTACTCTGATAGCATCAGGATTCAGGCCATGGGCTTCGAGACCGGCGCTATAAATATTGGCTTTTCCATTTGCAAAATACCTTAGGTAGCCTTCAGCCATCTGGCTACGACAGCTGTTTCCGGTACATAACACAAGAATATTTCGAGACAAGGTCATGAGCAGCACAGTTGGTTTGGTGAGCAACAAGAGGAATTGCCGAGCTCCGATAAATATTTTTTAGGTTTAAATTCCGGTATTCCGCAGGCTTCTTTAGCGAGACAATCGGTGTACGTGTTTTGTAAAATAAAATCCTGGTTATTAAAAACAACAGAATAGCGGCCAATGGTTTCGGTCTGATACTCTATTTCCAATTCCGGATCCTGTCCGTTTAAAATGGTATGAGAGGCATCCAAAATGGATAATAATTTTTTCGGCGACAATCGGTGATCGATGTCGTTGGCTACCCATATTTGCAGGCTAGCCGTTGTAGTGGTTCTCACCGTGGATCCGCAATCGATAAAATGTTTGGATACCAGACCCACCTCGGTGATGTGAAAATGGGAGGGAACCAATTGTTGGTCAGGCAGGCGGAAAGTTAAGGAGTCGAGGCCGTTTAGAAATACGCGAAATTCTGAAAGTTTCATATTTAAAATTATTGTGAATGAGTTTTTTGAACTATATTTTTAAAGCAACAATTGTAATTTTTGAGTTCGTAAGACTGAAATAGACTGGCGATCAGACTTCTTAAATCGTACCAAACCTTATCATCTATGCAGTAACAAATGGCATTACCTTCAATACTGCCCTTGATGAGGCCTGCATTTTTCAGCTCCTTAAGATGCTGTGAAACCGTAGGCTGTGCAAGTGAAAGCTCATTAACGATGTCCCCACAAATACAAGCTTCGGTTTTTAAAAGATAATCGATAATGGCGATGCGCGCCGGATGTCCAAGCGCTTTCATAAGGGTGGCCATTCTGTTCTGTCTTTCGGTAAAATGCTCAGTTTTACTAGCTCCCATATAAGTATATTGCAATATTACGATAATAAAATTAATATTTTTTACTTTTTTTTTGTTTTATTTGAAACATGATTAACCGTTTGTTGTATATAGCACTTGTTATACTGATTTTAAGCCCTTTTGCAAATGCACAATCATTTATAAAAAAGGAATATGCGGTAAAGGTTCAAAAGAATTTAATATATGGGGTGGCCTCTAATTTTTTAGGGAATACCGATACCCTAAAACTCGATTTATATAAACCTTTGGGTTGTTCGCTCATCAATCGGCCGATTTTAGTTCTTATTCATGGAGGCGCATGGCTGGGGGGCGATAAATTGGACGCATCCCTGGTGCAGGTAGCCAATGAATTTGCACAAAGAGGCTACATCACGGCTTCTGTAAATTATCGCTTGGGAATGCACAGCGGAAATTGGGCCGCAAATGCTTTTCCGAAAAATCTCAATGCAGGGTTTCATGCCGCCTACATTGCGGATTCGGCAGAAGCATATCGGGCTCTGTTCAGGGCTATACAGGATATAAAAGGGGCCATTAGGTTTATGAAGCAAAGGCATATTCAAGACTCTTCTTGTCATGACTTGCTAATTGTTGGCGGCGAGAGTGCAGGAGGATTTAACGCATTGTCAGCGGTATTTCTCGACCGAACTGAAGAAAAGCCTGCGTCGTGTTACGAAATATCTGATGTCTCTGCGCCTCAGACTAGCTTGTTAGACAATTACCCGAATTCAAAAGTATCAAGCCAACAATTGAAACGACCCGATTTGGGATCTGTAGAAGGTTACTCCAGTGTCAATGGATACAATGCTAAAGCAGCTGGGGTTTTTAACTTGTTTGGAGGCTTACATGCCGAGAGCATCTCAAAAAATTGGATTCACAATCAAACCGACATACCCATTTATCTCACCCATCAGAAATGTGACGGCATAGTGCCCTGTGAAGCAGCCAAATGTTTATCACCTCTCTCTACCCATTGTAACTTAGGATATACGCCCTTTCATACTTATTGGCCTTTATGCTATGGCAGTTGTGCATTGCACACCTATTTTAAAGCCGGAAGCAAGGTGACCCATCTCAAAACGGAACTTTTTAATTGCGACCCCATTCTTTTCCCTCTCACCGATTGCATTCGCTTCGCAAACAATGGCAGTTACCACTATACGGTAAATGTACCTGTGAGGGTAGATACGATGGCTTTGTATTTTTACAATACCATTTATAAAAATTTTAAAAATTGCTCAAGCACGGGATATTTTAATTCGGAAAATGAAATTCAACTTGAGGTGTTTCCAAATCCAAACAGAGGTCACCTCAACTTCCAATTGCCTCATGACATAGCCTGTGAAAGCATAGCCATCTATACTATTTCCGGGGCTCAGGTTCCATTTGATTTCATCAACAAGAATCAAATTCAGTTACCTGAATTTATGGCCGACCAATTGCTCATACTCGTCATAAAAAGTCACAATAAAATCTATTTAAAAAAGGTTGATTATAAAAAATAAGTCTGATATTAAATCTATTTCTCATTTCGGTGGAGTGATCAATCTATTTTTGCAGGCCTTAACAAAGGAAGCTTCATTATGGAAATATTAAAAATTGGCCAATCCAATACCTTAAAGGTTATTAAGGAACTCGACTTCGGAATTTACCTCGACGGTATGAATGAAGGTGAAATATTGATGCCAAGGCAATATATCCCGCCAGGCACTAAACCGGGCGATGAAATTGAATGCTTTATTTATTTCGATTCGGAAGACCGCATTATTGCAACCACGCTCACCCCTTTGACCAAGGTAAATGAATTTGCATACCTTAAAGTGGCAGCAGTCAATCCTACCGGGGCATTTTTGGACTGGGGGCTTCCAAAAGATATCCTTGTCCCTTTCAGAGAGCAAAAAGCCGATATGGGGGAGGGTAGAAAATATGTAGTCTATATTTATTATGACGAGCCCTCGAAAAGAATTGCCGCCACTGCTAAAATTGAAAAGTTTTTAAATCTGGAAGAAGCACAGTATGAAGTTGGCGAAGCCGTTTCCCTCTTAATTTTTCAAAAAACGGATATTGGTTTCAAGGCCATAGTAAACCAGGCTCATTTAGGTGTGGTGCACCACAGCGATGTATTCATGAACGTAGATGTAGGAAAGGAGCTTGTCGGATATATTAAGCAGGTTAAAGAAGATGGTAAAATCGACCTGCTTTTGCAAAAACCAGGTTACGAAACCATCGATTCCTTATCAACCGTACTGCTTGATAAAATTAAATTAAAAGGAGGTTTTTTAGACCTCAACGACAAGAGCAGTCCTGAACAAATTTATCACCAACTCGGTATGAGCAAGAAGGCGTTTAAAAAGGCAGTTGGTGCCTTATATAAAAGTCGGCTTGTTGTGATTGAACCCAAAGGAATACGCCTTATTTAAATTTAATATTAATTTTGGTCTGGCACTTTTTTTTCCGAATTAATGATTTATAATTGCATACCAATAAAATAAAAAAATGAAAAAACTATTAATCACTTTCGCTTGTGTGGCTGGTTTGGCTTTAAGCCAATTCGCCAACGCAAATCCGTACACTCTAGACGAGGTTGCTTTAGAGCAAACTTTTGCTTCTGCTGATGAGGTAGCTCTAAACAACAGCACTCCCGAGAACCTTACAGGACTAACAAACACCAACATGGCACCGACAGAAGTGACCATGGGTGGGTTCATGCTTCGACTCATTTTTTGCGGTGGTTTCGCCGTACACAGATCTTACACCGGAACTAAAGGATTGTTTTGGAAATATTTCTGTGCCTTAGGTATTCCTTCTACTGGCGATTTCTGCTTCAGTATTTTCCATTGGAAGAATGCCCTTGATAACTACAACGGAAACCCAAACTGGATCTGCTGGACCAAAAAAGGAAGACAGATTTAAAAATTAATTATATTAAAAAAAAGCCGTTTCAAACTTTTGAAACGGCTTTTTTGTTTTATTTTTTTTCATAAGTTCGTTGCATGAATTTAAAGGTACTTATCTCGTTCGCTCTTATACTGTTTGCTGTGTCTTCAAAGGCCCTTAGCCCCTCCGATAAATACAAGCTTGATGAGGCGTCTATCGATTGCCTTATGGCTGAATCGGAGGAGATAGCGCCTACCGATGAACTCCTTTTAACAGGGGCCATGGAGACCGGTAAAAAAAATCAGGGGTTCAATTCGAAACAACAAACGGCAGCCATTTTAGCCACTATCATGATATTCACCGGCATTGGTGAATTGATTCCGTTCCATCGCTTTGTATTGGGTGCCAATGGTGCTGAAGTCAAAATTTTCTTCGCCTATTTTTGTACAGCCAGCGGTTGTGGTGTAGGTTTGGTGTTGGATGCTATTTTTTTACTCATGAACATGGATGATAACAACTATGAAAACAACGACCAGATCATCATGTGGCGAGAATAAATCTACATTTCCCCTACAATCAAACCCTTCAGTTTGGCATTGTACTTTTGGCTCAATTCATAATTTTTCTTATTAGTCAAAAATTCAGCTCTACCTATACCCCCTTGATAAAACCTGTAAAAGGTTGAATAACCTACAAGTAAGGAAGTGATGTAATAGCGCTGCCATAAGGCAACGCCTGTAAAGCCCAAACATGCAACCTGGGCAACTGCACTGCCTAAACCCTCCACAAAATAACCGGCATATACCTGACCCATTCCCGGTAACACACTTGACAATATACTTGCCTTTTTGGGACTTTTGAGTTTGGGCCTGTTTTTAGGGGTATACAATTCTGTGAGGCGGCAACTTGCCATCGAATCGGCTAATCCCATGACTTTATATCTTGTCATAATTCTATCTGCCTCCTCCCATTTTTGAAGCTCGTTTAAAGTTAAGGCCAGCAATGGCAATGCCTTTGCCGTTAGATTGCTGTCGGGCAGGAAATAGATCATTTGAGTTAAGTAGGACTCTGCTTCGGTAAAATGTTTGGATAGGTATGCGTTTAACGACATCTGATATCTCACCTGAAAAGAGAAACTGTCTTCCAAACGGCTTAAATCAATGCGAGATAAACACAATTCAGCCCGCTCGAATTTTGACAAACTTTTAAGTTTTTCGGCCTTTTTATACAAGGCCATATGTTTTACTTTCTCGTCATTTTCAGTGTAATAAACCCTTTCGTAGGCGACAAAAGCTTCATCAACCAGTCCCTGATTAAAAAGACTGTCGGCCGCTAAAATGGAAGTATTTTGCGCTTTAGTTGCTAAAAACCCTGCCAAGAGGGATATGCATGTCAAGCTTAACCTTTCGCTCAATCTCTTTGAAAAAACTTTCATTTCTTTTTTTTACACTGTGTACACTTCCCCATATGTTTCCAATATAAAAAATGGAAAATAAGGTTGATGTTGAAATAAACTGGAAACTTTTTGGCCCCGCCCTCAAGTAGCTTTCGGTAGAAATGGCCGCAAGGGAAAGAACGGTGAGAAAAGCAGTCGTGCCTTCTCCTTTATACCCTGTATAAAACTTTCCCATTCCCGGCACAATGGCCGAGAGGCCGCCGGCTAACCATGGCGATTTGGTTTTAAAGTTTTTAATGTTCTCATAGTACTTTTTTAAGGAAACTTCCTCATTGGCAATTGGGAAATAGGAACCTGTAAACTGATCGGCCAATAAGCCAAAATTTATATAATCTCTTTGAAGGAGATAAAAGGATGCTTTTTCAAAATGCTTAAGTTTTAAAAGATTTTCTACTGTATCCACTTCAAGAGAGTCTAAAAGAGTTTGAGCTTTGCTGTACCCTCCCGTATAAGCTGTATTAAAGGCATGGTAAAATTGGCTCTTGTAGTAATAAGGACTACTTTTCCCGACAGCCTTTAAATAAGAAGATGAAGTGTCGAGAATTTTTTGCTGGTAGTAAATCCAACCCAGGTAATAATTTAGGGTATCATCCTGTGTACTTCTAAGGAACAAGGATTTGTGCAGGCCGGTTAATACCACCTTCGCATCATCGTATTGGTAATTGTCGATGAGATGACTCGAGAATTTAATTTCCTGATGAAAGGTGTTGGATGGCTGTGCAATTAATACCCCATGGTACACAATGGCAATAATGACGATTCCTCTCAAACTCAATGATGTGCTGTATTGTAATTTTCGGGATGAGAACTTCTATACATTTCGGGCCAATCTACAATTTTATTGGTCTCCTCGTCCAAATCCGAAATTTTTAAATCGGCAGAGGCCAATCTCGTGCATCGCATAAGACGGTCGCTGCCAAGGGCTATTCCCTTTATCAATCCGTATTTCTGAATGCACTGTTTGCTAAAGGCCGAACAACTCACCTGGTATGGACAATTGGCTCCGATTTGTACGCTGATGAATTTTTGATAAATAAAAAGCATGCCGCCCAACGTGAGACTTATCGGGTTATAACGTATGATGGGGTTACGACTTTTGGCATATAAAAATTCCACCTTTCTTTTGTGTGAATAATGAGGTTCCTCAAAATGACTGGCATTTAAAATCTCAATATCCGACTTGGATTGCCCCCGGCTTGAAACTATAAAAAACAAACCGAAAATAATCAGAAGTGCAAAGCGTGTATATATCCTCATTTTTTAGGCGTTAAAACTTTGGCATTGCCTGGAATTTGATAGTTCAGGTAGGTTTTATTGACCTCATCGTTGACTTTAACATTCGAATACAGTCTTCTGTTTATGGTGGAGTCGCCTTTGTTATCGTAATTAAATTCTGTGATGTTAAAGGGTAGGGTGACGTCCTGCACCTGCTTATAATTGGTGTAGTAAGTTTTTTTAATGATGGTTTTCTGATGGTTATAGAGGGCCATATAAATGGGTTTGTATTTTTCATGAACCAATTCAATTTTGCTTAAACCACTGGTAGCATTCTTATCGGGTACCCAATTGGTAATGACCAGGCCATCGCTGATTTTTGTATTCTGTAGTTTGAATCCTGAAGCTTTCAAACCCATGTCCTGACTCTTTCCGGCCAGAAAGTAGTAAAAGAAACTGTTTTCTGAACTGTAGTCTAATCCATGTATCTGCATAACGGTGTTGGATTTTACGTCGTAAATTTTTAACTCACCATTGGCGTTTGTTATCGTAATGGTTTCGGCTGGTTTGCTAAATTTGGTGACCATTACTCCCCCAGATTTTTTATAAAAAACCTCTGCAACCATGGCAACATATTTTCCTTTGTTCAATACCTTTCCACTCATATCCATTCCAATGCTCTCTATCGGAATTCTTAGAATTATAGCAGAGGATAGAATGAAAATTAGAAAAAAACAGAAGGAAGCCTTAGCAAGAGGACTCTTAAAATTCATTGAAGAACTATAAAGGGTGATTGTTTATTCGCCCATTTCCGCTTTAGCATTAATGCCAGCGCTTTGGTTTGGTAATTCGGTGAATGTATCCAAGTTGAATTTGAATGGCATTGTTTTTCATTACCGGATAATTTTTGGGTATAATTGGATGAGGGACAGCCTTGCCGCTGTTAAAATTGCCCATCCCCATCAAATAACGTCCATCTACCGTAAGCTTACCTACCTTGCTGATGTTAAAGGAAACGCCGGCACCTAATGCCAAACCAAAGTCGATGCCGTTGAATTTTTTAATCGCTCCGGAGGTTTTAGGCACGATGGTGGTGGTTTTATTATTGTCTACATCAACATTGTACATACTTACACTTGTTTCAGCATTGTTGCCAAGCGCATATCCAAAGTAGCCGCCTCCATATAAGTGAATAGAAACCACATTTTCGGAGTAACGATAAGGTATTAATTTTTCTGATTTTATAGGAAATTCGATATTTGCGAAAAGAGGTACTTGCAGATAGTCGAATGCATAGATGGTCTCTGTAGTAATGGTTGTTGTTCCGCCGGCGCCGTCATCAAGCTTTTCAACTTTTTCAGAAGTGGATCCCATTTGAGAATAAAGTATATCCATTTGAAGACCAAAATTATCGTTGAATCTATACTTTAAGGACGCTCCCCCATTTAATCCTACTTTCTTAGTAAACGAAGTACTTGGAAAACTGGCACTCACATTCGCTAAGTTTAATCCCACTTTTGCACCTAAATAGAGTTGTGCTTTTGAAACAAATGATGCAGATATTGCCAGGGCAATCAAAACCAATTTATTTTTCATAATTTTTATAAAGGTTACAAACCTAATCTTAATTTTAAAGAATGCAAAATAATAAACGCATTAATACCTAATAAATTGTAAAGAAAAAACTGATTTTTGAGCTTAAGCGGTTTATTGATTGCGGATTGGTATTTTTGCAGGTACAAGTCCGGGCTTGGAATTTAAGACCTTAACCTTAATGCCTCTCTTGGATGTTGAGCCACAATAATGAAACTAAGAGCCGAAAATTTAATTAAGCAATACAAAAGCCGCAAGGTGGTTAATGACGTTTCCATTGAGGTGAATCAGGGTGAGATTGTGGGATTATTGGGACCTAACGGTGCAGGAAAGACGACGACCTTTTATATGACTGTGGGCCTTGTTAAGGCCGACCAGGGGCAAATTTTTTTGGATGATAAGGAACTTACCAAGATGCCAATGTATAAACGCGCACAATACGGCATCGGTTACCTCCCGCAGGAAGCCTCAGTTTTTAGAAACCTCACGGTGGAGGAAAATATATTGGCTATACTTGAAATGACCAAACTCAGCAAAGCCGAACAGAAAGAACGACTTGAAACCCTCATCGACGAATTTCATTTGAATAAGGTGAGAAAAAATAAAGGAGCAGTATTGTCTGGTGGAGAACGTCGCAGAACTGAAATTGCCCGCGCTTTGGCCGTAAATCCTAAATTTATTTTACTCGATGAGCCCTTTGCAGGCGTTGATCCCATCGCGGTGGAAGATATTCAGGCCATTGTGAAAAAACTTATCGATAAAAATATTGGGGTCTTAATCACCGACCACAATGTTCATGAAACATTAAGCATCACCGATAGGGCTTATTTACTCTTCGAAGGTAAAATATTAAAATCGGGCACGGCCGAAGAACTGGCAGCTGACGAAGTTGTGAGAAGGGTTTACCTTGGACAAAACTTTGTTCTCAGGCATTAAGACTGAAGGGACAAACGCAACAGTCGAAATTTTCTTTCCTTCATTTGCACTTAAGAATGAATCCATCGGTATTTAGCACTGAACGACTCACCTAACATTGGTGTACTAAGTTCATCGTATGGGTATAATTATCGGTCAAACGCCAGTCTCATTCCCTTTTCTTCATCTGCGATACGCGTTCCATCAAATACACGCCGACCATTCACAAAAGTGGAAGAGATGACTGAACTAAATGTTCTTCCCTCGAAAGGCGACCAGCCGCACTTGTATAATATGTTCTCCTTGGATACGGTATAATTTGCATTGGGGTCGACAATTACCAAATCGGCAAAATAACCCTCCCTTAGATACCCTCTTTCTTTTACCTTAAAGCATTCGGCAGGGGCGTGACTCATTTTTTCAACCATTTTTTCCAGGGTTAATTTTCCGTTTTTTACATGTTCTATCATTATTTGAAGAGAACTTTGAACCAATGGGAGTCCTGAAGGCGCATTGGAATACCCTTGTAGTTTTTCATCCAGGGTATGTGGCGCATGATCGGTGGCAATGATATCGAGCTGATTGTTATGGAGAGCAAGCCACAAGGCATCCTGATCCGACTTGTATTTGATGGCCGGATTGCACTTAATTTTATTGCCAAGCTTCGCGTAATCTTCTGCGTCGAACGATAAATGATGCACGCAAACCTCAGAAGTAATTTGCTTTTTACTTATTTCAGATGAGGCTTCAAACAGCGCAATCTCATCGGCGGTGGTAATGTGTAAAATATGCAACCTGGTACCATATTTGAGCGCCAGATTTTTGGCAAAAGTTGAGGAAATTAAACAAGCCTCCCGGCTTCTGATTTCCGGATGTTGCATAGCACTTAAGCGGTCGCCGTATTGTTCTGCATAAATGACCTGATTCTTTTTAATCGTTTCTTCGTCTTCACAATGGGTGGCAATCAACAAAGGGCATTGTGCAAATATATTTTCAAGTACTTCCAGCCTGTCCACCAACATATTTCCTGTCGACGAACCCATAAATATCTTAAGTCCACATACCTTTTTTGGGTCTGTTCTTAGTATTTCATCGAGATTGTCGTTGGTCGTTCCCATGAAAAAAGAATAGTTGGCCGAAGATGAATTTTGTGCGATGAGATATTTTTGTTGAAGCAAGTCCTGTGTTACGGCATTAGGTATGGTGTTCGGCATTTCCATAAAAGAGGTGGTGCCTCCGGCCACTGCGGCTCTTGACTCGGTATAAATGTTGGCTTTATGGGTGAGTCCGGGCTCTCTGAAATGCACCTGATCGTCGATAACCCCTGGCAACAACCAGCGACCCTGAGCATCCATTATTTCGTAGTTCCGGTCGCTAATACCCTGCTCGCTAATTTTTTGAATACGTTGGTCTTCGATGAGGAGATCGGCATAAAACGATTTGCCTTCGTTAACCAAAAGGGCATTCTTAATTAAAATCGGTTTCATTCTTTTTTACAAACCAACATTAAAATATTGGTATTCGCCATTTAAGGAATGATTAATTTTGAAAACTTATGACGGAAGCCAACGTTGCCATTGCTAAATTTAATGTGAGGGTTTATGGCATATACGTCCGTGAAAATAAGGTACTCCTGGTCAAAGAAAAGTTTGAAGGCGTTGAATGTGTTAAATTTCCTGGGGGCGGCGTTGAATTTGGCGAAGGCTTAATCACGGCATTGAAAAGAGAAATGAAGGAAGAACTCGACACCGATTGCACCGTTGGCGAACATTTTTACACCACAGATTTTTTTCAAAGAAGTGCATTTAAAGAAAATGAGCAGCTCATTTCTGTTTATTTTTGGATAAAGGAATTGAACCTCTTGGATGAGTCATTGATTTTTAGAAGCATAGAGGAAGGTAATCCATCAAATCAACTCTTCCATTGGAAAGAGATTTCTGAGCTAAGTCCTAACGACATGACTTTTCCAGTGGATAAAGCAGTGGTTTCTAAATTGATAATTAGGTTTCAAATGGACTCCTAAAAACATAAATCATTGATTTATAGAGAATAAAAAATTAAGCAGAATGTGAACAAGGTTATCTCTGTTCAATTATTTTTGCCCCCTATATTTTTAAATATCCCAAAGTAGTCAATTTTCAAAAATTTAATCTTAACAGAAGTTAATCGCGTATATTTAGAAATCGGGAGAATGGAATGAAACAGAATCACGGAGCCCATCACATACCTTTTAATATTGCCGGGATTCTTATAGCTATAGGAATCATTTATGGCGATATCGGAACCTCTCCACTGTATGTGTTTAATGCTATTGTTCAGGATAAAATTATTGGGGAACAGCTGGTATTGGGCGCACTGAGCTGTATTTTCTGGACCCTCACCCTTCAAACGACCTTAAAGTATGTACTGCTAACCCTTACTGCCGATAACAATGGGGAGGGGGGTATGTTTTCTTTGTATGCCTTAATTAAACGAAGAACAAAGTACATGCTGATTCCGGCCATTATCGGGGGAGGAGCCCTTTTGGCTGAAGGCATTATCACACCCCCTATTTCAGTAGCATCTGCTGTTGAAGGTTTGGAATCGAGAATTCCCAACCTGCCTACTATAGAAATCGTAGTGGTCATTTTAAGCTTACTGTTTATCATACAGCAGTTTGGCACCACTACGGTGGGAAAATTATTTGCGCCGGTGATGGTGATTTGGTTTTTTATGATTGCCACCCTTGGCACTTTTCAAATTAGCCAATACAGTGAGGTTATTAAAGCCATTAACCCTGCATATGCCTTGGATTTACTCTCCAAATATCCCGGAGGATTCTTTTTGCTGGGAGGGGTGTTTTTATGTACTACGGGTGCAGAAGCCCTCTACAGCGACCTTGGTCACGTGGGTAGAAAAAACATACGCATCAGCTGGATTTTTGTAAAGGCCTGTTTGCTGCTCAATTATTTTGGGCAGGGCGCATGGTTAATGCAGCATGCCGGAGAGAAGCTTGAAGGTCGCAGGGTATTTTTTGAAACCATGCCCGAACAATTTTTAATCGTCGGTGTAGTGATTGCCACCATTGCAGCTATTGTGGCCAGTCAGGCCATGATTACAGGCTCCTTCACCCTCATTAGTGAGGCGATAAGGCTTGGTTTCTGGCCCAAAATGCGCATCGTTTATACGACCGAAAAGAAAGGCCATATTTTTGTTCCGGCAATCAACTTTTTGCTATGGGTAGGTTGCATGTTTATAGTTTATTTCTTTCAGCGCTCAGAAAGCATGGAAGCGGCCTATGGAATGGCCATCAATACAGCCATGCCTATGACCACCATGCTGTTTGCGGCTTATATCAGAAAACGCCTCAAGCTAAAATTAATATGGGTGCTTGCCTACCTGGCTTTGTTTTTGACCATTGAAGGAGCCTTTATGATAGCCAACCTTCAAAAGTTTTATCATGGCGGTTATGTTACCCTTATTATTATGGCCTGTATTGTAAGCATTATGTTTATTTGGTACAGAGCCCGACAAATCCGAAACCAACTGGTCGAATTTGTGGAACTAAAACCTTTTATTCCCATGCTTGAAAAATTGAGCAACGACCATTCGTTCCCAAAATATGCCACCAATTTGGTTTTCTTAACCAGCAGCGACAGGGTGGATAGAGTGGAGAAAAAAGTCATTTACTCGATTTTTGAAAATAAACCCAAGCGAGCCGACGTTTATTGGCTCATCCACGTCGATGTTCAGGATCATCCCTATACCTGCGAATACAGCGTTAACCACATCGTGGCGAACGACATTGTTAGAGTCGACTTCAGATTGGGCTTCAGGGTGGAGCAAAAGATTAACATTTTGTTGCGCAAGGTGATTGAAGACATGATTATTACAAAGGAATTGGATCTTGAAGCAAAATACAGAACTCAATACAGTTTCATAGGAGGCGATTTCAGATATGTCTTGATCAAGAAAGAGTTTTCTTACGAAAATGAAATGAAATTCTTCGACAAATTGCTGGTGTTTGGCCATTCCGTAATTAAGCATTTGGGACTCTCAGAAGAAAAAGGCTTTGGTTTAGACCAGGCCATTGTGACTACGGAATCTTATCCTTTGATTTTTAACCGAAAAGTTAAAGAATTTCCGCTTAAAAGGGTAGACAATGACCATTCATAAAATAGAGAGTGGCAAATCAAAATTATCAATTAATCCTCTATTATTGCAACCCGTTTCAGCAAGGTTAAACATGAGTAGGTATTGCCTGTTTTTAAAATTTATAGCCTGTTTCTTTTTATTTAATCAGTCGAGTAGGAGCTGTCTGGCCAGCGGATATAAAGATAAACTTGGCAACTACAAGTGGTTTGAACAGACCATGGATACGGTTTACACCGATAATTTCAACCACATTTGGTATAAGGTAACCGATAACAAGGAGAAATGGGGCAAGGCCATGATCATTCGTAATGCCAATATTTATGCCATGCTCGATCTGGGCTACGATACCATGAAAGTGTTGAGGGATGTTCAGCTTTTAAATGAAAACTCCATTTTATTTACACGGTTTTCAAAACTGGAAAATTACAAAGAGTACATTTTTTATTGGCATAATGCATTTAATAGCCAAAATTTTACTTTCAGTGCCAGAAAGTCCGAAAGAATATCTCAAACCAATTTGTCACTAAAGTTTTATTCCACGAAAGCCGGAATGACCAATGCAGCAGCCCTCGGTTTGGTAAAAAAAGGATTTTTCAACCATTTCATGGAAGCATCGCACGAATTAGGCAAAAAGTACCGTTCAAAGCTCAATAGGAAAAAACTGGAGATCTATGTTAAAAATTATATGCATCTCAACAATGCCATTGAGCTTCTCAATGAAAAAAAGCTTCAGCAAGACATAATTTTGGAAACAACAACCCTGAGGGAGAACTAAAAAAAGACAGGCCCGGAACCTGTAAAGGCCAGGATAATAAACCCAAAATAGGATGCGCTCGCTGCGATATAGCTGCTCGCCATTCCTGCCCAGAATGAGTTTTTACTGTTTTGATCTTTTTTATCGTTTATCAATACCGTGAACACGCCAACCGGCCAGCAACAAAACCCCCAGGCGAATGAACCCCAATCTACATCGCTGATGTTCATCTCGGGCTTAAGAGCAATCTCCTTGGTCAAATTCATTTCCTTATAATCCTCTTTTTCTGTAATTTCTTCAAAACAAAATCCCTCAGCTTCAAGAGATAACGATAACTTGTTCAGTTGCTCAAAATCAGATGAAAGGGCATTTTTATCGTAGTCAAATTCATGTGATTCGGCAAAAAGCAAGGAAGAAATTCCCAGGAATAATAAAGAAATTAGAAGCTGTTTCATTGCAATTATTTTATTACAATTTTAACTGAAATAATACCTATAAGCAAGATGTTTAATCGTCCCTTTTCTCTTTTACAAGTCAAAAGATTTTGTGAGGTAGAGGTTAATTCTTATTCAAAATTGCTTTCAAAGAGGAATGACAATCACATATTTGCCAAGGGTTTGATATATTTGCGGCTCATATGATCAGAACACATCATTGCGGCGAACTCAGACTGGCAGATTTGGGAAAACAGGTGACCCTCTGTGGGTGGATGCAAACCTTTAGAGACATGGGTAGCATAGGGTTTATCGCTTTGAGAGATCGGTATGGAGTGACTCAGCTGGCCTTTGATGAGCACCGAGATCCCTTATTGCTTGAAAAAGCAAGACAATTTGGAAGGGAGTATATATTAAAAATTACCGGAACTGTGGCTGAGAGAAGCTCTAAAAACTCGAAAATGCCTACCGGTGATATAGAAATTCACCCTACTGCCATGGAAGTGCTCAATCCTTCAAAAATACCTCCTTTTACCATAGAGGATGAAACGGATGGCGGTGATGAGTTGCGGATGAAATACCGCTACCTGGATTTGAGACGCGATGTGGTAAGGAAAAATCTGGAAATGAGGCATCAAATCACCAGACAAACCAGAACCTACCTGGATTCTCAAAATTTTATTGAAATCGAAACGCCGGTTTTGATAAAATCAACACCTGAAGGGGCCCGCGATTTTGTCGTCCCTTCACGCATGAATGAAGGAGAGTGGTATGCACTTCCGCAAAGTCCCCAAACTTTCAAACAATTGCTCATGGTGAGTGGGTTCGACAGGTACTACCAAATTGTAAAGTGTTTCAGGGATGAGGATTTAAGGGCTGACCGACAACCCGAGTTTACTCAAATAGACTGTGAGATGAGTTTTGTAGAGCAGGAGGATATTTTAAGCATGTTCGAAGGTTTAGTCCGACACCTTTTTAAAGAGGTGAAAAATATAGCAATTCCCACTGTACCCAGGATGAGTTACGCCGATGCCACGCTGCATTATGGGTCCGATAAACCCGATATTCGTTTCGACATGCGCTTTGTATATTTGAATGAGTTGGTAAAGGGCAAAGGATTTTCAATATTTGACGAAGCCGAAACTGTAATTGCCATTTGTGCTAAAGGTGCCGGTGGCTACACCCGAAAACAATTGGATGAACTGACCGAATTTGTTAAGAAACCACAAATCGGTGCCAAGGGTTTGGTTTATTGCAAAGTCAATGAAGATGGTAGTCTAAAATCAACGGTCGACAAGTTTTATGAGCAGGATGCTCTCCAACTTTGGGCTCAGGCCTGCGGGGCAGAAGCCAATGATCTTATTTTGGTATTGAGCGGTAACCTTGAAGCTACACGAAAACAGATGAATGAGTTGAGATTAGAAATGGGAAAACAACTCGGACTCAGAAACTCAAACCATTTCGAAGCCCTTTGGGTGACAGATTTTCCGCTACTCGAACGCGATGAAGAAGGCAAGAGATGGCATGCCATGCACCATCCTTTCACGGCACCTAAACCCGAAGATATACATTACCTGGAATCCAATCCAGGGCTCATAAGAGCCAATGCGTATGATTTGGTTATCAACGGTGTTGAAGTGGGAGGGGGCAGTATCCGAATTCACAACCGCGAATTGCAGGAATCGATGTTTTCACTTCTGGGATTCAGCGAGGAGGAAGCTCAAAACCAGTTTGGCTTTCTGATGAATGCTTTTGAATACGGGGCGCCACCTCATGGTGGGATAGCCTTTGGACTCGACCGACTGTGCTCCATTTTTGGAGGTACCGATTCCATCCGCGATTTTATCGCCTTCCCCAAAAATAATATGGGAAGAGATACCATGATTGATGCCCCATCGGCCATTAGTCGCGATCAAAGGAAAGAACTTGGCCTGGATTAAAGGCGAGCGGAACTTTTGTTATTATTTTCTCTGACCCAAAATTGGATAGTTCTGGCCAAAGATTTTAAAAAGGGGGGGTATTCTGAATTTTCTTATTTTTGATCTATGAAAGCACTTCGCTCGCTTATCGCAATTACCCTGGCCATTTCATTGAATTCGCTTTTGGCCCAAACAAATATCCTTTCAACCAATCCCCTGGCCGAAAAAATTATGCTTGGGCAATACCATCCGGACTTATACAAAGCCTCAAAAGTTTTAACCGGCCATGAAGCCATTGTAAAAGGAATTAACAAGGAGGTGTCCCCGGATTCTTTACAGTCTTACCTTGAAGCATTGAAGACTTTTAAAAATCGGAATACAGGTTCAGACACCTTCTCCAAAAACTTTGGAATAGGGGCTGCTCGCCGTTGGACATTTGCAAAATTTACTCAATTTAGTAAGGCTAACGACAACCGCTTGATTCCCTCATTCCTACAATTTGATCAGTTGATTTGCGCTCAAAATCAGCATCGAAATATATTCGCTGTTTTGCCAGGCAGTGACACGAGCGACAAATCGATTATCATTATCGAAGCCCATATCGACAGCCGTTGTGCCGAAGTTTGTGATACCTCTTGCCCGGCCGAAGGAATGGAAGACAACGGAAGTGGTACAGCTCTGGTTCTAGAATTGGCAAGGGTGATGAGCAAGTACACCTTTAATCGCAGCATCGTTTTTTTACTCACCATCGCCGAAGAACAAGGTTTAAATGGAGCGGAAGCCTTTGCCGATTATGTACAGCAAAAAGGAATAAAAGTAAGGGCCGTTTTGAACAATGACGTGATTGGAGGAGTGATTTGCGGACAAACGGCATCCCAACCCGGATGCTCAGGGGCAGGAGTTGTTGACAGTTTGAATGTGAGAATTTTTTCGGCAGGCAGCTTTAATTCTATGTGGAAAGGATTGGCTCGCTTTACAAAACTTCAATACATAAACAGAGTGAAACCCATAGCCGAGGTGAAAATGAACGTGAATATCATGACCCCGGAGGACAGAACAGGTCGTGGTGGAGATCATATACCGTTTCGTCAGCATAATTATGCTGCAATCCGGTTAACCGCAGCTAATGAGAATGGCAATGCCGATGTGACGAATACAGCCTATACCGATCGCCAACATACCTCCAATGATATTTTGGGTGCTGATACGGATAATGATAAAATTATAGACAGTTTTTATGTAAATTTTAATTATCTGGCCCGCAATGCGGTCATCAATGGTGCCGCCGCCGGAATGGCTGCGATTGGCCCTCACATACCCGATTTTACATTGAGTTCAGATTGGGTTAGCAAACTCACAGTGACCATCACTAAGCAAACAGACTACAAAAGTTATAAGGTTGGCGTTCGAACCATCAATAACGACTGGGATACCGTTTACCACTTTACCGGCAACTCCTATACTTTTCAGGTTTCAAAACCTGCAAGCTATATTGTGAGTGTATGCTCAGTTGACGATCAGGGAGTTGAAAGCTTATTTTCAAAAGAACTTCTGTCAAAAATTTCAGATGTAAACAGCCTGGAACAAGAACCGAAAGGCGTGGAATTGTTGCAAAACAAACCGAATCCTTCGGATGAGTCGACAATGATTACGGTTATGGTTAATACCTATGAAAAATTCAAAGACAGCTATTTGTCTATTTCAGACCTCAGTGGAAGAGAGGTAAAAAGACTTTCCGTAGTGCTAAAACCAGGGGTCAATGAAATTTTGTATGAACATGGCTACCACCAAAGCGGAACTTTCCTCTACACCCTGGTTATTGATGGTAAAATCATCCAAACAAAACGCATGGTATTCAGTAATTGATTCCAGCTATCGCCTTGTTTCGTTTGCTTAAAACAGCTATTGCCTTGATTCTTGTCCCTAAACAGCTACTGCCCTGATTCGTGTCCTCACGAATCGGAGCGAAATTTAGAAGCAAGCGTTTCGGCATTAATACCACTTTAGCTTTTAGTCACGGTCCATAAAGTTACCAATAACAGGATTAACCAGAGTAAAATACCCATGGCCAGAGGGCGCCAACCGGTATCCTTAATACTTTTAACGGAGATGGATGCCCCGATTAAAAATAAGGTTATGCTCAAGCCGACCTTTGAGAAACGAACAACGTGTTCGGTTATCGAAGAGGGTATGCTCAGGTAAGTGGATGCCATGCTTGCCCCAAGAAACAAAAGGATAAAATAGGGAAAGCCCTTTATTCCGGTTTTCTTTCGGTAAATAATAGCCGTAAAAATAACCAGCGGGATAATCCACAAAGCTCTGGCCAGTTTGATGGTTGTGGCAATGGTTATCGATTCCCCACCATACGTAGTAGCTGCGCCTACTACCGAACTTGTATCGTGGATGGCAATGGCCGACCATATTCCAAATTGCCATTCAGTTAAATTCATATAATGGCCGATAAAAGGAAAAATGAGCAGCGCAATGGCGTTCAAAATAAATACGGTGGCCAGTGACATCGACATCTCTTTCTCATCCGATTCGATGACCGGGGCTATAGCTGCAATGGCACTGCCTCCGCATATGGCGGTACCACAGCTTATCAAGTAGCCTATTTTGGGAGCCACCTTAAGCCATTTCCCCAATAAAAAACCTAAGCCCAAGGCCCCAAAAATACTCAGGACAGTAAATAAAATTCCTGTTTTACCGGCATCCACTACGCTGGTAAAATTCATTCCAAAGCCCAGACCTATTACCGACGCCTGCAAAAGATACTTGGTTAGGGGTTTAGTCATTTTTTGCATAGGATTGCCCATGCTTAAGCCAATACATAGTCCAAGGGCAAGCGCAAAATGAGGGGCGATTTCAAATAAAAAAATTCCAATAACCGATACCAAAAACAGAGCAAAGAATGCTTTTTGAATGGCTGATAGAGAGCTTATTTTTTGCAAAACTGTATTGCAAAAGTATTGGGTTAGTGCCAGATAAAAAAGGAAGAACTGAGGACTTTGCCATCGTGTGAAGCCGAAGCTAAAAAAGGATGGCCATTGCGTCCATTGGTGTATTTAAGAAGGCTGAGTATAAATCATCCACCTCTATGGAGATTATCGTAATTTTGACATTTTTATAGTCATGCCTCCAGGGCATAAATTTTTCACTTATTGATGAAATTAAGATTCCTAGCTCTACTCAGCCTTATTTTTCTTGTAGCTTGTAAACCAACTTTAATGTTGGAAAAAGAACTTCCTAAAAAATCACTGGTAGTAGTAAGCTCAGGTGGGTTTACAGGAATGGTGGTTAAGAATGTAATTTTAAGAAACGGAAGGGTATACGAATTCAAATACTTAAGTCAGGAAGTATCGGAGGTAACCCTTAAAAATAAACTAAAAAGGAAAACCGCCAGGCGCATTTTTAAGTTGGCCAACACCATACATTTTGAGTCTTTGAAAAGCGAGCAAGCAGGCAATATGAACCATACTTTTCAAAGTAACAGAAGATTTGGCAAAGACCATTCTTTTAACTGGAGCCAAAATCTGGATTCAACAGATGCTAATAAAGCCGCGATTATAAAAATAATGCGATTGGCAGGTATTGAGCAATAATCTTCTCTTTTTGGATGAGTTATTGGAGAGTGTACCTTAACGATATACCAAAGTTAGTCAAGGCCGTTGGGAAAGACTGGGTAGTTTTAGGCTTGTTCACATTTCGATTGTAGAATGCCTTAAAATTAAGATTCTCGGTAATGTTATAGTTCAGGGTTGGTCTGATTGAAATTGTTTTCATACCTGCCGTGGCCTGTGTTTGTATGTTCGAATTTATATCACGAGTAATGGTATAGCCGTCGCGAATTGAAAAGTCGGTTCTGAAATCCAGGTCATTTTTTAACATGGGTTTTCGCCCATTGATCTTAAATGGCAGAATAATTTTAGCCTTTCTGTAACCCACTCCAACCACATATTCTTTGTTGTGAATTTCATTAATTTTATAGCTCGTCGTCAAATTAAGGGAACGGTCTGATTTTAATTCGAAATTCAAAGTTAGTCCGCTTACATGCGTTAAATCAATTTTAATTAAAGGACTCAGACGCTCCACAATTGAAATGGTTGTGAATTGATACTTGGGGGTCAGGTTTTTGCCTGAGACGAGGGTATCAAGTCCATAGTTGGCGTTGGTGTTAAAATTGCCTATGGAAGTGGTAGAGCTATAGGCATGGCTAAACGTAACATTGGTGAAGTATTTTTTTACAATGGGAATATTGCTGAGTCCATTCCAGGAAACACGCCAAGATGGAAGTGGTATAAAGGGGAACCGTTCTGCCTTGTACGAACCGGCCTCCTTGCCTTGATAGGCGGCGAGAAAAGAGTACATCAACACGTCCTGATGGTTGCTATCGATGCCCAATGGAAATCTTGAACTAGGATCGATTATGCCAATTAATGTGGTATAGTTTCTCGATTTCCAAACATCCTGACTCAATTCAGAGGCCTGTACCTTTTCAGCCATGACCCTTCGGTTTTTTTGAAACTGGTCGTAGGCATCGGATTGATATTCTTTGTTGAATTTTTCGAATGCAGTTCTCCAGGTCATAGTTGAAATGGTGAAAGTTCCTGCTTCCATAAAACCTTGATCTACAAAACTTTGACTAATGGTATCGTACTTAAAGGTGCTTGAAGTGGTAAGTGAATAACGCCTTTCAAGATTAAGATTTATTCTGAACCCGGCAAAGGGTTCAAGAGTTCCGCTACCTTTAATGTCCAAGCCATTCAATTGGGTAAATCGGTTTATTTGCAGAGGATTCTGTGATAAATGGTTGCCTTCGGCAAGCTTGTACCTGATATTGGCATCTTGCATCCCAATTACAAACGGTATTCCCGGAGTTTTAAATTTATCATTCATCCCTAAATAATCTATTCCCCTCTGATATCCCGGAAGGGAAATGCCATTGGTTGAACTTACATCCAATTGCAATTGCTTCACCAGAGTCAATAATTTAAGGGTAATACGGGCAGCGTTCGAGATCTCAATCTCCTGCTTCTTTTTTTCTTCTTTCTTCTTATCTGCAGGTTTTACATCCTGATCCTCGTCCTCCTCAAATTTCTTTTTCCGTTTTGATTTTGGAGGTTTTGGCATATTTGCTTTTTTTAGCAATGGAAATTTATTGTAAAATGAAGAAAAATTCAATTGGGCATTTCCTCCCAGTGTTTGAGAATTTTGGACGGTATTGCCCATAATAGGAGCGGCGGGAGGGGCAGTTTGCCAATTGTAGCTTCCTGAATATCTGCCCGAAATCGTAATCCAATTGAGCATTTTTACCTTATTAAGAGGAAGGTTATAAGTTAAATTTACGGTTTGATCAAAGGAGTTCGGCTTGCCCATTCCTTTAAAATTACTCCAAAGCGTATCTTTTTTTAGTTGGGTTTCCAGGGCCCCAAAAGGCTCCTCCACACGCGCTAACAAGGTTGCGTTGTAATCGAATTTAATGTTGTTGGTAATGTTGTAGTTAACCCCGTAAACCCTTGTTAAGGTAAAGGTTTTGTCGAATAATTTTGGCACAATGGCCTTGAAATTATCGTTATTTCTATTTTGTAACTCCGAGTAACGCCGGTCCACGTCAAACCTCATCATGATGCTTTGCGGAACGAAATAAAGCCCAAAACCGGTAAATGGAGCTAGAATTTTTGGCTTTAATTTTTTGAAAGGCTTCCAGGGTTTTGGCGAGTGGCTAAAATTATAACCCAAGCTGGCCCGGTAGGTTTCAACCAGATTTTCCTGAATAATCTGATTGCGTCGAAAGAGTTTTTGATAGCTATAGCTTACATTGAAATTTTCTATGTCGTAGATATGAGATTTTCCCCCACTCATTTTGTTCTTTTTTACATTCGTAAAATTGATGCTGTATTTGGAGGTAAAATCCTGGGCATTCTCTTTCAAGGTTTTTCTTGTGGCCTCATCCACGGCCGATTTCAATGCGGTCTTAAGCAGTACGTCAGGGTTAAGTGGGTTGTATTTGGGATTGATTCTAATTTCATTGTATCCTATAAACATGGGAATCGTTAACCCTGTTTTAGCAGGGAAAAATTTGCCCAATTCCAAACTCGATTGTATATCATAAGTTATGGTTTCGTTTAAATTTCTTTGATTCAACCTCTTATCTACCCCTCCAAATCCTATCGACTGATAACTTCCTGTCAAATTTATTTTTCCAAAATCCGCGAGGTTGGCCACAATTCGGGCATTGGCTGCATAGCCCCCGGTATTCACGAAGTCTTCAAGTCGCAATTCATTGAACCACACTTCAGGACAAATTTCATCTTTTCCATTGGCTACGTCGGCAGGGTTTTTGATACCCAGCATCACTGTCCGAACATTGCTCAGGTCGGGCTGACCAATCACTGAGATGATGTTTCCATTGGCCAATAATTCCTGATAGTAGCTGGTAACATCCGAGGTTACCTTATTCCTGTTGAGTTTTATGGTTTGAAATTGCTCCAGGTCTATATTTAATTCATTATCCTTTGGCCAAACCACCCATGGGTCGGTCGATCCGGGTTGAGTTATATTTAAAGGTATTTCAAGCTGATAATAGTTTCTCTCCAAATCTGTTCCAATTCTAATAAAGGCTCTAACATCTCCGTCCACGAGGTTCTCCCCTTCTGCGTGAATAAACATTTTTAGGGTTTTGTAATTTCGAATATCGAAATTCATGGTTTTGTAGGCGGCTCGGGCGTCTCCCTTCTTTAACTTACATGCCAACAGCGAGATGGATTGTTCATTCATTTGAACATTGTTCTGCTGCGTTGGGTCGGTTTCTCTCACTATACCGGGAGGCACAATATAAGGAACCGGAACTCTCTGACTGTTTTTTTCAATATTTACGGCAGAAATGGTAAACTTGGTGAGATCGTTTGGATCGAGATTGGGTCCAACCCCGGGAGGAAAATTAAGGTTTTTAAGGTATCTTCTCCAATCGGCACGAATCAATTGCATTTGACCGAATCTACAAATCACACTGTCTTCAAATCCCTTTAAAAACAAGCGCATAAATCGAATCGATTTGAAATCCTGAATCCCACCCACTTTTTTATCATACTGACGAATGGGTATTTTAAATTGATACCAAGTCACGGTTGGCGGCAACCCGGTGCCGTCTATGTAATTGGGAATAGTTCGTATTGAATCGGTCACAAAATTGGAACCTACCTTAAAGGCATTGCGTGAAATGTCGATTTTGTACTGAAAATACTCCTCGTTAAAACTCATGGATTGGTCACGGTTCAAATCTTCATCATCGGGGTAAATGCTTGAAGATAGGGGTTGCCCGGTCGACAAAGTGGCAAGGGTTGAATTCCCTTCCATGCCATTATAATGCTCGTACATACCCAAGATGCTGTTTTTAATGGAGCTGTGACTGGGGTCTAAATAATGCAAATAATTGTCAGAGCTTGGGTCACTTTCGGCTTTTTGAACAATGGGACTGTTTGCGCCGAAATTTGTTTTTAATTGATTTATATACCCTCTGAAAAATGTTCGCTCTTCGTTATCGTTCAAACCGTCCAGACCTTTATCCTGATTGCTTCGGGTAGAAGGGTCGTTGTCGAAGGCCTGTATTTGAGGGTCGGCCTGTGGAACAAAGCCATAACGGGTGCTGTCGAGCCCAAAGGTAGACCCATCTTTGTTCAGTCCGTTTTCAACTGCCCTTCGGTTGTCGGCATTCAAATCTTCCGATATGCTGCCTATGTTAACATAAAGCTGGCCTTTGTTTCCTGAATTTTGACTCATACAGTAGGGATCCATCATCCAAAATTCTATGTAGTCGATATTTGCCGCTTCAAAGTCGTTGGTTTCAATTTTTCGGGCAATTCCTCCCCAACTTTCTGAAGGCTTTGTAAAGCTGCCGTCGGCATTAAAATCAGATGCATTGGGATTGTAGTTATAAATGCCTCGTTTTTTCGGGTAATACACCAAATCAAGGGTCGTGAGTTGATTTACCTGCTGCATCTGTATGTTTAGCTGAGGAAAAACTTCTTTCAGTGCCCAGGTTCTAACAAAGGGATGGGATTGGTCTACCCCTGTAATATGATTGGGAATGTACTTTTTATCGCTGCCGGTAAAGGTTTGGTCAATGGTGTGAAAAATTATTTTGGCCCGCTTATAAGCATTGGTTTCGTCGAGTTGGGTTTCAGGAAACAAATCCTTCTGGCCTTGCGGAGTGGCCGCAAATTTCCAATTCAATACATGTTTCAAATCGAAAGGTGTTTCGGCTCCTTCAAAATCATCGAGAAAGGAGGTTCCCTTGGTATTTCCTATGGTTTTGGCATTGTGAGGGAATATTTTGGCCGCCTCTCCACTGATGATGATGCTGGATTTGGCTTTGGTCTCAATAAAAGGCAATTTGTCAACCAATTTTGTCAAAAGCCTCGAATCTTTAGTGAAGGTGCCATCAATTCCAACAATGGTATTAAGAATGGGTTCCTGGCCAATGTCAACTTTTGGAGTGAGTGGCCTCTCGCGCATGTGCATGACGGTTCCGCCCAGGGTGAGATAGCGTGAATGGGTGTAATCGAAACGCGAACCAACAAGCGTTTTTTGTTGCAAGGTAAATAAGGAATTGCTCTCAGAAGATACCTTTATGACCGCGCCCGAATTTATAATTCCCTGATTTATAATTCTTACCTGACCAATATTATAATCTACAGTGAAATCGACATTTTCAGTCAATGGGGCTCCGTTGGCTGTGACCCTAACGGATCCTTGAGGCACATTAATGGCATTGAGAGAAATAACATTTGTGCTACTTCCCCTATAACTTCCTCTTAAAAAAAACTTGTTATGCGTTACATCTTGTTCTGCCCACCATTTGGTCGAATCATACAAGGCGTCGTAAGCATAAAAATTAGCATCCTTTCCATTTGGGTCCTTGAATTTTGATCTCAAAAAGTTGCCAAATGGCTCCCTTACAGGGAATATGATTCGGCCATTTAACATATTGATGGTTACCCCATCTATTAAATCAAAAACCCCATCGGGCTTTGCCTCGGTTTGCTTATTCATACGGTCTAAATTTAGTACCGTAATCAGCTGTTTTTCAAATATTTTAGTTTCAGTATTGTTAACTGGCAGATAATTTAAATCGGCAGTTTTATCGTCGGCATAAACCACATTCAGATTAAAATCCTGTGCCTGAACATTGTAGGTGTTCAAAGAATAAATGTTCTTCATCATGAGATCCCATAACGGCCATCTCGTATTGGTGATGGTAGATTTGAGCATTTTAACTACCAAATCATTGCCCTGACCACTTGGCCCCGGAGGGTTATCTCGCGAAAGTTGTCCCACTCTATAAACCGCTCCATTGAGGGTATATTCAAATGCCACCCCTAATATTTCATCGTTGTTGAGAGATTGATTAAGGGAAATGTATCCCAATTGCCTGTTAATCGTAAATTCCTGTTCGTTGAGTTTTCGGGCATTGGTCAAAATATTATAATCGATGCCCACCTTCATGTCCAAATTAGCATGGCGTAACTTAAAGGCGTCAATCACGGTGGAGGTGCTGTTTAAACCTGGATCGGAAAGTATATTGCTCCAAAGCAGATTCGCTTCATTGTGTGTTTGAGGAGGAACCTGCCCCGGAATTTTTAATTTTGAATTGTAGGGATAGGTTTCGCCTAAGTCCACAATGGGTACAATATTTCTGTTATCGTTGAACGATCGGTTTCTGTTGGTTACCCATACTTCAATGTAGTTGATGTAAGCTCCGGATTGAACTATAGGCAGTAAACTTAAGGCGTTGTCGTATTGATTGACAAAGTATTGGCTTAAAAAGAAATGCTTGTTGGCTTCGTAATTGTTGGCCTGTATGTCGAACTTGGTTACCTGAGCGCCACCGCTTACCTCGGTTTCGGTGGTTTGGCCTCTTTGTTGGGTGGCTATGGTGGTCACCATTAATTTTCCAAATTGCATCTGGGATTTTACGCCAAACAAACTTTGTCCGGCCTGAATCAAACTGCCGTTTAAGGGCAAACTCACATTCCCCAATTCAATTTTCTTCAAGATGTCATCTTCCTGGCCTTCCCAGTTGAGCTTTATTTGATTTTCAAATTCAAAGGTGGCATCGGTGTCGTAATTGGTGTTAATTTTTAACCTTTCGCCGATTTGCCCCGTCACGCTCACCTGCATCTTAATTCTAAAATCGGGGGTACCGGTTCGCTGTTGCCTCAATGGAATTTGAGGATTTCGCACTACGTTGTAACTTCCGCCAAAGGTTGCCTCGGCCGAACCTGAAGGCTTGATATCGATTAATCCCGGGCCGAAAAGCTTGTCGACAGCATCCGGAACATTAATGGTTGATGGCACAATGCCTGAACTCCTTACAAAATTAGTCGCCTTGCTTTTTGAACGAAAATAATCCTGCTGTTCCTTTTCATTTAATTCGCGCAGATATTCTGAAAAGGATTTTGACTTTGGAGGAGATACCTCGCGCTCACCAATTTTTTCACGCGTTATATAAGAATTCGACTCGGGGTCATACTCTGTTTTGTTGCTGTAAACGTCAGGGTCTTTTAAATCGAATCGGCTTCTTTTGAATCCGTAGTCATAGGCTTTCTTATCTTTTATTGGAAATTTTAGTTTGCTCGAATCTCGTTTGGTACTGTCCTTATTTTCATAAAGCTCACCGGCGCTAACTAAAAATCCGTTGGTACCCGACGAAATAAAAGAAATACCAAAGGCCGCAGTAGCGGCCAAGAAGATACGGGTAACGGTGACTTTCAATTGCTAAATAAAATTTTTTGGTAAAATTTTCTTATGTTTCTGTTTTTAAGTTTTAATAATCTGCAAAAATAAGCAATCAAAGATATTTAAAGGCATGTTTTACAAGAGTCTCCGTTGAAAGGTTGGCCCCACTTTCTTTACTCACTGCAAGCAGCGCTTTTTCGGCTACCGCCCTTGCATAGCCTAAGGCCTGCATGGCTTGCAAGGCTTCTTCAAAAGCCAAACCTTCTGTGCCTCCTCTCAACTCCACATTCTGCCCGCCAATCCTACCCATTTTATCATGCAGTTCGAGAATAATTCTTTGCGCAGCTTTTGGTCCAATTCCTTTCACAGATTGAAGTAACGGTGCATCTTTTCTGATTATTGCCTGAATAAGGGCTTCTTCATTTAAAGATGACAATAAAATGCGGGCGGTATTAGCGCCAACGCCACTCACCGAAATCAATTGCCTGAACACATCCCTTTCTCTGTCGGTGAAAAAACCAAAGAAAGTATGGCTGTCTTCCGATATCACCTGATGAACTTGTAAGCGAACTTTCTCGACCGATTTTACCTTTTCATAGGTGTTCAATGATATCTGAATATGAAAACCAATACCATTGCAATTAATGACTGCGAAAGCAGGGGTTAATTTTTCAACTTTTCCTTCAATAAAATCGTACATTTTTATTATTTACTCGGCAATATTAGTTCATTCTCTCCGCTAAAAAATCATAATTATTGTTCAAACATCTATCTTAAAACCTATAGAAGGAATCCTTGTCTGGCCTTGGTGTTCCCATTTTGCCCCCAAGCCATGTCATGCTTAAAAAAGTAAAAGACCCGATGATTATCATCCAAATAGGTAGAGGAATACTCATAAAATTTATAAATCCTAAAAAGGTAAGTACTATGCCAATAATCAGTAAAGGTATTCTTGGACTTGGCGTTTTGATTTTGATACTCACAAATCCTGCAAAAAAAGAGGCCAAGGCATAGCAAAACAACACGGATACAAAATTAATAATAGGAATTTGATCTAGATTGTATGTGATTGAATTTATATCCTGAATATCCAGACCATGGGGCAGAGGAACAAATTTTATGCTCAAAAAAAAGAAAAATGAGAAGAGAACCAAAGCAGTTAGTATCCCAATAACAGAACTAATCAAATGTCTCATTAAAATTAATTTAGCCTTACAAGCCTAATTAATCTACTCAAGAGTTACAATTCTCCCCTTACGAAGGGATTGTATTTTTTCTCAAAACCAATGTTAGTATCTTCACCATGCCCGCTGTATACTGTATAACCTTCATCCAATACATAAAGTTGCGTTTGGATAGACTGCAGTAGGGTTTGCAGGTCACCTCCGGGCAAATCTGTTCTTCCTATACTGCCTCTAAACAAAACATCCCCACCTAGTACAACCTTATCATTATGGTGGATAAAACATACTGAACCCGGCGAATGGCCCGGCGTAAATCTGATTTCGAGCGTTGTGTGACCAAAGCTTATGTTTTTACCCGGTTCTAAAAAATAGTCGGGCAGGGGCGAAGCATTATAAGGGAAACCGTATTTTTTTGCTACAAATTCCCCACTCTTAAGGGTCTCCAAATCCTCTTTATGAAGATGTAATTTTAAATTGTACCGCTTGGCTACAAAGGCATTTCCCAAGATATGATCGATATGGGCATGGGTATTGAGTAGTAAGACCGGATTTAATGCCTGGTCCTCAATAAATTGCGTTAAGATTTTTTCTTCTGAGGCGTTGCAACAGCCTGCATCAATAATGGCACATTCCTTCGATTCATCGAACAGGATGTAGGTATTTTCTGAAAAATAATTAAAAATGAATTTTTTAACTTCCAAACTGCAAAGTTAAAGACTCATGGCAGATATTTTATCAAACTGTTTTTTCACCTCCTCATAATTACCACCTGTACCAGGCGTTACAACCCAAAAGCCACATCCCACCTTCCCCTACGGGTTTGCCTTGGGTCTTAATATTTATTTCCTGTCCAAAGCCACCCATTAAACCGAGATGGTACCTCTCTTTGATTTTTACTCGGTATCCAAGTTCCAGCATGGGTTGCAAAACAGTGGTTTTAGTCATTCCCGAGGTTTCGTTCGCTTGACCAATTTCATTTTTCCAATGAATATTCATTTGCCATAAATCAATTTTGGCATTTACATAGAGACCTTCAATTTTACCAGGAAATACATAGCGATAGCCCAGGCCGCACCCTAATCCTCCCCCCGTTTCATCATCATTCAATCCACTCCAATTATAGCGGTTGGCTCTGTTGTAACCCAATCTAAAGTTCACGCTCTGATTTTCCTTAAAAGCCAATCCTATGGAAGGGGCAATAATCCAGCCGGCCGGATACCAGTTTACATCGATACCTCCAATAAATGAATGGCGTGATTGAGCCCTGGTTTCAAACATGCATTGCATGATGAAAAGACAAATAAGAATGGGCCTGAATCTCTTAAAATGCTGGTTCATTCCCCACGAAAATAATTAAAAATTCAGCATTTCAAGTGGTTGCGGTATCGAGATTAAAAAATACGCCATCAGTTCCCTAAATGAAATTGGAGAATGCATGTGTTAAAAAACGGTAAGATATTTTAGCACACAATCCTTTTACCTAATTTGGCTTAACTTTGCGGTGCAAATCCGGCCCCATGCATAGCGTAAAATTCACAGACCGTTTAATATTATGTTTTGTATTCATAGTATTTTTTAGTCGCTGCACGGTTGTTCCGGTAATCGATCAGTGGAAAAATCTTAAGAATTACGAGTGGGCAAAAAACAAACCTCTTGAAATTCCCGTAATCATTACAGATACCAACTTTTATTACACCCTCTCTATCAATCTGCGGGTGACCAACGATTATAAATACAGCAACCTTTGGATTAAACTCAGCGAGATGGATCCCGTCGGGGTAACAAAATCTCAAAATATTATGCTCACCCTGTCCGATCACCGCGGAAAATGGACCGGCCATAATCTGGGCCACATTATTAGTTTTAGAATTCCTGCTCTTAAGGATAAAGTTTATTTAAAAACCGGGAAATATAGGTACCGTTTAGAGCAATTTATGAGAGACCCGGTATTGAAGGAAGTCGTAAGCGTGGGATTACAGCTCGAAAAACAGCAGGCCATTTTAAAATGAGATGGGTCAAAATATTAGAATTAAGCATTTATAAATATAAAGAAAGAAGTGGAGAATTTGTATGATGTCGCGGTGATAGGGTCTGGTCCCGGTGGTTATATTGCAGCCATCCGATCGGCGCAGTTAGGTTTAAAAACCGCAATAATTGAAAAGTACCCTGTACTTGGAGGAACTTGTTTAAATGTGGGTTGTATCCCATCCAAGGCCCTTCTCGATAGCAGTGAACATTATCACAATGCAGTACATAAATTTAAGCAACACGGCATTGAGGTAAAGGATATGAAACTGAATTTCGGACAAATGATAGCCAGAAAAACAGGCGTTGTGGAGCAAATGAATGGTGGGATCAACTATTTAATGAAAAAAAATAAAATTGATGTTTTTCACGGCCATGGCTCTTTTTTATCTAAAAACGAAATTAAAATCACTTCCAATAATGGTGAATCAACCCTGAGAAGCCATCATACCATCATTGCCACCGGCAGCAAACCTGCTTCTCTTCCCAGTGTAGACTTTGATAAGAAAAGAATTATTTCGAGTACAGAAGTCCTGAGTTTAAAGGAAATTCCAAAACACATGATTGTTATTGGTGGTGGAGTTATTGGGCTTGAACTTGGTTCAGTATATGCGCGCCTTGGCTCAAAGGTATCGGTTTTAGAATTCATGGATGGTCTAATTCCTACCATGGACCGAACCATGGGTAAGGAGCTTCAAAAATCATTACGGACGCTTGGGTTTCAGTATTATTTTAAACATAAGGTGAAGTCAGCTACTGCAAAAGGAAAATCGGTAAAAGTTATTGCTGAAAACGCAAAGGGCGAGAACGTTGAAATCGAAGGGGATATATGTCTGCTTGCTGTCGGACGAAAACCTTATACCGATGGTTTAGGTCTTGAAAATATAGGTGTGACTACTGATGACAAGGGAAGAATAGCTGTGGATTCAAAACTTCAAACTTCGGTTGAAGGAATTTATGCTATAGGCGATGTCATTCAAGGTGCAATGTTGGCTCACAAAGCCGAGGAAGAAGGTGTTTTTGTGTCTGAAACGATTGCCGGTCAAAAACCCCATATCGATTATAATTTAATACCGGGGGTTGTTTACACCTGGCCTGAAGTTGCGGCTGTTGGACTCACTGAAGAGCAATTGAAAAATACAGGGGTGCCTTACAAAAGTGGAAGCTTCTCTTATAAGGCCAATGGGCGTGCTGTGGCAGGAATGGAGACCGATGGTTTAGCCAAGGTATTGTCACATGCCGAAACGGATGAGATTTTGGGCGTCCACATTATCGGCCCAAGAGCAGCCGATATTATTGGCGAAGCTGTGGTTGCTATGGAGTTTAGAGCAAGCGCAGAAGATATTGGACGTATTTGTCATGCCCACCCAACCTTTTCAGAGGCATTGAAAGAAGCGGCCCTGGACGCTTTCGAAAAACGCACCTTTAACTCATAATTATAACAGAACATGAACAAAAACCTCATTTTTATTATTCTGACCTTTTTTGTGTGTCACAGCCTGCAAGCGCAGAAAAAGCCAAAAGAAGTGAAAAAAAAACCTGAGAGAATGGAAGAGGCCGGCCATAACATTCTTGGACTGCATGCAGGTCTTAGTCTTACCGGCTTGTTGTATGAGGCGCTTTCATCCGATACCATTGGCAAGGTGTATAATACGAGCGTAAAACCGGCCATCCAATTTACCTGGGACCACTTCATTAACAACAAAATCAGTGTCGGACTTTTCGGGTCTGTACAGCCATTCAGGGTCGATATTTCAAGTTGGAAGTTTGATACTTTGCAACCTAAGGAGATCGTTGATTTGCAAGCAAAAATGCGTAGAGTATACATTGGAGGCAAGGCCTTATACCATTTTAAGAACACTTCAAAAGTTGATATTTATTCGGGTATACGGGCCGGTGTACTTTTCTGGAACAATAAATTGCCTTCAACCGACCCCGCCTTTGTTTCAGATTTTAATGATGACTTTCCAAGGTTGAACAGGCCAAGTATAGGCCTCATACCCATCGGATTCAGAATAAAACTCCATCCGCAATTTGCCGCCAACATCGAAATAAATGCTTCAGCGCCACATCTTCTTTCCTTTGGGGCCTGTTATACCCTCAAATAAGTTATGGTCAGATTAATTCTAACTTGCTGTGCTCTATTTATCTGCTTGAGCTCTAAAGCTCAATACCGATGTGAAAAAGAACGGCAAAATTCGGTGAAACATCAAATTAGCTTAAATGGTTCAACGAGTACATGGGGTTTAATTTTTAAACAGGATGGCAAACTTAAATGGAAGACAGATTCCCTCAGTTATCAGGGAAGATCAACTCCTGCCATACAATTGGCCTACGACTATTTTTTTAACGAAAAGGCCTCGCTGGGAATTATAGGGTCTACACAAAATTTAGGAATGAAAGTAGATTACCTCATTTTTGAGAACCCTAATCAAATCACCAAAAGGTTTAATGACTTTGACATCAGGGTAAAACGCAGGTATCTGGGATTGCGATTCCATTACCATTTGGTTAATGACGAAAACAACGATTTATATGTCGGCGCGAGATTTGGCGCGGTATTTTGGAAAATTTCCCCATCGATTTCCGATACCGATTTGGACAGTAAGTTAGGGGCAAGCTTTCCGGGAGCTGTTTTCCCTTCATTGGCTCTGGGATATAAGTATAAATTCAACAGCAAGTTAGGCCTTGGAGCAGAACTTAGTTTGGGCATTCCCCAGCTCTTTGCTTATGGCATCGACTACAGATTTTGAGGGTAGGGTAGTTGAAATTGTGAACTTATTCTCTTGAGAAATTTACCGCATGCCCGAGTGAAGTATTAAGAAAACGTCAGATCTAGTTTTCATCGGCATAGGAGGTATGAACGCCATCGCTCCAAAGGTCTTCTAAATCGTAGTACGCACGTTTTTCCCTGTTAAAAATATGCACGACCACATCCACATAATCCAGAATAATCCATTCGGATAATTGAAACCCTTCTCTGCTGAAGGGTTTTTCTCCGGTCGCTTTTCTAATTTCTTCCTCGACCGAGTCGGCTATCGCATCAATTTGTTTGTCGGATTCAGCATGACAAATAACAAAGAAATCGGCCACAGACAGGTTTAAATTCCTGAGGTCAATTTTAACAATGGATTTGGCTTTTTTTTCCTGCATCCCCGTAATGGCAATTTCGGCCAGTACGCTGCCAGTACTTGTTTTTTTTAGAGTCGTTTTTTTCGTCAATCGTATTTAGTGGCTACAAAGGTCGTTAAATTAATTCGCTTCAAAACAACTGAATAATATATTTTTAAGATTTTTTTTGCTTAGATTTTCCTTTCGCCAAAATAAGCCGTGTGTTCATACTTCACTATGATATCCATTTAAAGCGATTAAAATATTTTTTCAAAATGCAAACTTCAATGTGCGGGTAAAATAAAAAAGAAAGTAGCAGAATAAGCATTTCGAGTACCTTTGCGCTTGTTATACTTTTCCCTTGGCAAGTTCATTCTTTAACAAATTCCGAATATTAAACTTTGAGGAATTGACTTCCACCAACGAGTTGGCCTTGTTGAATCTAAAAAATGACACGGCCAGTCACGGAGATGTGATTGTGTGCTCTTTTCAAAATTCAGGAAAAGGCCAAGGCGCTTCCAAATGGTTCTCGAGTCCTGGATGCAATTTATTGCTGAGCGTGATTTGCAAGGATATACAGCTGTTTATTTCGCATCAAACCTCACTTAACTTGTCGGTTTCTCTGGCACTTCACGATTTAATTTCGCCTTATTTTCCTGACAGAACATGGATTAAATGGCCAAATGATTTGATGGTGGACGGAAAAAAAGTGGCGGGCATTTTAATTGAAACCCAACTGCAATCGGAGAAAATAAAAAATTGTGTGATAGGCATCGGTTTAAACGTGAACGAAGATAAATTCCCTCCTTCGCTTCCGCATGCTATCTCCATGCTTCAGGTATCCGGTCATTTTTTCAATTTGGATACCTTATTGTCAACCTTTTTAAGCAATCTCAATTACCGGCTTGGCCAATGGATTCATTCCGATTTTGAAGCCATAAAAAGTCAATACGAAAGCCGGCTCTTCGGCATGCAGTCCAAACGAATTTTTCAAACTGTAAAGGGGCCAATTGAAGGCGAAATTAGAGGCATAAACGAAATGGGTCAGCTGATGGTGGAGTCTAACCGTGAAACCCTCATTTTCAATCATAAAGAAATAAGTTTTGAATTACATTAGTGTAGACATAGGAAACACAAGAATCAAATTGGGGGTATTCACTCAGCAATCTCTAGAATCTGTTTTCAATTTTGAAAATTGGGAGAACCTTCTTCAATTTATGAATGAGATAGATGAAACAAGCGCAGTGTGCATTTCGAATGTAACCAATCAGGATCTTGCACCGTTCTACAAGCGCTTTTCAAAAGTCATACCGCTGAATTCACAAACACCGTTGCCAATAAAAAATTTGTACCAAACACCTGAAACCCTGGGTTCAGACCGTATTGCAGGCGCAGCGGGTGCCTATGCCCTGTTTCCCAAAAGGAATATTTTGATTGTGGACGCGGGAACTGCCATTAAGTACGATTTCATAAATCTAAGGGGCGAATACCTTGGCGGAAGCATCGCACCCGGCCTCGATTTAAAGTTCAAGGCCCTGCATCATTTCACCGGAAAATTGCCCTTGCTCGAAAAAAATCACCAGTTTGAAATGTCAGGGTCCTCCACTACCCATGCCATTATAAGCGGAGTGATGAATGGCACCCTACTAGAAATACAGGGTTTCATAGACAGCTATGAAAAACAAAATGGAGAAATTCAGGTGATAATCACCGGTGGCGACCATTCTTACTTTGCGGATAGGCTTAAAGGCACGATATTTGCCGAGCCCAATCTGGTTTTGAAGGGTTTGTACGAAATTTTAAAATATAATGTTCATCCAACTCAAGCGGATTAGTTTAATCATAACTTACCTGATGGTAAGTAAAGGTGTTTATGCCCAGCAAAATACCCATTCTCCCTATTCATTATTTGGAGTTGGAATCATGCATTACTCGGGGTTCGCCGATAATGCGGCTAACGGCCGCAATGGTTTTTCCTACCGCGGGGAGAGCAACTATTCTCTAGCCAACCCTTCGTCCCTTTCGGGTATAAAGGCTAGCGTATTTAACGTAGCGCCTTATATGGATCTTGGTAAATTTAAGACCTCTGCAGGAAGTCAAAATTTTTCAAATGCTGGTTTGGGATACATTGCACTCGCCATTCCCGTTAATAAATTGCGAAGTGGTTTGTCATTCGGACTCTTGCCCTTTTCTGACGTTGGTTATAACATTATCAATGTTAAAGACTCATCGGGTGTGGCTTTAAGAAATGAATTTGAAGGCAGCGGAGGGCTGTCAAAGTTAAATATTGGTTTTGGAACCAAGGTTTACAAGCATATAAGCGTAGGGGCCAATTACTCAAGAATATTCGGTCAGGTAAATGAAACGGAAAGAAAACGCTATCCCGGTAACCGTTTCATGACGAGTTATGAGGAGGTCAACGCCTTGTTTTTAAAAGGTCACCACTTCGACCTAGGATTACAGTTGCACAATGCCTCTGATTCAGGCCTAAGCCAGGTCATCGGTTTGGTATTTTCTACCCATACAAATCTCAAGGGTGAGAACGATCACTTGCTTCGCACTTTTACCGAACTCTCGGATGGATTGGCTTATCCAAGAGATACCCTGATTAACGAAAAATCCAAAAGTGTAAAAATGAGCTTGCCAAGCTCACTCAATGTTTCTTACAGCATTGGCAATTTCGAAAAATGGCAGGCCACCGCCGGCTATGGAAAAACGCTTTGGAGCGATTATAAGAATATTTTCGGCGACAATGGAGGATTAATGGACGATCAGCATTACTCCCTTGGCTTTTTTGTATGCCCTATTCCTCATTTCGACAATTCAATTAAAGGCAAAAAATTTACGAGATATATACAAAGCATCCGTTATACCATCGGTTTTTCACATAACGATGGCTATTATCAAGCAAACAACCATCGCATATCAGAAAATGCCTTGTGTTTGGGTTTTGGTTTGCCTTTTACAAAGATTATCAGAGGACCTGAAGGGAACAAAATGAAATTCACTTCCCGTATTTTTATTACGGGTGAGTTCGTGCGGCGCGGTACCATGGCTGACAATCTGATTCAGGAAGATTTTTTTAAAATTACCATGGGCTTGAATCTTGCCGACAAATGGTTTAACAAGCGGCTTTTTAACTGATGAATGGTCAAAGATTCTATATCAAAGTTTTAAGTATTTTCGTTTGTTTAGGCCTTTGTCTTTCCGCATGCAAAAAAGATCCTGAGAAGGTCAAAAAGGTCAATAAAATGCTCGCTGATATGAGCGTAGAAAAAGCAACCGAGGTTGCCATTAGTTATACCGATTCAGGGGCACTCAAAGCAAAAATATTTTCTCCTTTAATGGAGCATTATCCAAAGAGTGCCGAACCCTATATGGAAATGAAAAAAGGGGTCAGAGGTTATTTTTACAACGCATCAGGAGAAGTAGAAAGTTCTCTCACTGCCAATTACGCCGTCAGCTATGAAAATAAAAAAATGATCGTGACCAAAAAAAATGTACATGTAAAAAATGTACGCAATGAGGAACTGGAAACAGAGGAACTTACCTGGGATCAGCGAATGGAAAAAATTTATACCGATAAATTTATAAAAATTAAAACTCCCGATGAAATATTATATGGCAACGGTTTTGAATCGAACCAAAATTTCACCCGCTATCGCATCAAACACCTCAGCGGGAGGGTTTCACTCAAGTAAACATTAAAAAAGTATGAGACGTTTAATCGAAATTATGTGGTTGGCAATTGCCGCAGTATCTGTGGTTGAAATGTATATTGGCTATACCAAATCAGGATTCAAAGATGAAAATTTTCAGCTCTTTGCGATACTCTTCGTAGCATCCGGATTTATGTATTTTTTTAGAAAACGACAAAGAACTGCCATTGAAAAAAGGAAAAGTGAAAGCTAAATCGGGCCTGCTGAAAAAGTTCAGTGTGCGTTCATTACAAGGAGGCAAGGCGAAGATGTACTTTGCCGTACCTCGAGCCGAAGCCGACGAAGTAAGGGACGTGCAATGAACTAACGTCTTTCTGAAGGCATTCGATGCACGATATTTTCATGGTTCACTAATTTTATCGTGCATTAAAAGCAATAAAATTTTTAATGAACCTTATCATATCAAGCCTTTAAGTGTTTTTCAGCAGGCCCTAAATCGTTATCGGATGATTTTTATTATTAACGCTTCCTCTCTATGATTCGCATCTTCATTTATACTGCCCTCATTCTATTGTTCTTCGCCTCGTGAGTTAATTCCGCCAAACCAAGGACTTCCATCAAAGGGGGAATGTACATGCCAAAACGACCTCTAAAACCTTTTTTTAATCCGTACCAGCCCCCAACCGGGTTTTTTTCCGATCGGCCCCAGGCTTCGACCGTTCCATCCTTGGCAGGTTTTTGCTCATCGGCGCTGCCTAAATCCATCCAATCTCCATGTTGCTTGAGCATGGCGTGCAAATCCCTTAAACATTCCATGCGGTAATGCAAAATAGTTTTACCTACGGTGCAAACCAAAATTTCCTTTCCATCCTTTACATCTGTGTGCATGGTATACTCCGATGAAAGGGGCGGTGTTTTTAATTCCATAGGCTTTTCTTTTGTTCCAATGTTAAAGCTCATAACTTTCTATTTAGGGCCTGCTGAAAAACACTCAAAGGCTTGATAGGATTAGTTTGATATTAGCTTTTATTTCTTTTAATGCACGATACAATCAGTAAATTATGAAAATTGCATGCATCAAGTTCCTTTATGATGTCGTTAGTTCATTGCACATGCATTACTTCGGCGGCTGCAGCTTGAGGTACGTCAAGTACATCTGCGCTTTGCCGCCTCGTCCTGCACGCACACTGAACTTTTTCAGCAGGCCCTATTTAGTAAAATTAATGATTATTAAAACTTGTAGAAATTGGAGTGGTCGGTTTAAAAGTTTGTCGTTAAAGTGAAGCGCACCCCACTAAAGGCCGGCTCAAGTCTGCAAACTCCACCGGAGCAATTCACACCCTCCACCTGTTTGATGTAGGCAGCGGTAAAAGCAGTGGTATGTATGCTGTATTTTGCAAATACGGAATAGTAATGTAGCACTTTGTCAGGGGCAGGGTTATCCTCGTAGCGGTTAGGCTTCACATTAATCATATCGGAAACGGCAAATGAATAATGAGGCGACATATTCCATTCGATAATGGCGTTGGCAAAACTTCCGTAGTCCTGTTCGGTACTCATGTATTGTCCTTCAAAACGCATGGAGTTTTTCTTGTTGAGTTTCCAGGTGAGTTCGGCAAAAGGCGTGATGGTTTTAACAGGTTTCTTCCCCGGTTTGCCCTGATAGATGGCCTGATCATAATGTATGGCTTGAAACCCGACTTTCGACTTCAATTTGGCATTAAATTTATGATAGTACTCTGCATAAATCTCCCTATACAGCTTATCGTTATTGAGTTGGTCAATTTTGGCAACATTAATCATGATGGTGTTTTCTTTATTAATGGTAAAATTAAAGTCGGCCTGTAAGCCTTTCTCACCTGTTGTGATAGCTTGTGCACTGTACCTGGCCAAAAGCCTGTAAGTGCTTTGCTGAGTCAAAGAGGGTACAAAACCTACCAAACCTTCCAGACTTTTAACATTCGGTGAAAGCATCATGGAATAATGGTCGATATAACGGTATTGCACGTTTATGCCTATCCCGCCTTTGTGCTTTTTCCCTAACTTATTTTTAGAGTAACCGGCACTAACGTTTAAAAGATTTCCCGCTTTATTTTCCAGGCTGCCGTCCAGTTGGTTTCTCACGGCCTCCTTAGTTTTGGCAACGTACTCTACGCTTGAAGTAAAGTCTTTAACCGCCAAATCCATGTATCCGTTATATGCATAAACATTGTATTTGGGGTTGAAACGGTCTTCAAGATTCAAATTGTTAATCTCAGCAACCACGGCATTCATTGCATCGCTGTTCAAGGTTCGGTTGACCAGCGAGGTTCCTATCGTCATGGTTGCTGTGCCCACATTCATTGTGCCTTCGGCATTCACCCCTTTTACAATGGGATCGGCCATGCCAAATCTGTTTTGCTGAAACCCTTTTTGCCTTCCTGTGAAGGCTTTGATAAAAAAATTGTCTGTAATATTATATTTTGCCTTCACTCCCTGCACTGCATAATCGATTCCAATTAATCGGTCCTCGTAGGACCTGAAGACCAGACCTGACCCAAATTGCTCATAAAAATAGCCTGCAGTGATGCTTAATTTTTCAATGTCCTTGGAAATTTGCCAAAACCCAAGCCCCTGGCCTGAGTATGAACCGCTGGGGTTTAACAGATTAGAATTGTTAAACAAATCGAAACGTGCCGCGATGGTGTATCCATAGATGGCATAGTTCATATAAAGAAAACCTTCACTGCTCGATTTCTCGGTTCCATATTGTGGAGACGTCTTTTCATTTACTCCAATGTTGGTGTCAATATCAAATATGTTAAAACTACCCTGAAAATTTCCTGAAAACACACCTTTTTCCTGGGCTTTTAAACTTAAGGATGCTCCTGCAATAAGCACCAACATGGCTATCTTTTTCATGGGTTGCAATTTTAAAAAGATTTTATGGTTATTTTTCAACTCTTTGAAATTCATGAGTTAATTTTAAGTTATGATTTTGCTTTTACCATTTTTTCGAGCTCTTGCATTTCATCTCTTAATCGGGCGGCTTCCATAAAGTCGAGCTCCTTGGCAGCTTTAGCCATGCGGCTTTTGGTGGTAGCCAATAATTTTTCCAATTCAGTTTTTGAAAGAAACTGAACCACAGGATCCGCCGCCAAGCCTATATTTTCCTTTTCCACATAAGCCTTCTGCGCATTTCTGTATTGTGGCGCATCGGGTCTGTCGATGAGGTCTTCAATTTTTTTGATAATGGTTTGGGGAGTAATATTATGTTTTGCGTTGTATTTTATTTGTTTATCCCTGCGGCGATCTGTTTCCTCTATGGTTTTTCGCATGCTTTCGGTCACCTTATCCGCGTACATGATCACTTTGCCTCTGATGTTTCTGGCAGCCCTTCCAATGGTTTGTGTTAAGCTGCGCTCGCTACGCAAAAAGCCTTCTTTATCGGCATCTAAAATGGCAACCATAGATACCTCCGGTAGGTCCAACCCTTCTCTCAGCAAATTCACACCCACCAACACATCAAGATTTCCAAGTCTCAGGTTTTTTAAAATTTCCACTCGGTCTAAGGTTTTTACTTCTGAGTGGATGTAAGTGGCACTGATGCCAAGGTTGCGAAGGTATTTATCCAATTCTTCGGCCATGCGTTTAGTTAAGGTGGTTACCAAAACCCTGTCTCCCATTTTCACCCTTAAATCAATTTCATCCAGTAGATCGTCCACCTGATTTACACATGGGCGAATCTCAATTTCGGGATCCAATAATCCTGTAGGTCTTATCACCTGCTCAACCACGATACCATCACTCAGCTGTATTTCGTATTCCGCAGGGGTGGCGCTTACGTGTATCACTTGATTTCTCATGGCTTCGAATTCCTCAAATTTCAAAGGCCTATTGTCCATGGCCGCCGGTAAGCGAAAACCATATTCTACTAGATTTTGCTTTCGGCTTCGGTCTCCGCCGTACATGCCTCTGACCTGTGGAAGGGTCACATGGCTTTCATCCACCACCATTAAAAAATCTTTTGGGAAGTAATCAATGAGGCAAAAGGGTCTTTGACCCGGCTGACGCCTGTCCATATACCGGCTGTAATTTTCAATTCCACTGCAATAGCCGAGCTCCCTTATCATTTCCAAATCAAAATTGGTTCTTTCTTCCAAACGCTTGGCCTCCAAGTGCTTGCCTAGATATTTAAAATAATCGACCTGCTTTACCAGGTCATCTTGTATATCCCTTATGGCTGCCTGCATGGTGTCCCTGTTTGTTACATAGATGTTGGCAGGATAAATGGCCATATCGTCCATTTTGCGAATGGTCTGTCCGGTTAAGGGATCAAAGGCACTCAATTCCTCTATTTCATTTCCAAAAAATGAAACGCGAAACGCATAATCTTCATAGGCCAAAAAAATGTCGACATTTTCGCCATTCACTCTAAAGGTTCCTCTTTTAAAATCTGCCGTGGTTCTGCTGTAAAGACTTTCAACCAGGCTGTAAAGAAATACATTGCGTGCAATTTTTTGTCCTTTGCCGATTCGAATGATACTTTTTTCATAATCAAAGGGATTGCCCGCTCCGTAGATGCAGGAAACAGAGGCGACAACGATAATGTCACGCCGACCTGAAAGCAATGAGGAGGTGGTTTTTAATCTCAGTTTTTCTATTTCTTCATTGATGTTTAAATCCTTTTCAATATAGGTATTCGAAGTCGGCAAATAGGCTTCAGGTTGATAATAATCGTAGTAGGATACAAAAAACTCTACGGCGTTTTCAGGAAAAAAACTTTTAAATTCACTGTATAGTTGTGCCACAAGCGTCTTGTTATGGCTAACGATTAAGGTGGGTTTCTGAACTTTTTCGATCACATTGGCTATGGTAAAGGTTTTACCTGAACCGGTTACCCCAAGCAAGGTTTGGTGTTGATCGCCAGAAGTGATACCTTCAACCAACTGCGCAATGGCCGTGGGTTGATCGCCCGTGGGTATAAAATCGGATACTAATTTAAAGGGCATAAATTGGAGGCGAAGATAAGTCTCCAATTGCTAAATCGGGTCAATTCACTCAAAAATTAAGAAGAAGATATTTCTTATCTGGGCCTTACTTTCTTTTCATCAGTCGGGTTCCCAAATAAGCCATAGGGATATAGGCCACAATGAGATCAACCAAAGTGAACCAAAGAGGGGAGGGCAGCATAAAAATATTCATGATGCCTCCAACCAAAAAGCAAAGTCCTATGCCCATGGCCAATAACATATTGTGACTGGAAGCGAACTTAAAGGTGAGGAAGGCTCCCAGCAAAGTGCCCAGAGCATGGGCCAGAAACGGCATCAAAAAATGTTTGGGCTCGAATAAGTGCATCCCTTTTTTTAAACCTTCCATAGTGGTCACATCTACCCCTTCAGGAGGCGGAATAATGGAGCCACTGATAAGAATGATCATCATGTTTAATGAACCGCCGATGAGAAGTGCTGCGACAAAGACCAGTATGTTTTTTATAATAGGATTCATAAAATAGAGGAATGTTTAAGAATTAATAAAAGGGCACGCTTTAAAGAATAAATACAATTATAAGGCTTGCAATTAACTTATTTTATAGAATGATTATTTTTTTTTAAAATCATTTAACCTGAAAAAAGTCGCTATCTAGCGTGAAGCCACTTCTGTGGGTCCAGGCGTTGATTACCCTGCCAAACTTCGAAGTGAAGTTCAGTCTTTCCGTCGCTATCGGTTCCTAAGGTTCCGATTTTTTGACCCGTTTTAACCTTTTCACCTTTGCTCACTGTGACAGTTTCCAGTTTTGAATAAACCGTAAAAAAGTCTCCATGCTTTATGAGCAAAGTGTTTTTCATCCCCGGAATCAGCAAGATGGCCGACACTTCTCCTTCAAATACACTTTTTATGGCAGAGCCCGAGGTGCCCGCCAAATTGATACCGTTGTTAATGATATTCACATCGGGCAAGGTAGGGTGTCGATGGGTTCCAAATCCCTGTGAAATATAACCCGCTTGCATGGGCCATTGCAACTTCCCTTTCATTTTTCCAAAACTTGAAATGTCGGTAGGGGCAACATATTCCGCCTCAGCCTGCTTGGCGGTTTTGGCTTTGTCTTTCTGTCTGATTCTTGCCAATTCCTTCTGTTTTTCAAGCTCAGCTTTTTTCCTGGCCAGTTCGATTTCCTTCTCTATGGCTCGCTTTAAAGCAGCGTCAAGTTCTCTGTAGGCCTTTTCCTTTTTCTTTAATTCGGTTTGCAAGCCTGACTCTTTTATCTGAAGCGTTTGCACCAATTCCTTAGCCGAATTTTCGTCCTGCTCCAATTCTTTTTGGACCTCCTCATTCGATTTTACAATGCCCAGCTTTTCATCCTTGATCTGTTCCATCTCAGCCAAATTTTCGGCTTTTTCATACTTTTTTGATTGAATAATGCTCAGTTGCTTTTTTCTGAAATCCAGCAATTTTTTTAAGTACACAAATCGCCTGATGGTTTCGGGAAAGGTTCGGGCTGAAAAGATAAAGTTTAATTTTGAAGTGGCATGCCGCGACTTAAACCCTTGATAAACAAGGTTGCCGAATTCCTTTTTTAATTTGTCGATTTCAAAGTTTAGGGTCGAAACGTCTAAATTGAGTCTCTCAATTTCCGCATCAATTTTTTCCAGCTCGGTTAAGTAGAGACCCACCAATTCTCTTTTTTGCGAAATCTGTTCTCTAAGGGTGCTTAAAACCTCAACCGATTTTTCTTTTTTCCGTTTGGTATCTTCAAGTTTCTTTTTGGTAACGGCAATTTCTTTCTCCTTCTTATTTCTTTGTCGTTCCAATTCTTTTCTGCTTTGCCCAAAACCGGACCATAGAAACAACAGGATACATCCGCCAAATAGGGTTACTCTAATTGCCTTTGACATACTTGCTTGAAATTTCAAATGGAAATACATCAATGCTGTCGGTGCTGATTCCACTATTTTCCATAATCAAACTGATATTGCGTTTAGGGGTAGTGGCAGTGATATCGACCTTGCCAGGAAACAGTTGTTTGTCCGCTTTTTTATAGTCGCTGTATACCACTCCGGCATTGGATTGCTCGGCCAAATGCTGCAAGATTTGTTCAATAATTTTTGATTTCTCATCCAAAACCAGGGTGTTCTCAATGTATCCGTCCTGGCAAGTGAAACGCAAATTGCTCGCCGTGGCCTTGTACTTGTCAGGCGTGAATAACAGATTGGCAGTAAGCAGGTTTTGAATCTGAGTAAGCGATAAGGTAGTGCCAATCATTTGTTTAATATAATCGTAACCATATACATAATACTTCTTATCGATGCGCGATATGATTTTTACAGAATCTTTATCCAGCCGGGCTCGTGCCACTTCAAACCCAACAGCGGTCACCGAAAGCCATAACACACTGTCCCTTTTCATTCTTAAATTCATAGTGAAGGATTGGTCGATGTTTTGGTCTTTGTAATCGCATTTGGCTTTATAACTCAGGTAGTCGTATTCAAAACTGGTGTTGAGCATGGATTTGATTTCCGGCAAAATAGGCTTGGTGTGATCATACTGCCTCTTTTTGATATGGGTTAATTTGTTTTTTTTAGCGCGGCAGGCTACTGAAAAGATACAGGCAGCAAGTATAAAAATGAGCGGTTTATTCATTAGCCTAATTTTGAAAGTTTTGAAAGAATAGATTTGTTCTTTGGACTTAATTCCAGGGCCTTTTTGTAGGTTTCTATTGCAAGGTTCGTCTTCCCTTGTTTGGCATAAAGGTCTCCCAAATGTTCGAGTACTTCAGCATTGTCTCCTTCAGAGGCCAGAGCTTTTTTAATCCATGTCTCAGCCTCTGCCAGTTTTCCATTGGCCATGAGTATGCATCCATAGGTGTCGGCAAATGAGGCATTCTCCGGGTCGAGTTTTAAAGCTCTCAGAATCATCTCTTCCGCCTTTTGTAAGTTGGTGTTTCTCTTAAATAAATTATAGGCATAGTCGTTAAGTGCCGTAGGGTTTTGCTGATCGGTTTCAAGGGCTTTTTCAAAATACAGATCTGACTTTTCAAAATCTCCTTTTTCGAACCATGCATTGCCTAAAGTCATATAAAATTGAACCTTTTCTTCCGATTTAAATGAAATATCAAGTCCTTGTAAGCTACGTTCAATGGCTTCGTCGTATTTTTCGATTCGAAGAGCTGCCTGGCTATGAATAATGTACAAGCCGGGTATGTTGGCAAATAGTTCCAATGCTGCTTTGCTGTCTTCATAGAGAAAATCGTTGTTGGCCAATTTTACATCTAATCCAAACAACTTTTGCCAAATTCGGTAGTCCTGCCCATCGATGGCCAGGCCTTTTTTTAACCAATCGCGACCTTCGGCAAGCTCACCAATGGCAAGTTGCATGTCGGCATTTACCTGGTAGGCCGAAGCCTCGTCGGGGTGGGCAACCAACAATTTTTTGGCTAAATCAAAAGCCCTTTCTTTGCTCTTTTCATCTTTGTTGATCAGAAAATAATAAGCCGAGATGATTTTTAACTTGTGATGTATGTTGACTCTTTTGTCTGCAAAAGCCTTGCTCAGGTAGGTGAAGGCTTCTGCCTCCTTTCCCTCAGCCCGCAAAATATCAGAGTACCCAAGGTTGGCAAATCCATTGTCTGAATCAAGTTCAAGTATGCGCAGGTAAATGTTTTTGGCTTCAGTGACCTGATTCACTTTGAGATAGGTCTCGGCTAGCAAAGCTAGAAATTTGATTTCTCCCGGGTGTGTTTCCGATAATTTTCTCATGGTTCTCACCGCTTCCTCCGGCTGCCCTAAATCAAAATACAACTGCTGAAGCTTTCTACACAAGGCTTCTTCACCTCCAAACTTCACAATAGATTTTTCAAAAAATTTAAGGGCCTCTTTCGGTTTATTGGCGTTGAGATATTGGTTGCCGGCCTCCTCATAAACCGATTTGCGTTCCGGCTCTTTATCGACCATATAAGCAAAGGTACTGGCCGATTTTTCATACATTTTAGCGGTGCTGTATATTTGGGCGAGTTGTCCGTAATACCAAAAATTATACTTGCTGTTTTTCTTTACCGACATTTCAGCCCAATGCAAGGCTTCGTCAATTTTTTTATTTTTGAAGTAAACATTGGCCAGTTGGTACATGGTTTCGCTGCTGGCAGGTATAATGCTAAGCGCCTCCTTGAATTCTTTTTCAGCTTCATCGTAATTGCCCAGAATTTTTTGCTTCGAACCTTCATAATAATGCTGATTAAAAGCCTGTTGCGCGTTATAGGTCGGGGTGCCGTCGTTTTTAGAAGATGCGCCCTTATGCGATTTGCACGCTAAAAGCAGCACTGTAAAACCGACCAAAAAGCAGACCCCTACCTGTTTGAAATTCCCCATGTTTTTGAAACAGCTAAATTAAGATGCTTATTGTGTTTAATCAAACTCAAGTTAAACCAGACCTGTTGAAAAAGTCTAAATTTTACTTCCGGATGCCATTTTCTAATGATAAAAATCTTGAAATGTCTTGTGAATTCAAGGAAAAACTGTACCATTATAACTAACTTTGCAGCGCTTTTTTTATTAATGATTAAACACTCCTATTTATCTAACGCCGACGTTAGTTCCATTGAAAACCTCTACCAACAGTATAAAGTCAACAAGGATTCGGTAGACTATGGCTGGCAAAAGTTTTTTGAGGGCTTTGATTTTTCTGAAGGAAACGAAAAATCGATCCAGAGTGAGGCGTCCGGGAGCGTTCTCAAAGAAATCAAAGTTCTTAATCTGATTAACTCAGGTTACAGAACCCGTGGACATCTTTTTACCCAAACCAATCCTGTAAGAGAAAGGAGAGAGTATTCGCCCAATCTCGATATTTCAAATTTTGGTCTGGAGGAATCCGATTTGGAATCTGTTTTCGATGCCGGACAAGAGATTTCAATTGGCCCCGCTACCTTAAAGGAAATTATAGAGGTACTGAAGCAAACCTATTGCCAGCATATTGGTGCTGAATTTATGTATATTTTGGATCCTGCCAAAAAGCAGTGGTTATTAAACAAATTAGAAGGAAGTCGAAATACCCCGAGTTTTAACATCTCAGAGAAAAAGCGCATTCTTGAAAAAATAAATCAGGCCACAGTATTTGAGAATTTTCTGCATACCAAATACATTGGTCAAAAGCGATTTTCTCTCGAGGGCCTGGAAGGGTTGATTCCTGCATTAGATACTCTGATAAATGAAGGGGCGAACTCAGGTGCCAAACAATTTGTACTTGGCATGGCGCACCGGGGTCGACTTAACGTATTGGCCAATGTACTGGGAAAAACTTATGAGGAAATTTTTACCGAATTCGAAGGCAAGGCTTATTCCGACGCTGTTTTTGAAGGCGATGTAAAATACCATATGGGTTACAGCAGCTTGTTAACAACCCCCGATGGGCACGAAGTCAAATTAAAACTCAGTCCGAACCCGTCACATCTCGAGGCCGTTAATACCGTTGTGAAAGGCATGGCCAGGGCAAAACTTGATGTGTATTATCAAAACGACCCCAAATCAGTGATACCCATCCTTATTCATGGCGATGCTTCTATATCAGGACAGGGCATAGTGTATGAAACGGTTCAGATGAGCGAGTTGGAGGGCTATAAAGTAGGAGGAACCATCCATATTGTAGCCAACAATCAAATCGGTTTTACTACCAATTATCAGGATGGCCGCTCGTCTATCTATTGCACCGACGTGGCTAAAGTTACCAAATGTCCAGTATTTCATGTGAATGCCGACGATGCCGAAGCCATTGTGTGGGTGATGAAAATGGCTGTAGAGTACCGTCAGACCTTTCATTCCGATGTGTTTATCGACCTCCTGGGCTACAGAAAATATGGCCACAACGAAGGCGATGAACCAAGGTTTACCCAACCTTTACTTTATAAAAAAATTGCCTCTCATCCAGGACTGCGCGAAATTTATTCAAAACAACTGGCGGATAATGGGAGCATCGAAGCGGAACTGTCGAAAGAGATGGAGTTGCATTTTAAAAATGAACTTCAGAAGAAACTTGATTTTGTGCGGGCTGATAATAAAGTGAAGTCAAATTTACTGGCTAAAAATGTTTGGGCAAATTATAAAAAGTCCGATTTGTCGGATTTTGAGCTTTCTCCTACCACGGCCATTAGCAAGGCGAAATTTAAGGCACTACACACTAAAATCTGTTTCATTCCTGAGCAATATCTGCCCATTAAAAAGGTAACTAAATTGTTTTCAGACAGAGCCGCCATGGCAGAGTCCAATACCTACGATTGGGCAGTTGGAGAATTGATGGCCTACGCCTCTTTGCTCGAGGAGGGGCATCCCGTGAGGATGTCGGGCCAGGATGTAGAAAGGGGAACCTTTAGCCACCGACATGCCGTGATAAAAAAAGAAGATACGGAGCTTGAGTATATTCCGCTCAATCACCTTTCCGATTCCCAGGCCAAGTTCGAAATATACAATTCATATCTCTCTGAATACGGAGTTCTTGGATTTGAATACGGGTATAGTGTTTCTACACCCGAAACCCTTACCTTGTGGGAAGCGCAATTTGGTGATTTTGCCAATGGCGCACAAATTATTATCGACCAGTTTATCAGCAGCGGTGAAACCAAGTGGAAATTTTCGAGTGGACTGGTATTGCTTTTGCCACATGGCTATGAGGGTCAAGGGCCGGAGCATTCCTCTGCCCGCCTTGAGCGTTTTCTCAATTTGAGTGCCAATGCCTGCATGCAGGTCATTAATCCAACGACCCCTGCCAATTTATTTCATGCGCTAAGACGGCAAATACATCGCAATTTCAGAACACCTTTGGTTGTAATGACCCCAAAATCTTTGTTAAGGCATCCAAAATGTGTGAGTAGAATCGAGGATTTTACCAAGGGCGGCTTTAAAGAACTCATCGATGATGATTTTACGGACACCAAACGGGTTAAAAGATTGGTGTTTTGCAGCGGCAAAATCTATTATGATTTGCTCGCCAAACAACAAAAAGACAATAGAAAGGATATAGCCTTGGTAAGATTGGAACAATTGTACCCCATGCCAAAGAATCAAATACTGGCCTGCATGGATAAATATGCAAAGGCTCAATGTTTCTGGGTTCAGGAGGAACCAAAAAATATGGGTGCATGGCTGCATTGGCACCGATACGATTGGCCAGTAAAATTGAACAGGATAAGCAGGGAAAGCAGCAGTACTCCTGCCACAGGTTTTGCATCGGTTCATCAGAGAGAACAGGACATGCTTGTTCAGCAGGTTTTTGCGTTATAAAGAAAAACCTTCTCTTAAGGGCTCTTAATCCTTGGGGTTTGAAGGGAGGACCCTTGACGAACAATATTCCCTATTTTTGAAACATCGAAAAGGCATGAGATTTAAAAGCTTTGTGATTTTACTCATGATGTGCTTTTCTGAGGCATACGCGCAAAAAGGTCTGACCTTCAGGGTTCAGGGGTCCTTGCCTGCCGAGATTAATTTTTTGAGAGAAGTGGCTGATCGCGATTTGGCTTACAAACAAGCTGGCCGTATAATTACCCAGCTTATGAATAATGGCTATCTGTCGGCATCCATCGATACCCTTATTTATAGAAATGACAGCGCTATCGCCATGCTCTACTTGGGCAAACTTTTCAAATGGGGGCAAGTCAGCTATAAATTTCTACCGGCAGCTATGGTGAAACAATTTGGATTTGATCAAACTAAAAATGGCGTGGTGGCTCTTGAAAATTTAAAAAATGCCATGAACCAAACCATTGGTCATTTTGAAAATAAAGGCTATCCCTTCGCTTATTTTTATTGGGACTCATTGGTGATTCGCGACGATTCTGTTAACGGTTCGATTTTTTTTGAAAAGAATATATTCATCTCCTTCGATACCTTGGCCCTTTACGGCCAATCGGGTTTGAGCAAGAATTTTTTATACAATTATCTGGGATTTAAACCCGGAGAGCCTTACAGTGAAATGATTGTTTCCCAAATGCCAAAATTGATTTCGAAATTGCCATTTGTGAGTATGGTTTCAAAACCTCAGCTTTTTTTTGTAGGCCGAAAGGCAATAGCACTTATTCATATTAAAAAACGAAAGACCGACCGCTTAGATGGATTAATTGGATTTGCTCCAAATACGGGTACACCCGGCAACAGCAAATTACTCGTGACCGGAGAATTTCATTTGGATCTCAAAAATTTAAAAGGCAGTGGAAAGGGTTTTAAAGTAGATTGGCAGAGCTTTCAGGCGAGAAGTCAGGCCTTAAACGTTGCTACCACACTTCCATACCTATTCAACCAACCGATGGGTGTGGAATTAAACGCTGATTTTTTAAAATATGATACGCTCTATACTGAGACCAAGTTTCACATTGGAACCCAATACATTTTTTCAGGTTTGGATAACGTTAAAATTTTCTATGAACAAAAAAACACCAACTTGCAGTCGGTCGATACCCAATCGATAAGATTAAACAAAAGGCTTGCCGACAAAACGGCCATGAAAACAAACCGATATGGTGTGGCCTTGAACTGGGTTACTTTTAATAACAGAATCTCCCCGGTTTCAGGGTTTTCAGCCGAGGCAACAGCCTCTATTTATAGCCGTCAGATAAAAAAGGACATTCGCATCGAAAAGGTAAAATTTTATGATAAGGTGAACGCTTCCTTTTACACGGTTTATGATTCAATGCAAATTTTAAGTTATCAGGTGCTCATTCAATACGATTTGGCAAAACCTGTTTTGTTAGGCAAACGCGTTGTGCTCTTCAATCAGCTAAGCGGGTTTCATTTTATTTCTCCATCCGTTTACTTTAACGAACTCTTTCGTTTCGGTGGCAATAAATCGCTGAGAGGGTTTAATGAACAATCATTATTCGCAAGTTCGGCATCCATATTTAATCTGGAAGTGCGTTATTTGCTGTCGGAAAACTCTTTCTTAAAATTGTTCGGAAACACAGCTTATTACATCGATCAAAGTTCCAGACCTGGAAAAATAGATTCTGACTTCCCTTATGGTTTTGGAGGAGGTATAAATCTGGATACAGGAAGTGGAATAGTCAATATGAGTGTGGCACTGGGAAAGTCGAAGTATAACCCTATTGATCTCAAAAATGCCAAAATCCATTTTGGTTTAATCAATTACTTTTAATTATGAAAATGAGATGGCTCCTTTCCCTGTTTGCGATTTTTCTCATTTCGTCTCAGGCCTTAAGCATACGTGAAGCAGGGGCTCCTTCCGATTCTAATACGGTCTCGGATTCGAACAGAATTACGCCGGTTAAAAAAAATACTGAAGTTAAAATTACGCCCAACCCGATCACCGTTCCCCCCAAACCCTTACAAAGACCCCATCGGTCGGAACTTTGGGTATTTATAGCCTGCTGCTTTACATTTTTCCTGGCGGGAATCAATCGAAGGATTAATGAAAAAAAGCACGATCAATCTGTCTTGGGGTTTTTAAAATTAGGAATGCTTGGTCAGGCTGTAGACCGGTCCTTTTATGAGTTTAACATTCATCAGCTCCTGGGACTTTTGGTTCATAATTTAATTCTGGCCTTATGGACCTATTATTTCCTTAGAGATACAGATTATCAGCTGGTTAACAGTTCGCTTCTGTTTTTTATTCTGCTCTTTTTTTCAATTTCCATTTTATACTTGTGCAAATTTTTCTTTCAGTACCTCGCCTTAAATATTTTACAAATTCATGACCTTCCGGTTTTACTCGTAAAATGTACCATTGGTCTCGGCTATCTGGCCACCCTCATATCTCTGCCATTGTTCATGGTTATCTACTATGTTCAGTTTCCCGAGTGGCACACCTTGCTTCTCGGTCTTTTACTCATCTTATCCTCTCTGTACATAGTTTTCAGAACCTTTAAATATCTTTTACTATTTAGCCAATTTTTTGGAGGCTCAATTTTTTACAATATTCTGTATTTTTGCGGATTGGAATTAATACCATTATTGGTTTTTATAAAAATTAGTTCCTCAATTTTTTAAAACTAAATAAACGAGGTCAATATTTTGAAAGTAAAAACTATACTAATTTCTCAACCAAATCCCGGCGAAAAAAAGACGGTTTATCACATTTTGGCCGAAAAATTAAACCTTAAACTTGATTTCCGACCCTTTATAGAATTGGAAGAAATTCCGGGCAAGGAACTGCGCCGACAGAAGGTAAACATTCTCGAGCACTCAGCCATTATATTTAATTCAAGAAATGCGGTCGATAATTTTTTCAGGGTGGTAGAGGAGTTAAAAATTGAACTGCCCATCACCATGCGATATTTCTGCATAAACGAAGGCATTTCGCTTTACATTCAAAAATATACCGTGTTGCGCAAGCGCAAAGTATTCTATGGAAAAGGAACCGAAAAGGAATTTTTGGCTGAAATAAAAAAACATTCCAACGAAAACTTTTTATTTCCTTGCTCCGACATTCGAAAAAATACCATCCCCGACTTTTTGCAGCAACACAATATCCAGTATAAGGAAGCCATTTTTTACAAAACAGTCACCTCCGATTTAAGTGACCTGGCCGATGTTTACTACGATGTCATTGTATTTTTTAGCCCTGCCGACATCAAATCTCTTTACGATAACTTTCCGGATTTTAAACAAAATAATACCCGGATTGCCGGTTATGGCGTCACCACGGATGAAGCCATACGAGAAGCCCATCTCGAAAACAATATTCCGGCCCCAACCCCTGAGTGTGCCAGCATGGTAGCGGCCCTCGAGCAATATATCATAAAAGCCAATAAAGGCTAAGTTCTCGCCCGGCGGAATAGGAATCTAAATTTGCCACCACCCTATACGAATTAAAGAATGGACCTGCAGTGAAAAATTCTGCTTACTTGGTTGGTATCGCTTGTGAAAAATAGCACATCGGGACCGCCTTCTTTCAACTTAAATCGCGATCTGAGATTTTCTACCGACTCCCGGTGATTGCGCACGGTAATTAAACATTTTCCAATTTCCTGCGATCTTAAATAGCGTTCTACTTCTTTTGGCTTATAAATCAGATGGTTAATTATTTTCATAATCCTTCCATCGAAATGGTTTGGAATATGATCCGATACATAGAGGTGACTTTTGGGCGCCATCATATGGACCTTATGCAAGTTGGCATATTCCTGACTTAATCCGGCCTTTATCACTGCATTGCCGGGAGCCAAGAGGTAATCACCTTGGTTTCTGTATTCCATTTGATTGCTCTTCTCATGCGAATTAAAAATATAGGTCTGTTCCTTTTCTATGTTAATCGCTATTCGCTCAGGCACTTCTGTAGGCATTGCTTTACATTGCAACAGCAATTCTTTGACTTCACCCTGCAGGGCGATAACATAAATTTTGTGAATTTCAGGGACAGCTGTTAAAAGATAGCTTATATCTGCGAGGGGAGAAACTTTTATCCAAACTTCAGGTGCTTTCGCCATCAATAGGGGCATATTTTTAACCACGTCCGGCTCGCAGTCGTCAAGTCTGAAACTTTTTTTTGCCCCCACCCGCCGGTCAGGGTCCATATAGATGAGGTCGGCATTCGTTGAACTTTTAACAAAGTGTATTCCATCAGCCAGAAGCCTATTAATATTCTTAAGTTTTAAGATTTCAGCATTGTATTCAGCCAATTGATGCACTTCTTGATCTATTTCACAGGAGTATATTTTTTTGGCCTTCTTCGACATTGCCCAATCGTCAATGCCAAGACCTCCCGTAACGTTTATAACTGTTTTATCGTTAAGCCCCATTAGATCTGCCTTAAATTTGGCGACCGCCTCGGAGGTGCACTGTTCATATGATTTTGGGTTTAAAGCGGCTAAACTTGCATAATGGGCAGGTAGCTTTTCCGAAGCTTTTTGATAAAGTGAAATAAGACCGCAAATGACCTTAATGTTTAACTCAGGATACTTTTTAGCCTTAAGTGCCAAGGCCTTAACATCGTCATTTATATGTAATCCAATAAAATTCTTGGTATTTTCGTTACTTAATAAGTCAATTATTGTTTTACTTTGCATAAATTATCACAAATTATGAAGTTCAAAAATCTAATTATACTTGCAATATTGGCACTGTGTCTTGGTGCTTCTTCTTGTAAGTCTGGCGGGGGGATAGGAAGAAAAGATAAATGTCCGGGAATGAGGATGTAGATATTACATTGCCAAATACCTCTTTCCTTTCAATTTTCTTTAGCTGTGCATAAGCGGTAGCTACCTTTTTACGAGGTGTACTCAAAATGTACCGATTGTGTTATTTCGGCCGATAAACTTTTAGCTACCGGACAATTTATTGCAGCGCGTTCCAACAATTGCTTCTGTTTTTCAGAAAATCCCATATTCTGTATTTTAAGGATCACTTCAATTTGTGATATGCGACGTGGGTTATTCTCCATCACTTTAAATATCTCTGCTTCAATGTTCCCTAATTCAAATTGGTGGGCGTTGGCCGTTATGCCCATTAAGGTAATCATGCAATTTCCCAAGGCTGTACTCACCAGGTCGGTTGGAGAAAAGGCCTCTCCTTTTCCATTGTTGTCAACCGGTGCATCGGTAATGATTTGCTCACCCGAATTCAAATGCGTACCAGCCGTTCGTAAATTTCCGAGATAAGAAATTTTTGAAATTTTTGTCATTGTTGTAACTCTGTATATGGTTTACCAAAATTAATATTATTTTTACAAACATTAATGCGACATTTTTTCATACTTAATTGGCTAATAATCACGTGGGGAGCATCCAATGCCCAACATTTGGAAAAGGCCTTTTATGGTGGATTTTTATATAAAAGTTCAGGTATGGGGATTGCCTACCAGAGCAAAATTGAAAATGGCGGCAAATTTGGAAAACAATTCGAAATCAATCTTGCCACCTTCAAACACCCACAGGAAACAAAAAGCTTCAACACAGATGTCAGTAATCCTACGCCTTTTGTCTTCGGAAAGTTAAATAAAGCTGCCATCGCCAAATTCAATTATGTGTTGTCAAAAAAAGTATCTGAATTTACCGACGCACAGCGCATTGGAATTGACTTGCTTGCAGGGGCAGGATTTTCCTTGGGTATTCTAAAGCCAATTTACCTTAATTTTTTATACCCTGATGGAAAGGGTTCTGAAACTGTGTTAACAGAAAAATATGACCCGCAAAGGCATACCGAAAGAGAAAGAATTGTTGGTTATGCAGATTCAAGAATTGGGATGAATGAAATAAGTTGTAAGGTCGGCCTGTCGGTTTCGGCAGGCATGGGTTTTACCTGGGGATACTTTACCGAATTCCCCAAAAGATTAGAGTCGGGATTGTATCTGGAATACTTTAAAAATGGCTTGCCGGTTATGGCCATAGCTAAAAATCGAAGCGTACAAACCGGCCTTTATTTTCGACTTATGTTTGGCAAGCGCATCCTTAAAAATTAATCGAATGCGGCTGTTGGTGAAACGAACATATAAAAATATATTTGCGGCTAAATAGATGATTGAAAATACAGTTTTAGAACAACCTCGCAAGCGCACCAAACCCGATTGGCTAAAAATTCAATTGCCAACGGGTAAAAACTATATCGGGGTTAAAAAAATTGTTAACGAAAATAAACTTCATACTATTTGTCAGGACGGCAATTGTCCAAATATGGGCGAGTGCTGGGGAGCCGGAACGGCAACCCTCATGATTTTAGGAAATATTTGTACAAGGGCTTGCTCTTTCTGTGCGGTAGCCACCGGAAAACCCACTGAATACGATTTAGACGAACCCATGCGCGTTGCCAGAGCAGTGAAAATGATGAATCTGAAACATTGCGTGATTACATCTGTGAATCGCGATGAACTGAGCGACAAGGGAAGTTTTGTATGGGCAGAAACCATACGTCAAATTAAGCTGCACAACCCTGAAACCACCATCGAAACCTTAATACCTGACTTTAAAGCCGACTGGGAAGCCCTTGAAAATGTAGTAGCTCAAAAACCTGAGGTAGTTTCTCATAATATGGAAACTGTTAAACGTCTTTACCGTATTGTGCGACCACAGGCCAAGTACGAGCGCAGTCTTGAACAAATTGCCAGAACCAAAGCCTTGGGCTGTAGAACAAAAAGCGGCATCATGGTAGGCTTGGGTGAAACAGAAAGTGAAGTACTTGAAATCATGGATGACTTGTTGGCTCACGGCTGCGATGTTATGACCATTGGACAGTACCTGCAACCGACCAAAATGCACCTGGAGGTAAAAGAATATATTAACCCAGAGCAATTTAAAAGATACCATGAGATTGGCATGTATAAAGGATTTAAAATTGTTGAATCCGGTCCGATGGTACGCTCATCGTATCATGCCGAAAAACATATATAACCGATTATTAAAATTAAATATTTATAAATGAAGAAGATTATACTTTTTTCCCTTGGATTTGTCACGATGGCAGGTTCAATTTTTTATTCCGTAAATTCAAATAAGAATTACTATACCCCGGATGCGTTTCAAAGCATTAAACAAATGTCTGCTATCAAAGGCTTTGAGATGCTTTATCAAATGAAGGCCAATCAACTAACCGGAAAAATTGACATTGCCGATGTGAGAGCAGCGCAATCTCAGATAACAAATTTAAGACTCAATAAAGCCGGTTTCCCTTTGGTATGGCAAGAATCCGGGCCCGACAATGTCGGAGGCCGATGCCGCACTATTTTAGTCGACAGAAAAAATCCCAATACCCTTTACGCTGCGTCGGTTTCAGGTGGAATTTTTAAGTCAACCAATGGTGGAGCCTCATGGAGTGTTATAAATGACGCTATGCTCACCCTGGCTTTTCAAAGTTCCTGCCAAACCATGGATGGTACCATTTATTTTGGGTCTGGTGAATTTGCAGGTAGTTTCGGAGGTTCGGGCGACAGGGAAGGATCTGTTTTTCCCGGAAATGGTATTTTTAAGTCAACCGACGGTTCAACTTTTACCCAATTGCCAAGCACAAACAATAACAACTATACTTATGTTAACGCCATGGCTTCTGCCCCTGACAAGAACGTAGTTTATGCAGGAACATCGACTGCTCTTCGTTTCTCGAGTGATGCAGGTGCTTCATGGACCAATCTTATTACCGGAAATTGCAGAGACTTAAAAGTAGCCACCAACGGCACAGTTTTGGCCTATATTGGTGGGGTAATTTGGCGCTCAACGGATGGAACCACGCCTTCCAGCTATAAAAAAGCAACCGGAATTACCGGGGCTTTCAATCGCTTGGTCATAGGCATTTCTCCACAGGACCCCAATTATGTTTATGTTTTGGCTTCACAAGCCAATAATTTTGGCGGATTGTTTCAATCTACCGATGGGGGACAAACTTTTTCGCTTATCGTTCCCGGTGGCAGCACAATTTTTAACCCCTTGAATCAGGGAGCCGGCGGACAAGGCGATTATGATCTGACCATTGCCGTTCACCCCCGCGATAAAAAGAGGGTTTTTATGGGTGCCGTAACGATGGCTGAATGGACCGAATCGAAAGGACCTTATCAGGTTTTTAACGGAACGCATTCCGATCAGCATTGGATTACTTTTGATACCATTTCAAGCCCAATGCGCATGTATGTTGGTTGCGATGGCGGAGTTTATCGCTCCAGAACCGATAAATTCAACATTTTAGATGAATACAACCTTGGGTTTAATGTGACTCAATTTTATGGAGTTGCTGGAGCGGCCAATGGCTTTATTATTGGAGGTACCCAGGATAACGGGACTCAATTTATTAGCAAGGTTGGAACAGAGAAAAAAAGATCGCAACAGATTTATGGCGGAGATGGATTCCGTTGTGAAATTTCGACCATCAACAATGATTATTTTATTGGGGAAGGTTATTACGGAAATATTGGTCGCTCCTTAAATAAAGGAACAGGCGTTACAAATATTCTGGACAAACGGGTTCCCCGCTACAAGCTTAATGCCAATGGAGGCCTGGAAGCAGATCCTAAGGGCAACTATATTCAAGCACCATTTAATACCCCTATCAAGTTGGTGGAAGTAGACACCCTTTCAAGATTATTTGTGGGTGCCGATCAGTGTGTTTGGATGGTGGAACATGTATTTAATGCATCAACCAGTCCAACATGGTTCAAGGTGAGCAACTTCACAGGCGCATTCGTTATAGAGGCTTCGGCCAATGGAAAAAATATTTTTGCGGGCAAAAATGGGCAATTGGTGCGCATCAACGTGCCTATGGAATATTTTGACACCATGAAAAATCTGGATCCAACCATCCTATACCCGGGGTGCAATACCACCAACATTACCGGTAATCTTCCAGGAGGCAGATTCATTACAGGTATCGCTACGGACAGAAACGATTCAAACCGCTTGATAGTGACCATGGGTAATTATGGCAATTCTAACTATATCTACTATACCGAAAATGCTTTGGATGCCGTTCCAACCTGGAAAAGCGTTCAGGGAAATTTACCTGCCATGCCGGTTTATGATGCAGAGTTTATTTACGATTACCAATCCGGCGGACAGTCGATGGTGGTCGTGGGTACGGAGTTTGGAGTTTACGGTACAACAAACGTAAAAGCAGCTTCAGTTTCATGGACTGAACAAAACACAGGCTCAGGACAGTCGTTTCCAAGGGTAGCAACTTATGAACTTCGTCAGGTAAACAAAGAGCCAAGCACAGGTTCAATCCTCGTTGCAGGAACCCATGGAAGGGGAATTTTTGAAACCCATACCCTTTACGCAGGTATCAAAAACCCTGACGGAACAAGCTCAGCTCAGTTAAAGGTTTATCCAAATCCGGCCATTGATCACGCCACTATCCAATACCATCTGGAACAAAAGGATAAGATGACCTTGACTGTGATGGATATGAATAGTAAGGTGGTTTACAAAGAAAGTCTAGGCAGTGAAAATCCGGGAATCAAAACCCTAAAGATAGAAACAAGTTCTCTTTCAAAAGGAACCTATCTCATATATTTAACCGGCACCAAGCACAAAGGGGCCACTAAAATGATAGTTCAGAAATAACCGTAAGTCAAATTGTTAAAAACCGCTCCGCAACCCGGAGCGGTTTTTTTTTGAGAAAAGCTCATTTTTAATGCATGGTTATGCAGCTTATGTCAGTAGAGGGAAATTGAACACACTTTTATTTTTAATAAAATTCATAAGGGTGCGAGCAATTCAAAAACCCTAAATAAAATTATCTTTGCCGCTTCATGCAGATTTCACTTAGCTGGCTAAAGACCCATATAGAATTAACAGAAAATCCTGAAGAAATTGCGGATCTGCTCACCAATTGTGGGCTCGAGGTAGAAGATTGGTTTCAGTTTGAATCGGTTAAAGGCGGGTTTAAGGGCTTGGTTGTTGGGCAAATTATAGATCTGGCGCAGCACCCTAATGCCGACAAATTGAAGTTAGCCAAGGTGAACATAGGTAAGGACAACCTGCTAAATATTGTTTGCGGGGCACCAAATGTGCAATTGGGCCAAAAAGTAATCGTAGCGCCTATTGGTGTCACCATCTTTCCGACCACCGGAGAGCCAATGACCATGAAAAAGGCAAAAATAAGAGGTGAGGAATCTGAAGGGATGTTATGTGCAGAGGATGAGATTGGCCTGGGAGCCGGTCACGAAGGGCTCTACATTCTCAGCAATCACAGTGAGGTAGGAAGCCCTGTCTCAGAAATCCTTGGGTCGGAATCGGATATTATTTTTGAAATTGGCCTCACACCAAACAGAGGCGATGCAGCTTCCCATTTGGGAGTTGCACGAGATTTAAAGGCTCTGCTGAACAGGCAGCTTTTAAAACTTCCATCGCTGGAAATTGACCCAAAGCCATCGCCTACTGCTCAGCAAGTTGAAATTGCTGAACCTGATTCATGCCTGAGATATTGTGGTTTGCAAATTGACAATATAAACCTAAAACCATCGCCCATATGGCTTCAGAATAGGCTCAAATCCATTGGTCTAACTCCAATTAACCATGTGGTGGATGTGACCAATTTTATCATGCATGACAGGGGTCAACCCTTACACGCCTTTGATGCCAATAAAGTAAGTGGGCCAATTAAAGTAAGAAAGGCCAAGGCTGGAGAAAAGCTTATAACCCTTGACCAGATCGAAAGAAAACTGCAGGGAGACGAGCTGATCATTGCCGATAACAGCGGACCTATTGCCTTGGCAGGAGTTATGGGCGGTATAAGTACCTCCATTGGTCCTCAAACTGTTTCTGTGTTTTTGGAGTCTGCGGCCTTTAATGCCGTCCATGTGAGGAAAACCGCAAAGCTTCACGGTATCAACACCGACTCTTCATTTAGATTTGAAAGGGGTATAGACCCTCTGGCCTGTGACCTGGCTGTAAAGTACGCCGCAAAACTGATTCTCGAAATTGGAGGGGGCGAAAGCGGCGGAGGTTTGATTGAGGTGAAGCAGGGGTTTCCAGAATCATTGCAAACTGATTTCACCTTCGACAAATTTTTTAAATTCACCGGAGTTGAAATTGAAACCGATGAAATCAAGGAAATATTAATAAACCTTGATATTCAAATATTGGAAGAAAAGGCGGATGCATTACGGCTCAAACTGCCACTTTACCGAAGCGATGTAACACGGGAAATAGATGTTTATGAGGAGGTTTTGCGAATTTATGGATTCAACAAAGTGCCTTTGCCCAAGGTTCTTCACAGCGCACCTGTGGGTCGACTTAAACCCGACAGGGATTTAATAAGACAAACCATTTCGGACTACTTAGCTGACCAGGGCTTCAATGAAATCATGACGAATTCCTTAACAAGGGAATCCTATTTTAATGAAGAAACCAATCAAAAAGCCATCAAATTATTAAACCCTCTAAGCAACGAATTGGCGATTTTACGGCCAGAAATCTTACCATCTCTCCTTGAATCTGTGGCTTATAATAAGAATAGAAAATCACATGATTTAAAGTTTTTTGAATTTGGAAAAGTATACCAACAGGGTGAAACAGGGTTTAAGGAATTCGAAAAACTTGCCATCGTTGTTACAGGAAGTAAAACAGGGCCCAACTGGCAGCAAAAGCAACAGAAAGTAAATTATTATTTTCTTAAATCCGTCATGAACAATTGTTTATTGAAAGTAGGGGCGGGCAAAGCCAAAGGTGTAAAAATTGAATCAGTGCCAAAATCCTTACTCCAAAATTTGGGCATCAAATCAGAGGTTTGGTATGCCGAATTAACAGTTGATGCCATCCTTTCAGCCCATAGCAAAAACAAGTTTAAACTGAATGAAATTCCACTGTTTCCTGAAGTTACGAGAGACTTAAGTCTGGTATTGGCAAAAGATGTGAATTACAGTGATATTGAAACCGTAACCTCGCAAACTGTTGGTAAATACTTGAGAAAACTCACTGTTTTCGATGTTTTTGAAGGCAAACCACTTCCCGAAAATCAGAAAGCATATGCCATTTCATTGATTTTATACGATTCGGAAAAAACCATGAACGATAAACAAATAGACGCCATAATGCAAAAACTTATAGCTACATTTGAAAACCAACTCAAAGCCATTATTCGAAAATAGGGCATGAACGATATTCAGCAATTAATAATAAATATAAAGGAAAAAACAGAAAAATTAGTAGAGCGCAACCGGAGTTTATCCTTAGAAAATCGCGAAATAAATGAAAAACTCATGCACATACAGCGATCTATTGAGCTTCAACGCGAAACCATAAAGGATTTAGAAGAGAAGAATAAATTGCTTAAAATTGCAAATTCAATGGCATCGGATGATGAAGGAAAAAAAGCGTTAAAGCAAAAAATAAATTCAGTAATCCGGGAAATTGACAAAAGCATGTTATTGCTTAACGATTAAATAAATTAGATAATTAAACGATGGAAGAGAAAGAGATATCCATCAAAGTATTAATAGGAGACAGACAATATCCGCTCAAAATATCTTCCGATGAAGAGGAAAATGTAAGAAAGGCGGCCAAGTTAGTAAATGACCGTTCAAAGTTTTATACCGAAAATTATTCGGTGCAAGACAAACAGGACGCAATAGCAATGTCGGCACTTGAATTCGCTTCAGAAAATCTGAATGCAGCCACGGCCGGACAATCCATTTCATCTGAAATGGAGCAATTACTTGTTGATCTCGACAAATACCTTGATGATTTGGATATAACTTAAGTTATCCGTCACATTTTTACGCACTAAAACAACAAAAGCAAAAAATGGATGCACTATCATTAGTATTAGGTGTTGTTGCAGGTTTGGCAGGCGGCGCCGCTGTAACAATATATTTTATTAACAAACGAAACAACGCCAATGCCGACAGCATAATCAACGAAGCAAAACAAAAAGCAGCCGGTATCTTAAAAACTAAGGAACTCGAAGCCAAAGAGCGGTTTTTTGAGCTAAAAAATCAACACGACGAAAAGGTAAATGTCAAGAACAGAGAGTTGGCAGAAACCGAAAATCGTTTGAGGTCGAAAGAACAAAGTGTCAATGACAAGCTAAATAATCTCGATAAGAGGACCAAAGAAACTGAAACCTTGAAAGAGGAACTTGCCATGCATCTGGAAGTAGCCAAGGTTAAAAAGCAAGAGGCTGAGAAATTGCATGCGAGCCAGGTTCAACAACTCGAGAAAATCGCAGGCCTCTCGGCCGAGCAGGCTAAAACTCAGATGATTGAAGCCCTAAAAGGCGAAGCCCAAACAGAAGCACTTTCACAGGTTAAGCTGATTATTGACGAAGCCAAACTCACCGCTACCCGAGATGCCAAACGCATGGTGCTGCAAACCATTCAGCGCACAGCAGCAGAACAAGCCATAGAGAACACTGTTACAGTTTTTCACATTGACAACGATGAAGTGAAAGGGCGAATCATAGGCAGGGAAGGTAGAAATATCAGAGCCATTGAAGCGGCCACAGGAATTGAAATTATTGTAGACGATACTCCTGAAGCCATTATTCTTTCTGGTTTCGATCCGATACGCCGCGAGGTAGCTCGATTGTCGTTGCACCGCTTGGTGTCCGACGGTAGAATACATCCTGCAAGAATCGAAGAGGTGGTTGAAAAAACCCGTAACGACGTGGAACAGGAAATAATTGAAATTGGCCAAAAAACAGTAGTGGATTTAGGAATTAACGGCCTGCATCCTGAACTTATAAGAATGGTAGGCAGAATGAGATACCGCTCTTCGTATGGTCAAAACTTGCTAAAACACAGCCGCGAGGTAGCAAATCTATGCGCCATCATGGCCACTGAATTTGGACTGAATACAAAAATGGCCAAACGTGCCGGATTGCTTCACGATATTGGCAAAGTGCCCGACGACGATCCTGAAACACCACACGCTTTGTTGGGTATGAAACTGGCCGAGAAATACGGAGAACACCCCGATGTGGTAAATGCCATCGGCGCGCATCACGATGAGATAGAAATGAACAATTTGATTTCTCCTATTATTCAGGCCTGTGATGCAATTTCAGGTTCAAGACCCGGGGCACGCAGAGAAGACAGTGAAGCATATATCAAGCGATTGGTTGACTTAGAAAAACTGGCTGTTGGTTTTGACGGCGTTGATAAAGCTTTTGCAATTCAGGCCGGTCGTGAATTGAGAGTGATTGTGAACAGCGATATTCTCGACGACAAACAAGCCGATTTGCTCTCTTTTGACATTTCGCAAAAAATCATGAAAGAAATGATTTATCCCGGACAAATAAAGGTAACAGTGATTCGTGAAAGAAGAGCGGTTGCTTTTGCTAAATAGGTATAATCTTATTAATAAATAGCCTTTGAAAAATATAGTTTTATTCGGGCCTCCGGGAGCAGGCAAAGGAACACAATCGGAAAAGATTATTCAGAAATATGGATTAATGCATATCTCAACCGGAGATATTCTGAGAGCGGAGCGCAAAGAAGGAACGCCGCTGGGAAAAAAAGCCAATGAATATATCGAAAAAGGAGAATTGGTCCCTGATGAAGTGGTTATTGGAATGGTAGCCAATACCCTTGAGGCCAATAAGCATGCCGATGGTTTTATATTCGACGGTTTCCCAAGAACGGTAGCACAGGGATTGGCCTTAGACAATCTCCTTATTAAGATGGGGCATCCCATTTCTTATATGATCGCTTTGGAGGTGGATGAGGATGAATTAACAAAACGACTGCTTTTGAGAGGCAAAACTTCTGGCAGAGCAGACGATCAGGATGAAGCCACCATAAGAAACCGCTTTAAGGTTTACAACAATGAAACCCTGCCCCTAAAAGCCTTTTATTTGGCTCAAAAAAAATACAAAGGAGTGGATGGTATGAAAGGTATTGATGAAGTGTTTGAACAGTTGTGTCAAATTCTGGATTGACGTTTTTGAATTTTATCGGGGTTTCGACTTGATACATGTCTGTTCAACCCCAAAACAATAATAAATAATATTTTGGCCGAATCGAATTTTGTAGATTATGTAAAGATTTTTTTTCGTTCGGGAAAGGGCGGAGCCGGATGCATGCATTTTCACAGAGACAAGCTAACGGCTATGGGTGGTCCAGATGGAGGCGACGGTGGAAACGGCGGCTCGGTCATACTAAAGGGCAATTCACAAATGTGGACCTTACTGCATTTGAAGTATAAAAAGCATATACATTGTGACGACGGAAATAAAGGTGAAGGAGGAAATAAAACCGGAAAACAAGGAGCCAATCAGATAGTGGAAGTGCCTCTGGGAACTGTAGCTAAAAATGCCGAGACCGGGGAATTTTTATTTGAAATTACTGAAGACGGACAACAAGAAGTATTAATGCCTGGGGGAAAAGGAGGATTGGGTAACTGGCATTTTAAGTCAGCGACGAAACAAACTCCTCATTATGCCCAACCTGGAATGGAAGGCATCGAGGGTTGGTGCATTCTTGAGCTAAAGGTGTTGGCCGATGTTGGTCTTGTTGGTTTCCCAAATGCCGGCAAAAGCACTTTGCTATCGGTGATTTCGGCAGCAAAACCTGAAATCGCGAATTATGCCTTTACGACCTTGGTCCCAAATTTAGGCATCGTAAAGTACCGCAATTATAAAAGTTTTATCGTAGCCGATATCCCGGGAATTATTGAGGGCGCAGCCGAAGGTAAGGGTCTTGGAACACGATTTTTGAGACATATCGAAAGAAATTCTGTCCTGCTGTTTATGATCCCGGCCGAAACAGCCAATATTGCAAAAGAGTTTGATATTCTTCTGAACGAGCTTAAAAAACACAACCATGAATTGCTTTTTAAGAAAAGATTAGTGGCGATTACAAAATCGGACTTGATAGACGAGGAGCTCATGCAAATGCTTAAGACAGATCTGCCTAAGGAAGAGGAGTACATTTTTATCTCCTCTGCAACCGGATTTCAGATTCAACAATTAAAAGACAAGCTTTGGAGTATGCTCCAATAGAGCCGCTTTAGATTGTTAGATTCTCAATGATGGACACAAAAAATGGCAAGCAGAAGCTTTATTTGAAACTTGTCTTAAAGTGCTATTCTCAATTCAATTGCTCCATGACCGCTGCTTTCTCTATATAACCCGTGTGGGTCCATGTGAGTGTTTTATTTTGATAAAGCTGTAACACGGGAAGCGCATCTACTTTTAATGCTTTACAAAGCGAAGGATTTTCATCCACGTTAATACGAATAACCACCACCTTGTCGGCCATATCTCTTGAAATCTCTTCCAAATAGGGTTTCATTTTTTTACAAGGTGCGCACCATTCGGCATAAAAATCAATCAGCACCAATTTGTCGGATTGCAGTGCTTCATCAAATTCTTGCATAGACATCCCTTTGGGTGCGGCATTGCTTTCGGTGGTTTCAGGAAGATTCGCACTTCTCCACTTCATCATGCCCCCCATTTAATTCATAAACGAGTTGAAACCCGTCCGAACGCATTTTACTTGCCGCGTCAGAGCTTCTCCCACCACTTAAACAATAAACAAACACCGGCTTTGCTTTATCCAGTGTCGCAATTTGTTTGTCAAATTCACTTCCGTTCCAATCAAAGTTTAGAGCATTTGATAAATGACCTTTTAAAAACTCTTCAGGTGTTCGCACATCAAGTATCGCCGCATTAGGCAACTCCTTAATTTTTTGTGCAAACTCCACTGCCGAAAGGGTGGTGGGTTGTGTGTTGGCCTGAGTGCAACTGTTTAGTAAAATAGCAACAATAGCTAAAAGTATGGTGATATAATTTCTCATTTAATTTGAATTCTGAATAATGACTTGTTCAAGATTATTTGCGGAGACAACCCCCGACTGCCGCCAAAGTATCTTGCCTTCTCTGAAGAGTATAAGAGTTGGTACTCCCTGAATTTGATAACTCTCTGCCACATGAGGGTTTCGGTCTACATCAATTTTTAAAATTTTTGCTTTGTCGCCAATTTTAGATTTAAGGTCTTCTAAAATTGGTTTCATCATCTTGCATGGCCCGCACCACTCAGCCGAAAAATCCACCAGGGTTGGAGTTTTGTCGTTTATGATTTGTGAAAAAGTTTCTGCCATGGTTATTTTATTTCCTCAAAATCCACATCCTGAATATTTGACTTTTGTTTTGCGTCCGTTCTGATATTTCCAGAAAAACAATTTCCGGAAGCACAACCAAAACCAAACAAACCCATGGATGCAAAATAGCCGCCAAAGGCTACGCCAAACCATTGACTGCTCAATATGGATTGAATGATGACTACAAGTCCAAGAATTAAATAGAGAGCCCTGATGTAGGTCCAGTTGGTTAAAAGTCTTTCTTTCATTTTGATTTGTCTAAGTTGGGTTCATTTTAATCGGCTCCTGAAGGATGCAATGTCTTAACATGTCATTTCTAAACGGTATGGCATCCTTCCCTTTATTGCCAATAGGCTAATTTACATAAATTGTTGGAATCATGGTGATTTTAGATTTCACCGAATTAGAGATTAAGCATGCTGCTTCCGATTTTTGCAGCACCCTTTCTGTTCTTTCCCTGTCTTTCTCATCGGTGATGGTAACGGTAGGTTCAAGAAAAATCTCAGTCATTAAAAACTTACCCTCAACCTGTTCCAATTTGCCCTTCGACTTGAATCTAAAACTAAGGAAGGGAAGTTTTGAATTTTCAGCAATAGATAAAAAAGTGGTCATGAGACAACTGCTAACCGCTGCGGTAAATAAATGTTCCGGACTCCAAATTCCGGGAATTCCCTTTGGAAACTCAGGGGGTGTTGCAACTTCGATGCAACTGCCTGCATCCCGATTTAATTCTGGCGAACACATTACCCCTTTACGATCGGCGTTCCAGGTTACGTCTACATTATAAAAATGGGACTCCATAATTTTATATTTTGTTTCGCAAACTGCTCCACCCTCCGCCATTGTGAACTTCCTTAAAGCCGTTGGATTGTAAAATACTTTTAGCCGTTGCGCTCCTTATTCCACTGGCACAGCAAGTAATAACGGGTTTGTTCTTGTCTTTCAATTTGTGAAGGTTGTTTGCCAATTGGTCGACCGAAATGTTGACAGAGCCTTTAATGTGACCACCTGCATATTCTCCAGGGGTACGAACATCTAACACAACCGCACCGTCTTTAATTAATTGGGCATAATCGGTTTTATCCAAACCGAATAAACTTTTGATAGAGTCAAGCATATTTATTTTTGTTTTTTATTTTCTTTTTTAAATGAACTGAACACCAAGCCCCCCATCATTGCGAAATATAAGGTGCTGTTTATCGGCTTCGAGGTGATGGCGCAGGTACCGCTTGCGCAACCTATAAAGTAATAGTAGAGGTATCCTGCAATTGAGCCCAGGAATACCCCAATTAAAGTGAGCTTATGTTTAGTGAAAAAAACCAATATTAGCTTTCTTTCGACCTGGTGGATATCCCGAATGCGTACCAAATTGGACAAAAATTCAGAAAACTGGTAAGGAGGAAAACGCCTGCAAGAATCAAGAGAATGATGGCAACGGATCCTGAAATTAAATTTGCGAAATACAGAATGGCAATAAGTGTTGCAATAAGTATTCTAACTAACTTGTCGACTGAACCAATATTTTTTTTCATTGTAACTTTAATTATGGTACAAAATTACAATGCCCAAAATTAGTATTTAGTGACAAAGGTCACATAAGAGAAATTTTATTTTTGGAGTGAGACATGGGTTTATTCATTCTCTCCTAGTTTCAAAAGGCTTTACCGATCGAAACAGCCTATTTTTAAATCAATGGGTGGAATTAAGCAGGCACCATCTTGCGAAATGCAAATGAATTGCTTCGGCAAACGGGAAAGGTGTTTGAATAATTTACCGGTCTCTGAGTTGTTCCAAAACCTTAGACAGCGTTTCGCTCAAAAAAGTCACAGCATTTTTCATCGTCATAATATCGGCATGTTCCATTGCCATACGCTCAATATTTCTGATTTCATTTTTTAAGGAAACGATTCCCATCATATCGATGGAGGGTTTCATCTTGTGAGAGGCCGATTTTATTTCCTCGTAGTTACCCTCAATAAGGCCGGTTTTTATGCGGTTCATTAATTCAGGAGTGAGGTCGATAAAGAGATGGACCATTTTTTCAACAAATTCTGTATTGCCTCCTGACATGAGCTCAATTTGTTCAAGATTGTACAATTTTTCTTCCATTTTTAGCACTTGATACATAGATTAATATTCATTATATAGCCTTATTTTGCAACATTCTATAGATCGTAGATTTTCCTATTCTGAGTTTTTTCGACACCATCACCACGTCCTCATCGTACTTAATCAAAAAGTGTTTTATGATGTTGTTGGTGTATTCCCGAAGTGTCATTTCCTTATTTAGCATATTATCCATTGAGTAATTCTTACTAAACTGGATATGGTCGGGTTCAATCATTTCGTCATCGGCCATTACGCAGGCCAATTCGATTACTGCTTTTAATTCACGGACGTTACCCGGCCATTCATATTTGAGCAATTTGCTTTGAGAATCAGGTGACAGCATAAGTTTGGGCACTTCGTTTTCCTTAATGTAGTCCCCAATAAAGGTTTTGGCCAACAAAAGGATGTCATTTCCTCTTAACCTTAAGGGAGGTAACTGAATAGGCAATCCGAGAAGTCTATAGTATAAATCTTCTCTAAAATTTCCTTTTCTGACCTCATCACTCAAATTTCTGTGTGTGGCCACAATGATGCGGCAATTTACCTTAACCACATTATTTCCACCAACCCTGGTCACTTCTTTTTCCTGCAAAACTCTTAGCAATTTGGATTGCATATTGATATCCATTTCACCGATTTCGTCAAGAAAGAGCGTACCTCCGTCCGCTTCTTCAAATTTTCCAATTCTTCGCGCTATGGCACCGGTAAACGATCCCTTCTCATGGCCGAATAATTCAGACTCTATCAATTCGCGAGGAATGGCAGCGATATTCACACTTACAAAAGGCTTATTTTTAAGCTTAGAGTTGTGGTGTATGGTTTTTGCTATCACCTCTTTTCCGGTTCCTGTTTCACCTGTGATGGATACGGTTATGGAGGAGGTAACCGCCTTTTGAACAAGGGTAAACACCTTCTTCATTACGGGACTGTTCCCTATGACGGATTTAGAAAAATCAAATTTTTTGGCTATTTGGTCCTTTAGGTGAGAAATTTCTTCGCGCAAACCAAGGTTTTCACGAATATTTCGAATAATGTTCCAGATGCGTTCTTTGGTATCCTCATCTTTCGTAAGATAGTCGTAAGCGCCATCCTTAAGAAGACTGATGGCAGTTTTTAGGTCTTCCTGACCAGAAACCACCACAACGGGTATGTGAGGATGAGATTTTTTTATTTTTCGCAAGACTTCCTCTCCGCGCATGTCGGGTAAGGAGTAATCAAGGGTAACTAAATCCGGGTTCTCATCTATTTTTTTGAAAAATGATTCGGCATTAGGAAAAAGCTGGACATCCAAATCTGGATTCAGTGATAAATTATATTGAATGATCTCTCCATAAAAGGGATCATCTTCAATAATAAATACTTTTAATTTGTCCATTGATGTTATTAATTCAACATGCAAGTTTAAGATTATTTGTTTAAATAACGGATAATATTTACCATAAAATTTATAATAGATTGATTATAAGCACATTTAATTTTCTCATTTTTAGAATGAAAAATATTTTGGGAATTATTTCTACGTATTTAAGGTTGTATAAATGCTGGATGACATTTTTATCGAGCAATTAATTTATTGCCAAGGGGTGGAGGAAGAGGACTTGTAAAATATTAAAATTTAGACGTGGTTTGTAGTATGAAAAATCCATTTTTTTTGGTATTTACTTTACTCAATGTATTGGTCATTTCCTGTGCAAATAAAGGGGCAGATAATTCAGCCGATGCTAAGTTGACCCCATCGGAGTTAAAAATAAAAGCGGTCTTGAATAAAAAGTTTGATGCCAAACTTCAAATGCCCGGCATCGCCCCACCCTCTTTATCCAAATCTGAACTGGCCTCAGGCAATGTCATTATCAAAGGAACAATTGAAGGCACCCCTGCACGTTCGGTGTATCTTCAGGAACTCACTAAAACACAATTCGTGCCTATCGATAGCGTAAAGGTAGACGAGAAAGGTAATTTTAGTTTTAGTCTGGCTAGTTTTACCGAGCCCACCATTTGTTTTTTATCCATTGATGCCCCAAGACCTCCCGGTATTCCTATCGTTCTGGGTCAGAACACCAAGTTATCGCTGGCCATGAAAAATTCTGGCTGGATCAGCTACCTCGTTACCGGCGATAAAATGAATCAACAAATGAGTGAATTGTATAAAATTTACCTTGGTCATGACATGAACCTCCAGGATTTTAACAGAGAAATTTCGATGATCGACCCTAGCACGGTGAACGACAGCTTGCGAAATTCAGTGTCGAACCGGTTTCAAGCGATGCAAAAAGCCAGAACCGATGACCTTGCAAAATTTGTGAATACAAGCGAAGGCAGCCCTGCCTCGTATTACGCAGTAACGTTTTTGTTTGAACAACCCAACTTTAGTTTGATGCAAGTGGCTTATGATAAAATGAAGACCAGCTTGCCTGCCTCGAAATATACTTTGGATTTAAAGACCAGCATCGAATCCATTGCCCCATTGGAGATTGGTGGACTCGCGCCGGATATTGCCTTGAAAGGACTGGATGGCAAGGAAATCAAATTATCTTCACTGAGAGGAAAAGTAGTGATGATTGATTTTTGGGCTTCCTGGTGCGGTCCTTGCCGAAAAGAAAACCCGGCCGTCGTGCAATTGTACAACAAATACAAGAGCAAGGGTTTTGAGATTTATGGCGTTTCGCTCGACGACAATGCGGATAAATGGAAAGGCGCCATACAAAAGGATGGCCTTACATGGAAACATGTTAGTGATTTGCAAGGTTGGCAAAGCAGTGCAGCAAAAACTTACCAAATCAGTTCCATCCCTTCTACCGTACTTCTTGATAAAAATGGAAGAATTGTTGCAAAGGGACTAAGAGGTGAAGCCCTCGAATTGAAGGTAGGCGAAATGCTAAAGTAAACCTCAGGGGATGTAATTTTTATATTTGGCAATTTATAGAGGCAATTATTGATTAAGCATATCAACCATAACAGGCCTCAAAAGATATTGGTGGTAGATGACGAAACCGATATACAGGAATTTATAAAATACTTACTGGAGAGAGAGGACTATTTGGTTGAAACCGCCTCAAATGGAATAGAAGCCATAGAAAAAACCAAAAGCTCAAAACCGGATTTAATTCTCATGGACGTCATGATGCCAATTATGGATGGCATTGAAGCCTGCAGGCAAATCAAATCGAGTCAGGAAGGCAAATCTGTGTTTATCTTATTTCTAACAGCCCGCTCAGAAGAGTACTCCGAAATCGCCGGATTCGAAGCCGGTGCCGATGATTACATCAATAAACCGGTAAAGCCTAGGGTTCTGCTTAGCCGTATTAAAGCTATCTTAAAAAGAGGAAAACAAGTGGAACAGGAACAGCCTGTATTGATTGTTGGCGACCTCCTTATTGACCGTTCGACCTACTCGGTGACCGCAAGTGAACAGAAGCTGGTTTTGCCGAAGAAAGAGTTTGATTTACTTTATCTGCTGGCCACCAAGCCGGGTAAAGTTTTTACACGTGAAAAAATTCTTTCGGAGGTTTGGGGCGATGATGTATTTGTGGTGGATAGAACGATAGATGTCCATATCCGAAAAATAAGAGAAAAAATTGGAGACCATCTCATCTCTACCATTAAAGGGGTAGGGTATATGTTAAACCTCTAAATGCCAGTGGGATCTGAATCATTCCTGCCAGGCTTTCTTATAAAGTATTTTGTAATGCATGCCAAGCTTGACAAGCCTCTTTCAAAAAAAATACCATTTTAAAAATCATAATCTACCAGCTGCCGGAGGTGGTGCTCAAGGTGATTCACGTAATCGTCGATAAGCCAGTGAAGGGAGACTTTATTTTCAGTTTGGCATAGCCTGCTGAGCTCGGTTGATGGAATGCCCTTTATAATTTCCACTAGAAATTTATTGTAGCTGGTCCAAAACTCAATCAGCAAAAGGCGGTCAAATTGCTGATATCCGGCCGTGTCATTCCATTTGTTTTGATGATAAGTGACGGCAGGTATGTTTTCAATTTGCGTTCGAATAAACCGATGGTGATTGTTTGTGGCACTGTCGAGCAAATGGCCTAAAATCTGCTTTTTGCTCCATTTTTCGGGAGAAGCTTTTCTGCAAAAGTCATCTTCCGAAAGGCTGTATAACAAGGCGGGTATTCTTTCGCACAGCAATGAGAGGCGATCTATAGAAACTTTTGACATAACCTGTATTTTGAAAAATTAAACGCAGTGCGGTGTGGACATTTATGAAAAAATAGATTGAAAATGATAATCATGGCCGTGAGGGATTTCAGGCTATGGATGCTATTAAAGACTATCTATACTGTGCAGCGGATACCCTGTATTTAAATCAAATCAGCGTATGCTCAACGGTTATTTTTGTGTTCAGAGTATTGGAAACCAAACAATTTAACTCAGCCTCTTTAACCACTTCTGTAAACTTCTCAGCGGATATATCTTTCACACGGGCAGTCAGATCGAGATGAGAACCAGTAATCTTGCCATCTTCGAGGGTTATGGTACAATGGGTTTCCAATTCGTCGGGTGTGAAACCTGCTGCTCCCAGCACAAAACTCACCTTCATGGTAAAACAGCCAGCATGAGCTGCCGCAATGAGTTCTTCGGGATTGGTTCCAATGCCCTCGGCAAACCGACTTCCAAATGAATACTGTGTTTCATTTAATACCTTACTTTGTGTCGTTAAATGACCTTTTCCTTCTTTGCCACTTCCTTGCCAAACTGCTGTTGCTTTTCTTTTCATAATATATATTTGATTTATCTTTACTGCTTTATTGAGTTTTAACGGTTCAATTTAGGTGAATTTGCAATGATTAACAACCCAGTGGCCCGAATGTTTCAACTTTCAAAAAAAGAAAAGCGCGATTGGCCATAATCACGAAACGAGACTAAATTTTGATGACTGAAATTAAGTGTTGACCTGTGCTCAATAACCAAAAGGCCTTTTTGAGAGAGCATATGCTTTTCGAAAATCAGCGTTGGCAATTCCGATAACCTTATATGATCATAGGGTGGGTCGGCAAAAATAAGATCGTATTGATGGTTTGATTGACCAATCCACTTAAAAACATCTGCTTTGATAATATGGGCTGCAGACCATTTGAGTTTCTCAAAATTTTGTTTGATGAACTGACAGGCAAAGAAATTTGAATCTATGGCCGTCAGTTCAGCGGCTCCATTTGAAGCCAACTCATAGGCGATGCTTCCGCTGCCGCTGAACAAATCTAAGCAATGCTTATTTTCGATACCATAGTTTGAAATGAGTATGTTGAGCAGCGACTCCTTTGCACGGTCGGTTGTTGGGCGGGCCGGAATCTTATCCGGAGGATGAAAGGTATAGCCCTTAAATTTCCCAGCAATTATGCGCATACCAATAATTGAAGGGGAAATGAAGATTGCATGAGCTCAAAATTCTTAATATCTTCTTCAATATGGTAATCTTCAATCCAAATATTTATTTCCTGAATATAGTTTTTAAAAAGGTCAAATATTTCATCTCTGCTTGGGGGTTCACCCAAAATAACCATTTCAGTTTGCGAGGCTACCAAATGCAATTGCTCTATACACAACATCACAAAATAAAATATGTCGTCGTTCGACTTAACAACAAACGAATTGCACAATAATAATTTGCCCTGATTGAGAATGTAAATGTTTAAGCGTCCGTGATTGATGGAGATTAATATCCGGGATTCTTTCAAATTCACTTCTGAGTAGAGTTGACCCAATACCACAGTGGTCTCATGTCTGACTTTTACTCTTGGGTAGTGTTCTTCTATCAGACGGCAATGCGCCTTATTTACAGCATAGGCTACGCCAATTTTATGCTCGGTTTTATCAAGTCGAATCTCATCTTCGGCATCACACACATAACTCAACGCAAAAAGCGATTCAAGGTTTTCCTGAAAATAGCTTTCGGGAATGGTAATAAAATCTTTGTCACGAATGAGGAGATGAACCTCGGAGAAAATTTCGGGTAAGCGATTCAATATCCCTCTGAGCATCTTATCATCAATGAGGTGGTAATACTCGATACTTGCTACCATAGCATCTTTTTTGACCACAATGGATGTCAAATCATTTCCATTGAGGTCGAGTAAAAGTTTATGTGATACAGAATGTGTCAATGGTACATTACGCCATATATCGATTTCCTACCCAAACAAAGCGCTTGGATATATAACCCGGATCTACAAAAGAGCCATTGCCGGATAAGTTGCCCCCGGTAACATGAAAGTCTGAAAAAGCGGCATGTTGATTGACAAACACCTGGCCTGTGAGGTTAAATGAAATCGGTATATAAGCGTTATTAAATCTCTCTTCAATTTCCTTTCCGAGCATAAAGTCGGTGCAGTGCACCAGACAGGTAATGGCCCCTGACATCTCAATGCCTCTCATGGCAAGGTCCAGGCTCTTGTAAGTGTTCTCGGTTTTGATGACAAATACCATTGGCCCAAATATTTCTCTTTGAAAAATTTCTTGCTTTCCGCTGTCTACGCTCATTACTCTAACAGAATGTGTTCTGGCATTTTCAAATTCTGGCATTTTGAAGGGCTTGCCTTCGTGCACAGAGGTGCCGAGCGACATGGATATTTCCTTGATTTTTTTGAGTGTGGTATCATTCTGCACACAACCAAATGTAGAGGCGCCCCACTTGGCATCCATCAAATCGCTCAAGGCTTTATTCAACCTGTCGCAAAAGTCATCGAAAGAAACCACGCCTCCGGTAATTTTGATGCCACCTGCCGGCACATAAATATTTTGCGGGGCTGTGCACATTTGTCGTGAATACAAGGAAATGCTAAATGCCAGATTGCTCACCAATCCGTCAATATCTTTGGTGGAGTCGATGATAACAGGGTTAATGGCGGCTTTTTCAGTGAAAGTAACTTTATTTAAGCCTTCGAGATAGTTTCCAAACTTCGAATTGCCGGTGTAATCGATCAGTTTGATAGCCGGATTTTCGGCCAATATTTTTGCAAGGGGTTGGTTGCTGGTGTCAACGGCAAGTTGAATCGTATCCGGATTTAAACCCGCTTCCCGGAAAAGGGCCCTAAGCTCCGACACCACTATGGCTAGTGGCAAAACAGCCTTTGGATGTGGTTTTACAATCACCGGATTTCCTGTGATGAGACTCGCAAAAATCCCTGGCATACTATTCCAGGTAGGAAAAGTGGAGCAGCCAATGGCCAGACTTATGCCTTTTGGAATGGCTTTATAGGTTTTTCGTAGCGGAATTGCTTCGCGCCCTGACCATTTTTCCCAAATCAATTGCTGTGGAAAGCGTTTAATTTCACCAAACCCCATGGCGATGGCCTCCAGGGCCCTGTCACAGGCATGCGGACCGGCGGCCTGAAAAGCCATGACAAATCCCTGACCGGTGGTGTGCATGGTGGCATAGGCCAATTCGAAAAATCTTGACTTGATGCGCTCCAGAGCCTCAGCTAATATCCCGGCTCTTTCCTCCATATCGACGTTGCGCCACATTTTCCATGAGGATGTCGCATTGTCAATCAGTGTTTCAGCACTTTGAAAGGGGTACCTGATACCTAAGCCTGTTTGAAGATATGGTGAGATTTCATCTCCCACCCAAACCTCGCTTTTGACGTTTAAATCTGCAAAATCTGTATTAAATCGGGATTGAAATTTTGACAATCCCTTTTCCTTCTCCTCCTCGTCATAATCCTTAGGATTATCGCTGTACACGGTATGGAAATTACGCGCAGCTATGGCTTCGACCGCTTCATAAATTAATTCTTTATGCTTGCTAAAAACTTGCATTGGGCGCAAAGATAATCCGATTTTAGATTTTAGATTTAAGATTTGCGTTTTTGATTTTCGGATTTAACATTCTTGCCATTTTAAAGCCAAGGCTTTTTTTGAATAACGGTCATAATAAATTGCTGAAGCGTTAAATTAAACCCATATTTGTGAAACATTTTAAGCACAAAAAAATGAAAAAAATAGTAATTATGGTTATGCTGTTGGCAGCTAACTTCGGTTTTGCACAAACCTCGGTGGAATGGAAAGAAAAGGATGATTTTCATAAAGTCATGGCCACCACATTTCACCCCATGGAGGAAGGCAATTTTAACCCTATAAAAGAAAAAAGCCAGGAAATGTACGAGAAAGCAGTAGCCTGGCAAAAATCAGCCATTCCGGCCGGTGTAGATAAAAAGAAATCGAAAAAAGTTCTTAAAAAACTGGTAAAAAAAACCAAAGCACTGAATGAAAAAATAAAGGCCGGTGCCACGGATTCGGTCATTCAATCTGATTTAACCGAACTTCATGATCTTTTTCATGAATTGGTAGGGTTGTGTAAGCATTAAGTTTTAATACCATTTTGCGAAACTTTGCGTTAAAACTTAATCGCTCTATGGTATGAAAACTGTTTACACCCTTCTTTTGCTTTCATTTGTCCTGAACCTTCAGGCCATTGAGTATCCAAATCTCAAGCCAATTCCTAATGTAATTAATGGTAAGAAAATCCCAAATGTAAAACCCATTTTGGGCGATTACCTATATATTGGGGAAACCGAAGTTACCAACGGGCAATACCATATTTTTTTAAACTGGTTGAAGAAAAATAGACCCAATGAATATCTTGCTAATTTGCCGGATACTGCCCGATGGCGAAATAATTTCGTCTTTAATGAGCCATATGTAGAATACTATTTTCAGCATCCGGCTTATAGAAATTTTCCGTTGGTGAATATCACCCAAAAGCAAGCCATCAACTATTGCAATTGGCTTCATGACAGTTTGGTGCGCTATTTTGCTATCAAAAAAATTAACATAAGTGAATTTATGGTGAGGCTGCCGACAGAAAAAGAGTGGATGATGGCTGCACGAGGGGGTTTGAGCGAATCAGCCGTTTATCCATGGAAAGGAGATGGAATAAGAAAAATAGATGGAAAAGAAAAACACAGAGGATACTCGCTTTTAAACTGCAAATCAGGAGAAGTGAATTTTGCAGGAGGATTATTAGACGATTTTCACGGATTTATAACTACGGATGTGACCTCCTATTGGCCCAATGGCTTTGGATTGTATAACATGTGTGGTAATGTAGCCGAATGGATTGCAGAACCCAACAAAACAAAGGGCGGAAGTTGGGCTTTACCACCTTATAATGCCAGAATCGATATGCCAGGTTTTTACGATGGTGATTCCACGGCCCGCCCTGATATAGGGTTTCGGTATGTTATAGAAATTATTTCGGTAAAAAATGAGTTTAAACCTGTGACCTTTAATGCAAAATACTTTAAAAACCATTTTTTGTATATCCCCAAGCTTGACAGTGCATCCGGAAAATACTTCTTTGCTTGGGATTGCGAAGTGAGTAATGGCGAATACAGGACTTTTTTAAAAGAAAATAATTTACCTGAAAATGGAATTGCCAATCAAAACTGGAGCCTATATTTTCCTTATAAATATTATGAAATGTACGGCTGGAATGATGCATTTAATCATTTCCCGGTAGTGAATATATCTTATGGAGCAGCTTTAAATTATTGCGCTTGGCTTACCAAAAAATACAATTCACTGGAGAAAAGGAAATATCATAAAGTCGTAATTCGATTGCCAAATGAAAGGGAATGGGTGGCAATGGCTAAGGGGGGTAGAAACTTTATGTATCCATGGGGCGGACCATATTGCAGAAATTCAAAGGGGTGTTATCTGGCTAATTTTTGTCCGCTTGAAGAGCAATACCGGGTTCAAACGGATTCAGGCGCTCATTATAAATATCCAAATGGAGACTTCACCACCAGCCGAAAGATGGATGGTTCAGTAATCCCTGCCAGAGTAAATTCATATTTCCCAAACCTTTATGGTTTATATAACTGCTCCGGCAATGTAGCTGAAATGATCAATGAATTTGGAATAACCAAAGGAGGTTCATGGAATTCCAATAATCATTATATACAAATCAACGCCAGGGAAATATATTCTAGCCCAGATCCGACCATAGGTTTTAGGGTGTTGATGGAAGTTTTGGAAAAATAAAAGGTCGACTTATATAGCCGACCTTATTTACATCAATATATTCTACAAAACCTTGGTGCCTCTGCGTTTGCTATTTGTTTCGTTCAGAGCCAAGGGTTTATGATGACCTATTATCTTCTACCCCTCTTTTCAGATGGTTCGGCTTTAATGCGACGATTTTTCCATTCAAACTTGTTTAAGCTGTCGAGCACGGAATGCTGCGCAGATTTTTCTATTTCAAAAAAGCTGAATTTGTCTAAAATTTCTATTCTTCCAAACTGAACGCGCTTTCCGTTACCGGCATCGTTTACAATGCCCATCAAACGCTGTGGATTCAGTTCATCCATTTTACCGCAATTGATAAACAAACGGGCAAAATTATCGCCGTCGTTTCCGCCTTTATAGCTGCTGGTGCGACCGCGGTCTGATCCTCTTTCTCCATCGCGTCCTTTACTTCCCCTGCTTCTTCGGTCTCCCCTGTCCGAATCCCGCCCGAAATCTTTGTCGCTTCCTTCAGGAACGTTCAAACTGGCTGAATTTTGATAGTACACCAAAAACCTGTGGAACTCCTCGGATACAATTTTGCGGATTAAATCTTCACGACTGAAATTTTCAAATCTTGCAAAAATTTCAGGCAAAAAAGGTTCTATATCTGCGTCCTTAGCCTCAGTGCTTTCAATTTTATCTATCAAGTTGAACAATTGAACTTTACAAATTTCTGAACCTTCAGGAATGAGTTTCTTTTCAAATTTCTTTTTGATATTGTTTTCAATCTGACGAATTTTAGAACGCTCTTTGGTATTAACCAACACCAGAGATATACCTGTTTTCCCTGCTCTTCCGGTTCTTCCGCTTCTGTGGGTGTAGGTTTCGGTCTCGTCGGGCAAATTGTAATTAATGACATGGGTTAAACTGTCAACATCAATACCCCTTGCCGCTACATCTGTAGCCACCAGAATACTCACGTTTTTGTTTCTAAACTTGTCCATTACCCTGTCTCTCTGCTGTTGACTCAGGTCGCCGTGCAAAGGTTCCGCGTCGTATCCGTCTTCCATCAATTTATCAGCGATGCGTTGGGTGTCGAGTTTGGTTTTACAAAAAACGATGCCATAAATTCCAGGATAATAATCCACTATACGCTTCAGAGCGAGATATCTGTCCCTTTCTCTGATATAGTAATAATGGTGCTCCACCTGGTTGGTGGACGCGTTTCGGTCTCCGGCAGCTATTTCAACCGGATTGTTCATGTACTTATTGGCCAATCGTTGAATTTCGCGTGGCATGGTTGCACTGAACAGCATGGTCGTTCTGTCGTTAGGACAGCTCGATAAAATGGTGTTGATGTCATCGATGAAACCCATGTTGAGCATTTCATCCGCTTCGTCGAGAACCACAATTTCAACCGCTGATAAATCGGCTGCACGACGCTCAATTAAATCAATTAATCGGCCCGGCGTCGCTACCAATATATGAACACCGTTTTTCAAATCCCTTATTTGATTGGTGATGCTGGTTCCACCATAAACGGCAAGAACTTTTAATTTGCCCATATACTTTGCGTAAGACTCAATATCTTTTGCTATCTGAACACAAAGTTCACGGGTAGGTGCGAGCACCAAAGAAGTTGGAGTACGCTTTGAGGTATCAGTCCATTGCAGTAATGGTAAACCAAACGCGGCTGTTTTTCCTGTGCCGGTTTGAGCCAGGCCTACAATATCGCTGCGGTTATCGAGAACCTGAGGAATAACTTTGGCCTGAATAGGTGTTGGGGTTTCATACCCTAGCTCGGATATGCCTTGTAAAATTTCCGGCTTAAGGCCGAAGTCTGTAAATGTTGTCATTTGTATGCTTTGAATCATTGTTTTTAAAATGTTGAGGCAGCCATCTGCCTTAAATAAATATACTTAAAATAATTTGGGTTAAATGCTTTGGGATAAGGCGTTTTGGTACATTTGCTCAGCCTGAACCACCATGTTTTCAGAGCCTATGAATAAAGGGACCCTTTGATGGAGTTTCTCCGGGGTCACTTCCAGAATTCTTTGTGTACCGGTGCTCGCTTTGCCGCCTGCCTGTTCTATAATAAACGCCATTGGATTGCATTCGTACATCAATCGCAATTTACCGTTTGTTGCCTTTTGGCTTGAAGGATAAATAAAAATTCCGCCTTTGAGTAAGTTTCGGTGAAAATCGGCAATCAGAGAGCCAATATACCTGGCGCTGTAAGGTCGGTTACTGCCTTTGTCGGGGGTTTTGCAGTATTCTACAAAATCTTTTACACCCTGTGGATATTCATTTAAATTTCCTTCGTTAATAGAGAAAATACTGCCATCGGCTGGAATTTTTATATTGGGGTGGCTAAGGCAAAATTCACCAATGGAGCTGTCGAGCGTAAAGCCATTTACCCCTTGACCGGTCGTATATACCAACATGGTACTTGAACCATAAATGATATAGCCGGCAGCAATTTGATTGATGCCTTTTTGCAAGCAATCTTCCATGGTAACCTCATCCCAGGCCATGCTTCTGCGCTTAAATATGCTGAAGATGGTCCCAATGGAAGCATTCACATCAATATTGCTGCTTCCATCCAAAGGATCCATGGCTACGATGTACTTTGGTTTTGTGTGGTTTTGATTTTTTACCCTGACAATATCTTCGTTTTCTTCGGAAAGAATGGCACAGCAATCTCCTCCGAGTGAAAGGGCTGACATGAATTCGTCGTTGGCCATTACATCGAGTTTTTTAACCTCTTCGCCTTGAACGTTGGTTGTGCCGTAAGTTCCTAAAATATCAACCAATCCGGCTTTTCTAACATCGCGGTTTACAATTTTTGCCGCTAAAATGATGTCCATGAAAATACGGGTTAAATCTCCTGAAGCATCAGGATATAAAGCTTGTTGTTCAGAAATAAATTGTGTTAAAGTCGTTACTTTTTGGGTCTTCATGTATTCTTTGTTGTTTTGTTCAAACAAGAATCACATAAATTTCCATAACGGTAAATGAAATTTGAAAAACCTTCGTTAGATTGGTGAATCATTAAAATGTTGCTCTTGTCTGGTATAATGCCATAGGAAACAAGAGTGGAGAAGTAATTTTAAAAGCCCGTCACCCCGGAATTCCTTTATTAATAAGGCCGCAAAGATAAGTTAAGTATTTGATAATATGAAATATATTTAGAAAATGTATTTTAAAGTTACTTTTTCAGCCCTCTTTTATAAAGAATAGCCTATTTTTTAAATGAATGAATTGGGGGATTGTTTCATACCTTTGCTCGGAGATGTTTACCGGAATCATAGAAAAAACTGGTCTGTTAAAAAGGATAATCAGGGAAGGGAGTAACCTTCATTTTAATGTAGCTTCCGAAATAAGCGGAGACTTAAAAATAGACCAGAGCTTGTCGCATGATGGTGTCTGTTTAACCGTCACGAAAATTGAAAACGGGACGCATTGGGTTACCGCCATTGAAGAAACACTCAACAGGTCAACCCTTAAATTTTGGGATACCCACAGTCTCATCAACCTTGAACGTTGCCTGAAAATTGGAGACCGACTGGATGGTCATTGGGTCCAGGGGCATGTAGATTGCATTGGAATTTGCACGAAAATTACGGATGTGAAGGGAAGTTGGGAATGCGAGTTTGAATACGATTCTGAAAAAGAATTTAAGACTGTTCACAAAGGATCCATAGCTATTAATGGAATTAGCTTAACCGTTGCAGAAAGTTATCCCGGTAAATTTAAGGTAGCCGTGATTCCCTATACCATGGAGCACACCAATTTAAGCGGATTGTCTGTAGGCTCATCGGTTAATCTCGAGTTTGATATTTTAGGCAAATGGGTGAAGGCATGGATGGAAAAGTAGGCCGTTTAATGATTGTGCCTACCCCGATTGGCAACATGGGAGACATTACCTTAAGGGCCATTGAAACACTTAAACAATGTGAACTTGTGCTTGCTGAAGACACGAGAGTTACCGGCAAATTATTGCATTTGCTGGGTATAAAAAAAGAAATTTGGAGCCTACATAAGTATAACGAACATCGCCAATTACAATCCGTAATCGATCAACTCACCAGTGGAAAAATTATAGCTTACTGTTCTGATGCCGGTACACCGGGAATCTCAGACCCCGGATTTTTAATCGTGAGGGAATGCTACAAACATGGACTGGAAGTGGAGGTTTTACCCGGTGCTACTGCCTTTGTTCCGGCATTAGTAGCCAGTGGTTTAAGCATGGAACGCTTTGTTTTTGAAGGCTTTTTACCTCAAAAGAAAGGAAGGCTGACCCGTTTGAAGGAACTATCGATGGAGGACAGAACCATGGTTTTTTATGAGAGCCCCTACCGACTGGTAAAAACGCTTAAGGAATTTTCAAACCATTTTGGCGCTGAAAGGAGGGCTTGCGTAAGCCGTGAAATCAGCAAAATTTTTGAGGAACACCGACGGGCGTCATTGGAAGACTTGATACAGCATTATGAAAACAAAGCGCCTAAAGGAGAAATTGTTATCGTGGTAGGCGGAACAAAGAAGTCCAATGCTGAAAAAAATTCAGACGGAAACGAGAACGGATTTTGAGGATCGAAACGCCTAGCCAGAAATATGCCTAACCAGGGCCTATTAACAATCTCATATGCTGAAGGCTATTGATCTCGCCATCTTAATTATCACTCTCCTCTGATTCTGTATTTTAGTTCCTGAAGTTTTTCTTCAAACCAACCGCGTTCACGCAGTTGAAAATGTTGAGGCTTCGTGTAATATTTAGGATTTAAAAAAACGTTTACGTAAACCTGGCCATTGCTATAAGTGTTGCCATACCAGTGGGCTCCCAAGAAATCACGCATGGGTTTGGTAAATTCGGCATTCACATTTGATTGCAAAAGCGCAGGAACCGTATCCCAATTTACTTCATTCAGTGGTTTAATATGCAAGCCCCTTTTTTGATCGAGGTATCGCACATCTGCACCTGAGCTGATAGGGGCATAGGAATAAAAAACGGTGTGGGGATAATCTGTGGCGATTCTTTTTTCTATGCCAAAATATGCACGGTATTGCAGATTGGTATCGGCCACCACTTTCCCGGGATACACCATCCAATTTCCAAAAACTAAATTGACAAAAATGAGGAGTGAAACCCAGATTAGCTGCTTGTTTTTTGCAGACATGATGACCAAAAGGATGAACATTATTTGAGAAATCATAAAATACCGATGGCCGATTGAATTGTATAAAAAGACAGCCATACACAAAACGTTAACCCCTAAAACAATAGAGGAGAAAATTAACCATTGTTTCGGCACCTGTTTCTTAAAAAGGAAGAAGACGAATAGTCCGTAAACAGCCCACATGCCATTGTCGACCAACCTCCAGATGATTAAAAAAACACTTTGAATGAACTGAGCCACACCCTTAATATGGTCATGTTCAGTATAATTTGGAGAGAGAAAACTCCAGCCAAATTGATGGAAATGCGCATAGGACCAAAGTGAAAAAACGGCCAATGCCGGCAAAAATAACAGCATACCTCTGCCAACGATTTTAGCTATTTTATCGCCTGCGGAGATGGATTTTGCCAAATAGACCCCGGCGAAAGCCAATAAAAAAAAATTCGCTTGCAAATGGGTCAATTCCATGCCTATGCTCGCCAAAATAAACCAAGTGTAGGAGCCAGTGGTTAAAAAGTACAGAGCTAACAACACCATGAGAAAAAACAAAGGGGTATTGAGAAGCATGGCACTTTGAGCCACACATACCGAATAAATGGCCACAAGTACGGTAGCCAAATTGGCTCTGTAAGCATCGCTTAAATACAAAGCTAATTTGCGTGTAACGCAGAGTATTAAAAAACAGATGACGCCATTGAGTAGGTGAACCAACCACAATGATTTTCCTAAAATGGTCCAAAAAACAGCCACCAAATAGGGAAAAAGGGTAGGATGCCCCGGGTCGTAAATGGCAGGATACCATATACTTTTTAAGTGTTGACCATAAATTGACAAAGCTGCTCTGGCCGTTGACCCAACCGCGTCGCCATGAAACGGGTCATTTTTAACTGCAAGAAACAAGGCCAATTGGCAGAGTCCAAGCCCTAGTAAAGCGTATTTATTAAAAATGCCGCGGAAGTCCATTTTTCAAAAATAGGGTTTATTCGTTTGGCTTTCCCGGGCAATTCATTTAATAAAAAAAAATATCCTTTTCTGAGCTTTTACGTTAATTTTCAGGTTATTCGATGCTGCAGGTTTTATGAGATAAACGCATGAATTTGAGGGAGCGTCATTTCGGTCTATCTTTGCTGCGATTTTGAAAAAACAACTCTTACTCATTTTTGGATCCCCTGTGATCATGTCATTGGGTTGGCCGCCCTTGCCTACCGGAATTCTGCTTTTTTTCGGACTGTTGCCATTATTCGTTCTTGAGAATGAAGCTAAAAAGTGGGTAGTTTTAAAAATTTACGCTTCCTTGCTGCTGTGGAATATCGGTACAACCTGGTGGGTATGGAATGCTTCTCCGGAGGGATGCATAGCCATGCTTCTGGCCAACTCGGGTTTGATGCTTTTGCCTTTCATTTTTTACCGCAGAGTTAAAAGGTTTTTTGGCCTTGTAAGCGGCCTGGCTGCATGGATAATAACTTGGCTGAGCATGGAGTATCTGCATTTGAATTGGGAAATAGCCTATCCCTGGCTTAATTTAGGCAATGGCATGGCTTGCTTGCCGTGGGCTATACAATGGTACGAATTTACAGGGAGTTTAGGAGGTTCCCTTTGGATACTCTTGGTTAATGCCTTGCTCTTTTATTATTTGCGACATCAAAGCAGGAATAATTTATGGAAAGTTGCCGTAACCCTTGCGCTTCCAATCCTTATTTCTTTGCTCATGCTTACAAGTTCTCCGGAAGGCAAAAGTGAATTAACGGAAATCGTCATTGTGCAGCCCAATGTAGATCCCTATCAAAAATTTGACCAGACCAATCCGGTAGCCGAAGTTGAGGCCTTCATAAAATTAGCTGAACCAAAAATTTCTGAAAAAACCGAATTTGTGCTCTTCCCTGAAACAGGGTTTACCGAAAATGTTGAGGAGGCTGAGATAGATTCAAAAATCACCTACAGACTTTTGAAAATCTGGCTTGAAAAACATCCTAACCTCACGCTTGTAACCGGAGGGAATACGTATCGTTTTTTTGATAGGGATAAAAAGACCGCTACGGCCAGAAAATTTTCAGAAGACAAATATTACGACGTTTACAATGCCGCGATTGCCTTAGATTCATCTGGTGTAAAAGCCATTTATCGCAAGTCGAAGCTGGTGCCGGGTGTCGAAAAAATGCCGTATACGCAAATTTTTAGCTTTCTTGAGAATTACAGCATCGCTCTGGGCGGAATAAGCGGCAGTTTAGGCATTGACAGTTCGAGTTGTGTCATGTTTTCAAAAAATAAGCTTGGAGGGGCACCCCTTATTTGCTACGAATCCATTTTTGGAGAATACGTTTCGTCTTTCGTTAAAAAAGGGGCCAACTTCATTTTTGTAATTACCAACGACGGTTGGTGGGGCAATACCCCGGGTTACAGACAGCACCGTGATTATGCCGTGTTAAGAGCTATTGAAAATAGGAGGGCAGTGATACGGTGTGCCAATACGGGAATCAGCTGCCGGATTGATACCAAGGGTAATGTCATTGATGAAACAGCATGGTGGCAACCGGAGGTTAAGACTTACCAAATTGAATCAGGTCAAAACCATACCTTCTATACCCTACATGGTGATTTCATTGCCCTATTCGCCGCATATCTCTTTCCTTTTGTGTTTTTATTGTCAATATTTGCTAAACCTATAAGTAGAAAAATTTTTAACTAGATTTACCGTTGTTAAAGTTCATGAGAAGCGTATTTTTTTTAACCCTTTCCTTATTTTTCATAATTAACTCTGCAGAGGCTCAGAAGTCTCGCTACAATGGTGTTGGACGGTGGCGCACCCATTTTCCTTATAAAAATGCTACACAAATTCAAGAGGCAGGGGACTTCATTTATGTTTTACCTGAAAAGGGATTTTACACTTTTCATCAGCCAAGTGGTGAGATCAACATTTACTCCAAAGTGAATGGCTTTAGCGATATTGATGTCTCCATTATGCGATACATTCCTTCGCTTAATAAAATGGTTTTTGTTTACTCATCGGGCAACATCGATATCCTGAACCTGGCTAACAACACCATCGAAAACATTCCTGACATTCTTCGCAAAAGCGTATTGGGTGAAAAATTGTTTTTTGATCTGCAATATTTCAACGACAAAGCTTATTTAGCTACCAGTTTTGGAATTATGGTGATTGATTTGGCCCGCTTAGAAATCAGCGATTCTTACCAAAACATAGACCCAAGTGGTTTGGTGGCCGTTTACTCCATTTCCCCTTACAAGGATTTTATATTTGCAGGTACAAGCAAAGGTATTTTAAGAGCAAAAGCCAAAGGAAGCAACCTCAGTGACTTTAACAGTTGGCAAAATATAAAACCCGGATTTGAAAGTAAATTTCTAAGGACTTTCGATGATAAGTTGTATGCGGTTAACGATTCAGTTTTTCAGATGTACGACGGCAATAATTGGAGCAATGTAAGTGGCAATAAAAGGCGTAACTCCGTTGGATTGGAGGTGTGCCATAACCAAATTATTGAAAGCCATTGGGGTGGTTTCATTATTGGTAAACCTGGAGGAAGCATTGATAGCATCCGGGAAACTTTTGTTGAATGTGGAATTTTGGATATCAACAACAAAGTATGGACCGGGGGTATTGGCTTAGGTTGTTTTACCATTAATGTGAAAGGGGAATATGGATACCTGGGCATCAATGGTCCTAACAGTATAAATTCTTACACCATTGCCTCATGGCAAGATGAAATTTGGGTAAGCGGCGGAGGTACAACATTTGCCTATTCACCTACATTTAGCGGAGCAGGCTACTACTATTTTAAGGATAACCTATGGCAAAATCGTCCATCCAGTCCGCCTGAATTGGCAGCTATGTACGATTTTACAACCATTGCCATAAACAAAACCAGTGGCGAAACCTGGCTTGGCACCCATGGCACAGGTATAGCCCGCTTGCATATGGGGAAGTTTTTAGAGCGGTTTGATGAACATAACAGCACCTTAACAAAACAAGCCGGTTTATATACCCTGGTCACCGGCTTAGCACTTGACAGCAAAGGCAATCTCTGGGCCTCAAACTTTGAAGCGGATAAATGCATCTCTCAGCGGCTTGTCAACGGCAAATGGCAAAGTTATCGTTTGAGCAAAAATGCAGTTGGAAGGATGATTATTGATGATCTTGATCAGAAATGGATTATTTCACCGCGCTCAGGATCGACAAGTCCACAAGGGATTATTATTTTTAAAGAAGCTCAAGGTGCTCAGCCTCAGAAGGAAAGAACCATATCCAACGGAAAAGGAAATGGCAATTTGCCTTCCAATAGAGTGAACACTTTTTTGGTTGACAAAGACAATGAGATTTGGATTGGGACGGATGAAGGGCTGGCTGTATTCTTTAATCCTGCGAGGGCCTTTGATTTGACGGAAGATGCACAACAAATCATTGTGGATCAGAATGGCGTCATTGGGTATTTGCTGGGAACAGAAACCATTAACGACATGTGCTTGGACGGGGCCAACCGGAAATGGGCTGTGACGAATAATGGCGCCTTCTTAATTGAGAAAGATGGAACCAGTGTCATTCAGCATTTTACCGTGGATAATTCGCCATTGCCGAGTAATATTATCAAATCGGTAGGCGTAAATGGTCAAACGGGAGAAGTATTTTTTGGAACTGAACAGGGAATAGTCTCCTATGGGGGTAATGCCACAGACGCAAATGATGAGCATAGTAAAACCGTTAAAATCTATCCCAATCCGGTGCATCCAAATTATGAAGGCGATATCACCATTCAAGGTCTTCCCGATTATGCCACGGTTAAGATTACCGATGTTTCAGGTCGTATTATTTTTGAAACCCTATCCAATGGGGGCATTGCCACCTGGAATGGCAAAATGTTTAACGGGGAGCGCCCACAAACAGGAATTTATCTGGTCATAAGCAGCAATAAGGACGACAAGGATAGCCGGGTAAACAAGCTGCTTTTTGTCAACTGATGCGAAAAACCATTATACTGTTAACCCTCTCTTCTTTCGTGCTGTGGTTAACCGTATTCATTGTTCTCAATCTTTTTTCTTACGAGCTAATAACCGGGAAACTGTTTTCAATTTTGCATATTGAGATAGACAGACAGGCCGTCTATCGGAATATTTTAACAGCAAGTACATTTTATCAAATGAAGTGGCTGGCCTGTATTCTGGCTATAGCATCGGGTTTGTTTTTATTAATGATTTTAAAATATCCGACTCTGGTAAAGACCATTTCGAATTGGTTTTTGCCTTTGATTGCGTTTCCAAAATGGATTGTTCATGAACTAAAAGCATGCCAGCGTCTGGAGCTATGGCTTTTGGCCGGACTCTTTGCTTTAATCCTTGTTCAGAGGGTATTTCTCATCGTTGAACTTCCTGTAGTCTATGATGAGGCATGGACATACCTTTCTTTTACCTCGAAAAATCCATTGGTTGCCGCCTGTTTTTATCCGGCTTCTAACAACCACATTCTCTTTTCTCACCTCACTCACCTTACAAAATTATTGCCCTGGAACATTCTGGTTAATTTAAGAATCAGTGCATTTTTGCCAGGCATGCTCAGCTTATTGGTTTTTTATTTTTGTTTAAAAAGATATGTGGGCCTATGGCCTTTGCTGTTAAGTACCTTGATGTTGGCTATGAGTTTTCCTATGCTATATTACGGGGTTATAGGCAGGGGGTATTCGCTCATGACTTTCTTTTTTGCGCTTGGTTTTTTCTCGACTTTGAAATTATTGAAGCAACCTGATAATGCCAATGTATGGCGTTATTTGACCCTCTCAAACATCTTTGGATTGTATACCATCCCCACATATTTATACCCATTTATTGGTTTGAATGGTTTTTTACTTGTGTTCCTCGTCTATCAAAATAGAAAGTCAGAAATAAAATTATTGTTAAAGTCGGCAACTCTAAGCCTGTGTTGTGTTTTTGTGCTATACCTACCAGTTTTCATAGTGAGCGGAATCGCCTCTGTTGTCAGCAATAAATTTGTGCTTTCTATGTCTTATCCTCAGATAGCAGGGAAAATCCCGTCCTATTTTGGACAGACTGTTCAATTTATCACAGGCTTTAAAGGAGTGCTTGTACCCATCACGATGGTTTCCATCATAGGATTAGGCTATTTCTTAATAAAAATGCGTAAAGAGGAGAAAATATTCCCGATCTTCCTTCTACTGACACCCATACTTTTTATTGGCATTCAGAGGGTATTGCCGGTTGAAAGAACCTGGGTCTATTTAATGGTCCCACTCGCTTTTTACATGGGTCTGTTGTTGGAATCCATAAAATTCAGAATTTTGTGCTCAATGGCTGTCGCCCTTTTTATAACATTGAATATCATGCATTTGGAAAAAAACTTTTTGTGGTATAATAAGGCGAGCAAGCAGGAATTCGATGAAGGTTGTTATTTTTCTAATCGATTTCATACACAAAAGCTCAGTCTTTGGGCCAATGGTGATCTTGTAACCTATTTAGAGTTTAACCAATTGCTTTATAATGAACCCTGGATGATACATACCGGGGAATTTTTACCAGATACAGAATTCGACCATGTCATCTTGGACGTCAAAAGGGATCCCAAAAGAGTGGATGAAAAGTATGCCCTTTCGGAAACTTATTTGGACTATAAGCTATATTCTCCCAAATGAAATGCTAAAAACTGAAGCCATTTGCATTAAAAATACCCGTTTTGGGGAGTCTTCGGTGGTGAGCAAAATGTTCACGGTCGACAGTGGTTTAAATTCATTTATGATTCAGGGTTTAAACAGGAAAAAAAATGCCATTCAACCCTCTCATATTCTGCCGGGCAATTTACTAGAAATGGTGGTATACAACAGAAGTTATGGGAGCGTTCAGCGTGTAAAGGAGATTCGAATTACCCATCCGTTAACCGAGATTCACACCAATATGGTAAAAAGTGCCATTCTTCAATTTATGCTTGAAATCGTTGTCAAATCTAATGAAGAAGACTTTAGAGACCCTGTAGTGTTTGAGTTTTTAAAACAATGTATTTTGGAGTTAGAGTCACAATCCGATAATCTTTCGGGTTTTCCCCTGCTGTTTTTATGCAAGAATTTAAGGCATTCAGGTTGGTTTCCAAACGTAGAAGTTTTTAAACCGGGCTATATTTTTGATTTAAATGAAGGGAAATTTGAAAGCTTTGAAAACATCAGTGGTCATGTGAAATTGAGTATTGAGGAGAGCCTCGATTTGTATAACATCTTAAAATTGGTTCAAGAAAACCTAAAAGTTCCGCAAGAATCATTGGTTCACAGAAAAGCCTTGTTTTCAAGTTTACTCTACTATTATCAAATACATTTGTTAAAAGGAAAACCTATTAAATCGCCGGTAATATTAGCCGAAATCTTGGGTTAGTTTTTCATAAAATCTGTAGCATTACTTCTCAAACTTACCATTTCATTCAAAACCAAGGGTGTTCATCCTTGAAAATTCACCTTTCACGGCAACTATTTTTAATAAAGTTCGGATATTGTGAAAATTTAATAATTAAATTTGTCTAAAAATGAAGGGTCCGACCCGGAAATTTTCTATCGCAAAGACTTTGTGAGAAGGTCGTTCATTTCTTAATTATAAAAACATGTTACACAGAAATTATGTATTCGCATTGCTTTTGAGTTTTACATTGGTGAATCTCAACGGTCAAAGTATTCAAGTAGTTATGAGCCCAAATCCTTCGCCCTATATTTCGGATTGGCAGGATAAAACAGAAACCGCCACTCTGATTATAAGCAACATAAGTGGCAGAGATATTTCTGTTAAAATTAAAACGGAACTCTATGACAGCAAAGGTACGCTGGTTGCGAATACGGATGCTTCGAAAATGCCTATACTGATTGTGCCACCTGGAGTAAATCAATACCATGCTGAGGATATTTTCCCATCCAATGCAGTGAGTTATAAAGGCAGTTTGCAAATTTCGACTGTTAAAACGGGCAGAATTCCTGATGACAGTTATAAATTTTGTGTTACGCTCACAGACCCTCAAAACGGAAACCCGATGGGTACCTCGGGTACCGTATGTAAACTGTTCAACATCCTGGATATTCAGGCACCGGTGCTTATCAATCCAAGGGATGAAGAAAGCATCCCGGAGTCAGGAATTAAGGGTATTGTTTTCCGATGGTCACCTGTGACACCGGCCCCTAAAATGATAGTAACCTACCGATTGCAAATTTGGGAAGTCTTGGAAGGGCAAAATGGGATGACCGCCTTAAGAAGCAACCAGCCAATTGTGGAAAAGGATTACCGAGGCCTTTTACAAACACAGTGGCCTGTTGAATTTGCCATGCCTGAAGTAGGTAAAAAGTATGTTTGGACGGTAACCCCACTGGATGACCAAGAAAGAAAACTGGTGGATGGAAATGGCTTTGCGCAGCCTTTCGGTTTTAGTATACAAGCAGGTTCAGCGGTTCTCACGTCACAGGAAATAGTTTTACTCAGCCCGGCAGACAATGCAGAGATAGATCCGTTAAAGGCTGTGCTTTTTTCATGGAAAGGAGGATCTAACTTGCAAAACAACAGCGCAACTTATCGCTTAAAAGTATGGCAACTGATGCAAGGCCAAAACCCCTCTCAAGCTATGCGTGAGAATGAACCGATTTTTACAAGAGATATGGAAAATGTGACGCAAATAGAGGCTCAAAATATTTATACAGGTCCCTGCAGACCCCCCTATTTGTGTGCCTATGTTTGGCTCGTTGAACTCTCAAATTCCCAATCGGCTGGAGAGAATATTAAAAGTAAAGCTTCCGGTTTTCGTTTTATGGAGGAAAAAAGCGCGTCCCTTATCTTAAAGACTCCTGCCGATAATTCGGAACTCGAGAACGGCAAGTCCATAACTTTTTCCTGGTCTCATACGCCTGTTCAGGGGGCAAGCCCAGGATCCTATCGCATTAAGGTTTGGCAATTAATGCAAGGACAAAATGGATCACAGGCTATGGCATCAAACCCACCCATCCTGGAAAAAGATGTTAAGGATATACTGATTGATGTGAAGGATCAGTCCATGAAAGCCGTGTTAGATCTCGAAACTGGTCCCTGCCGACCACCGTATTTATGCAATTTCGTTTGGACAGTTGAACCTTTAGTGGCAGGTGGTTCAAATGAAGGCAAGCGAAGTCAGGCTTATAATTTTAAGATAAAAAGCCCTCAGGAATCCTCATTGCGGAATTTAACCCCAAGCGGCCTCATTGAGGCAGGCCCTTTTGAAGAATTAAACTTTAGCTGGACCCCGTTGGAAGTTAACGCTGTAGAACCGGTTACTTACCGATTGAAAATTTGGCAGCTAAAAGGAGATCTAAGTCCTGCCGATGTCATGAGGAGCAATAACCCTATTGTAACAAAAGAGGTGAGCAACATCACCCAAACTACCGTGTCTAATGTTTATACGGGACCCTGCCGACCACCTTATTTATGTAATTTTGTTTGGAATGTACAGGCTATGACGAGATCAGGCGGGGTTGTTAATTCAAAAACGTCAGAGTTTACAGAGTTTAAAATTAAAAAACCAAAGTATACGATTTCACTCCAACTGCCGGAGAACAATTCAAAGATAGACCCTCAAAATGACATTATCTTTAAGTGGACTGCACCGGCAACTACCACAAAACAAGAGGTGAGATACCGATTAAAGGTATGGCCACTATTAAACGGACAAGATGCGGATATGGCCATGCGCAACAATCAGCCCTCCTTCCATAGAATGGTCGAAAACCTCAACGAAATCACCGTTTCGGGATTGTACACGGGTCCTTGCCGTCCGCCATATCTGTGCATAGAAATGTGGAAGATAGAGGCATTTGTTCTCAACGGTCAGGGCACAGAGGAACTTATTGGTGAAAGCGAAGCTTCCAAGTTTTATATTTCACAAGGAAAATGGTCCTCAGTGAAATTAAGTTCCCCAAAAAATTTAGAAGAGGTTGACTTGGGTAAGGCGGTAGTATTCCGTTGGACAAGCCCGGAGCCTAAGGATCCTGGTGCTGTGACTTATAGATTGAGAATTTGGCAACTCATGGATGGCATGGGCAAAACCGAAACCATGCGCAAAAGCCAAGCTTCCATCACCAAAGAAGTGAATAACTTAACTGAGGTGACGGTTTCAGACTTGTATACAGGTCCCTGCCGACCCCCTTACCTCTGCGATTTTATTTGGAATGTTCAGGCCTCTAATTCGGCAGGTATTGGAATTGGCGATAACAATGGAGTCAGTGAGACATTTGAAATCATCGGACTTAATACCAGAAGTTCTGCGCTTTCTCCTACTTCGCCGGAAGATGGAGCGGAGCTCGATACACTGCAACCCATTGTATTTAAATGGGCAGCGCCTAAAACAAGTGACAAGGTTACATACCGATTAAAAGTATGGCAGCTCATGCAAGGTCAAAATGCATCCCAGGCCATGCGGAGCAATCAGCCCATTGTAACAAGGGAAGTTGACAACCTGAACGAACTTACCCTGACCAATTTGTATACCGGTCCTTGCAGGCCCCCTTATTTATGCGATTTTGTTTGGAGCGTTTCCGTAGCCCCACAAGGTGAAAATGCAGACGCTATTAAAAGCAAATCCTCAGTTTTTCATTATTCTCCACTAAAAAAAAAATAAATGAAAGCTTTGGGTGGGGAATAAAATTTGGCAAAAAAGAGTTGAGCAGCTGTGATGGATTTGGGATTTGCGACCTTATTATAAGCACAGCCTTAGTTAAGCCTGAACCAGGTCTTGCACTGGGGAGTGTGAGTTTTAGTGGAATAAACACCTTTCAGATTAAAATTGATAAGGAGAAGGGAATAACACCAGAAAACCTACAGAAGTATTTTTCAAGCGGTTATTTTTTACTTGAAAATGATTTTATGATTAGCTCACAGGTAGGTGAGCAGTTAGGGATAAACCCCGGCTCAAAATTAAAAAATGGCAGATATAAAGTACAAGAAGTTAATGGAATATTGATTCTTGAACTGGGAGGAGGTTTGATATTCAACCATTTAGAAACTGCAGAACAAGAGCTTAAAAACAAAAGAAAGACCTTGGACAGCCTCATAAAAGAGAAGGAAGAAATCGGCAAAAAAATTAGAGACACCGCAGCTGCAAAACGGGATTGTGAAGAAGAATTGAAGAAGGCTGAGGCTGAGCTTGCTGCCGCCGAAGCTCAGCTTCAAAAACAAAAAGACGTCAATAAAAATATAGAAAACAACACAGGACCGGGAAAATATTGGCCCGACAAGGAGGCTGCGCAAAAAGCGCATGGTGATTTTGAGCAAAAATTGAAGGATGCCCAGGCGGCGGTTGGAGATGCCCAGGCAAAAGTCAATAAATTGCGAAAAAGATGTCCGGATCTCACCAAGGCATTAGAATCACTTAAAAGCAAGGAGAAATCGCTTCCGGGGGAAATAGAAAGCGGAGGGAAGGCCGTTACGGAGGCAGAGGCAAGACGTGATGAAATGATTAAAGATTCCAAGAAATGTAAAGAAGGTGAAATCAGGGATGCGCCCGGAAAAAGTTCTACCTCGAGCAACTACCTCTGTGCAACTTCCGATACAAAAATAGATGTGGTGATTACCACGAATTTGGATGGGACGCTGAATGCCTCAAAAGACTTTAGCGACTATATAAAAGTAGGTTTAATTATTCTTAAAAAAGTGCCTGTTATAGGAAAGATGATAAAAATTGCCTCCTTACCTGCCAAAATGGGAGCGGATATTTTAGCGGCGATACCTAATTCAGGCGCCCTTTCACGAATTGGACTCTCATCGGTTGGTGTTGACATTACAATCGGGCCTCTCCACAAATTTACCCTTACCAAATCAGACCTTGAGATTTGTAAAAATGGTGTCTGGGTACCCTACGATAAAAAAAAGTGTGTATTGAAAGATGAAGGTGAAGTGCCTTCAACACCAAAAAGTCACACCTGGAAAATTGGAGGAGTTGCAGGTTCTGATTTGTCAGAGCTGACTTCTGCCGGAACCGGTTTTAAGGAAGCACTGGCAGCAGAAATTGAAAAATTAATAACCGATGCGGTAACAGAGCCAGCAGAATTAGAGGGAGAGATGAAGGACTGTCAATAGCCAGGCTAAAGTCCTTAACTTCCTTTTTTAATCTCTACTTTCTTAGTTTTTTGATATCTTGACTCGGTGTCAGCCTTGGTCTTGTAGTCAACGGAGATGCGGTTGCGCTGTATTCCGTAATAATCGTTGAGATAATCTACCACAGCATTAACCCTGCTGCGAGAAAGTTGCTCACCTGATTTGGCCCCTACAGAGCCATCCGGATAACCTATGGTGCGAATTTTCAAGTCGGGACATTCTTTCATTTTTTTAGCGACTTCATGCAGAATTCCATAGTATTCGGGACGAATTCTTGAACTGCCTAAATCAAACACCACCGGAGGGAAAATAACATCATTGCAATCGCAACAGCCGGCACCTGAATAGGCGTTTCCTGTTGCTGTGCCAGGCGTTCCTGATGGAATGACATTGACACCTTTATTGTTTACAACCGAATTGGCAGGGCTGTATATATCCTCATCTCTATAATCAGGAATCCCGTCACCGTCAATGTCAATCATAACTCCTTTATTATCAACAGTGGCCCCTTTATCGGAGAAAGGTTCATCGTCATTGGCATCGATAATTCCATCGGCATCGCTGTCGATGGCAATTCCATTACCGTAAACATTGATACCTTCAGGTGTATTTGGGTCTTTATCGAGGAAGTCAGCGACACCATCCCCATCGCCATCTTTGCCAAGCGCCTTTGCAACAGCCGAAATAGAGTCCATTTGCTCATAAAGTGACTCCACGGGATTTAACCAATCGTAGTGGTTTTCGTCATTTGATTTTTTATTTTTAATCTTAAAGGAGGCGGTAAAGCCTATAAGGGTATAGAAATCTGTAAAGCGGTTTCTCCAAACAGGTGCAGAAAGAGCGTCCAAATTGTCGGTTCGTGTATAGTGCATTCTTAATTCCAAACCTAAATCCAAAACTTTTCCAAAATTTCTCTTTACACCGACCCCAAATGGAACCGTAAAATTTCTTCCCTTGTATTTTAAAAATTCACCGGGCCGGGCATTTGTATCCCCGGAAACTGCAGTCCAGCGATCGGCCTTATTTTCCCAATCGCCTTTGGCATTGCTCCAAACCGCGCCTACTCCAACCAGCATAAAAATTTGATACTTGCGAAGGGGTCTTAAGAATGAAATATTACCCAAGGTATATTGTGTGCAGATGTTAAGGTCTTTAAAGTTGTTTGTAAAAGAATAAGAGTCTTCGGAGGGAGCCTGGTTACCAGGGTCCTTTATATTTTTCCCTCTTCTAAATACGCCATTGTACTGTTTGCTCCCGTTTCTGCTTATTTGCTGGTAATCGCGCCCTCCCTTGAGTTGACCGATATTAGCGTTCATTTTAAGTGCAAAACTTTGTCCGAAAGAATATTTGACATGACCGCCAAAAGACATGGCTAGCTGCAAATTATCTGCATCGCCCTGTATCTCGGTAGGGCTTAATTGAATACCGATTGACCACCTTCTGGAGGATTCATATTTGGTGAAAAAATTCCCTACTTGTGAATAGGAAAAAATCGGGGTAAATAAAAAACTATACAATAATGTATAAGTAAGTAACTTTCTCATGAGCTGCTAAACAAACACAAAAGAACTACAATTTTTTTATTAATGGTGCAATAATGTGGATGGATTGTGAATAAAATGGAATGAGAGACGCTTATAGTATTGATTAACAGGGGTTTAAAAATAAATATTTCTTTTCACATCAGTAATGTAATTTGTATATTATTTTAGACAAAAAAATAGGGAAGATTTTCAAGTCTTCCCTATTTTTATAAAGGTGAAATGATTTATTTCTGTGCCTTAAGATCAATTCTTAACTTAGAATACTTACCGCCCATTAATTCAGGTTGGGTCTGTACATTGAATTTGGTGCGGGAAATACCAAAATTGGTTACCAAATATTCTATAACAAGATTGGTCTTGGCTCTTGCACTTTGTTCAGAAGACTTATTCATCCCATAATACCCAATGATATCTACTTTAACTTCAGGGCATTGCTGTAATTTGGACCCAACGAGATACAAGGCAGAAAAGGCCTCCGGTCTAAATTCATTGTCTTCGTCTACAAATACAGAAGGCAACACCACATCCGTACAATTGCAACAAGAGCCTCCGGCGCTCGCTGTTTTTATCTCCACTTTTTTACCGGCCTTATCAACCAAACTTCCGTTTGGTGTGTTGGGTTCTTCGTCTTTGCAATCAGGAACCCCATCTCCATCCCCATCATAAGCAACTCCCTTGCCATCTACTTTTGAGCATTGGGACAATACCTCCGAATCGCGATAATCAGGAACTCCATCTTGGTCGGAGTCTACTGCTACCCCATTTCCATAAACCTTCGCTCCTTTGGCTGTGTTGGGTTCGGTGTCAAAGTTATCCGCTACCCCATCGCCGTCGGTATCACTCACTTCATTTGATTTGTCTTCGATCATTTCATTGGTAGGACTAATCCAATCCATGTGCTGGGCCTCATCCGTTTTTCCTATCTTATAGAATAAACTAAACCCTAGAACCGAATAAGAATCAAATGTTCTGTTTTTCCAGGTAGAAAAACTAAATCCATCCAACATGTCTTTTCTTGTGTAATTGTATTTATACTCCGCGCCAAAATCAAATTTATCGTTAATTTTCCAGGAAATCCCAAAACCTATGGGTATTTTGGCATTTCTTCCCTTAAATAAAAAAGTGCTGTCCCCTTTTGTGTTGCTGCTGAAAAAATTATTCTTATCTGTTTCGTTTATAGTGCCTGTCACATTACTGCCCATAACACCCAAACCACTGAAAATATAAAGGTGCATCGGTCTTGGCTTGCGCACATAGGATAAATTGCCTAAAACCAACTGCACCGTCGCATCAAGATCCCAAAACTTGCTTTTGAAAAAATACGAATCGCCCTTATTGTCTTTATCAGGCGAATTAGAAAACGTACTGAGCGAAATTTTGTCATTGGCTTTGTCACGACTTCCTCTCAGGGTCCCAAGATTTCCTCCTAAACGAACCCCTAAAGTTGGCGAAAAAGAATATTTATAAAGTAGCCCTCCCGTGATCCCTAACTTGGCCTGGTCGGCATCGCCATGGAAAGCGGTGGGACCTAAAGTGAATCCTACAGAGGATCGCTTAACAGGCTGATAAACATCGTAATAAGCAGGTTGCTTTTGTGCAATTAATTGAGTACAAATGGCAGTAAAACAGAGTAGTAGAATCTTTTTCATGGCAAAAATTTTTAGTTAGACGAATGTTACCTATTTATCCGTTACCACAAATGTAATTAAAGAAACTCTACAGTTAACCAATTCTTTAGCGAGATTCTGTTATAATTTATCAAGATTTAATTCACATTTTAAGAATCTGGCAAGTGCTTATGAAGGAGCTTTCTTCCGTCGTATTCCAATTTAAGGCGCTGTAATTTGAAATAAAATAAAATTCTCTTTCAGGTTTAGAATCAAAGTTTTGTTCCTTGAGTTTTAATAGCCTTTTGAAATTGGGATCTTGCTTCTTAAACTCAATTTTCTCATCCTCAATTATGGACTCAAGCCTTTTCACAGCCTTTTTCATCTCGTTAATTTCCTTAAAAACCTTACCGGAATTTAACTTTTTGATAAAATCATCTGAACCGAAGGCATCCAAACTCTCGGCTAAACGCATTAATTTTGAGTCCATTTCGGTCTCTGTTTCATTTTCCTGATTGAAATAATGAGTGGCCAATTCCGATTCGGATTGAAATAAGTGACCCGGACTTAGATTATTTTCTTGTAGTAATTTTACATTTTTCTCTGAAAGATAAATGACTGAATCTCTAAGCCATAAAGCAGGAAATGAGAGCCCCAAAGCTTCAAAACTGCTTTTTATGGGCAACCAATATTCAATTTCAGCGTTGCCTCCAACGTAGAGCAAATTAGGCAGTATGCATTCCTGATAAAGGGGACGTGCCAAAACATTGGGACTTAGATTTTCAATGTGGTTTTCGATGTGCTCTAAACTTAGAATTTCGCCAGATTCGGTTTCAACAAACCCTCTCTCAGAAGCTTTGAGTTTGGTTCTTTGTTCATTGTCGAACCAAAAATAATTGATTTCAAGCGCGTTTACCTTTGGCTTGTATCCCGCAAGCTTTAATTTATTTTTTTCAAGGTTATAATGGGTGTTTAAGGTCCGGTTAACCAGTTCGGAAACGGCCAACTCTTTAAACTCTGACTTCAGTATTTTATCGTCCGGATTCAGAATGAGCAATCCTTTATCTCCAAAAAGCGCGTGAAGCAGTCCACGGGTCGCAGCAGAAAGGGTAGTGCCCGGTTGATAATGCTTTCTAAATAAACCGTAAAATTTCGAGTTTTCTTCCGTTTTATCTGCCCTTTCTTCCAATTTATTAAGCACATCCAGGAGGCCTTTACAGGTCATACGGCCCACCGCATTTCCTGCCTTAGCTTCCCATCGGTAAACTTCTCCGTATAGTTTAACGTAATTAATCTCTTCAAAATCGTGATCTTCGGAGGCCATCCAAAAGATGGGAACCGCCTTCAAACCGTGATTAAGGGCATTGAAATTTTGAACATGGCGCAATAGGGACTTTATTTTATAAATGAAAAATAAGGGTCCAAGAAAAATATGCAACTGTTGACCGGTTGTGAAGGTGAAAACCTTCGGGTTAGTCAAGCTCTCAATGTTGGCGTATACCATCGAGCTTTTATCCAAGTCTATACCATCCGCCTCATACTGCTCGTGGAGCCTCGATGCCAAAATTTTTCTTTTTTCTGGCGACATCGACCTTGAGTGGGCCAATTTTTCTATACCTGAATAATCGATTACCGGATCATGAGTCACCCCAATTTCTTTGCCATCGAGATAATCCCTGGTTAAGGACGAGGCATAAGGGGTAAGCGTGGTCGGTATGGATTCAATTTTATGCATGTACTACATCTCCGTACAGATCAAAATCTTCGGCTTGGGTAATTTTAACCATGGCAAAGTCTCCGATGCGCACAAAGTTATCTTTTTTCAATACGAGTATTTCATTATCTACTTCCGGTGAATCGGCCTCTGAGCGCCCTACAAAATATTGACTATCTACGCGATCGAAAAGCACCTTTTGGGTGGTTCCAACCTTGGCCTGGTTCTTTTTAAATGAAATTTCCTGCTGCAAGCCCATGAGCTCATCAGCCCGCTCTTCTTTTAAAAATGCCGGAACATTGTCTTCTAGCGTGAAAGCATGTGTATTGTCTTCATGGGAGTAAGTAAAAACCCCCAATCGGTCGAATTCACTGGTTTCCACAAATTTCATGAGTTCTTCAAAATCTTGTTGAGTTTCTCCGGGATGGCCTAAAAGCATGGTTGTGCGAAGCGCAATGTTCGGAACTTTTTGTCTGATCTTATCAATCAATTCAACAGTCCGCCGTTTGGTGATTCCACGTCGCATGGTTTTGAGCATGTTATCGGAAATGTGTTGCAATGGAATGTCGAGGTATTTACAAATATTGCTTCGGTTTGCCATCACATCCAGGGCATCCATAGGAAACTGAGATGGGTAAGCATAATGCAAACGTATCCATTCGATGCCTTCTACATCGGCCAGGCGGTTAAGCAGCTCGGCCAATTTTCTTTCTCCATAAATATCCAGGCCGTAATAGGTCGAATCCTGGGCGATGAGCAAAAGCTCTTTCACTCCACTTCTGGCAAGTCCCTTGGCTTCTTTAACCAAATCTTCAATGGTTTTCGACACATGCTGCCCACGCATTAAAGGAATGGCACAAAAGGCACACGGGCGATTGCACCCCTCCGAAATTTTAAAGTAGGCATAGTGGGTAGGCGTGGTGGTGATTCTTTCGCCAATTAATTCGTGTTTGTAATCCGCCCCTAAAGTTTTGAGTAAAGTAGGCAACTCAAGCGTTCCGAACCAGGAGTCAACCTGAGGAATTTCAAGTGCCAAATCGTCTTTATAGCGGTGGGAGAGGCAGCCAGTGACATAGAGTTTTTCAATATTTCCCTTTTCCTTTTCGTCAACATATTGCAAAATCGTATCAATGCTTTCCTGTTTCGCTGTTTCAATAAAACCACAGGTATTCACCACAATAATGTTGGCATCATCAGCCGTCGATTCATGATGTGCATCCATATTGTTGCCCTTGAGTTGACTGAGCAGTACTTCAGAATCCACCAGATTTTTGGAGCACCCGAGAGTGATAATGTTTATTTTGTTTTTGACCCGTGTTTTAGTTTTCATCTGAATAATTTTTATCCAAAAATCGTTTCGACATAACTCACCGGCTCAAAGATCTGCAAATCGGTCATTTTTTCACCAACCCCAATATATTTTACCGGAATTTTAAATTGATCAGAAATGCCAATCACTACGCCTCCCTTAGCCGTGCCATCGAGTTTGGTAATGGCGAGGGCATTGACTTCAGTAACCGCTGTAAATTGCTTGGCTTGTTCAAAGGCGTTCTGGCCTGTGGTACCATCCAGCACCAACAATACTTCATGGGGAAAATCTTCTCTCACCTTCTGCATCACTCTCTTAATTTTTGAAAGTTCATTCATCAAATTCACCTTGTTGTGAAGCCTTCCTGCCGTGTCAATGATTACCACATCGGCGTTGTTTTCATACCCGTGTTTTACAGCTTCAAAGGCCACTGCTGCGGGGTCGGTATTCATTCCTTTGGCAATAAAATCAACGCCGGTGCGCTCACTCCAAATTTTGAGCTGATCGACGGCTGCTGCCCTAAACGTATCGCCTGCCCCCAAAACTACTTTAAGGCCTTCATTTTTAAATTTGTTGGCGAGCTTTCCAATGGTGGTCGTTTTACCTACTCCGTTTACACCCACTACCATGATAACGTAGGGTTTTACGGAACTGCCAATGTTCAGCTTTTCATTGTGTGAGCTGAGCAGCAAACTGATTTCTTGCTTTAAAATTCTTTTAAGATCCTCGGTGCCCGTGTATTTTGTTTGGGCTACTGTGGCTTCAAATTGCTTTATGATTTTTAAGGTAGTCTCAATTCCAACATCAGCCGACAGGAGTGTTTCTTCAAGATCATCCAAAAATTCATCGTCGACTTTATCGCGACCGAAAAATGTGGACGTCAGTTTATTTAGAAAACTACTTTTTGTTTTTTCTAACCCCTCGGACAAACTCTGTTTCTCCTCTTCGGTTTTTCCCTTTTTAAAAAAATCAAAAATGCCCATGATGGAATTTGAATGCTATGCTAAAAAGTAATGCTTGTAAAAATAAAAGGCTTCCCGAATTCTTGCGGAAAGCCTTTTAAAAAAATTTCATTTATGGTTATTTAAAACTGTCCTTCACCATCTCCGATGGCATCATTTCTTCTCTGAAGGTATACGCTCCGGTTTTAGGGCTTTTGATGGCCCTGATTACTTTCGCCCAATCTTTTCCTGTTCCTGTTTTGAGTGTTGCAACAACTTTCTTTGCCATGGTTATTTAATTTCTTTATGTACGGTCTTACGTTTCAATATCGGATTGAATTTCTTCAATTCAAGTCTTTCAGTCGTATTTTTTTTATTTTTAGTAGTAATGTACCTAGAAGTACCAGGCATACCCGTGGTCTTATGCTCGGTGCATTCCATGATAACTTGTACGCGGTTTCCTTTCTTAGCCATCTTAAATTTTTCCTTTTGTAAATAAATTGTTTAAACAGGCAGAAATCCCTTTTTTATTTATCGTTCTCAACGCGCTTGTAGATACTTTTAAAGTAATCCACTCCCCTTCCTCAGGAATAAAAAATCGCTTTGTATGCAAATTTGGGTAAAACCTGCGCTTTGTTTTGGCATTCGAAAACGAAACATTGTTTCCCGACATTGCTTTTTTTCCTGTTAAATCACAAACCCTTGACATTTTTCTTTATTTTTTTGGGACTGCAAAAGTGATCATTTTTTTTAAAAATACCAAAGGGTTTTTAAAAAATTATTTTAATGCTTTTCTTTGTAGAACAATTCGCACCAAATATCGTAACATTGTTCGAAATAATTTGGTCTAACTCCTATTAAAGACAGAGATAATATTCATTAAAACGATGACCCTAAAGAAAATTCAACCCTTACTTTTCCTGTTACTTTGTTTAGTTTTTTTTGCCTGCTCCAGGACCGAAAAGCACGATGAAGAGAACACTGAGCCTGTGCTCACTGAAGACAGTGTTTTGGAAAACAGTGCCCCTAATTTAGATTCTGCTTCAAGCAGCCCTGAGTATCCAAAACAGGTGGAAGTGCAACAACCTGAACAAATTGAGGTGGACACGCAAGTGACTATAGAGCCTCAGGTTTCGACTGAAAAGGCAGTTGAAGAAATTAAGATCTCTTACAGCAATCCGGAACCTCCAAAATTTAAAACCCCTGAACCTGAGATATCGAAAACGCCAACGGTGAAACCAGAAGTACCAAAGAAAGCAAGCGAGAGCAGCTGCCCAAGTTCTATCAGGCCATTGCTCGATTTCGACAACAAACATGGTCTCTTGTCTTGCGTTATTTCGCCTGAAACTACTTCCTATCGCTACTATCTCGTCATTTCAAAAAGTAAAAATTTTAGCGGAGCCAATATTGTCAAGAGTTTTGATTTAAAATCCAACAGTGTCTTTCCAATGAATTCAGAACAGCGGGAAATGCTCAAAAGGATTAAGGAATACGCTAATTTATATTTTCGCTATGAGGTATATTGTGACAATACGAAATTTTTGAGTCAGGTCGAAGGTCCGTTGAGCATAAGTTGCAGAGACAGTGGAGAATGTCAGATTATGAGATAACTTGTTAATTTATCGAAATAAAAATTCATTTTTTTTGTAAAAGATTTTCCTGGCTCTGAGTCGCTTTATAAAAAACAAAACAAAAAGTATATGCTTAAATACCGATTATTTAAAATTTTAGGAACTTCCATTATCCTGGTTAACTTTTTCAGTTGCAGTCTCTTAAAAGGCCAAAGAGGGGAAAAAGCAAAAAAGCAACAGGAGGTGTCCGGATTAACTTTTTGTGACACGGTGGTTCGGCAGTTTCACCGCTACCCTAACGATTTTACCCCGGTGATTTCAAATATAAACCCGGAATACCAGGTTACCCCTGTAACCCTGGGAGATCTGTACAGTTACCAGATCGAATTTAAGGAACTGCGCATTTTTAGAAAGTATGAATTATGGCTCGACGACATCAAGTTTGATTTTGATTTGGATGCAAACAATCCAAACTGCACCAAGGTAGGCGACAGAATTGTTCTACAGGTTGACCAAATAAAATTGGGTGAAGCTTGTCTGGAAAAAAAATTATCAGAAATGGAGAATAAATTCGATTGCATTTATTCCCACCGCTGGTCCATTAAATTGAGAGGGGTAACTTGTGGCAACGTTTTTGGGCCATACAGCGAAACACTCTCCAATATTTCAATCCAATGCAGCAACTAGGATGAGGTTTAGGCTCCTGCTTCCTTTTTTTTACTCAATCACTTTTTTTGTGAATCAAGCATTTGCACAAAAAGCAAAAGACGTTAAAGTGATACAATTTGACTACTGTAACGACATCAAAGGAATCGATTTCGACACGCTGTCTAAAAACAGCAGAGCCATTGGAAAGGAGAACACCATCACCATTATACTTTTAAGGGCTGAATCGACCCATGCCGATGGCGGTACCACCATTAATCCCCTGGACCAGTATATCATCGATTATGATACCTCCTTAATTCATTTGTATTCCTTCGAATTAAAATATACCAAAGGATCCAACTCCTGCGAATGGAATTACATAGTCAATGGGTCTGTGGACCAATCGACCAAGGGAAATCCGCCTTTTATGTGCTTGGCATCTGACAACCCAGCACTCTTAGATTACATGGTAAAAACGTTAAATCTTTCCTACTTCTCTAAAAGCAATCGCTATCTTGTTCTTTCGGAAAGATACAGCAACGACAAAGGATTTTACAAACAACTCAACCGATTGCTTCACACTTATGACCAAACTTTTGTCAATTCTTTCGACATCCATGTGCTAAAACAGAAAGATTGGTCGTTGCCCTACCATAAGAAAAATTATTTATCCCTGACCTATTCCAACCCCATCGCCAATCAGGTGCTTGAATCGGGTATTAAAAGTGGCAATATTTTTATGACGGATATTCGGTTTAACTCCGTTAATTTAAATTACCAGCGGTTCAAAACCAATGAAACAGGATTGGGCTTACAACTCGGGTTATCGCACCATTCACTGGAAGCAACCTTGGGTATAAACGGTAGTAACCTCATTACTGATACAGTTGATAGAAAAGCTCAGGACAAAGATGGAGATACCTATACCAGGATTGCTTCAGCCAAAGGTCTTGAAGAAAAAATCGCATTTTCTTACCTTGGCCTCATGGTGGGCGCGGTTTATAAAATAGCCTACCAGGCAGGCGATAACACTATGAAATTCAGCTTCGGTTGCGGCCTTAAAGCTTCAAATTTTCTCAAGGGATCTTATTATGCCACCACAGGACAAGTGTCCTGGGGAGGGTACTACCCGCAATACGATTCGACCAATACGCTGTATGGCGATTCCTATGGTTTTTATAAGAATGAAGAGGTATATAAGGGACACAAGCATTTGGAAATAAATCCAACTTTTGTCTCAACACTTTTTAATATCGATTGGGAAATGGCAATGGGTAAATCGGGGCTGTATTTTAAAGCCGGTCTGTTTGGAGAGTTTGGTAACAATGTACTCAATGCCAATCAACCTGATCGGAGCTTATCGTACTCAAAAAACGATTACAATAGTTTGTTGTACCGCAACAATGTGTTTAAAATCAACGCCTGGGGATTGAATTTTGGCCTGAGTTATTTATTTTAAAAGTATGAAAAAAGGGCTTTGCATTGCAATTTTTCTTTTTGGGTGGACGCTGGCAAAGGCCAGTTTGTCTAAGCCAAGAGATACTTCTGTTTGCGAAGGCAATGCGGCAATTTTTAGTTGCACATCCAAATTTCATGACTCCCTTTACCGTTGGCAATATAGCAGCGGAAGCACCTGGATAAATATTAGCGGGTCAAAAAACGACACTTTGGTACTCAGTGCAGTTTCGTACTCATGGAACAACCGGAACTACCGCTGCATAATCGACTCCAACGCCACCATTCTGGATTCAAGCCAATCGGCGATACTCACGGTACTTACCTTCTCGTTGGCTTCCGACTCAATTATGGCCTCTGTTAACCCGCTGAGTTGTCCGGGTCATTTATCAAAATTGAGCATTGCAGGGGGCTTGTTGGGCAGCGGGGCAACCTGGCAATGGTTTGAAAACAGTTGTGGTGGTAATATGATTGGGCAGGGTGATACCCTTATGGTTCAACCCTATGAAGCAAGGTCTTATTTGGTGAGAGCGAAAGGCATGTGCAACACCACCCCATGTGATTCTATAAAAATTATCCTATCGAATTCCCTGTCTTCTCCTCCTCAGCAAATTGTAAACAGCAAAAATTGGGTTTGTCCGGGCGAAAAGGTTACCCTCACAGTTATTGGGGGTAATTTGGGTACTTTGGCCAGGTGGATGTGGTATGATTCCTGTGGTGGCAAATCCATTGACAGTGGAACAAGCATTCAAGTGCAACCCCTTAAGGACACCAGTGTTTATTGGGTAAGAGCGGTGGGTATGTGTAACCAAACCCCCTGTGATGTCATGACGAAAGTTGTACGTTTTGGTGCTCCACAGTTAAGTACTTTGCCCGACAAGGCCATTTGTTCAGGCGCTTCAGCCAAATTAAAAGCCACTATCATTTCGGGCAATCCCCCCTATGCATTTGAGTGGTCGCCCAGTATGGGATTAAGTCTTCCCTATGCCGACTCGACCCTTGCTTCCCCTCTGCTTACGACCCATTATTTATTGACCGTCACCGATAAAAACAGCTGTAAAAATTTCGACACCTTGGTTGTTAAAGTCAACGCCTTGCCTCTTCTAAAAAGCAATACCGACACCGGCATTTGCATTGGCGACAGCGCAAGCTTAAAAGTGGGTGGGGCCTTGCAATACCTTTGGAGCCCGGTTATCGGATTAAATAACGCTTCGAAGAGCAACCCCCGAAGCAGTCCGCCTTCAAATACCCTGTATACCGTGACCGGAACCGATGGGAATAACTGCAAGGGCAAAACAGAAATTAAGGTTTATGTGCATCCAAGGCCCAAAGCCTACGCAGGTGAAGATGTGACGATATGCCAAGGCGAAAAAGTTCAGCTCAAGGCAGAGGGGGGTGATTTTTATTTGTGGAATAATCCAAATATTTTAAATTCAATCCATATTCCCAACCCCATAGCCAATCCCTCTTCTACCCTCAAATTAAAAGTGTTGGTGAGCAACTCCTTCGGCTGCCGGGAATCGGATAGCCTTTGGGTCACCGTTAAACCCCTGCCAACAATAAATGCCGGCCGGGATACGGCATTGTGCATGGGAGGGTCTCTTGAATTGAATGCGAGCGGTGGCAAAACCTACTTTTGGTTTCCCTCCCTGGGTTTGAGCGAGACCAATAAAGCAAACGTAACCGCAACCCCCTTGTCAAGCACCACCTATGTCGTAACATCCACCGACTTAAACGGGTGCGTCAATTCCGACAGCATAAAGGTCAAAATTCACCCCCTGCCTATCCTGAGCACAACCAACGATACCGCAATTTGCGAGTCGGGGTCAGTGTTGCTCAAAACCACAGCTAACCATACATTCTATGAATGGAAAGTGAACGGGACGGTAATTTCGAATGCCCTTTCGGTTATTGTTAACCCTCCCCTCAAGGGTGCAACCTATCAGCTCAGCGTAAGAGACCAAAATAATTGTCAGGGAATGGACAGTGTCGTGGTAAGCGTGAGTCCTCTTCCAAAAACAAAAATTTTGACCTCTGACAGCGTGGTATGCAGAAATTATTCCTGGGCACGCTATGGCTCCACTTCACTCAACATCAGCTATTTATGGGCCGTCGACAGCGGTACGATTCTTACCGGACAGGGAACCCCTCATATTCTGGTTCAATGGTCCGACCGCAGCACAAAAGGACTTGTGAAACTCACAGAGACCTTAACATCCAAACCGGCCTGTTTTGCAAATGCCCAAATTGCGGTGACTCTCAAAAAGGAGATGGCACCATCGCGGGCCAATATTGTGGCCAAGGCCAATAACCTTCAATCAAAAACATTGATCTGTTTACAATGCAATTTTAAAAATTACGAATGGGGTTTTGAAGAAAAAAGACCCGGTTCACCGGAAACCATCACTTGCACAGGCAGCACCTGGTGCACTTATGCGAGCCTTGACACCAACACCTACCTTTATTGGATGCGCGGAAGCGATAATAAGTTGTGTGCAACCAAATCCTATTTTAACCCACCCAGGCTCATAGGGCGGATAAATACCGACCTCAGCGGCAGCAAACTCGATGTGTTTCCAAATCCGGGATCCGGCACTTTTCATGTCGAGTCGAAGTTTCCTATACAAAAGGTTTTGGTATTCAATCCCATGGGTCAGCTGGTTTATGAAACATGGCCGAACAACCGTCTCAACCTTATTTTGGAGATGGATACCCGCGCTAAAGGGGTTTATGTGCTGATGGTACATACCGATAGGGGTATTTTAAGTTCCCGACTGCTCATCAAATAAGACTTTTAAAAATGACTTGCAGGCTAAGGTTATAGACCTGAATGCGAGCATGAAGATGGATAAAGGCCCAGTGCTCTTAGCCTTTAAAATGTAATAAGCAATTTGACGCTGGCAAAAATCAGAATGAGGCTCAGTAAAACCCTTAAGGTTTTGGAATTAAATTTATGACTGCCAAGCCAGGCACCTAAAGCGCCTCCTGCAATGGCCAAAATAGCCCAAAGGTAAATTTCAGGATTAAATTTTGAGGGTGAAACGGCCGCCCCGGCAAGACCGGCAACAGAATTTAGAAAAATGAATACAGCCGACAAGGCGGCACTTTGCTTAATGGAGGCCCAGCGGAGTAAAAGCAAAACGGGGCTGAGCAAAATTCCCCCACCAATGCCAATCATGCCTGAGATAAAGCCTATGGCACCCCCTATGCCCATGGCTGAAGGAATGTGAAGCGGTTTAACTTTTTCATGGTCTTGAACCCCCGGATGGCCTAATATTTTCAAGGTGGCCAAGAGCAGGCAAGCGGAGAGTATCCATTTGTATATGCTGTCGTTCAAATCCATTTTCGCCCCTATAAAGGACATGGGAATCGAAAAAAGAATAAAGGGCCATAATTTTTCAAGATCAAAAAACCCTTTGCGGTAGAATTGAACAAAGGCGATACCTGATACAAAAATGTTTAAAATGAGCGCCGAAGGTTTCATGGAGGTTTGGCTTACGCCAAAAATCACCATCAAGGCCAAATAACCACTGGCTCCTCCATGACCCACCGAAGCATATAAAAATGCCATGGCGGGAATTAAAAGCAACAATAGAAAAGACGAATTAATGGAAAAGTCGGCCACTTCCTTTAAACAGGTTCGCTAAATAGCAGAGGATTAATAAACTCTGCAATTTCGAAATATTTGAAAATTAAGGTGGTGGCACCAAATGAAAAGGGAGCTACTTCGTAAGGCTGATAATACAGGATAAGGCCTTCACTGGTAAGTGCAAAATTGTTGGACAGTGAAAACTTGTTGTTCTCAAACGAAAAACCTTCTTCCTCGGTAAGTTTGCTGTTGGCCGACATTCCGTTTACCTGTTTAAAACGCAACTCGGCCAATTTTTTAAATTTCTCCAAATCGACGATGACGTCGTTCCAGCCAAGCTTTTGACCGGTTTTTATATTAAAAGTGGCGTAATCTTCACCGTAATCGCCGTGGGCTCCACCTGTGTAGGAGTTGTATTTAAAGCGCACTGTAAAATAATTGCCCGATTGCATTTCAATGTTTCCAATCACATCACAGTACCAAACCTGGTCCATATCGGGATCCTCTTTTTTGGCATCGGCAATGTTTGATTTGCATGAACTGATAAAAGCTTTTGAGGCTGTGGCCATGCTTTTCACTTTCGAAGTGTCATCAGCATTCATATTGGCCTTTAAAACACTCTCCACAAAATTAGAGATGTATTGGTTAACGGATTCTTTAAGCTTGGTGTTGGCACATTGCAGAACCGGGTATTTGATATGTGCTTCCGCAATAATCTTCGATCTGTTTTTGGGATCGGTTCCGGTATTTTTAATGGTTTTTATTTCATAATCAATCACTCCTTCACGGCAGAGGGGCTGGATTTCGGCTGCTGTGTCTTTTTCCAACACCTTTTCGTAAGGTGCTTTAGAGGTGCATGCCCATTCACCAAAAATAAAAAGAAGGCCTGTAGAGGCCAATATCATCCTAAGCATATTGCAAAATTAACTAATTTTCAGGCCCTTAACCAAGATAGAAATAATAATTTTTTTGAACGCCTTCCATTAAATGCCTCAAACATTAGACGACAGGAATTCGAAATAATCTGAAATACGTCTTCAAATCCCTTTTCATCGCCATACCAGGGGTCGGGAACATCGGCATTTGGAAAGGCATTGTCAAATTTTCTCAATTTAATAATCTCGCAAACCTTGTCTCCCACACCGGCTTCAATTTGCTTTAAGGCCTTGAGGTTCTGATCATCCATAGCTACCATCACATCGAAATCAAAAAAATCACGTTGAGTAACCTTGCGGCAAATGCTTTTTAAAAAAATGCCGTGACCGGCCGCGTTCTTTACCGTTCTGGGGTCGGGCGATTCACCAATATGGTATCCATTGGTTCCCGCGCTGTCGAGCTCAAAGGCATGGGCCCTGTTGTTTTTTACGGCCATATCTCGGAAAATTTCTTCAGCCAATGGGGAGCGGCAAATGTTTCCTAAACAAACAAATAATATCCTGGTTTTTATGGCAGCAAATTTACCGCGGCCTGCCATTTTTCAAAAAAAAATAAGGGTGCGTTTGCTTAACCAGAGCCAAATTGGCAAAAACTATTATATTTGAATGATTAAATGTATACAAAATGAAAAAAGGGTTACTTCTTGTATTTGGATTTTCGGGTATTTTTATACTGCAAAGTTCAATCAATAAACAAATCAGTAGCGGTGCGCCATCGGCCAGTACCGGCGCAACCGGTGAGCAGGCCTGCAATATGAGCGGCTGTCATGACGACAAGTCACTGAATAGCGGCACTGCAACTTTTACCATGGAAGTAGCTGGTGAGGCGAAGATGGGCGATTTGGTACCGGTGAAAATAAAAATAAGTGACCCGGGCTATGTTCGCTTTGGATTTCAGGTAACGGCTTTGGATGAATCCGGAAAAAATGCCGGGGAATTTATCATTACCGATTCTCTTAGAACTCAAACACTAGGCGACAATTTAAAATTTCCCGACCGGCAATACCTCACCTACACCTATTACGGCACCATGGATAAGACAGGTTCCATAGAGTGGGAGGCCTTGTTTAAACCTTCGGCAAAAGGAAAAATTACCTTTTATGCAGCCGGTATTTCGGCCAATAACGATGGACAGGATATGGGCGATTACACCTATACCCTTTCAAAAGCCATGACCGTTGGGGCGGCTTCTTCCATAAGCAGAACAGAAGCCCAAAATTCTCTGCAATTTGTAGAAAACGGAATGGGCTTCGTGTTGTTAAATCCGGATTTTCTTGAAATTAAATCGGTGAAATTTACCGATTTAAGCGGGAAGCTGATAGGCAGCACCTACTTCGATAAGACGTTAGGCACTTACATAATTGAAAAGCCTGCAACCAAGACCGGCCTTATAGTGGCGGCCATTGAAACCCATGAAAAATTGATTAACCAAAAAATATACATCCACCATGATTAAGCGCATAGCCTTTAGTTTATTTGTTTTCGCAGGAGGCCTGATTTTTTTAAATGCCGTGAATAAAACGGCCGGAGGTCATCCTTCGAGTTCGGGGGCCCCTGATGAGCAAACCTGTGCACGAAGCAATTGCCATGACGACGCGAGTGTTGTTAAAGACAGTCCGGTGAACACCTTTACCTTTGGAAACACAAAAAATGAATACTTAACCGGCATCAGCTACGACATTTCCATACAAACCAAGTTGGCCGGTGTGAGCAAATACGGTTTTGAAATAGTGGCCATCGACAGTGCTACAAAGCAAAATGCCGGCAAATGGGTGATTACCGAACCCAATCGCATGCACATCATCAGCGGTGAATCTCCCTTTCAAAGCAGGAGTTATATAACCCATTCCACGGCCGGTACCGTAGGCTCCGACCCTTCAGGCATTAAATGGAGTTTCAAATGGACCGCACCGAGCGTGAACAAAGGCACCATCATGTTTTATTATGTCACCAATTGCACCAACAAAAATGATGCGCGCAACGGAGACAAATTGTTTATTTCAAGCCACAAAATCAGGTTTGCCGGGGTAGGGAATATCGCCAATGAGAAAATAGCTCCGGGGCCAAGAATCGTCATCGGTGATGAGGCCTTTCACCTGAAATTGAACGGTGAAAAATTAAAGGTGATCAGAATCATGAGTCTTGACGGAAAAACGGTATACGAAAGTAAACTTTTGAGCGAGGGTGAGGCCGTGTTCAAAGACCAACTCCCTATCGCAGCAAACTCCCTGTTGGTTTATCAGATCCAAACCGATAGAGGCACCTATACCGGAAAACTCAGGTTGTAAGCTTTGTTTTGAGGGGAGTGGTTTCACGTCTCCTAGCCACTTTGGGGAAGAACTGTGATAATCCGTTCTGCCGGTATTTAAAGTGGCAATATTCCATTTGTCGTTAATTTGATTCATCCCCATTGATAGGAAACGGGCAAGGATATTCGGTATATTCAAGATTGCTTAGGGCAAAAGAGCAGCACAACCAAAATTTGCACACATGTTAGTACTCTATGTTTGCAAAATATACTACCCCAATTGGATGCTTTGCAAAAAAAAATTTAGCTTTGTTTAAAAGGATGACATTTACTAGACCTATCTACCTATATTTGGGTGATTATGGATCATTTTATGCCTCCTATATACTAGTTAGCGGAAACAGCTCGCCAACATTCTTCCCTAGGGAAAGTTCTAATAAAAAAT
>CAZTXB010000010.1:0-118358 GCA_964617955.1 uncultured Chitinophaga sp.
AAGATTTTTAACTTAACTTTCTAGCCTTTTGGTTTAAAATTGGGGAGTATTACAGAAATGACTTGTGCATTTTTGAAAGGTGGGGTAATTATCCTTATAACTCCTTCCTTATATTGACTTGTTGTCACTTCCTCAAGTTTGGAAATAGTAAAAAAACAAGTATCCTCAATATCATAAATCAGAAACCCTGATTTATTTTTAAGCCAAAGTTTAAATTTATCAGCTTTTAATTTATCAGCAATTATCCAATCCGAATAATCATATCGATTTAAAGTCAGTGACCTAATAAACCCCCTCCTTGTTGTTAGATATGCTTCAGGCATTTAGATTTTATTTATTCCGACTTTATTAAAGGTCAAACTTAAGTAAATCAGTCAAAATGGAAAAAAATTAAAAGTTCGCAGTAAATTTGAATTAAGAAGTTAAACTATTTGAAAATAAAAATAGATTTACAGTTCTAATTATTAAAAAAAATTATCATGGCAACACCTATAAAAAATATACCAATATTAACCGGAGAAGCCGCTAAAAGATTTAATGAAATGGCAGAACGCAATTTTGCTAACAGAAAAGAATTAGCGAAAAGAGAAGAGAAAATACGCTCTATAAAATCAATTTTAAAAAAAGCCAACTTTTAATTACATTTTAATTCTGACCCACAGATTCTGTACCCTATTTGTACCCTTTATTCATAACTATCTCACCACCAAAGGAGGTTATTTTCTGTATCGGTAAGTAAAGCTTTCCTAAACAGTTCGCCAGGCAGGCCCACTCATTGCGAGAGAAATGTGGTGTTTTGAAATGGATCTTCTATTCATTTAACTTTTTTAAAAAAAGCAGTATTATTTTTTTTTATTTGCCCATGCAAAAAAATGTCTTTGTATTGGTATTCTTTCTCTGTTTATCCAATACATTATGGTCTCAGATCAGTAGTTTTTCCCCTTTAAAAATCACTGGAGGTGTTTCACAAAAACTCACGATTAACGGCTCTGGTTTTGGTTCCAGCCAGGGTTCTAATTTTGTCAGTTTTTTTCAGGAATCAGGACAATATTTGGATGCCTCCAACAGTAAGTCTCTAAAATATCTGTCATGGGCCGATAAGAAGATTGAACTCGAAATGCCGGTAGCCTATTCCGGATTCATAAAAGTAAATGTAAATGGAAATGAATTATGGTCCAAGGATACGCTCAAAGTCATGGCCAATCTTGGATACAGACAAGCCAATCCCATGGTCTATGATCATCTGAGCAACAACAATAAAAAAGGGGGTTATACCTGGTACATTCATAAAACCTATTGGGACAATATGGAAGCCAAGCAGGCCATAGAGGATGTTTTCAGAGAGTTTAGATGTAGGACCGGAATCAATTATTTGCTTTCGCCCATTCCTACGCAAACCGGATTTAATCTTGGCGATACGGTAAATGTCATTGCTCCGGACCCACAATTGGTACCGGTCGGGTATCATGAAAAGCTGTGGTCTTCCTGTATTTTAGGCAGTGAAACCTTTTACTACGTGCGTTCCCACGATTTACATTTATCTACCAATCAGAATTGGTATTTTGGTACCGGCAATTGTCCATCAGGAAAAACGAAGTTCCGTTATGTACTTTATCATGAGTTAGGCCATTCGCTGGGGTTGGGTCATGTAAACGAACTTGGCCAATCCATGTATCCCTCTGTATCCTTGCTGCCCTCCAATAACTGGAGTGGTCGCGATTCCATTACAAAAGAAGAAAAAGAGACCATTTCCTATTTCGTCAGTTTGTGTCAGAATTTTACCTTTAATGCCTGTGGCATCAGTCCTTTAAAGAAAGTTTTCGACTGCCAGGATGTATATGGAACAAAAGCTTCGCTTACAGATCTGGTTCAGAACCGGGCATTACTGTCTCCCAATCCATGCTCCGAGGTATTGAATATTGCTGGATTAGAAGAAATGGATAAAGCAGCGTACTGTGTCATAATAGATTTTGCCGGCAGGGAAGTGACGACACAGCCTTTAGGTGCAGGCAGCTTGTCGGTTTCCCATCTTAATTCAGGCTTATACCTTTTACAAATATTTTCACGCGGTCAAGTTTATCAGCAAAAATTTGTGAAGCAATAATGTACTGGGATCAGTTATAAAGAGGTCATGAAACAACATTCTTGCCAAGGCAACGACAACATAAAACCTCTAACAACCGGTTCAATACCAAACGCTCATAGTTTAGGACTTAAAAAAGAAGTTTAGGCCATAAAATTCCGGATGAAAACCTAATGGACTTCAAGATTTTTTGTTGAAAAAAGGAGAAGTATCCTTCAAGACCACCTCTCTGACAAAGGAAGGCTCACAAAAAATTCGCTCCCTTTCCCCTTGGCCGATTGAAACCAAATTTTGCCCTTGCTGTTTTCTACAATTTTTTTGGCAATGGCTAAGCCAAGGCCCATTCCTGAATTTTTAGTACTAAAGCTAGGGATAAATATTTTCGCCTTCAGTTCATCGCCTATTCCCATTCCATTGTCCTTAATACAAATCACAACTTCCTTTGATTTTAATTCATACTGAACTGTAATGATACCATCCCGCTCTGAAGGAATGCTTTGAATCGCATTTTTAAAAATATTGGTAAATACTCTGCGTATCTGTTCAGGGTCGGTATAGATCATGGTTTCCGGTGGGTTCTTGTCGTACACAAAATCGATATTTTCAGATTGTTCGAAAAGATGAATCGTGGATAAAAGAATCTCGTCGATGCGACAATTGGCAAACTGATCAGTGGGCATTTTCGCAAAAGAGGAGAATTCGGTAGCCAGGCGGCTTAAACTGTCTATTTGCTCTATTAAAATTTCGGTTACCTTTTTAAAAGTCTGATCCAACTGCTCAGGGTTGTTTTTCCATGCCCTTTGTAAATGCTGAATATTCAATTTCATTGGGGTTAGAGGATTTTTAATTTCATGAGCCACTTGCCTGGCCATTTCCTTCCATGCCCCTTCCCTCTCCGATTCAGTTAATTTATGAGCGCTTTCTTCCAATTCGAGCACCATTTTATTGTACTGTTTTACGAGCTGTCCTATTTCATCATCACGCCGCCATTCGATGGTTTCATTTTTTGAAGAAATGGAGGTTTTTGACAACTTTTCACGAATGAGCTGCAGGGGAAGCGAAATTCTTTGGCCAATAAAATAGGCGATGATAATGGCTATCAAAAGCAAAAGAAAGTAGATATTGATCAAAGAAACCAGGAAGGAAGAAATCTCTTTGTCTATCTCCGATTTTTCGGTAAAGTATGGCAGATTGAGATAGGCGATAATGCGTCCTTCGTCGTTAAACAGGGGCACATAGCCTGACAAATACTCAAAGTTGGTCACTTTTTCATTCTGTAGAAGTTGGGAGGCATTCTCGGCTCTCAGTCTGAAAATCGCATCGGGATGCATGAGTGGGGCCAATAAATACTGGGTGTAAATGGTTGGCTGCGTGGAGGCCAATAATAAACCCGAGGCATCGAAAATATTAAGATCTATTCTGTTGGCATCACTCAGTTGGTTGACCAATGCCCTCAACCGATCATTGTTTTTTAATTTTCTTGGCAGGTCAGGTTCATTTTCCAACTGGTTCAATATTTCCTTCAGGTTAAGAAAAAGCTGATCTTGCTGCCTTTCGTTGTAATTGTACCTCACATACTGGATGGTAAAAAAAACGGAAACTATCAAACCAAAAAATACCAAACCCACCATGCTCACCTGTATGCGAGAGCTCAAAAGGCGCTGTCTGGGACTTATCAAAGGAACGGTTCGGCTCAATAAATCGAGAATCGGGGTATTGCCCCGGTGCTTGCTTGTAAATTTTTGCCAACCAAATCGCGCGATGTATATGGTGGTCCACAGCAAGGCAAACACCACGCCCAGAATGGTAAAGAAAATAAACATGAAGGAAAACAGAGCAAATGATTTTACGAGGTAATCGTGCCTTTTGCTAATCATCACGGTGATATCGGGCTGAGGCGAGTTAACAAAGTGGCTGTAACCTCCTGATGGGAAATAATCGCTCTCCCTGCCCTTAAACGGTATGGCTAAACGGTAAGGATAGTCGCCTTTTTGCCCAAGTAATTTCGAGCCTTGATAAATGGCATAGGAGTAATCTTTAAAATCGAAAACGCTCTGCTGTTTCTTATCGTCAAAAATATCGGGATAGCTGTGTGAGCTTTGTATGATTTTGGGCTGCAGCAGTAAAAAAACCGTTCCGTAATTGCCGGCGAGATTGCACGTTTCAAACTTGGCGATATACCCTCTTACTCCGGCCTTATTTTTAATTTGATAGAAGTGGTTGCTGATGGTAGGAAACGAATGAAAAGCGTAAATTTTATCCAAAAACCGATAGCTGAATCTGGTGTCGAGATTAATGGATTTACCGGTGCTGTCAAAACTTAGAATTTTCAATTCGAACTTATCGAGGTAACCCGAGAAAAAGAGATTTTTAATGCGTTTCTCATATTCTTCCTGGCGTCGGAAAAATTCCTGAAAATCCTGCGGGGTAATAAACTCCTTTACAAGTTCCTTTTCCATGGAAGCAAATTTGCTTTCGGCTTCGAGGTCTTGATTGGAAACTATTTTGTTGACAAACACATTGAGGTACTCCCTTTCATGCCTTTTGTTGTTGTAGTTAATAATAAAGGCCGAGTAACCTGAAATGACCAGCAATACGAGAATGTTTAAATAAAAATCGCGAATGGAAGGCTTAAATACAAACCACATCACCACGGAGATACACAAACTCACAGTAGCTGTTATCGGAACCCAGTTTTGGTGCCCATCGAAAGTCTGAAACAGTGCAAAAAATATTAAGGATGCTGCCAAACTCCATGCTCTCACCTTTTTTGGGATATACCTAAAGCCTGTTTTGTCAAATAAAAAATTAAAAATATAAAACAAGCTGCCCATGAGCACTCCTATGATGGTCATTCCGATGAAGGAATAGATGTTTATTTTTTGGAGATCGGCAAAATGGAAGGAAATATTGGAATCCACCACCAGGCTTTTTATGATGGCAAAAACAAGGTCAGTTGAAAAGGCGAAGGCCAAGCAAAGCGCCGTTGATTTTAGAAATGCGAATCGGCTACCCGGGATGTGGAGATTGAGGTTTTTAATTTTTGAAAATCCATAAAATAACACCAGAAAGCTTAGGGAGTGGAGCACCAAATCGCCTAGGGATGGCAACAAAAAAGAAGAGGCATAAATCTCAGGATTAAAAATTTCGGAATTGAGCAAAGAAGAGAGAAAAGTCCTTTTGTACAATAGGGCTCGAAGTACAATTACCAAAGAAGCGTAAATTCCAAATCCCTGCCAAGAGAGCCCATTTTTGCCCGAAAGTTCCACATACTTGTAAATAAAGAAGGAAATAAAAACCAGCATGAACAATCCTGCCCACACCCAAAAATTATTGATCCTTTCAATATCCACTAAATTAAACGTGGCCATAAATTGCCCATTGGCCCACTGCATCTTGTAGCCGGGGGATACCTCTTCTATTTCGTAAATATACCCCTGTGATTCGTAAAAAGGGTGATCTCCCGGCAATTCTGAACTTTCGGTTTCACTTCCCGCATGATAGAGAAGCAGACATTTCAAGTCCCCAATCTGCCTACTGCATACGAGGTAAATATTTTTGCCAAGTTTAACTATGGCTGTTGTGTCCTGAATTTTTGTAATGCTTGAATCCAGTACAGCTTCATTGGTGTTCCAAAAATATAAGCTGTCTTTTTTGAAGCAGAGCAGGTAAAAATTTTGATCGGAAACTCGCCTCAGTACAGCACTTTTTTGCTGATACTGAAGCAGGGCTTCCTCCAATCCATTTTGTTTAAAAATGGTTTCAGCCTGTGTTCTTTTATCAATAAGGTGCTTTTGAAGCATGCGTCCAAGTTTCTGCTCCTGTTTAATGAGTGAGTCTTTGTCGGTCTTCTGATCGACAAAAAACAAGGCCACAATAGCCAGCGAAGCTGCAATGAAGTAGAGTAAAGGGTTTTGTATTACCTTTTTCAATTTCTAAAAGTTGGAATGGGTTAAAAGGTAATTTTTAACATAATCATCCACGGCCGATTCAAGCGAAGTAAATGGATTTACATAACCGGCCATCCTTAACTTTTGCATTCTGGCTTCGGTAAAATATTGGTACTTGTCGCGAATATCTTCTGGAATATCAATGTACTCAATATTCACCTTTTTGTTTAGGGCATTAAATATGGCAGTGGCCAAGTCGTTCCAGGTTCTGGCCTCTCCGGTTCCTAAATTGTATATGGCAGAAGGCGCTTTTTGGTCATAGAGAAACAGAATAACCTCCAAAACGTCTTTAACATAAATAAAATCCCTGAGTTGCTCACCATTTTTATATTCCGGTACATGGCTTTTAAAAAGTTTAATTTTTCCATGTACGGATATTTGATTTGTGCCGTGCATAACTACCGAGGCCATCCTGTTTTTGTGGTATTCATTAGGGCCAAACACATTAAAAAATTTAAGACCGGCCCAAAAGGGTGGTGTGTGTTTTTGTTGCAGTACCCATTCATCGAAAATCTGTTTGCTTTGTCCATAGGCATTCAAAGGCAAAAGCCCCGGAATCAAGTCATGTCGGTCGTCGAAGCCATTTTCGCCGAACCCGTAGGTTGCAGCCGACGAGGCGTATATCATAGGGATAGCATGGGTTGTGCAGTAATTCCATAAACTCATGCTGTAAGCTGTGTTGAGCTTGTGCAAGAGTTCCTTGTCGAACTCAGCGGTATCGGTACGCGCACCGATATGAAATACAAATTGAATAGGCCCGAATTTGGCAGGGTTGGCAATGAATTCATCCCGGTTTGCCTTGGTGCAATGCTTAGCGGTATCCAGATAATGGTGATCGATTGTGAAGTCATCAACAGCGAGCAAAGGTCCTATTCCGATTCGGCTCAATTTTTGGATTAAGCAACTTCCTATAAACCCATTGGCACCTGTTACAACAATCATTATGGTGCAAAGTAAATGTTTTTATTTTTAAGCCTAAATACAAACAGGCATTATATCACCTGTTCAAAATAAGATCTCGATTTTTTGTATCCTTTGCTGGACTTAAAATTGCTAAATCCATGCTATTTTTGCAGCTCAAATGAATTTCCAGGCAGGCTTGGTTTACGTTACCCGAAAGATGCATTTTAATGCCGCCCACAAACTCTACAATCCAAATTGGAGTGATGAGAAGAATATAGCTGTGTTTGGAAAATGTGCCAACAGCAATTACCACGGACATAATTTCGATTTATATGTGACGGTTAAAGGAGTGCCAAATCCGGATACAGGCTTTGTCATGGATTTAAAGGAGTTGAAAAACCTCCTGGAAGAGAAAATAATATCCAGATTAGACCATAGAAATATTAATCTGGATGTGGATTTTATGCAAGGCAAACTGGCCTCTATTGAAAATTTGGCCAAGGCCATTTGGGATGAATTGTTACCACATTTAGGCGTTGAGCGGCTTCACAGCATTAAAATTTACGAAACCCCTCGACAATATGTAGAATTTTACGGCTAAAAAAAAGCCATCTGCAAGGCAAATGGCTGTTAATCCGTGCACTTTACTCCCTAATATTTCACTACGGGTTCGAGACTTTTGGCCTGTTCAACCCAATTTTCAACAGCACCAAGAGAAGGCATGGCTCTCACCAATTTTTTCTCGTTGTTAATTTCCAGCATTTTGGCATGCAGATTAGCAGGAACCCTGTGTCCTAATTCCTTCACGGTGTCAACCCCTGAAATCTCAAGTAATTGCGAATATTCTTCGCCGATGCCCTTAATTCTAAAAAGGTCAGCCATGTTAACCCATTTCAGAATACGGCTCTCATCAATGCCGGTGGCGGCAGCAAGGCTGCTCCTGCCATTTTTAGTGGCGCCTTTTTCTAATAAATGAGAAACTTGTGTAATGCCATTCTGAACCAACTTGTCGGAATAAGTAGGTCCGATGCCTTCGATGTCGTGTATTTGATTTGCCATAATTATTTGTTTTCTAACTTTAGGGATTGGGAATTACAAATAGACTTTAACAAGCTGTCTCTATGGTTTTTAGTTCCAGAGTTTTAAGTTTTGATACCCTCTCTTACTAAACCAGTGAAAGCAAATTTTGTTTTTGCTCAGACCATAAATTTTTAAAAAAGAACCTTAAAATTTATGGGGGTTGCTTAACTTTGCTCCATGGAAATAGGCGAAAAACTCTTTGAATTCAGGCTTCCCGCTACCGACGGTAAAACTTACAGCAAATATTCTTTCGCCGACCGGTACGCCTTACTCATTATTGTTTCCTGCAACCATTGTGAATATGGTAAAAACTATTGGAGAAGGATTGTAAAACTATGGGAAAAATTTGAAGAAGACGATTTAGGAGTGATGATTATCAATGGCAATGATGCCCGGCAATGCGCTGAGGATTCATTTGAAAATATGAAATTAGTTGCCGATGAGTTATTTAAAGGCTATTTCCCCTATTTGCATGACGAGGACCAAGAGGTCATAAAAACTTTGGGTGCGAAAAAAACTCCGGAGGCCTTTCTTTTTAACTCCCGCAGAGAACTAGTTTATAAAGGAGCCATCGACGACAGTTGGGATAACGAGTTTGCCGTTACTATGGTTTACCTTGAAGATGCGATTGAAAACACCCTGGATGGCTTGGATGTGGATTATCCCGAAATTCCTGCCATAGGTTGTGATATCATTTGGAAAGCGTCCTAAACATCTACCAAACCTTTTAAAAATTCATAGTTTAACGTTGATATAAATTGGACATAGAACACATTTTAAGAAATTTAATCAGGGAGAGTTTTGCCTCACTTTTTAATGAAGATATAGACTCAGAGAGCATAAAACTTGAAGTGACCAATAAGGATCATCGGGGAGACTTGACCTTTGTGGTGTTTCCATTCTTGAAAATTTCAAAAACAAGTCCTGAGGTAACGGCCGAAAAAATCGGAAATTATGTGGTAAATCATAGCACCGAAATTTCAGCTTTCAATGTCATCAAAGGTTTCTTAAACTTTGAATTCAATCCTACGCATTGGCTGTCATTTTTAAAAAGGGATGCCGGCAATGCAAACTACGGCAGAATTGATTTGGGCAAAGGGAAAAAAGTAATGGTTGAATACTCCTCTCCCAATACCAATAAACCCTTGCATCTCGGCCATGTGCGAAACAATCTGCTGGGGTTTTCGGTAAGTAAAATATTAGAGTTTGCGGGTTACTCTGTGGTAAAAGCCAATTTGATAAACGACCGAGGCATCCATATTTGTAAAAGCATGCTGGCCTGGTCGAAGTTAAGAGCGCCCGGCACTGATGAATCACCGGAACAAAGCGGAATGAAGGGTGATCATTTGGTAGGTAAATACTACGTCGAATTTGATAGGCATTACAAAACACAAATTGAGGAACTCGTTGTGACTGGCATGCCGGAGGATCAGGCAAAAAAAGAAGCGCCACTGATGAAAGAGGCTCAGAAAATGCTGCTCGATTGGGAAGCCAATGAGCCGGCAACCCTAGCCTTATGGAAGAAAATGAATGCCTGGGTGTACGATGGTTTTTCAAAAACCTACGATAGAATGGGGGTTCGATTTGATAAATATTATTATGAGAGCAATACCTATCTTTTGGGAAAGGACCTCATTTATGAGGGACTTCAAAAAGGGGTTTTTGAGAGAGAGCACGATGGGAGTGTATGGATTGACCTGACCTCAGATGGTCTGGACAGGAAAATAGTCTTGAGGGCCGATGGAACTTCCGTTTACATCACGCAGGATATCGGAACTGCCCAGCTTAAATACGACGATACCGGAATGGATCAATCGGTTTATGTGGTAGGCAATGAGCAAGATTATCATTTCAAAGTTTTAAAGCTCATACTGAAAAAATTGGGCAAACCCTATGCCGATGGCATTTATCACTTAAGTTATGGAATGGTAGACTTGCCCAGCGGCAAAATGAAAAGCAGGGAAGGGACCGTTGTAGATGCCGATGAACTGATGGAATCGATGCATGTAAGCGCGAAAAAAATCACAGAGGAGTTGGGCAAAACAGAAGGAATAGATGCTGAGAGTTTGGAGAATCTTTATGAAACCATAGCCATGGGGGCCTTGAAATACTTTTTATTAAAGGTTGATCCTGTAAAGCGAATGTTGTTTAACCCTGAAGAGTCGATTGATTTTCATGGCAATACAGGCCCTTTCATTCAATATACGTATGCCAGAATTTGTTCCATACTTAGAAGCGAAAAAGCAAGCACAGAAGTGGATTTAGAGGTTAATCTTCACGAAACAGAAAAGGAATTGCTGGAGGTCATATCATTTTTCCCCTCAAGAGTAAGTCAGGCAGCCCTTGACTATGACCCATCTGTCATTGCCAACTACATGTTTGACGTGGCCAAATCCTTCAACCGCTTTTACCACGAGTGTTCAATACTGGGCGAGGAAAATCTAAAAATAAAACAAAACCGACTGCATCTTTGCAAGCTCACTTCAAACACTTTGGTGAACGGCATGGGGCTGCTTGGCATTGCTCTACCCGAGCGCATGTAATATGTATACCTTGGAAGAAAAAAGCGATTTCTATTTTAATGAAAGAGGGCTAATGGTGTTTACCGAGGCCTATCATTTAAAAAGGGGCTTCTGTTGCGAGAGTGGATGCAAGCATTGCCCTTTCAATTTTAAGATTCAAAAAAACCAGGAGAGCTAGGATTGGGTCTTATTAAATGCCTTCCCATACCATGACCAAAGCTGAAATTGTTTTAAACCGGCTAAAAAAACATTAAATTAAGACCAACTTGCGCCAATTTGTTTAGCTACCAAAGACAGCTGCTTTGCAGCCTTCAAACATTCTGTCCTCTATGAACTTATTCGGGAGTTTAAACATTGCAAAACGATATGGTGGCCTATCATGTGCATGTGGTAAACACAAGCGATTTATGCTTTGATCAGCCAACTTAGCTTAAAGAAATAAATCCTAAGAATACTCGTGTCATAGCCTTTTAATAGTGATAGATTATTATCAGATAATTTATAGCTTTTGACTTTGAAAAATTCAAAATCTTAGCTTACTTTGTTGTAATGATTCATAAAATAGAAATTGACGATAGCACTGAAACGGGCAAATTGGTTTTGGAATTCCTGAATGGTATTGGAATGGGAAGCGGCAAACTAAATCCTGGTATCAGAAATTTTTTATTAAACAGCCTTAAAGAGTCAGAACAAGGAAACCTTAAAACGAGCAATGAAGTGTTTACAGAAATTAAGCAATGGCTTCATTCAAAATAAAATGGACTACCAGAGCCCAAATAAGTTTAAATTTAATTCTTGAGTTTTATATCGATCAAAATGGCAATGCAAATTATAGCCTCGCTTTGCTCAAAGAAATAGAAAACGGAATAAACATTTTGATCGATTTTCCCTTAAGCGGCAAATCCATTGGTTTTTTTGATATCCGAGAACTTGTTTTTGAAAGGAATTCTGTTTTTTATCACGTTCTGGATAATGAGGTGCATATTCTTCTGATTTGGGATAATCGTCAAAATCCGGATAGCTTGATTAAGCTATTGGCCAACTAAGGATTTGAAAAATTAATCTTAATTATAGAATTTACTTCTACCAAAAAACCTGGTGCTAACTCAGTACCGATTAGCTTTTGCTTGAGCTTGAACTGCTTTCAGTTTGATAAAATAAAGCCTTAAATTAGAATGATATAACTGGTATCGAAGCAGGGTTTATCCAAAATCAAATGTAAACTCTGGCATGATATTGATAAGCCTGAGCACAATTCTTGCAAAATTGTGTGTATTTCCTTGTCTGGTATCACTGCGGTCAATTACATAAAAAATACTAACTCATGATTTTAATCACCATTCTCAATCTGCTAATAAATAAATTTGCAGTATGCATAAGTCGCTCATCTATGTGTTTTTCATCCTGCTCATGGCATGTGGTTCGAAAACACAAAAAATCAAACCCGATGTTGAATCCATCTCTGAGTCGGTTTACGCCTCAGGTTTGCTTAAGAGCAAAAACCAATACTCGGCCTTTGCCCAAGCCAATGGTATCATTCGGGAGGTATTTGTAACGGAAGGCGACTCGGTATCCATCGGAACCCCTTTGTTAGCAATTGCCAACCAATCCCAGAAATTAAACAAAGAAAATGCCGAATTGGCTGCAGGCTATGCCGATTTTGTGGCCAATGAAGGTAAATTGAACGAGGCGAGGTCTTTAATTGAGGTGAATGCGAGCAAATTGAAGTTGGATTCTGCCCTTTATTTCCGTCAAAAGTTACTTTGGAAACAGGGCATCGGTACTTTGGTAGAATTGGAACAACGGGAACTGGCCTATAAAAGTTCGAAAAGCGTATACCAATCGTCGCTCATAAAATACAACGACTTAAAACGACAGCTATCTTTTAATTCGGCACAAGCCAGAAAAAACCTCTCTATTGCGAGCAATTTGGAACAGGATTTTATTGTGAGAAGCGAGATCAATGGAAGGGTTTATTCTCTCAGCAAAGAAAAGGGTGAAATGGTAACGTCTCAAACACCCCTCGCCATTATAGGAGATGGCAGCCACTTTATCCTCGAAATGAAAATTGATGAGTTCGACATCGTAAAAATTAAAAAAGGCTTAAAGGTTTTGGTAACGCTCGAAAGTTACAAGGGCAGGGTATATGAAGCCAGGATTTCCAAAATTAACCCAATTTTGAACGAAAGGAGTAAAACGCTGGATGTAGAAGCGGAATTTATTACGGTACCACCGGTTTTATATCCCAACATCAGCTTTGAGGCAAATATTATTATACAGGCAAAGGACAATGTGCTGCTCATCCCAAGGGAATATTTGGTGAATGACTCCTTCGTTATGAAAGCCGATGGCAAAAAAATACCCGTGATCACCGGACTAAAGGATTATCAGAAAATTGAAATTATTTCAGGATTGAATAAAGGCGATGAAATCATCAAACCAAAGGAATGAAATACAAGCTTCTGATTAACATTTCCAAGTTCTTACTTTTGGCACGTTTCAAACAAACCTTGGTCGCGGCCATTGGGGTAACCTTTAGCATCACCATGTTTATAACCTTGTTGAGTTTTATGTCGGGATTAAATGATATGCTCGACAGTTTAATCATTAACAGAACTCCACACATACGTCTGTACAATGAGATAAAACCAAACAAGAGCCAACCCGTAAACGAAGCCCCGGAGTATAAAAGAGGTCATAATTTTATTCATTCGGTGAAGCCTAAGAACGAAAAAGCTGAAATTTATAACAATGCAGCCATTATTAAGGCTTTAAAACAAGACGAGAGGGTGCTGGGAATTGCTCCTAAAATTACTGCACAGGTTTTTTACAATGTAGGCGCTACTGACATTACGGGTATAATTAATGGGATAGACGTTGAAGAAGAAAATCGGCTGTTTCTCTTTAAAGATTATGTTACTGAGGGTCAATTCATCGATTTGAAAAACACCCCCAACAGCATTGTTTTGGGTAAAGGTGCTGCCGAAAAAATGCTTTCCAATGTTGGCGACATCATACAGGTTACCACCTCTCAAGGAGAACGGCTTCAGCTTAAGGTGGTTGGGTTCTTTCAATCCGGTTTGCAGGATATTGATAAAGTGCATAGTTATGCCTCGATCCTTACCACACAAAAGTTGCTTGGGGAGTCAAACAGCTATGTTACCGATATTCAAGTGAAATTAAAAGATATTAAACTCGCTCCTGAGTTGGCGGCCTATTACGCTAAGCTCTTCGATGTGGATGCCATCGATATTCAAACCGCCAATTCGCAATTTGAAACAGGAAATTCGGTACGGACCCTCATTTCCTATGCCGTTGGCATTACCCTTCTCATTGTCGCAGGCTTTGGCATCTATAATATTTTAAACATGATGATTTATGAAAAAATGGATTCCATCGCCATTCTGAAAGCCACGGGGTTTTCTGGGAAAGATGTCAACCGCATTTTTATTTTTATTGCCTTGAGCATTGGCATATTTGGAGGGGTGTTTGGCTTGTTGTTTGGTTTTGGTCTTTCCAGCATTATCGATCAGATTCCCTTCAATACAGCCGCCTTGCCTACAATTAAAACATTTCCAATCCATTACAATCCCAAATTTTATTTAATTGGGGGTATTTTTTCACTCATCACCACCTATTTTGCTGGATATTTTCCTTCAAGAAAGGCCAGTAAGATAGACCCGGTTATTATTATCAGAGGAAAATAATATGTCGGAAATTATTCTTGAGGCCAACAGCATTTCAAAATCGTTTCACGACCCGGTTACCGTAAAGGTTTTGAAGGATATCACTTTTTCAATCCGCAGTGGCGAATTCGTTTCGGTAATTGGCAAATCCGGCTGCGGAAAATCTACTTTGCTTTATATTCTCTCCACCATGGATACTGACTATGAAGGCGAATTAACAATTTCCGGACAAAGGATGAGGGGTAAAAAGGAAGCGGAATTAGCAAGGGTGAGAAATGAAAAAATTGGTTTCGTATTCCAGTTTCACTACTTGCTTAATGAATTTTCGGTATTGAAAAACGTTATGCTTCCGGGACTAAAATTAGACCTCTTGAGTGCTTCCGAAATTGAGGACAGGGCCTATCATAAACTTAAAATATTAGGCATAGAAAGCGAGGCTCATAAAATGCCCAATCAATTATCGGGTGGTCAAAAACAAAGGGTAGCTATAGCCAGAGCACTTATTAATGACCCCATCATTATTATGGGTGATGAGCCTACGGGGAACCTCGATAAAAAAAACAGTGAAATTGTTTTTGATATTTTCAAGGAGCTCTCTGAGGTTTACAATCAATCCCTGCTTATTGTAACACACGACACAGAGTTTGCCGAAAGAACCAACCGCATTATAGAAATGGAAGATGGGAGAATCATTAAAATGTAGCTTTGGACTTGGTTTAGATTATTTGAATCCAGGCTCACCTTAACTCCTCAGGCTTATTCAATGCCCATTTTCTTTTTTAGCTCTTTAGAAATAGAGTCTTTATGAACCATTATGTCGGTAGTTTTATACCTTATATAAGCCTCTGAGGCAAATAAATAACCATCGCAATCGTTGCTTTTTGCTCCCCATGAGTTTTTTACCCTGTAGTAATTTTTGCCGTTCTGGTCAGTATAAATACCCACAATATGCATTCCATGGTCATCGGTGGTTTGGTAATTATCAAACGCCAATTGCCGGCTTTGCTGGGTAATTACCCTCTCAAGACAAGGTGCATCGAAAGCCGTACCCGATTTATCAGCACCGGCATTGTTAAAATATTTACTGTCGCTGCCTTTCTTAATGATGGCCGTATCGTCCTCGGGCACTATAGCCAAACCATTTTTAAATGAAAAGCCTTTTTCAGAAACATCTGTAGCCCAGGCCACCGTGAAACCCTTTTTTAAAGAACTGTTTACAATGTCCATCATTTCATCCAATGGCACATTATAAATCGATTGACTCGCCCAATTGTCCTCAACCTCCAACACAAATTTTTCATAAAACGGATGATGTGTAAAGGAGCCAAGGTATACATAATCTTCCATTTTTAATCCCAGGGAAGTGGCGAATTCTTTGGGGGTATATTTTTTTCCCTGATAAGTAAAATTTTCAGGAACGGCGCCTAAGTAAGCATCAACCACAGATGAAAAGGCTTTTTTCCAGCTGGGTGTGATGGTTTTTTGCGGATTCTCCGTCACTGTTTTTACCATGCCGGTGAGCATGGCCTCCAACTCACTGTGGTTGTGTTTTTCCGTGCCATAATTAAGTCCGGCATAAACCTCTTCGGGCATAATGCCATGTTTTTGAATAACATAGGGGATGTCATGAAAGGCTCCGCCCTGACCAAAATTCGATTTTCCATGCATACGAACGTACTTTTCGGCCTTATCAATATAGGCATTTCTGACCACAAACATCTCACTGAGGTTGTGTTTGCCCTTGCCCATTCTTATGAGCTCTGATTCAAAGAATGAAAGCGCCGAAAAGCTCCAACAGGTGCCTGTGCTGCTCTGATCCTGAACAGGCGTAGCATCTAAATTTAAGACTTTGGTAAACAGATATCCCCCTCCTTTTTTATTTCGAAGGGTATCCTGTGCTCTGATTTGAGAACATAAAGAGAAACAGATTAAGCCGGAGAGAACTAATGATTTTCGCATTTTTAAATTTTCGACAAACATAAAATAATTAGTTTTTCAAGAAAGAGAGTTTTAGACCAATAATGGATAGAAAAGGTTAAAGTGAAGCCATTGTTGTACCTTTGATTCTGAAATGGTCGAAGTTTGCTTTTAGAAAAAGAAAAAATTGAAGTACCACCTGATTTATTGACAGACACTTTCGGCCGGGTGCATGACTATTTGCGCATTTCACTAACCGATCGTTGCAATTTGCGGTGTACTTATTGCATGCCCAGCGAAAAGATGAATTTTGCCAAAAATTCATCCTTGATGAACACAGAGGAGATCATCACAATAGCTTCAGTTTTTGTTCATTTAGGCGTTAAAAAAATCAGACTTACCGGAGGAGAACCTTTAGTGAGAAAAGACGCCGGGTCCATCATCGAAGGATTAAGTCGCTTGCCTGTGGAGCTCACCTTAACTACCAATGCTACCAAAACCCACAATTTTGTGGAAGTCTTCAAAAAGGCCGGCATCGCCTCCATCAATGTGAGTCTGGATACACTCAAGGAGGAAAAGTTTTTTAAAATTACCCGCCGTCCCGACTTTAACCTCGTGTGGAATAACATCCTGGAATTGGTGCGGCAAGGTTTTCATATTAAACTGAATATGGTGGCTATGGAGGGGGTAAATGACGACGAGATTATTGATTTTGTATGCCTGACAAAGTTGCTCCCCATTCATATTCGCTTCATTGAATTTATGCCCTTTCCGGGCAATGATTGGAGAAGGGAAAGGGTTTTAACTTACATCGAAATGCTTGAAAAACTCGAAGAGCGTTTTGACGTAGAAAAATTGCATGATGAAAAGCATTCCACAGCCAAAAAATACAAGGTACGTGGTTATGAAGGTACTTTTGCATTCATCAATACGGTCACCCTTCCGTTCTGTGGCGATTGCAACCGGTTAAGATTGACGGCGGACGGCAAAATGAAGAATTGCCTGTTTTCAAAGGGTGAGTTTGATTTGTTAACACCCTTGCGTCAAGGTTTGGACATTGATCACTTGATTAAAGCGTGTTTAATGGAGAAAAAGGCTCAAACCGGAGGTCAGGATTTTTCAATACCAACCCAAAACCGGAGTATGATTGCTATAGGAGGATAATATGGACTATCAGCCGGTTTCCTGAATAAGAGAGATAAAATTTCCAATGAATTTACGCTCTCTTAAATTGTATTGATCCCCGTCGACCATTACATGTACCACTAAATTTTCGAGCGATATGGGACTGCCTTCCGGAATGTCGGCAATGTTTGAATGTCTGATTTTATGCCCGTCGATAATAATGACGCAACCGCTGCCAATGGCTTCAAAATAATTTCCCTCTTTAATGATTAAGCCGGTATCCTCTCCTAAACCCAAACCAATACACATGGGGTTGCAGCCTACTGCCTGGGCCAAACGGCCAAACCTACCCCTTTTTTCGAAATGGGAATCGATAATTACATTTTGAATAAAGGCCAAACCTGTTGTAATTTTTACTTCGCCTTTCAGGTGAGCCGTCGTACTGTTGCCTTGATATATCATGGTATTGCTCATTGCCATAGCTCCTGCACTTGTGCCGGCAACTACAAACTCTTCGTGTTCGTAGCGCTCATGAATAATAGCCATCAATTCCGTTCCACCCAGCAAGGTGGTAAGTCGAAGCTGATTACCGCCAGAAAACATGACCCCATCGCAGGCCCTAATCCGCTCCAAAAATTCAGGGGTATCGGCATCCTCTCTGCTTTTAATGTGAATAACGCCCACATTGTCGCAACCAATTTTTCCAAAAGCCTGTATATAATTGTCACCGACTTCTTCAGGAATAGAGGAGGCGGTAGTAATCACCTCGATATGAGAATGCGTGTCGCCAATTTCGCCAACAATGCGTGTAAGAATACCCAACTCAAAAAAATTGGCGTTGTTTTTATGGATTAAATCAGGCAACTCTTCATTGCCTTTATCTTCCGCACCTCCAATTGAAATTAATTTTCCCTTCGGTATCATCATTAAGTGGGTTCAAATATAAATATATTAATGTATTGTAAATTTTAAATTAGGTCAAGGTTATCATTCCAAATAAAGGGTTTGTATTTGCTATTCAAAGAGGAATGCGCCTATATGCGCTAAATAAAGCGAAAAGGTTTTTTTTTACCCCTGCCTCAGATTTCTCAAACATGTTAAATCTTAAAATTAAAAATATAACTTGCCCATCAGAAAAAACGGTATGAAAATTATTGATATTAAAGTGATGAATGGTCCAAATTACTGGAATGTTTCAAGGCATAAACTGATTGTGATGAGGTTGGACCTGGAAAATTTGGAAGAACGACCTACTAACAAAATAGAAGGATTTTCAGAACGCATCGAAAAAATGTTTCCGAGCATGTATTCGCATCGCTGTTCGCCTGGAGTGCCAGGTGGTTTTTTTACCCGCGTAAAGGATGGCACCTGGATGGGTCACGTTATTGAGCACATTGCCCTTGAAATTCAAACCTTAGCCGGTATGGAATGTGGGTTTGGCCGAACCAGAGAAACTTCCACCAAAGGGGTTTACCATGTGGTGTTCAGTTATTACGAAAAAAAGGCAGGAATATTTGCTGCCAAAGCTTCGGTGGCCATTGCCGAGGCTTTAATATCAGGAGCTGATTACGACCTAGAGGCCGATATACAGGAGCTGCGCGAAATACGCGAAAACGACCGATTGGGCCCGAGTACAGGGGCCATTGTAGACGAAGCGGTAAAGAGAAAAATACCCTTTATTCGATTGAATAACCGCTCCCTGGTTCAACTCGGTTATGGCGTTAATCAAAAAAGAATACAAGCCACCATTGCCAGCACCACAAGCAGCATTGCAGTTGAAATTGCATGCGACAAGGAAGACACCAAGAATTTATTAGAGAGTGCCGAAATCCCAGTACCAAGAGGTAAAATTTGTTATGATGTAGAGGATTTGCAGACGGCAGCCGAAAAATATGGCTACCCCTTGGTTACCAAGCCTGTGAATGGAAACCATGGCAAAGGAGCCACCACAAACCTCACCAATTGGGAAGATCTCCTCATAGGTTTTGAGGCGGCTCAAAAATACGGAAGGGGAATTATCGTTGAAAGGTTCATAACCGGTTATGACCATCGCATCCTGGTAATCAATTATAAATTTATTTGTGCTGCCAAACGAACACCTGCAGCCGTAATTGGCGACGGAAAGCAAACCATTCAGCAGCTCATTGATGAGGTGAATTCCGATCCAAGACGAGGATACGGGCATGAAAAAGTATTGACAAGCATCAAGGTAGATCATTTTACCCAAAACATTTTAACTGAAAAAAATCTAAGCCTCGAAAGTGTGTTGCCCAAAGGCGAAGAACTGTGGCTTAAACCAACGGCTAATTTAAGCACCGGCGGAACAGCAACTGACATCACGGATCATGTACATCCCAGCAACGTATTTATGTGCGAGCGCATAGCTCGAATTATAGGATTGGATATATGTGGCATTGATATCATGGCTCCTGACCTTAGCACCCCTCTTAGTGAAAACGGTGGGGCGGTGTTAGAAGTGAACGCCGCTCCGGGTTTCAGAATGCATCTGGATCCAACCGATGGACTGGGTCGTAATGTGGCAGAACCGGTTATTGATATGTTGTATCCTCCGGGATCCACAGCCAGAATTCCTATTATCGCCGTTTCGGGTACCAATGGAAAAACTACGACTACAAGGCTGATGGCTCATATATGCAAGCAAATAGGATACAAGGTAGGCTTTACCACTACCGATGGGGTGTATATACAAAATGAATTGATGGTGAGAGGCGATTGCACGGGTCCGGTTTCAGCCGAGTTTGTGCTCAAGGACCCAACGGTAGATTTTGCGGTGTTGGAATGCGCCAGAGGAGGAATACTCCGGGCCGGACTTGGTTTCCACAATTGCGATATGGCGATTGTGACCAATATTGCTGCCGACCACCTGGGACTTCAAGGCATTGACACCCTTGATCAATTGGCCAGGGTAAAGTCGGTGGTGCCCAGAACAGTTTTACCCGAGGGTTATGCCATATTAAATGCTGACGACGATTTGGTTTATGCCATGCGAAAGGATGTGGAATGCAAAATTGCCCTCTTTAGTATGGATGAACATAACCCTAGAGTCCTTGAACATTGTAAGGAAGGCGGTTTAGCTGCAGTTTATGAGAACGGTTTTGTAACCATTATCAAAGGCGACTGGAAAATCAGGGTTGAAAAGGTGACCAATATTCCCCTTACATTCGGCGGTAAAGCTGAATTTAATATTGCCAATACCCTTCCGGTGGTGATGGCTTCCTATCTAAGAAACTTTAAACTGGAAGACATCCGCCTGGCTTTACAAACTTTTATTCCATCGCCGGCCCAAACTCCAGGAAGAATGAATATGTTCCATTTCAACAATTTTACAGTAATGGTTGATTATGCCCACAATACAGCCGGTCTTACCGCCCTTGGAAAATTTTTGAGCAAAATTGAGAGTCCGAGAAAGATTGGGGTGATTGCAGGGGTTGGCGACAGAAGAGACGAGGACACCATTTCACTTGGGGTTGAAGCCGCTCATTTATTTGATGAGATTGTGATACGGCAGGATAAAAATTTACGGGGCAAAAGCGGGCAGGAAATCATCGACTTAATTACCAAAGGCATTCATTCGGTCGACCCGGATAAAATAGTGAAGGCCATACCCATTGAAAAAGAGGCCATTGATTATGTTATTGGCAGTGCCTCTAAAGATTGCTTTATTACCATTTGCAGCGATGTGGTTCCGCTGGCCCTGGATATGATTATAAGTTTAAAGGAAGCAGAAGATACTTTGGCGGTAAGGAAAGGGTATTGAGAGCGAAGTTGTAAAGGCAGATAATACTAGCTTATTTTACCGGCAAAACCATCAAAGATTTAACTTTTTAGACAGAAATTCTTAAATTTGAATCATAGAATAAGGCTATGACAAAGCGAACCATAATTGAAAAAACCGTAAAAATCATCCATCAACTGCCTAAAGAGAAAGCGGAAGAGATTTTCGATTTTGCTGACTTTCTTATTAAACGACATGAAGAGAAAGGTTTAATTAAAGACATTCAAAATGTTTTGGAGGAGAGTGAATCATTTGAGTTCTTAAATTATGAAGAAGACCTTTATTCTGTGAATGACCTAAAGGAAAAGTACAATGAATAAAGGGGATATCGTGCTGGTGACATTCCCGTTTACCAATCTCAGTGGTAGTAAACTTCGCCCGGCTGTGATACTTTTTCAAACAACACTTGATTTCACAGCTTGTTTTATTACAACACGAATGGAATGGAAAGAACCAACTGATGTTTTGCTTATTCCAAGTCAAACAAATGGACTAAGAAAAGAGTCCCTTATACGCAGCAGTAAAATAGCTACCCTCGAAAGACAATTAGCAAAAGGCCTGTTAGGCAAACTCAATGAAAATGAGATTAAGGATTTGGACGATAAACTCAAAACGCTCTTTCAATTGACATGACCTTATAGGACCATGCTGGAAAGGCAACAAAAGTCCTTGCTTTAAAAAAAATACTCCACCACATACATGGCCAAAAGCACGGTGATGGGTATCAAAAAATTATCCATTCCCTTTCTTCCGTAAAGTTCTGTCAGAGAGGCAGCTGTGGCTATGAAAGCTGAGACCCTGGTCACATCTTTCATGGCAAAAACATGGGAGGTAAGCAAAATAAAGCAGGATAAGAGGAAGGTCCCAATCCAAAAGGCCAGGGTTCCTCCCACTGATTTGTTTAATTTCTCGAATTTATGGATGGGGTACCATTGCCCAATGAGAGTGGCTAAAGGATCGCATAAGGTCATGGCTAAAATGGGTAAATAAAAGTAAGCGTAAGAGTGTGTTACATTGTCCTGGCGGCTGCCTGAATAAAACCAGGCCAGGTATACTAAATAAACTACCATAGGGTAAACAATGCTGCCATAAGTTTTTCGCTTTACGGCATTAATACTTTTCAAAAAACCATATTGAATACTTAGTACCAGAACCAGCTGATATAAGGCGCAGCTCAACAAAACCCACCAGGGGTTTTTAAAAAAAACCGGGAAGCAAAGGCTTAATAAACCAGCCCCAATATGGACTACTTTACGGGTAATTTCAACATGTACTTTTTTATAATGATAAAGCCATCCCGAAAATCCGAATAAGATAATTCCCAGCATCGATAACCATAAAAAATGGATTGCGTCTGACATCGGTTAGCTTTAAGCAGCCATTACAAAAGTAACCTTTGAATTTTAAATTTAGGTATGGTAGTGTCTCGGGCGTACTTTTAACAGGTCATTCGAATACATGATGGTCATGCGATTGACAAAAGAGATGGGAAGGGTTACTTTTAATATCTTGAGAATTTGGGCTTTTTATCTTTAAATTCGATACGAATATTTCCCCATTTCGTGCCGGGAAATTCAATTTTCGAAATTCTGTCGAAAGCCATGTCGTGAAGACTTTCATTTTTAATATAAACGATGTAATATTCTTTCACTTCGAACAGTTCAATTCTGCTGTAGGTGGTTTGGTCAATTTCGAAAATTTTACCCTTGCCCAAAGCCTCCAGATCTGACTTTTGGTAAAGATCAGGCCAGGAGGTTTGTGTTTGGGCAGAGAGAAAAGCTGCGGCGACGAATATGATTAATAAAGTGCGCATTTTTCTATTTATTAAAGATTCAGTTAAAGACTTTTTGGCTTTTTGTATATGTTGAAACCGAACGAAAATCCGGTAACCCAGCCTTCTTTTTTTGGCAGAACATATACGTTCACAGGGATATTGAGATAGCCTGATTTAAAAGTGCGTCCTACACCGATAAACAGACTGGTAGAAAGGGTTGCAAAACCCCTATTGTCCAGGCGGTTTTGAATTTCGTATGGATTTTTTTCGGTCTTTGTCCAGTCTTCCTCCAAATGCCAGGCGTTCACTCCTTCTCCCAGTACATTGTCAGTATCGAAAAAACCATCCGCCTTTCTTACGATTCTAAAACTGGGGCCGAAGGCAAATTCCCAACCGGCTTTCCCCATCCTAAACCCATTCAAAAAAGTTGCAGAGGGTATAAACTTACCGGACTCAAGTCCACCTATCATCGGAAAAAACTCAACCAGAGCTTGAAAATCTCCTGCACTGATGTATTGCTTCTCAAACTGCCAGCCAATTTGAAAATTGGTAGGGTACATATTAAAGCCACCTTCGCGGGTTGGAGCCTGCAGAACTTTGGCGGCATCGCCAAAGGCCATGGAGGCACCCATTCGGGGGCCACTGAGTTTCATTTGGGTTTGCGGACTGGCAATAGGTGCCTCATAGTTTACCAAAAGATTTACAATGTTTTGGTCGGGGGTAATGCCCACCAATTTTTGCACCGAAATAGCAATCATACGTTGGAGTTCAGGCTGCAAATTCTGGTATTCGGTGGCATTCTGACTTTCAACGGTCTCCGATACGATGTCCAAAACTTTGAGTGAAATCACAATTTTTTCTCCAAAGCGCTCTACGCTGCCTGTGATTACCTTGTCTACCCCAAGTGCTTTTCCCGCATTGAGAACACAAGATTTTCCAAAACATCCCTCCAATTGAATTTCATTTTTCTTTACCAACTCGGCCACATCGTACTTGTCCATCAAAACAAATTTGTTGGTTTTGTCTAACTCCAAACCTACCATGTAGGCCACTGCCTTACTGTCATTGATAATCCCTTTGCTGTCAATACCTAAAACGGCCGCCAGGGGTTTGTCTTTGCTTTGTGCTTCTGAAATCTTATGACCGAAAAGCAATAACGAACATAAAGCGATCTTAATAAATAAATTTTGAGTTTTCATTTTCTGTATCAATTTTGTGATACAAAGGTGGGGCGACCAATTGCCTTTGAGAAATGGCTAAACGCCCTTATATAGTCTTGAGTTGCATATTTTGCAAAAAGTAATGCGCTCTTTGCCTTCCAGGTTGCAAATTTTATTTTGAGACTTAATCTTCTCCGATCACTATGGTTTGATTTGCAAATAATAATTGACCGAATTGAAAAAAGGGTCAATTATTTTTCTTTTGAATTGAATTCGGATGTATCGCCTTCTAAATTTGAACGATTTGAAAATTTATGAAGGTCAGCGGAAGCAGCAGTCAAGCAGCTTGCACTCATGTACTTTTATAATATAGGGGATTGGGGAAAGCGGGAGAAATGCCTCTTATAAAGACTCCGCTTCTACGGCTTCCACTTCGGGAACCATTCGCTTTAACAAATTTTCTATACCGGCTTTTAGAGTTAACGTTGAAGAAGGGCAACCGGAGCAAGAACCTTTCATGGTTACTGTAACCACCCCTTGCTCAAATTTTTTAAAATCTATTGCGCCTCCGTCCATTTCAACAGCCGGTTTAACGTGATCTTCCAGTAATTTCTTGATTTTGGTGATGACTTCGTTCTCTTCCTCTGCACTGAGTTCGGTTCTTTTTTCCATAATCACCTTACCGGATTCTATGTACTCTTTTAAAAACTTTCTCAATTCAGGTATAATGTCTATCCACTCATAGCCATCGGCTTTGGTGACAGTGATAAAATTATTCATGATAAAAATACCATTCACAAAGGGATAGTCAAAGAGTACGGTGGCCAGAGGGCTGTTGGTAACATCTTCTTGTTTCCTGAAATCAACACTTTCATTCGGAAAAATCATTCTGTTCACCACAAATTTCATGCTTCCGGGATTCGGAGTCGCTTCGGCATAAACATTCACTATATCGGTTGCGTTCATCGTTATTTAGAATTATTCTACAAAGGTATTGTTTTATGTCAAAATTATGCTCAAAATGCTTAAAGATTATTTCGGGATTTTAATATTTGGAATTGCAACCTATATAATAATACTTTTGAAGGCCCTTTTACAGGGAAATACTTTGAAATCCATTCTTTACTTTTATCCAAACCCGGCCACCTTTGTCACCAAAGATTTATCCATTTTGGAATCGAAATATTCTGTTAAAAAATTCCTTTTTGCCCAAACCAAACCCTTGGAAACCATGACCTCATTTATTGAACAAGCTTTGTGTTTGTTATGGAATATCAGGATAGGAACGGCGGTCATTCAATTTGGAGGTTACCACTCCTTTTTACCCTGCTTATGGGGTTTGTTGTTTAAAAAAAGGACGGTGTTAATATTGGCAGGTACCGATTGTGCCTCTTTCCCTGAAATTAATTATGGCAACTACCGAAAAAAATTATTGGGATGGATGACTAAAAAATCAATAGAATGGGCTGCAATCGTCGTTCCTGTACACAAGGCCCTTATCGACTACGAATACACTTATTACAATGCGGTGCATGCCCGCCAGGGTTTCAGGAACTACACAGGCAATTTGAGAGGAAAATTAGAAGTGGCCGAATATGGTTTTGAGATAAACCACGAGCCTACCTTTACAAACCGCAGCCTCGGGTTTGTAACCATTGCCGGCTTTAACCGAGATAATATTTATTACTTAAAAGGCCTGGATCTGATGTGCAAAGTAGCTCCGCATTATCCCGATTTGCCCTTTTTCATTGTGGGGGCAAGTCCTAAATATTTAAATTATTCGGTTCCCTCTAACGTAAGCATAATGCCTTTTGTAAGTGAAGCCGAGAAGAATCGTATTTTAAGCTCCTATACTTTTTATTTACAATTGTCGCTGAGTGAAGGTTTTCCTAATGCCCTTTGCGAAGCCATGCAAAATGGAATGATTCCCATTGTCTCAAAGGTATCTTCCATGCCTGATTTGGTTAGCCCGGCAGGTTTTGTTTTAGATAAGAAGGATGAGGGTGCATTAAAAAATTTGATAGACGTTGTTTTGAAAATGGATTTGGAGGAACTTTCCAAAAAAAATGCCTCAAAAATAAATACCGCTTATACCCCCCAGCGCCGAAAGGAGCGCTTGCTTGAGATACTTGAAATGACCAATTAAGGACTAACTTTTAGAAAAAAAACTGCTATTGCTCATCATACAATTTGGTCAGGCCATCCCTTAAACTTGTTTTGGGCGTCCATTTGAGCATGGTTTGTGCTTTGCTTATATCAGCCACCACATTCATAATTTCGTTCTTCCTGTATTTTTCAAGTGAATTTATGGTTTTTTCTTTCCCTGAAATTTTAAAAATGGCTTCAATGATTTCTTTCACCGAAATCGACATACCCGACCCAATGTTGAGAATCTCAAATTGGTGGGGAACCAAAAACGCCTGGCAAATGGCATCGCAGAAATCATCTATAAAAACGAAGTCTCTTTTTGTAAGCAAATTGTGCACAGATATTTCCTCGACGGAGTCGTCCTTAACCTGGGCAACAATTTTCGGAAGTAAAAAATAAGGGTCCTGGCCCGGTCCATAAATATTAAAAGGTCTGAGTACCATTACCTGCAGATTATAGTTATCCGAGTAAAACCTGCATAAGTTTTCGGACGAGTGTTTTCCATAGGAATAAGGACTCGTGAGTTCAATGGGTGTATCCTCTCCTATGGGCATTTTTTTAGCATTTCCATAGAGGTACGAGCTTATAAAAACGAGATGGGCCTTGTGGTTTTTACAAAACTCAAGGGTGTCAAGGGTCAATTCAGTGTTTTCTATTAAATAGGCATAGGGTTTTTCCCAACTCTCAATGACCTTGGTATGGCCTGCAAGATGTAAAACTTTTTCTATTTTCAGTTCCGATCCGAATTGCTTTGCAAAATTTTCGATGGTGAGCTTACCATAACTTCTCAGCCAGGAATACGCCTTTAGCCGGGGATAATTTTTGCTCAAAAATTGATTAAAACTTTTGCCTATGAAACCGGTACTCCCGGTCACTAAAATGTTCATTGCTTAAACTTTTTGGGATTCTCTTCAAAGGTATCAATGGCCAGTTGATAATCAGAGGGTCGGCCGATGTCGAGCCAAACTCCACTGTGAGGTATAACCTTTACGGCTTGTTTTTCCTTTAAAAGCGTGTGCATTAAATGGTCGAAGCCGAAGAAAGTGTTATCCGGAATGTAATCCAGCACTTTATTATTTACAGCATAAATACCCATGCTCACATGAAAAGAGTACTCAGGTTTTTCTTTAAATTCGGTCAATTCATGATTGGTATTGATATCAAGCACCCCATACTCACTTTTATCGGTTCTTACAAAGGATGAGATCGAAAACAGGCGATTTTCATTCAGGTGATTGTCCATAAATTTTTGAAAATCCAAATCGGTCAATACATCCCCGTTCAACACCAAAAAATTATCGGGCAGATCTTTAATCAATTTTAGGGGCCCCATGGTGCTCAAAGGCTTGTCCTCTATCGAATAGTCGATTTTAAGTCCTAATTTCTTTCCATCCTGAAAGTAGGCCATGATAATTTCGGCTAAATGATTTACAGCCACCGTAATATGCGTAAAACCCGCCAATTTAAGCTGATTGAGCAAAATTTCCATGATAGGCAAAGAACCTACCGGAACCAATGGTTTAGGCAGCGATATGGTGTAGGGTTTTAAACGGGTACCCTGTCCGCCGGCTAAAATGACTGCTCTTTTTTCCATTTAAGATTCAATGTTTAGGGGTGCAATTTCTTTAAATATAGGCAAATAAGAAAATCTATTTTCCTGCCAACTCACTCTACGCTCTTTAATCATCCATCTCGTTCTCATTTCTCTCATCTCTGCTTTGCTCCTTTTCGCCTCCTGTTCTAATTTACATCTAAGCCTGTCCAGAGCAATTGGTTTAATAAAAAAAACCACCGAATCGACGGTGGTTTTTAAAAATTGTTGAATCAAATTATCGTGCCGAAATCAGTTCGGTTTCAAAGATGAGTGTGGTGTTAGGAGGAATTACTCCGCCTGCACCATGCTCACCATATCCTAATTTTGAAGGGATGATAAGCTTATATTTTGCACCTGGGCTCATCAATGCGATGCCTTCGTCCCAACCCGGAATCACTTGTCCGATACCCAAGGTAAAACTCAAAGGTTCTCCTCTGCCGTATGACTCGTCGAAAATCCTTCCATCGGTAAACATTCCTTTGTAATGCACCTTTACCGAATCACCCGCCTTGGCTTTAGTACCGCTGCCTTCCTTTTCAACCACATAATACAATCCGCTGGCTGTTTTAAGCGCCTTTGGATAAGTGGCTTTAACCCAATCGGCAAAAATGGATTCGGCGTTGGCTTTTGCATAAACTTCTTTATTAATAATATCTTGCTTTAGTTTGTCGAAAGCGGCCTGATCGGCTACATAATCTTTGGCATCTTTACCTACCCTTATAATTTCTACGCTTTGGAGTATATCACCGGTGCGCGAGGTGTTCACTATGTCTTGTCCTTCAACTACTTTACCAAAAATGGAGTGTTTGCCATCGAGCCAAGGTGTGGCCACAATGGTAATAAAAAACTGGCTGCCATTGGTGGCAGGACCCGAATTGGCCATAGATAAATATCCGGGACCATCGTGCTTCAAGCCGGGGGCAAATTCATCGGCAAATGAATAACCCGGACCTCCGGTTCCATTTCCTTTGGGGTCGCCACCTTGCACCATAAAATCCTGGCCATCGCCATTGGCTTTGCTAATGACCCGGTGAAATTTAAGGTTATCATAGAAAGGCTCGCCCGAGGCTTTGGCGGTATTTTTAATTTTTCCTTCGGCCAATCCTACAAAATTGCAAACGGTAAGAGGGGCCTCCTTATAAAAAAGTTTGATTAAGATGGTGCCACGGTTGGTGGTCATTTTGGCATAAAGGCCGTTTTCTGTTTGGGCTGATAATTCCAATGTAAAAGCTATTAAAAAAAGAGCTGCGAAAATAGGTTTTAAAATTCTCATGTGTTACTGGTTGTATTTGAATTTTTGTTTTACAATTTTGGTTCCAAAAATAATGGAATTTGCACAAAGCTGATTTTAGAAATTGTTCGCTGAGTGTAATTTAATACCAATGTGATTTACAGCATAGACAAATATTATGTAAATCATACCGTGGTAAATGCCTGTGGATACAAATGTTTAGCACAAATTGGGAAACAAAAATTTGGGCTCTGACATTTATCCCATTGGTAGATGTGAAAGAATGCAAGTTTTTCACGACTATGCGTGTCAATCCAATAATTTTATGAGTTTTTCTGCGGCGGCCTTGCGACTGAAGGCGCTTACATCAAAAGTGCTTTTTGCAGGTATATTTTGCTGCCAATTTTGAAAACTTAACCCTAAAAATTGGGCGATGCCTTTCAGGTCTTCAATCGCAAAAAAGCCTGAAATGTTTTGTTGACTTACCAATGCAGCGGCATCGCTCAAGGGATCGCCAATGCCTAGAATAGGCGTTCCGGAAGCGAGGTATTCCATCGTTTTTGTGCTTACAATCAACCGCGTTTCTCCTTCCATAGGTGGGCACAAAAGCAACAGCGAGCTGCTAACCATGGATTCAACAGCCTCTCTGCGGGGCAGAAATTTTTGCTGAATCAGGTTTAGCTCAGGAAGACTTCCTTTTAGCAATTCCAAATGTCCACCATACACCGAGCCGGTTAAACGCAATTCGACTTTGCTCAGATCTATGCCCGATTGCTTTAACGCATGCATAAACACATCAAACTTCTGGCTAGGTCCAAGTAAACCAAGATGGGTGATTACAAACTTATTTTTTTCAGTAGGGGTCTTAACTCCGTCAAACAAGGCCTGGTCATAACCATTAAAGATGACCTGAGGGCTTTTGTCCATGCCCATTTTACTCTTTAACAGCTCAGCCATCGATGGACCGACAGTCAAAACCAAATCGGCTGCGTTCAACACCTTTAATTCCAGAGCTTTATCTCGTTTTTTAGCCCAATTGAATCGGTACACATTTTGTAGAAAATAAATTTCAGACCAGGGGTCTCTGAAATCTGCCATCCATTTAACACCAAACTTTTTGGCTAGATAAAGTGCCGCTAAATGGGTGGAGTGAGGGGGCCCTGTACTAATAATCCAGGTAAATTTTTCTTCATTGAGCGCTTTGACGGCTGCTTTTTTAAGATAGGGGTTCCATCCCTTTCTGGCATCAGGAATAAAAAAATTAGCCCTCACAAAAGCCATTATTTTTCCGAACCATCCGCCTGTATTGTTTCCAAGATCGCCATAGGGAATTTGCTTTTTTACGGTTCCCGACTTTAAGAACGAATACCATTTAAAAGGTTCCAGAGTGTCTGTATAAAGGGTATCGATGGCATCCACCATGTCCATTTGTGTTTCATCTATGAGAGGATAAGACGCCTTTTCCGGATTTACAGTAATGACCAGAGGATTGTAACCTGCGAGTTTGAGGTATTTGGCAAAATACATCCACCTCTGCACACCTCCCCCTCCGCTGGGCGGCCAGTAATAGGTGAGTATGAGTATGCGCCCTGAATTCATATTATGCCGACGCAAATTTAAGCCCCCTTTATCTAAATGTACCATACATCTGGCGAATTCTTAAAACAAAACCGTTTCGAATACTCATGACCATGAGATTTACATAATATTGCTATTTTGTAAATCTTACAGTGGTATATTCCCATAGCCATAAATGCTTAGGGCAAATTGAGGAAAGCACGTTTGAACCTATGCTTTTGTTCAATCGGTATAAAATGAAGCACCACATTTCCTCACAACTGTTTATAACATTTTAATAAAGCCATATATGAATTACTAAACTTTGTGCGTTGATAATAAAACTTCATAAATCCAATGCTCTTATCTATTTTATTACAAGCCAACGTCGCTTCAACCGATTCAACAGCCAATAATGGCGCCGAGGCCGGGACCGGCCAGGGTCTCAATATTCTTGATATGCTTATAAAGGGTGGGCCTATCATGATCCCAATTGCCTTGTGCAGTATAATCGCTGTTTACATTATGGTTGAACGCTACTTTAACATTAAGCAAAAGTTTAAAATCAATCAAAATTTCATGTCGTCTATCAAAGATAATGTGGTGAACGGCAATATCAGCTCTGCTCTGAACCTGTGCCGTACCAACCCAACGCCGGTTTCGAGAATGGTTGAAAAAGGACTTTTGAGAATTGGCAAGCCTTTAAAAGACATTGAAACCAGTATGGAAAATGTGGGTAATTTAGAGATTTCTAAAGCGGAGAAAAATTTGGGAATTTTGGGAATTATCGCAGGTATTGCACCCATGCTTGGGTTCATAGGGACGATTTTAGGGGTTATAAAAATATTTTACGACATCGCTCAAACCGATAACTTTAGCATCAGCACCATTGCCGGGGGCTTATATCAAAAAATGATTACAAGTCTGGCCGGATTGGTTGTGGGGGTATTTGCTTACTCCGGTTACCATTTGCTCATGCTCATGGTCGACCGACTGACTTTTAGAATAGAGGCAGCCGTTATTGAATTTGTAGATATCTTGCAGGAACCCACACGTTAATCCATAAACACTATGCGATTAAGACATAAAAGAAGATTTCACGCTGAAGTTGGAACCGGTGCTCTCAACGACATCATGTTCTTTCTTTTGCTCTTCTTTCTCATTATCTCCACCTTGGCCAACCCAAGCGTAATCAAGGTGTTTCTTCCCAAAACCAAGGTGGAAGAAAGAGTCAGCGACCCACCGATCATCTTGGTAATGACAGCCGATAAGCACTACTATATCAACAATGTGGAGGTGCCATTTGGCGACATCGAGGGCATGCTCAAACAAAAAGCGCCTACCATGAAGGAGCCTACCATCATTATTCGCCCTGATGCTTCGCTTACCGTACAGGACCTGGTTGATGTGATGACCATTGGGGTTAAAAACCATATCAAAATGGTGATTGCTACCCAAAAATAGAAAAGGCTATGCCTGAGCTTAACTTAAAATTTCAACCTTTTCCGGTTCTCGAAACAGAGCGTTTAATTTTAAGACACATTACCAAAGCCGATTCCGATGTGATGCTAAAATTGCGTTCAGATGTAGCGGCTATGCGCTATCTCGACAGGCCTATAGCAGTATCTATTGACGACGTGCATGCCCTTCTGGGACGAATGGACGACGACATTGATAACAACGACGGGGTGTCATGGGGTTTGGAATTAAAGCAAAGCGGCCAATTAATAGGAACCCTGGGCTATTACCGACTCAAAAAAGAACATTTCAGAGGGGAGATAGGCTACATGCTTTTTCCAAGCCATTGGAGAAAGGGTTTAATGAGCGAAGCCATGCACAGGGTCATGGATTATGGCTTTAATACCCTGGGATTTCACAGCATAGAGGCCGATATTAACCCTGACAATGAAGCTTCAAAGGGCATACTGCTCAAAATGGGCTTTGTACAGGAGGCTCATTTTAAGGAAAATTGTTTTTATGAAGGAAAATTCCTGGACACCATGATCTTTTCCATGCTAAAAAAAGATTTTAAATAAATTTTTACTCAGATTGCTTTCAAATAAGATTAAATATAGCGTTTTCCTCTTTTTGACCATCTTGACTTTTGCCTGTCGTTTTATCGAAAATAACGGCACCGATGGAGGTCCCTGCACATATGAAACCAAATATTTCCCTGCCGAAGTTTTCGAAATCATAGCTATAGACAGCCTTTATTCTGAGGTTTATTTTGTTGTAAAAGGTTGCAGCGACTGTGAACGCGATACCCTTGTGTATTCAGGAGAGTTTACCGGTTACCTCCCCAACGATTCAATAGAAGCAAATAGGATTGCTTTGGGAAGCCGACTAAAATATAAAGTGATGGAAATTAAATCCGGGAGCTGCAGCCCCCATATTGAAGTGCTGTTAAACGAAAAATTCGAATAAAAGGACTGAATCATTGGAATAGGTCGTACATTTATTTAAGCAATTATTGAACATCGGGTCTTTACAATTGAGATGATTCAACACCCTTTTTTAATCTACTTTTGCTTTTTAAATTTCTCCTTTGGGCAACATTAAAAAACTGGCATCGCAAACGTTGACTTATGGTATGAGTACCATTGTGGGAAGGTTTATCAACTTTTTATTGGTTCCCCTTTACACTGCGCTCTACAATCCCCATGAGTATGGAATTGTAACCGATGTTTACGCCATGGTGGCTTTTTTAAATGTGGTGCTGGTATATGGAATGGAAACGGCGTTTTTCAATTTTGCGCGCATGAAAGAAAATTCGGTAGCAAAAGTATATGCTACAGGGATGAATAACCTACTGATAAGCAGTACATTGTTTATCATCGCCGGCTCTCTGTTTCATGTTCCAATTGCCTCATGGCTTCACTATGAGCAACATCCCGAATATATTCTTTGGTTCGTATGGATTATAGGCGTGGATGCCATCAGCGCTTTGCCGTTTGCCCTTCTCAGGCAGATGCAGAAACCCATTAAGTTTTCAGTTCTCAAATTGGTTTGGGTTTTAGTAAATGTGTTACTCAATCTTTATTTTTTGCTCTGGGCACCAAAACTGGTTGCTCAAGGTGTTACGGCTCCGTTTTTCGATGCGGGAATAGGATTGGGCTACATTTTTATTTCCAATTTGGTAGCCAGTTTGTTTGTACTCGTCTTGCTTTTGCCGGAGTGCTTGAAATATGGATTTAAGGCCGATTCGGATTTGAGAATGGCCATGTTAAAGTACGCCTGGCCGTTAATTTTTATTGGCCTGGCCGGTATTGCCAACGAAACCTTTAGTCGGGTCATACTAAAATATTTAACGCCTGAAAAAGACGGCTTTTACCAACTGGGGGTGTTCGGGGCCTTTTATAAACTGAGCATCATCATGACCCTTTTTGTTCAGGCTTTTAAATTCGCGGCTGAACCCTTTTTCTTTGATCAGCATAAAAATGAAAATGCCCAATTGCTTTATGCGCGCATTATGGACTATTTTGTCATGGTGTGTTCAGCCATATTTTTGGGAACCATGCTCTTTGTTGAACAACTGTCGGGACTTCTTATCCGGCAAAAGGATTATTTCGAGCACCCCGACGGGATAAAAATTATCCCCATTTTGCTCATGGCCAACCTTTTTTTAGGAATGTTTTACAGCATCAGCGTTTGGTACCGACTTACCGATAACACTAGAAAAGGCTCTCGCTTATCCGTCATAGCAGCCATTATCACAGTGGTATTTAACGTGGCCCTCATCCCATTATACGGGTTTTTGGCCTCTGCCTGGGTCACCTTGTTCGTTTACTTCTTTTTGGCAGTTTCAAATTATATCTGGGGGCAAAAGTATTACCCAGTGCCTTATAATATTTTAAAGCTCTCCCTTATCATTATGCTTTCCATCGTTATTTATCTGCTGTCAAAAGCGCTTCACCCCCAAATTGAAATATCGGTATGGTTTATGAATGCCCTTTGGATCTTAGTGTTTGGACTGGGTTTAATTTTTATTGAAAAACGTTTTAAAACCGGATATGAAAGTGCGCATTAATATCGTAAATAAAAGTCGCCACCCCTTGCCGAAATACCAATCCAAACAGGCTGCCGGTGTGGATGTGATGGCGAATATTTCTGAGCCTGTAACCCTGCTACCCCTTCAAAGGCATCTTGTTGGCACAGGACTAAATATTGAACTCCCCGAAGGGTATGAAGCCCAAATCAGACCGAGAAGCGGCCTGGCGGCGAAGCATGGCATTACCATAGTAAACAGTCCGGGAACTATCGATTCCGATTACCGTGGCGAAATCAAAATATGTTTGGTCAATTTGTCGAACGAAGTATTTACCGTGAATGACGGAGACCGCATCGCCCAAATGGTGATTTCAAAGCATGAAACGGCCCTGTTTAATTTAGTGGAGGAACTCGCGCCTACCGACCGAGGCGAAGGGGGTCATGGAAGCACCGGAGTCTGAATCCGAAGTCATTTATTAAAAATCTAAACTTCAAGGGAAGTTTCCGGGGCATTTGCTAGCGGGGATTTAGAATGTTTGTTGACGTAATTATTGAGAATATACATCAGAAACAAGGCCACAAGCATGGATGAGATCACCACAAAACCAAGATCCTGATAGTGCTTCAAAGATCCATTCGCTCCTCTGACCACAATGAGGCCGGCAAAGTAGGCCGCAATGCCTCCTGAAATCTGTTGCACCGATGAATTGATACTCATAAAGGCTCCTCGGTCTTTGGCCTCAGGTATCGCTGTCATGAGCGCCGACGCCGAAACCATCCTGGAGGTGATGCCTGCAAATAAAATGATGTTGATGATCATCACCAACCATAATGGTGTAAAGCCAAGGGACGTATAAGTCGCCACCATCGCTCCGCTGAGAAGGGTGCCTATCAAAAATATTTTGAATTTGCCGTAGGTATCACTCATTTTGCCTATGAGCGGCCCCAGCAGTATGCTAGAAAACCCCGTAATGCCATAGAGTTTCCATAAATCGACGCGACGAATCCCCAAATTGTTGACTGCAAAATCGCTGCCGAAAGGCATGAGCATGTAACCTCCGGTAGCCAATACCGTGGTGGCCAAAAAAGCCCTTACATAGGGTTTAAAAGTAAGGGTCTTAAAAAGATGCTTCATTGCGCTTCGGTCATTTTTAAGGGTTAAATGCCCGTCGATGGGCTTCATATAAATAACAATGGCGACACCGGCCAGAAGGCAAAGAGCCACAATCATACTGAATGGAGCATGCCATCCAAAGTGCGACGCCAGAAGCAGGCCAATAGGCAAGCCTAATATTTGACTGGCGGCAAACGACATTTGGATAAACCCCATGACCCTTCCACGCACTTCCAATTTAAACAGGTCGGTAATGATGGCGAAACTCACCGAACTGATGATGCCTCCAAAAATTCCGGTTACGATTCGGGCCATTAATAAAAAATCGTAAGTGGGAGCGATGGAACATAAAAAGGTTCCAAACACAAATCCAACATAAAAAAACAGCAAGAAGCGTTTACGGTCGAATTTATCAGCAAATCCGGCGATGATTAGCCCTGCGATTCCTGCAAATATGGCGTATGCCGATACCACTTTCGAAAATTGAGAAGGTGTAATTTTTAACTCATCCATGAGTTGCTCTCCCAGGGGTGAAAGCACCATGAAGTCGAGCACCACGGTAAATTGAATGAAAGCCAGTATGGCTATCATAAATTTTTGATAAGCACTAAAAAGTGGTTTTTGTTTCTCAGGTACCGATTGGGGTGGTTTCATAGTTTAAAAAGGTACCTCCGGAGACAATAAAATTTGCGAACAATCAGAAGACAGACCTGTAAATCAGATACTCACCTGGCTGTTGATGATACTTTGAAAAATCTGAAAGCCATCTGAGTTAAACAAAGAATCGGTAGCACAGCGCTCGGGGTGTGGCATCATTCCAAACACGTTTTTGCCTCGGTTGCAAATTCCAGCAATATTGTGCAGTGATCCATTCACATTCGACTGTTCGCTTATTTCTCCATTAGCATCGCAGTAGAAAAAGAGCACCTGCTTGTTGTCCATGATTTCCTTCAAAGTGTCATCATCCGCATAAAATCTTCCTTCGCCATGAGCAATAGGAATTTTTAAAACCTCCGAAGAGGAAATGCAGTTGGTAATAGGCAAGTTGATATTTCCTGGCTTGAGATACACATTGTCGCAAACAAATTGTAAATTTTTGTTTCGCAATAAGGCCCCCGGCAACAAACCGGCTTCGCATAATATTTGAAAACCATTGCAAATACCCATTACATAGCCGCCTTTGTTTGCAAATTCAATGATGGATTGCATGATGGGGCTGTATCTTGCAATGGCCCCGCTTCTCAGGTAATCGCCGTAGGAAAACCCACCGGGTAAAAATATGAAGTCGCAATCTTGCAAATCGGTGTCTTTGTGCCAAAGCTCAACCACTTCCGAATCTTCGAGTTTTTCGAGAACATGAATCAAGTCGTGGTCGCAATTAGACCCGGGAAATATAACTACCCCAAATTTCATATGTGCAAAGGTAAATCTATTTTGTGGAATGAAAAGTTCAGGTGGAAATATAGCTTGAAAATGTGGGGATTAAATTTGTAATTTCAGGTTAGCACACTATAGAACGTCAACACATTCATGCCGGCTCAAAAAAAAATTACGATTGTTCAAGTTCCTCCCAGTATTCAGCTGCCCTTCGTGTATGCGGAATAACAATGGTGCCACCGACAATATTGGCTACAGCAAAAGTTTCAAAAACTTCGGCCTTACTCACCCCATTTTCATGACATTTTCCCAAATGGTATTTGATGCAATCGTCGCAGCGCAAAACCATGCTAGCCACCAATCCCAGCAGTTCTTTGGTCTTTACTGGTAGGGCGCCATCGGCGTAGGTATTGGTATCCAGATTAAAGAGTCTTTTCAGTACCAAATTGTCGCCGTCCATAATGGCTTTGTTTCCCTTTTCTCTGCTCTCGTTAAACTCTGTAACCAACTTTGATTTATTTCTCATATCCCAAATTAACTCATCTTAATTTATCAATCTTCAGAGAAGTACTTCTTTCTGAACTTAATATTCAATTGTTTTTGGTGGTTGTCCAAATCCACAGGCCGGCCATCGATCCAGGCATGTGTTACCACTGAGGTTTTCATGTCTAACACATTGCCCTCGCTCAAAAAGAGGGTGGCACTTTTTCCTGGTTCCAGGGTACCATAATCTTTGGCTATTCCCAATATTTCGGCTGTATTTTTGGTGATTGCCATTAAAGCTTGTTCGTCGGTGAGCCCATATGCCACTGCGCTTCCGGCTTGAAAGGGAAGGTTTCGTTGCTGCCAGGCACCTACATCGGCAATACAATAAAGTACACCCGAATCCTGCAATAATTTCGGTAGTTTATAGGGCAAATCTATATCATCCTCAGGCATGGATGGCAAATTATGGGTGCGTAAAAGTATTACAGGAACCTTGTTTAGTTTGAGGTAGGCGCTGATTAAAAAACTTTCATTCGCGCCCACTATGGTTGGAGTTATTCCATATTTTTTAAAAAATTCAATGGCACTCATCATTTCTTTGGCGCCATCGGCATGCACAAAAATTTTGGTGGCACCTGTAAATACTTTTTTAAAGGCTTCCAATTTCAGATTGAGTACCTCAGGTTGCGTTTCAGAATAGGATTTGGCTTTTGAAAAAATTTCTTCTAATGCGAAAAGCTCCTTGTCCACCTGCAATTTTTCTATCTCGCCGGGCTCGGCCCACCAACCTCTTTGTACCGACATCCTGGGCCAGTTAACGTGCAGGGCATCATCCATTTTAATTGCGGCATCTTCCCAATTCCAGGCATCGAGTTGTACAATGCCTGAGGTCCCGGAAATAAGTCCCCCTTGTGGGGTGACTTGAGTGAGTAAAATGCCATTACTTCTCACCGTTGGAATCACTTTTGAGTCGGTATTGTAAGCGATGAGGCTTCTTACATTGGCGTTGTTGGTCCCTACCTCGTTAAAGTCTCTTGTTGATCGCACAGCGTCAATTTCATTCAATCCCGTGGTAGAATTCGGAGCGATGAGTCCCGGATACAAATGTTTGCCTTTAGCCTCTACAATGGTGTAGCCTTTAAAGTCGTTGAGTATAAGCAGCGAATCGGCCGAAACTATCCGACCATTTACAATCGCCAGACTTGCATCATTAACCACCTTGCCGTTTCCAATGTGTAAAGTCGCACCCATAATCAAAACCGGTTTGGCTCCTAATTTTCCGGGCGAAGGGACCTGCGCCCTCCCGTGAAAAATAGTAGCGGATATTACAATTAGCAATAGGTACCTCATCCTGTTCATCATTCTATGTTTTCTTCTTCCTCGCAATGGTATATTTCCTCTTCAGTTTTAACTGCTTTTCGGGTCGAATGCCCCTCTTTTTTGGCCTTGACCATGGCGTCGATAAGCCTTTTGCGTTCGGAGGCAACGAATTTTCTTTTTTCCAAATCTAAGGTTCGGTCAAAATAAATTTGTCCGTCGATTATGGTCGTCACAGGTTTTGAAAAGTTGCTTAAGGGATTTCCATCCCACAACACCAAATCGGCATCCTTTCCAATTTCAATGCTACCCACCCGTTTCTCGATGTGAAGCATTTTAGCCGGGTTAATGGTCACCATGTTTAACGCCTCAACTTCCGAAACCCCGCTGTATTTAATGGTTTTAGCTGCTTCCTGTGTCAATCTCCGGCCCATCTCAGCGTCGTCGCTGTTGATGCCCGTGATAACACCCACTTCATTTAAAATACCCGCGTTGTGGGGTATGGCGTCGATAACCTCATACTTATAGGCCCACCAATCGGCAAAGGTGCTGGCCGCCACGCCATGCTTCTTCATCTTATCGGCCACTTTGTACCCCTCAAGTATATGGGTGAAGGTGTTTACTCTAAACCCAAAACTATCGGCAACATGCATGAGCATATTTATTTCCGACTGTACATAGCTGTGACAGGTGATAAATCTTTTTCCGTTCAAAATTTCCAACAGGGCTTCCAACTCCAAATCGGTGCGGAATACACCGGTCTTTTTAGCCTGAGCATAAGCCATTGCTCTGGTGAAGCCATCATTAAATACCTGCTCTACGCCCATTCGGGTCTGTGGGTATCGGCTGGTTTGTCTGTCGCCCCAATTGCTTTGCTTAACATTTTCGCCAAGGGCAAATTTTATAAAGCGGTGATCGGTAGGGAATTTTAATTGCTCCGGACCTTCACCATATTTTAATTTAATCAGCGCCGTTTGGCCTCCAATGGCATTGGCCGAACCGTGCAGAAGGTGGGAAGTGGTTACTCCTCCCGACAATTGTCGGTATATGTTCACGTCTTTGGCATTGATGACGTCTTCAATGCGCACTTCACTGGTAATAGACTGAGTGCCTTCGTTGACCCCTTTGGAGATCGCGATATGGCTGTGTTCGTCAATAATTCCCGGTGTAAGGTGCTTGCCCATCCCGTTGATTTCCACAGCATCAAAAGGTCTGTAATGCAGATCGGTGCTTATCGAAAGAATTTTACCATCTTTTACCAATACATTGGCAATTTTCGGTTGCGCTTTGTCGGCGCAGGTCCATACCGTGCAGTTGGTTATATAATACGCAGCTGCCTTTGGCGTATCATATTTCCATGGCCATTTAAACATCGGTACCTTTAATTCGGGCTTCGCCTTAACCGAATCTTTACTTGCTTCTAATTCTCCTAAAAATTTGGATAAAATTTTAATGGCTTTGCCTGTGGAGTCCTGGTAGTTGATAAGCAAATCGCGCCCAACTTTATACGCCGTTCCAATGACAGGCCGCTCGTTTCTTTGATAAAAATGAAAGGACAAGAGTCCGTTTTTGACCATGATTTTGATTTCTGCAGCCGACTTTGATTTCATAACGGCTTTCTGATTCCAGGGTTTACCGCTGATGATGTATTGCAGAGTGCTGTCGCCAAATTTAACCGAATACTTTCCTCTGAAGTCCTCAGTGTTTCGGTCCACCAGAGGATAGGCCTGACCCAAAACCCAGTTCTCAACTATGGCTGAGCCCTGTTTAAAAATATTGCCATCGCAAACTAAAAAGTTAGCAAATTTCCCCTGTTCAAGCGTTCCACAGCGGCTCTCCACACCCAAATATTTTGAAGGAATGGCGGTGAGGGCTTTCAAGGCATATTCTTCAGGCAATCCGTTTTCAATGGCCCTTCGCAAATTGGGAAGGAAATTCTCCTTCTTTTTCATTCCGGCACTGGTCAGAGCAAAGTCGATACCTTGCGAATAAAGAACGTAGGGGTTAAAAGGGGCATTTTCCCAATGCTGAAGTTCGGTGAGGTTTATTAACCGTGCGTCGAGTGGATCTTCCACATCAAAAGCCTCAGGAAAATCGATGGGGATGATGAGAGGGGCCTTGGTTTCCCTCACTTCCTTGATAAATTGATACTCGTCGCCCTTTGATTTTATGATATACTGAATCCCAAATTCATCCCCTAGCTTATCGGCCCGCAAAATTTCCTGGGCATCGCCCACTTCAAAAAAATGAGAGAGATTTGAATTCTTGTTATAGAGTTGCAGCGACCGGTTCACCTCCTCCTGTTTTGCGCCTTTATACCATTTGGCGTCATAATAAAATTGTCTCAGCAAAGCGATGCTTCCCATTAAACTCGAGGGGTAATCCTGAGTGGAATTGCCCTTGTTGAAAGAGAAAAATTGTCCTGCCTCCGACTCTATGATTTGCCGGGTTTCAGGTTTTTCGCCCAGGTGGGTTACCAATCCAAGGCCTCTTGCAATGCCATTTTGCGAATGCGAAGCTACCACACCGAAGCCCAAATCGCGGTAGGTTTTTGCTTCTTCTTTTTGAATCGAAAATACAGCCGAGGCTTCCATTTCAGGATGAATGGCTTCATTCCAATACCAGGGTCCATGCTTAGAACTCAAAAATTGTGGTCCGGGTTTATCGGCCTTTTGGCCTGCTTTTTCGATTCCGTATTCAGTCCAGGGGTCGATGAAAGAAGGGTAAATCCAATAGCCTTTGAGATCGACGATTCTGGAGCCGGCCGGAATTTTTATATCCTTGCCTATGGCTTGAATCAGGCCTTTTGAAACAATCAAAACTCCGTTTTCAATTTTAGTTTGGGCATCCTTAATCAGGGTGGCGTTGATAAAGGCATACACTTCATTGTAGGTGTCGTCAACCCCATTAATGGGGACTCCATTCTGAGCTTTGACTTTAGGCAGGCTAAAAATCAAACAAACCGAAAGGCAAATGATGGCACTTATCCTGGGCATTTTATCTGGTGCTATAATGGGGGATGATTATTAAACGGAAGAAAAGAACATCTTTTAATTGCTTTTTTTACTAAAATCAATGCCTTGTAATTTAAGGATGGACGTGACTTTGATGGCATAGTAGGCCAGGAAAATAAAGCAAGCCACCCCAACGAGGTAACTCCAGCTTATACCCAAAAGCCAGTCGGCCGAAAGGTATCCTTGCAGCAGACTGATAAAGCCGCCGCCCATAATCATCATAATTAAAAAACTCGAGCCCTGGTTGGTGTGCTTGCCAAGACCGGCAATAGCCAAAGTAAAAATACAGGGCCAAAGGGTGCTGCAAAAAAGTCCAACACTCACAAAGGCGTAAACACTTACCATTCCCGACGACAACATGCCAACGAAGAGGGCAAGAATGCCCATAATGGAAAAAATCAGCAATTGCAGAGCGGGATTGCCTTTGCTCGCTATGTCAGCCCCTATGAGGGTAAGGATTACAAATGCATAAACATAAAATATCGATAAGTCGAGTTCGGGATTGGCGAGGTGGTTTGCAAATAGAAAAACCCCAAAAGCCACATAGGGCATCAAAAAATTGAGAAGGGATTTAAGTCCCCCTTTAATGTTAAAAGCCCCAACAGAGGAAGTCCAGCGGCCAATCATCAAACTTGCCCAAAACAATGAAATATAGGGTGCCGCTTTATCGGTTTCAATGTTGGCCTTTTGGCGCATCAGTTCGGCCAAATTGCCGGCAGTAGATACCTCTACTCCCACATACACAAAGATGGCTATCATGCCCAAAACCAATTGAGGATAACTCAGGGCACTTTTTCTATGCAGACTTTCAGTGGCCTCCTCTGCATCTGATTTTGCCTGAGGTGCCTCCTCAATTTTATCGGGAATGCGCGAAAAAAGAAAGATAAGGGCAAAAACAAAGAAGGCTGCGCCCAAAATTAAATAAGGTGTTTTGATGTTGTCGATGCTGGCGAGAGAGGTACTTCCGGGTTTTACAGAGCCAAAAATGGCAAAGCTCACCAAGAGAGGACCAATGGTGGTTCCCACGTTATTTACCCCTCCTGCCAAACTCAGGCGCTGCGAACCCTTAGTGGGGTCGCCCATGACAATGGTTAAGGGGTTGGCGGCAGTTTGTTGCAGCGAAAATCCCAGGCCAACAATGAACAATCCGGTAATCATAATAGGGAATGAAGCCGATTCAGCCGCCGGGTAAAACAAGAGAGTGCCTAGGGCCGAAATCATCAATCCGAGGGCAATCCCTTTTTTATATCCCACCTTGTTGAGAATATCTCCGCCGGTGGCCCTAGAGATGGCGTAGTAAATAACGGAGCCTACTGTATATGCCACATAAAAAGCAAAGGAAATCATTTGCGATTGCCATTGGGCCAGATTCAGTTTTTCCTTAAAAACCGGAATTAAAATGTCGTTGCTGGCGGCTACAAATCCCCAGAAAAAGAAGACCGAGATGATGGTGAGCAGCGCAGTGGTATTGCCTTTGGCTGTGGACGTGTTCATGGTGTGTTCCCTTTTTGAGGGCTGACAAAGATATTTAAATAGCTGAAATCTTAAGAAGGGATTTTTTTGCCAACACATTAAAACATGTAAAACTAAAGAAAATGCTGTTCATTTTATTTTCTAGTCTTAGTTCTTTACCCCCATCCCCATTTTTTTTTCCCTTATTTTTTTTGATTCTTTGCAAATGGCTTCCCATAAATCCCTGTCTTCAAAAATCGCCTTCTTTGCTTTACCCCTGTTGGTGTTTTTGATGGTACTTGCCATTACCCGATTTATCGCGCATCAAGGCAATTGTCACGAATGGGGCGAGCTGTGTTGGTCAAGACAAGATTCTGGTCTTTACATTCAGATAGCCGGCATCGGGCATACTTTATTTCATTGCGGACCGGAATTCGGGTATCCCGAAAATTCGGAGGTATGGTGCGGCAATGCCGGTTGGGCGCCGTTTTATCCCATGCTCATGTTCATGTTGAGCAAAGCCTGTGGATTGGATTTACCCAATGCGGGCATCGTGCTTTCGTTGTGCTTCATGATTGGGTTTTTGTATATAGCCGCTCTGTTCATAGAGGTTAAATCCTTTGCCCTTTCCAATTGGCTAACCCTCTTAATTTGTGCCATATGTCCGGGAGGTATTTATTACTTTGCCATTTTTCCCATGTCGCTTATGATTTTTCTTCTGGCCATGGTATTTTATGGCCTCAAGTCCAACCGCTTTATTTTGACGACCATCGGGTCCTTTCTCTTACCCCTCACTTATAGCTCGGCTATTGTTATATTGTTTGCCTTTGGCCTTTACCTCGCCTTGTTATGGTTTAAAAGTGCCCCCTTTGCGTCTCTGAATGTTAAGGAATTGGTGCAAAACAGTTTCAACATGCTGCGGGAACACATCATTTTTAAAACCTTACTGCTCAGGGTATTGCTTCCCGGGATTTTGGGACTGCTTGGTCTTTATATTTACGATTATTGGGCCACAGGTCACTGGAACGCCATGTTTTTGATTCAGAAAAAATATGGACATGGACTTTACAGCCCTTTCAAACACCTGAAAGGCCATTGGCATACCTTTCAAAACCTCCTTTATACCAAAGAAGCCTGGGTTAGCTTTCACAATGTGTTTTTCTTTTTTGCCTTACCGTTCTTGTGCCTGCTCATTTACAGAACCAAGGCAGCCCTTAGCGCGCTGGTAATTGTGTTTAGTCTGTGCATCTGGTACTTCCCCTTTAGCATAGGCATGCATGTGTCGCTTTACCGAGGCATAGGTCTCCTTGCGCCGGCTCTGATTTTTCTGCATCCCGTAAGCCACCTTAAAAAAATAATCCTAGCCCTGGTATTTGGGGTTTTTTACTATTTCATGGGGGTGCTTTTCATTTACGATATCCTGAAATAAACGCTCTGAATTATTCAAAATTTTTGCTTTGCACTTCTGCATAAAAATCTTATTTTTGCAGCCCTTTTGAAAAAGTGTGGATGCTTTAAAAAATTACAATATTGATTTTGTAAAGCTAAAACTAGGAGAGCATGCATTTGACTTTGAAATTGATGACTCCTTTTTTAGCCTTAAAGAAAACTCACTTATTGATGAGGGAAAACTTAACGTTCATTTACATCTGGACAAGAAAGAAAGGTTAATGAATCTTCATTTTTCAATAAATGGGATGGTATTAACCAACTGCGACATTTGCCTTGATGCGTTCGAATTGCCCGTTGACGGACAGGACGATCTGGTGGTGAAAATTGTTGAGGAACCAAAGGAAAGCGACAGCGAAATCGTGTACCTCAGTCCTCAAGAGATAGCGCTCAACGTATATGATTTTATTTATGAAATCATATGTACCCAAATTCCTCTGAGTAAGAGTTGTGCCTTAAGTCACCCAAAACCAAAACCCTGCAATCCGCAAATGCTGCAATTTCTGTCAGATAATAATGTTACATCAAGTAGCGAATTACAAACGGATCCCAGATGGGATAAGTTAAAAAATATAAAAGATTTATAAAAAATGGCACATCCCAAACGAAAAATCTCCAGAACCAGAAGGGACAAAAGAAGAACCCACGACAAATTAGGTTTTAAGCAGGTTTTTACCGATCCCAAGTCAGGTGATAGCTCCTTGTTCCACAGAGTAAACATGGAAACAGGGGTATATCGCGGTGTTCAGGTTATCGAAGTTAAAAACGCTTAATATTCCCCTTCCCAAAAATTAATGACGCGTATCCGCATAGGATTAGATGCCATGGGCGGGGATTATGCCCCGGCTGAAGCGCTGAAAGGTGCTTCTAAAGCTCTTGCCTCCAGCGATTTCGCCAATGTCGATATCGTATTGGTTGGCGAAAAGCAAAAAATAGAAGAGGGATTGGCCGAAGCAGGCATTTCCCATCCTTTCGAAATTATTGATGCCCCCGATACCATCAGCATGGGCGAGCATCCTACCAAAGCCGTTTCTGCCAAACGCAATTCGAGCATTATGGTTGGACTCAAAATGCTTATGGAAGGAAAATTGGACGGATTTACAAGTGCCGGAAATACCGGTGCCATGATGGTTGGCTCCCTCTATACCGTAAAAACAATTGATGGCATTTTCAGGCCTGCAATTTCTACTATACTACCCCGCCCTTCGGGCAAACATGGCCTCATGCTTGATGTGGGTGCCAATGCCGATGTAAAACCGGATGTTTTGGTTCAGTTTGCTAATATCGGAGCCATTTATGCCAAATCCATTATGGGCATAGAAAGCCCTAAAGTGGGCCTGCTGAGCATTGGTGAAGAAAAAGAAAAAGGCAATATTTTAACCCAGGCTACTTATCCGCTGCTCGAAGCCGACCGCTTTATTAATTTTATAGGCAATGTGGAGGGGCGCGACCTCTTTACCGACAAGGCCGATGTGATTGTGTGCGATGGCTATACCGGAAATGTGGTACTCAAGGCATGTGAAGGCATGTTTTACCATTTGATGAAGCGCGGTGTGAAAGACGATTACCTCAACATGTTTAACTTTGAAAACTATGGAGGTTCCCCCATTTTAGGTGTGAACAAACCCGTGATAATAGGCCATGGTATTTCAAAGGCAAAAACCATTGTGAATATGCTCAAGCTCACCAACGATGTAGTGGTTTCAAACCTCATCGACAGCATCAAAGCCCAGCTTTAACTTTTCCGGATAATTTCTATTAAGAAAGTCCACTATCTTTTTCAACTTTTCAGAGAAAAGCATTTACAAAATAGCGGAATCCTTTAATTCAAGATTTTTTTGGTGGCATGCAGGCTAATAAATTAAAATTTATTCAGCCGACAACCTTTTAACTTTAAGAATCATCTCAATTTTATCGGAGTGCTTTTAAAACAACATTTTAAACAAAAAACTTACTTATTTTCGCTACCTTAAATTTTTTATGAAGAGATTTGGATTAATCAATAACGTTTTTGGATGGCTGTCGTTTTTGATAGCTTTAGTGGTTTATGGTTTAACTGTAGAACCATCGGTGAGTTTGTGGGATTGCGGTGAATTTATTTCAGCCTCATACCGCATGCAGGTAGTGCACCCGCCGGGAGCTCCCCTCTTTCTGATGCTTGGACGACTTTTTTCGCTTTTTGCAGGAGGCGATGTAACGCAGGTCGCCCCTTGGGTCAATAGCTTGAGCGTGTTTGTGAGCGCCTTAACGGTATTATTTACCTTCTGGATTATCACACACTTTGCAAAAAAACTGCTCAATATTGCCCTTGATGCCGAAGAAATTTCAATGCCCGATGCGCTTGCCATTTTGGGAAGCGGCTTGGTTGGTGCCTTGAGCCTCACTTTTATGGATTCGTTCTGGTTTAGCGCTGTTGAGGCTGAAGTTTACGCCTCATCCTCTCTCTTTACAGCCTTGTCGTTTTGGTGTATTTTGAAATGGGAACGTGTAAAAGATGAACATGGCGCCGACCGATGGATTATACTCATAGCCTATATGCTTGGGTTGGCGGTGGGATTGCACTTACTTAACTTACTGGTAATACCTGCAGTGGTTTACTATTATTATTTCCACAGATACCAATACAGCCGCAAAGGATTCTATATTTCTACGGCCATTGGTTTGGGCGCTTTGGGAATCATACAGGCTGTTATTTTGCCTGGCTTGCCAAAGGTTGCTGCCATATTCGACAGACTGTTTGTCAATTCCTTAAATCTGCCCTTTAACAGCGGCGTGCTGTTTTTTGTGGTGCTGTTTTTGGGTGGGATAGGCTATGGCATTTATTATTCTTTTAAAACCAACCGAACCATTTTAAACCTGATACTCAACTGCCTTTTGTTAATATTTTTGGGTTATTCGTCTTACGCCATGGTGGTGATTCGCTCACTCGCCGATCCCGCCATAGACATGAACAACCCTGAAGACGCCTATACCTTAACCAGCTATATCAATCGCGAGCAATATGGAAGCAGGCCTGTGGTTTATGGACCCTACTACAATGCGCAGTATATTGGCACTGAAGAAGGCGCCATGCAATACCGGAAAGGTGCCGACTCCTATGAAGAAATAGGCAACAAAATAGAACCCATTTGGGATCCTAAATTTTGCACGGTGTTTCCACGTATGGGCGACATGCAAAAAGAAGGAGGGCCTCAGGGCTATCAACTCTGGAGTGGGGCCAAAGAAGGACAAAAGCCAACATTCGGACAAAATCTGACTTTCTTTTTTAAATATCAGGTGGGCTACATGTACATGCGTTATTTCCTTTGGAATTTTGTGGGGAGGCAAAATGACAATCAGGGGATGACCGGAGACCCATGGGACGGCAATTGGCTAAGTGGCATTAACTTTATCGACAACATGATTTTGGGGCCTCAAAGCAATTTGCCCGATACCTTTAAAGTTAACAAGGGACGAAATACCTTCTTCTTCTTACCGCTCATTCTGGGTATTTTGGGCATGGTAATACAGTTTAAGAGACGTCGCTTCGATGCCAATGTTATTTTAACCTTGTTCTTGTTTACAGGGTTGCTCATCATTGTATACCTCAACCAACCCCCCTATGAGCCGAGAGAACGCGATTACTCCATGGTGGGCTCCTTCCAGACCTTCTGCATTTGGATTGGCTTAGGCGTACTCTTCTTGTACGATTACCTTGGTAGAAAATTAAAAATGAGTAAAACAGGGGTGGCGGCCATTGTAATAGTGGTTTCCTTATTGGCCAGTCCTTATTTGATGGCCAAGTACAATTGGGATGATCACGACAGATCCGACCGTTATTTGGGAATATCCTTCGCCAAAAATTATTTGAACAGCTGCGAAAAAAACGCCATTCTCTTTACCAATGGAGATAACGATACCTACCCTCTTTGGTATGCGCAAAATGTAGAAGGTGTACGGACCGACATTCGCATTATCAACTTAAGTCTTTTAGGCACCGATTGGTATATCAATGCCCTTCGGAGAAAGGTTTATGATTCCGAACCTTTGCCACTTTCCATTCCGCCTGAAAAACTGGCCGAAGGACTGCGCGAAGCCACCTACTTTTTCGACAACGGCCAATTCGACCAAACCAAAGTATTTCCGTTGGATGAAGTGGTTAAATTCATGACCAGCGACAATGAAGCTGACATGACAGCTAACAGCGGAGGACGACCTATGAACTTTATGCCGGTTAAAAAATTCATTATGCCTGTAAATAAAGAGGAATGCATAAAAAACGGTGTGGTAAAAAGCAGCGACCCCATTGTTGACAATATCACCTTTGACATAGGCGCCAGCACCGTATACAAAGGCACCCTGGTAGTACTGGATATCTTAGCACAGAACGCCAAGCAAGGATGGAAGCGCCCTATCTATTTCACCACCACCACCGGCTCTTCTGCCTACCTGAACCTCGACGAGTATTTCCGACTCGAAGGATTGACCTATCGCCTTGTGCCAATTAAGAGTGATAAAAATGCCATGGGGTTAATCGACGCCGATTTACTTTACAATAAGCTCACCAAAACTTTTGATTGGGGCAAAATGGATAAAAATCTTACGATGAACATGGACGAAAAGGCCACTTTGGTTCCAAAGAACTTAAGGGTGTTGTTTGTTCAACTCGCACGGACCTATGCGCTTGAAAAAGCGGATAAGAAAAAGGCAGTTTACTTGTTGGATTATAGCCAGAAGGTGATTCCAGAAGCCATTATGCCAATGGATCTGAGATTGAGATATTATTACATCGATACCTATTACATGGCAGGAGAGAATAAGAAGGCCGAGCAGCTGCTGGAAATCATGGTAAAAGATTGTGAACAACAAGCGCGATTTTACAAGCAGTACACCGGCTCGAAAGCCAAATATGTAACAGAAAAATTGCAGGAATCAGTGGGCTACATCAACGAATGTGCAAAAAAGGCCACCGAACAAGGCAACAAAAAATTAGGAGACAAGTATTCTGCCTTGTTCAATCAATTGAGCAGATAAGCTAAGATAATGCGAATGATAAACCCACTCTGACACACGGGGTGGGTTTTTCTTTAACCTGTAGGTTATACCAATGGGGTTAATAAAAAATAGACATTATGTAAATTATGCATTGGTAAATGCCGATGGATACCAATGTTTAGGACAAATAGAGGAACGAAAATTTGGACGATTACATTTGACCAATCGGTATTATTCAAATAGAACTTAAAAAATAAAAAATTGGAAGCGCCCATACAAAATAACATCGTTTTTGGCATAAGAGCCATCAGTGAAGCCATCCTTGCAGGTAAAAATTTTGATAAAATATTCATTAAGCAAGGTGGCAAAAGCCCTCTGGTTACCGAATTGTTGCAAATGGCCAGGGAGAAGGAAATCACACTCAAAATGGTACCTCAGGAAAAACTCGATGGCATTACCCGCAAAAACCATCAAGGGGCCATTGGCTTCATTGCTCCGGTGGTCTATCAAAATTATGAGGAAATTATCACCGGATGTTTCGAAAACGGTGTCGATCCTCTGATTCTGGTTTTGGATGAAATAACGGATGTAAGGAATTTTGGCGCCATAGCCAGAACAGCATTGTGTATGGGTGTGCATGCCATTTTAATACCTTCCAATGGGTCGGTAACGGTAACTCCGGACGCCATAAAAACTAGCGCTGGTGCTTTGATGAGTTTACCCGTTTGTAAGGAGAAATCTCTGCCCATAGCCATTGAAAAAATGAAGGAATACGGGCTCAAAGTCATAGGCTGTACAGAAAAGGGAAATGATGTGGTGGGTCAGCTCGACCTGTCAGGGCCTTTGGCCTTGGTGATGGGATCGGAAGAAAAAGGCCTTTCGCCTTTGATGCTGCGCTTGTCGGATAAGCTGGCCATGATTCCCATTTCAGGTCCCGTAAAGTCGCTTAACGTTTCGGTAGCTGCCGGTATGGTGCTTTATGAAATAGGGAAACAACGTATAGTTTAAGTTAGGGCCTGCTTAAAAACACTTAAAGGCTTGATATGATTAGGTTCTCATTAGCTTTTATTTCTTTTAATGCACGATAAAATTGGTTAAGTATGAAAATGTTGTACTTCAAATGCCTTTATGAGGATGTTAGTTCATTGCACATGCATCACGCCGATTGGACAAATGTAATAGTCCAAATTTCGTACCTCAATTTGCCCTAAACATTTGCATCCATCGGCATTTACCACTGTATGCTTTAAATAATATGGGTGTATCATGTAAAGCACATTGGTTTAACTTCGGCGGCTGCAGACTGAATTACGTCAAAGTACATCTGCGCTTTGCCGCCTCGTCCTGCATGCACACTGAACTTTTTCAGCAGGCCCTAAATTACCAACTACCCGTTTTCATTTTCTTCATCTTGTTCTTGTGGCTCCTCTTGTTGGCTGTTCCTCTCTCTTAATTTTTGTTTTACAACTTTGATCACGTACCCCCCGCCAATGAGAACCAGCAGTACAAAAACAACGATGCCATAAACGACCCCTGTATCGTTCACGGAGGCTGTCCCTGCCAATGCGATGCTGCATAGAAAGAACAATGCCAACAATAATCCGGATTTCATTTTTTTTAGCTTTAGTGCTAAACAAATGTAAACAACCCTTTTTAAAAATCAGCATTTATCTTTTCCCGTTTTAATCTCGTAGGTATTCCGCGGGGCCAACATTACCATCATAAGTTAGCGGGTCTCAGCAGCGAGCGAATGGTCAGCATTGTCGATTGATACTCATCGAAAATTGCCAGACCATTGAGCAAAAGAAATAAAGAGTAACCCAAAAGTTATAGACTCTCTTTTTTTCGAATAATCATAAGCTGATTTTTTGTCCAAGTCGGGATGCATATCCCTAAATTAGGGCCTGCTGAAAAACACGCAAAAGCTTATGGTTATTATAGTTTGATACCATTATTATATAGGAGTGCAAAGCATTACACCAAATAATACAAAATCCCTTGGATCTAAAGTTTCAAATCCAGCGTTAGTTCATTGCACGTCCCTTATACCGATTGGTAATACTTCGTCGGCTTCGGCTTGAGGTACGGCAAAGTACATCTTCGCCTTGCCTCCTTGTAATGAACGCACACTGAACTTTTTCAACAGGCCCTAAAATAAATCACCTAATTTTGATTCCGTAAATGTCAAAATCCAAATCAAGTTTCTTCTGTCAAAACTGTGGAGCCTCTGCCGCAAAGTGGATTGGTAAATGCCCTGCCTGCGGGCAATGGAATACCTACCTTGAAGAGGTTATCATTAAAGACGATAAGACACCGGCCTGGAATATTGATTCAGAGGGCCATAAGCTCAAGCCATCCAAAAACAAACCAAAAACTTTTGCCCAAATCGATGCCGTGAGCGAACTGAGATTCTCAGCACTTGACGGTGAGTTGAACCGAGTGCTTGGGGGAGGTATAGTGTCTGGAAGTTTGGTATTGCTAGGAGGTGAACCGGGCATTGGCAAAAGTACCTTGCTGCTTCAGATGGCCGTAAAAAGCAAGCAGAAAGTTTTGTACTTATCGGGAGAAGAGAGTGAATCACAAATAAAAATGCGTGCTGAGCGCATAGGCATTCAAAATCAGGAGTGCTATATTTTATCGGCCACCAACATTCAATCTATTTTTCAGGTCATTAAAGAGCTGCAGCCGCAAATTGTAATCATTGATTCCATTCAAACCCTTTACACCAACTACATTGACTCTGCACCGGGAAGCATTTCCCAAATCAGAGAATGTGCTGCCGAATTTTTACGATTTGCCAAGGAAAGCAACACGCCTGTTTTTTTAATTGGCCATATCACCAAGGACGGGGTTATAGCTGGACCAAAGGTTTTGGAACACATGGTGGATACGGTTATACAGTTCGAAGGCGACCGTCACCATACCTACCGCATACTCCGATGCATCAAAAATCGTTTTGGCTCTTCTTCCGAAATGGGCATTTATGAAATGCTCCCGAATGGTTTGAGGGAGGTTTCCAACCCAAGCGAAATTCTCATTACCCAACGCGATCAACCCCTTTCGGGTATCTCGATTACCGCGGCCATTGAAGGCTTAAGACCCTTATTGGTAGAAACGCAGGCCTTAGTGAGCAGTGCAGTTTATGGTACGCCACAGCGAAATGCGAATGGTTTTGACCTAAAGCGCTTAAACATGTTACTGGCCGTACTCGAAAAGCGCTGCGGCTTTTTTTTGGGCACTCAGGATGTGTTTGTCAATATTGCCGGAGGTTTAAAACTCGAAGACCCTGCCTTGGATTTAGGCATCTCGCTAGCCATACTCTCCTCTTTCCACAATCATGTGGTAAACCCCGGAATTGCCTTTGCTGGTGAGATTGGTTTGAGTGGTGAAATCAGGGCTGTTGGGAAAATTGACCAGCGCATTGGAGAAGCCGAAAAGCTGGGCTTTAAATCAATTGTTATTTCAAAGTTTAATCAAAAGGGTTTAGGTAAATCGAAAATTGAGGTCATACCGGTGGCTAAGGTTGAAGATTGCCTTGATTTTATTTGGCTTTAAATTCTTTTACTTTCTAATTAAAGTGACCGTTCCAGAAAACAGGGGCTTTATTTTTTTTGAAAGGCCCTTGTATTCGGCAATATAAAAATAGGTTCCTTCAGGGCATTCTTTCACTCCGTTGTTAACTTTACCATTCCAACATTCACTCATGTCTCTGGTCTCAAACATTTTTTGACCCCAGCGGTTATAGATGCTTATTTTAATTTTTGAACATTCGTTTAAGCCCCCGTCAAATTGAAAACAATCGTTGATGCCATCTCCATCGGGTGTGAAAACATTGCTGGGCACCAACTGATCAACTGGAATTCCCTTGATCTCGATAGGATAAATGACCGTATCGGGGCATTGCTTCAGCCGATCGGTAATGAGGCGAACATAATAGATGCCCGCCTTTGTAAATTCATGAGGATCGGGATCAATGGATTCGGTAAAGGTGCTGTCTCCAAAATTCCATAAGACGGTTTCAAAATGCCCACTTTTGTTTTTAAAGCTCACAGCATTCGAACATTCTTCTTTCACCATTTCGAAATCGGCTTCGCTTCTTTGTAATACATTGACAATACCGCTACTCGAGTCGCTCACATTACAGGTACTCGAATCGGTGGAGATAAGAGAAATTTTATACTGACCGACTTTTGGAAAACTGTGTTTGGGGTGTTTTTCGATAGAGCTGTTGCCATCTCCAAAATCCCAGTATGAATTGATTTTCCCCTGGCTCAAATTGGTAAACTGAACATCTGTTGGCCCGCAGGCCACCGCATCGGGTATAAACCTGGCCTCTACCAGATGGTTAATTTGAAAATCGATTTTAAACGCTGCATTGCTGCACCGCCAACTCACATTTTTTGGAAAAGCAGCGTTGGAGGAAGTGGGAAAGTCGTTCAATGTATTGCCAGGGGTGTTTGGGCAGCTAGAACAAACCGACTGATAGATAATTCCTCGCTTGTCGAATCGGCTGGTGCCCCCATCCACATGGTCTTCAGACTGATTGCCTCCATAATAGGTGGCGTAAAGCAAGCCATATAAATTTTTGCTGAATACGGCCAAATAAAAGTCGTTTCCATCTGTACTTGCCTGCAAGGCATTAGAAGTGATTGGTAAACCGTTGGTGGTTCCCGGCCTTCCGAGGTTAGACCCCCATCCCGACAGGTAAATATTTCCGCACGAATCTACCAAAAACGCTGATGGCGAGAGTTCCGGCACATGTGGTCTTGCGCCGAATACGGTTTGTCTTTTCACCTGACTCAGAGAGTTGTCGGCGATAAAAATAAATTGGCCGGTTTTTGCTTTGTTGCTGTAGGCTCCATTAGAGGCTACAATTTCGCCAGTGGTTTGCCCCGTTCCATAAACATTACCCAATTTATCGATTTCTAAAAAATAAATCTGATCGTATGTTGATGTTCCGTAGTAAGTGGCCCTGGTAAGCGCAAACGTTTGTTGGTCGAAAGAAGCCATAAAACCATCGGTCCCTCCGTTTCTGTTTTTGTTAATCGCCGAGGTATGGGTAGGTAAATTATCGCTTTGTGTTCCTCCGGCTACAAAAATATTTTCATCCTTATCGAACTCCAAGCTGTAAATCCCATCGCTGGCATTGCCTCCAAAATAGGTGGCCCATAGCAATTGATCTAAATTTTTTGAAAACTTCAGACAGAGACCGTCGGCCGTTCCGCCAAGTGTTGATTGAAAGGCGTTTTTTAAAGGAATGTCCTTTGAGTTGGTAGTGCTTACCACATAAATATTGTCGCCTTTGTCGGTAAGCACCTCTCCTCTGAAATCATCGGCGTAGTTGTATTTTAGGTCCTTATCGGTAAGACCATCATGGCTGCTTCCGCCAAAAAAGGTGGAGGCCAAAAGTTGGTCGCCCCATTTCGATAATTTAAACACCACGATATCGGTCAATGTATCGCTGCTGGAATAGCTGTTGTGGGTGGTGTCAAAGGCATTTGGGGTGACCGGAAAATTCTTCGAATAGGAAGTGCCGAAAACCACCAGCTCCGAATCTCTGTTCACCACCATGCTGTGGGGGTAATCATCGTCGGCTCCTCCAACATAGGTGGCATAGATTAAATTTTTACCTGACGAATCGTACTTGGATATAGTAATGTCAGATGGCAGGTTTACCGGATCTCTGCCTAAACCCCCGGCCCAGTTTATTTGAAACGCACCGGTACTTACTGGATACTCGCCTTGGGAGTTATCTGTTGCCCCACCGGCATATAAATTTCCTCTGGAATCGTAAGTGGCTGTAAAACCAAAATTATCCCCTCTCGATCCTGAATAGGTTGAGAAAACGAGAATGGGGTCGATCACCAGTTCATATTCGGGGTTGTAACCATTGTGAAATTGGTAGGATATGATATTTCCATCTAGACGGTAAACACAAGAGATTCCTTTAGGATGCAATTCTTTGCGATCGTTGCTGTTTTGCCACACCAGTAAATTCTGATCCGAGACAATGCCGATGGCTGTTTTGAGCAAAAGCGAATTATTTTTCACTTCTATGGAATCCAGCCCTTGAAGCTTTATGCGAATTAAGTCCGGATTCGCCCCAGGACTCACAAGCCACTCGTACTTTATTTGTCCAAATTTAGAAAATACCCTGAGTTTAATGCCCGGGTAGATGTTTTCATACACCACTTCTGAAAATAAATTCACATTGGAGGCCCACTTCGATCGGTCGTTACCAAGAAAATAATTGTGTTTTTGAAAAAAGGGTTTAACACCAATGACCGCCGGATTGGCTTCTCCATTCAGAAAGACATATCTGAAGCTATGTCCATGAACCACTGGGTTTGTGGGTAAATTCTCTTTATGCAGATGTTGGTGCGAAGCCTGGTACTCCGATTCTTTAAAAAGCTTAAAGGTTATGGCATTTTTTTCTAAGAAAACATAACCGCAATTTACCTGTACCCTGTACAGTACCTGTTTCTCAAATTGCCCCTTGTTTTCTACAAACTGTAAATCATCCTCCGTTTGGGCCATGCACAGCATGGGGCTGATGAAAAAAATGAAAACACAATATTTGAAAAAATTCCTCAACAGCGATTTAATATCAAAGTTACGACAATACCCTTGAATTAGACAAGATGGCTACCAAAAGTGTTGCATTGAAAGGAGATAAACCGTACCTAGGGCCTGCTGAAAAACACTTAAAGGCTTGATATGATGAGGTTCATTAAAAATTTTATTGCTTTTAATGCACGATAAAATTAGTGAACCATGAAAATATCGTGCATCGAATGCCTTCAGAAAGACGTTAGTTCATTGCACGTCCCTTACTTCGTCGGCTTCGGCTCGAGGTACGGCAAAGTACATCTTCGCCTTGCCTCCTTGTAATGAACGCACACTGAACTTTTTCAGCAAGCCCTACCTACCAAAAAACCACAAAAGGAGGGTTATTTGCAGATTCAAAAAGCGCTTCTATGACGTGAAGTAGAGCCTGTTAACAATGCGTTGTTTAGCACACCTTATTTTTCACAACATTTTACATGCCCCTGATCATGACTTGGCGACAGGTAAGGAATGCCGAGATTAAGCCCTCTTAAAATGAGCAAAAGCGAAACGCCCAACACGAGGAAAGGGGTGACTTGGTTAAACCTTTGTCTGACATTAAATGAAATAAATTTACCAAAAACCATGGTACCTGCCATGGCGGGAAGCGTTCCCAAACCAAAGGCGAACATGAGAAGGGCGCCTTGCCATACACCTCCGGTGGCAAAGGAGGCAGCAATGGCCACATACACCAGTCCGCAGGGCAACAATCCATTTAAGAGACCGATATAAAAATAACTTCCTGTTTTTTTTTCCGACCGTAAGTAAGTAGATAGCTTGTCCTTTAGTTTGTTGGCAAAGCCCGACCATGGTTTTGACAAATGGTTGCTGTATTTACTTCCAAATAAAACGAGAAGGATGAGGACCCCGGACAAAATTGATAGCCACTGCTGAAGCTTGAACAAAGCGAAACTTTTCCCCAGCAAACCAAAAATTACGCCCAAAACGGTATAGGTTAAGGCCCGACCTAAGTTGTAAAGAAGTATTGCATTCCCTCTGTTAAAGCCTGTAAGATTGTGGATGGGCAAAGAGAGTGCAAGAGGACCACACATACCCACACAATGAAAACCCCCAATGATACCAATGGAAAGCCCAGAAATAACCAGCACTAAAAATTCACTCAACGAACCCATAGCTTTTGTTCCCTGTAATAGGCTTTATTTTGGCTCTTCCACCACACTCTCGCCAAATACAATCCGGTTGAAACTGTTGAATTTTCAATTTTAAAGTTCCCGTCTTGAGCGGGAGTAAACATCAGGGTGGTGTCCTGTTTTTGATTTTCAATTTTTAAAAACTCAAGGCGCCCCTCCTCAAAATTTTCAATCAGGGAAAGGGGTATGCTCAGAACCAAACCTTCGTCAGTTTGTTTGATCAAGGCCGCTTTCTCGACCGAATTTAGGTTATGCGATGCATCAATCAATGACTGATATTTTAATTCTTTATCGTAATAATTGCTGTCAATCAACTCATTGCTTTGGTTTAGCGCAACGGCAACCATGCCCAGCATCATGATGATAAAGGCTGTAATGACGAAAGTTATTTTGTGTCCCCAGTTCATGCGTTCTAACTCTTTTGAATAAAAGGCCCTAAAAATTTGGTGTTCACTGTTTGTATTTTATGTCCGCTTTTGTAAATGCCAATTTTAATTTTTGTACTGCGTTTAGGTATTTTATCTTTGGGTATTTCAAGAAAAAAAGCAAATTCATTAATTGCTTCCTTTTTGAGTTTAAATTGTGTTACCCCAACAGGTTTAATTTGGCCTTTTATATCCTCCAATTTGAGGGTAACTGTGAATTCATCATGGGTTTTATTGAGTATTTTGGCTTCAAATAAGTTACTTATTCCACCTCCGGGCACTTCCTGATAGAGTTGGCCCTTTATGCGTGAAATATAGGTGTCCACCGATTTGCGACTCGCAATGAGAATTCCCATGAAGCCAATCAATAGGATGAGGAGCGCCGTGTAGGCTTTCATTCGGCCATTGAAATGGAATTTTTTGCCGGTACTGATTTCATTTTCCGAAGCATAACGAATCAAGCCGGTATCAAAATTTATAGATTTCATTACGGCGTTACAGGCATCGATGCAGGCAGCACAACTAATACATTCCATTTGCAGGCCATTTCTAATATCAATTCCTGTGGGACAAACCAGCACACACTTATTACAGCCAATGCAATCACCCTCTACCCTTTCAGCGTTCTTTTTCAATTTACCCCTTGGCTCTCCCCTTGTATAGTCATAGGCAATTTGCATGGTATCCTTGTCAAACATCACGCCTTGCAGGCGACCATATGGGCATATTGTAGTGCAAACTATTTCTCTTACAAAGGCAAAAACCCCATAAAACAAGAAGGTGAAAACCAGGAGCCCACTGAGCAATCCTAAATGCTCGGTTATGGGTTCATGAATGATTTTTCCAATCCGATCCACTCCAAGTATATAGGATAAAAAGGTAATGGCAATGGCAAAAGAAAAGATCAGGAATAAACTGTGTTTTGCAGTTTTTTTCAGAATCTTTTCTGTTATGTCACCAGATTCATTCAACTTTTTCTGTTGACCGGGGCTTCCTTCAATCATCCATTCTATGGCCCTGAAAACAAATTCCATAAAAACGGTTTGAGGACAGACCCAACCACAAAAGAGGCGACCAAAAACCACGGTGAACAAAACGATGAACACAATAAAAGAAACCATACCAATGGCAAAAATGAAAAAGTCCTGAGGCCAAAAGATTTTAGAGAACAGAATGAACTTACTCTCCATGACATTGATCATTAAAAACGGGAGTCCATTGACTTTAATAAAGGGCATAATGAAAAATATGGCCAGGTAAAACCAGGCCACATATTTTCGGTAATTGTACCATTTACCCTCCGGTTTCAGTGCGTACACCCAGTTTCGTTTTCCTGAAACGTTTACCGTACTCACCCTGTCCCGAAAGGTTTCGGCGTGTAATAGATCTTCTTCCAGCACTCTATTGGCTTGTATTTGTGTTGTTTGTCACAGGACTTTCCTCCTTGTACACTTCTCCCTGCGGTTCCTTAGCTCCGGGTGGTCGGCTTCCCTGGATTGATTTTATAAAACTTGTAATTTGGGCAATTTGCTTCGGCGAAAAATTATTTTGCCAGGCAATCATCCCCTTCTCGGGCCAACCGTATTTGATGGATTTAAAAATATCTTGTAGCGAGCCCCCATGTACCCAATACTCGTCGGTTAAGTTTGGACCTACCCCTCCAGGCATGCTGCCCCCGCTGGCGCCGTGACATGCCGCGCAACTGTTTGAAAACAATTTTTTACCTGCTTCAATATCAGCGGCTGTGAGCATGGTTACATTATTTTCGTCAATACTTTCAGGTTTGTCGGCCAATTGCCTGCTTTTGGCTTTTTCGGCCTGAGCCATTTCTATAGTGTATTCCTCTATTTGGAGCAGGGCAGTTTTGCCGATGTGATAGCGGTAAAAATATACGATAGCAAATAAGATGGTTAATACAAACCCGGTGATAAACCAAGGGGGAGTGATGTTGTCGAGCTCTCTGATTCCATCGTAGTCATGGCCGGTATCCATGTTAGACTCTTCGGAAAGGGGTTTAAAATTATTTATTTTATCCCACCACCTCGCAAACCAATTTTTAGAAATATCGGGTGATTTATCAGGTAATACCTCTTCCTGAGCCTCCGGTTTTAACAATTGCAGGGTTATCACCGAAAAAAGCACGATTAAGAAAGTTTCCAAACCAATCACTCCAAAAATAATCCATGAAAGCACTTCGCTCGAAATGTCTACAGCATTGAGGGTTTTAGCCTGCGACAAATGGCCGGTAATGAGAAAGACCAAAAGTACCCCTGCTTTTTTACCCAAATTGCCTTTTTCTCCCTTGTTCTTGAAATGTTGTTTTAAAGCGAATAATAAAGCCTTGCCTGAGATATAGATTGGTATCAGTAATCCGAAAGCAATAATTAATAATATCCAATTCAAATTTATGCTAAACAGTTTTGAATTGGCGCTTCCCGCATCCTGCGCCAAGGTGAGTATGGGCGAAAGGCCTGCGAGGCTAAACAAAATAAATTTTGAAATAATGTACTTTTTCATTGCTAAAAATATTATTGGTCCAAAGGCAGTTTTTCAATCCTTTCGATGTCTTGTTTTTTGAGACTAAAAATCCAAAAAGTGACCAGGGCAAAAAAGGTTACGAATAATATCAGAGAAATGACCGGATATATGCTCACCCCTATTATTTTTTCTAAATATGTCGAGAATTTCATCTTAATATGGTTTTAATTTTTTGGTTCAAGTTTTATGTCCTTTCCAAGCCGTTGCAGATAAGCAATCACAGCTATGATTTCCTTGTCGCTGCTAATTTCCAATTTATTAGCCTTTAACCCCTGGGCTATCATAAGTGCCTGAGCTTCCAATTCTTTGTTTGCCTTGGCTTCATAATTGTCGGGGTAGGGTACCCCCATTTTTCGCATTGCATAGATTTTGGAATTGGTGCTTGCCTTGTCAATTTCTTTTTCAAACAAGAAAGGATAGGAAGGCATAATGGAGCCGGGAGCCATGGAGCCCGGATCGAGCATGTGGTTAAAATGCCATGCATCGCCATACTTTCCTCCGATTCGGGCCAAATCAGGACCGGTTCGCTTGCTTCCCCATTGGAAGGGATGGTCGTAAACAAATTCGCCCGCCTTGGAGTATTCGCCATATCGGGTTACTTCATATCGAAATGGCCTGATCATTTGAGAATGGCAATTGTAGCAACCTTCTCTGATATAAATGTCGCGACCTTGCAATTCCAAAGGCGTATAAGGTTTTACAGAGGCGATGCTTGGAATATTTTCTTTTACCAAAAACGTGGGTATCAATTCGATGAGGCCGCCAATCCCCACAACAATTAAACTCAACACCAACAACAAGATGGGCTTGCGCTCAATAAAGCTATGCCAAATTGAATTGGCCGGCGCAGTATACGCTTTGATAAGTGGGGCTGCTTCTGCCTCCTCTTTCGCCAGGAATTTACCCATTTTGGCTGTTTTGACTAAATTGTAAATCATGATAATAACCCCGGTGAGAAAGATCGTTCCCCCTACTGCACGCATGGTATAAAACGGAATGATGGTTTGCACCACATCAATAAACTGGTATTGCAATTGTCCTTCGGGAGTGAAAGACTTCATCATAAAGTAGGACCTGAATGCACTCCAATACATTGGAATGGCATAGAGTAAAATACCCAAAGTGCCAATCCAGAAATGAGTGGATGCTAATTTTTGTGAATAGAGTTTGGTGCTAAATAGTTTTGGAATGAGCCAATACATCATTCCGAAGGTTAAAAAACCATTCCATCCTAAAGCGCCAATATGAACGTGTGCTACGGTCCAATCGCTGTAGTGTGATATGGCGTTAACGCTTTTTAATGAAAGCATGGGTCCTTCGAAGGTGCTCATACCATAACACGTAACGGCAACTACAAAAAATTTCAAAACAGGGTCTTCCCTTACCTTATCCCAGGCTCCGCGAAGCGTAAATAGCCCGTTAAGCATACCTCCCCAACTTGGCAGTATGAGCATAATTGAAAACGCTGTACCAAGCGACTGGGCCCAATCGGGCAAAGCAGTATACAGCAGGTGGTGCGGACCTGCCCAGATGTAAAGGAATATTAAACTCCAAAAGTGAACAATGCTCAAGCGATAGGAGTATACCGGTCGGTTGGCTGCCTTTGGCAAAAAATAATACATCAGTCCCAGGTAAGGGGTCGTTAAAAAGAAGGCGACGGCATTATGGCCATACCACCATTGTACCAAGGCATCCTGAACCCCGGCATACCAGGAGTAACTTTTCATATACGAAACCGGCAGCTCAAACGAATTGACCAAATGCAGCATGGCAACGGTTACCCAGGAGGCGATAAAGAACCACACCGCCACGTAGAGATGCCTTTCTCTTCGGGTTAAAATGGTACCAAACATATTGATTCCAAAAATCACCCATATGATGGTGATTAATATATCAATTGGCCATTCCAACTCCGCATACTCCTTGCCGGTGGTAAAACCCATGAGCAGGGATACGGCGGCACAGACGATAATAAATTGCCAGCCCCAAAAATGAATCGATCCCAGCATTTTGCTCCACATCGGCGTTTTTAACAAGCGTGGAACGGCATAGTAAATGCCTGTAAAAATACCATTGCCTACAAATGCAAAAATCACCGCATTGGTGTGAACCGGGCGAAGTCTTCCAAACGATAAATGAGGAAAATACTCGCTAAAATTAAGAACAGGAAACGACAACTGGAAGGCTGCAATAACCCCCAGAAGCATTCCTACGGCTCCCCAAAAAATACACGCTATGGCGAAATACTTCGGGAGCTTGTTGTCGTAGTAAAACTTTTCTAAACCCATTTTTTATTACTTTTTTAAATTTTTGTTTTCGAATAATATTCTCGTGGCAGGACTTTCATCATCGTCGAACTGACCATTTTTAACACTCCATATAAAGGCCAACAGAAACGCCGTCGCCACGCCCAGGCTAACCAAAAGAAGAATAATAATTACGCTCATGTCATTCTTTATTTTTTATTTTTAAACCCAGTTTATTGGAAACCCATTCCGTTAAACCAAAGGTTAACAACAGAATAGTTATAGAACTTGCAGGCATGAGCACGGCTGCAATAACAGGTTTCAAAATTCCCTGTATGGCGAAGTACAAACCCATGAAATTGTAAACCGCAGAAATGGCAAAGCTCAGAACAATTATTTGTTCCCCTTTCCTTACAAAGCGGATAAAATCGTTCAGCTTATACAGTTGAGTCCCATCAATAACCCCATCGGATGAAGGGGTAAAGTTGTTTGTTGTGTCGGCTACTGCAATACCCACATTACTTTGTTTCAAGGCCCCTGCATCGTTGAGTCCATCCCCAATCATCATAACCTTGTTCTTATTATCTTCCTGTAGATGCTTTATGTAATCTAGTTTCTGTTGAGGGCTTTGGTTAAAATAAATCTCACTCTCTTTTCCCAATAAGTGTTCTATATTTTGATGCTCGGCAGCATTGTCGCCTGAAAGCAGCGAAAGTTTGAATTTGTTTCTCAGCGATCCTATCAGTTTACTCATACCAAACCGATAAGGGTTGGATATGACAAATTCACCCAGAATGTGATAATCGACAAAAACAACCACTTTGGTTCCTTGCTTTAGCTTTAAATACTCACCTCCTACATAGGTCGGAGAACCCAATTTAATGTAATGGTTATTCACCCATCCTGAGATGCCTTGCCCTTGAGTTTCCTTATAGTTTTCAACCGCTAATTCATTCCGCCCGCCTAAGAAATCATAGACCAGCTTACTTGCCGGGTGAGACGATTGATGCAATAAAGCGGTAATCGACGTTTTCAATTCCTCATCAAGTACGGCCCCCGAATACCTTACCTTGGCTCCTGTGCTTTGGGTGATGGTTCCGGTTTTGTCAAAAACAATATGATTTATTTTAGAAATTTCTTCAATCACGTGGGGTGATCTGAGGTAAAACTTGTTGAGGCCAAGGATGCGAAGGACGTTGCCATGGGTGTAATTTTGCGAAAGCAGCAAAGCGCAGGGGCATGCCACAATAAGCACGGTCGTGATAGCATTCCACATGAGTTCAATCTCGTTTTGTAAATACCAGTAGAAACCTGAGGCAAATCCAAGGAGCAACACCATATAGGTGAAATATTTGCCTATGGCGTCGTAAGTGCTTACAGATACAGAATTCTTTTTATTAAAAACCGGATTATTCCATAAACTGGTGAGGTAACTTTGAGAAAACTCTTTTGTAACCAAAAGCTCAAGGGTTGAATCCAGTGATTTTCCACCGGCATATACCAGGTCGCCAATTTTTACAGAAACGGGAAGACTTTCCCCGCTTACAAAGCTGTAGTCGATTTTTGCCTTGCCTTTTGAAAGAATGGAATCGACAGGAATTATTTCTTTGGCATAAATTTGAATAACCTCATTTGCCTTGACCTTAGAAATTTCTTTCGGAGTGGTGATGCCTTCTTTTACTACGTGAACAGAAATAGGGAAAAATGATTTATAATCTCTGTCGAATGAAATGGTTTGGTAGGTTCTGCTTTGCAGCCAGCGGCCAATCAGCATAAAGAACACAATCCCGGCCATACTGTCGAGATACCCGCTCCCAAGTCCAAAACCTATTTCATATAAGCTTCGTGTAAAAGTGATAATTAAGGCGAGAGCAACCGGTAGATCAATATTAAGATATTTGTTTTTCAAGCCATTCCAGGCCGAAACAAAAAATTCGGACGCGGAGTAAAACAGAACCGGAAGAGACAAAATAAGCGTTAACGTTTGAAAGAACACTTTCAATTTTGGCTCGATAGCACCGGAAGCGAAATACTCCGCCAGGCTCATCATCATGATATTGCCAAAACAAAAACCGGCGACCCCTATTTTGTACCACAGAGCTCTGTTTGTTTTCGTTTTTGTGCCCCCCGACAATTCATTGAAACTCAAATAAGGTTCGTAACCCAAACTGTCGAGCGTTTCAACCACTTTGCGCAAAGTAGTTTTTGAATGGTCAAAAACTATAAAGACCTCCTTTTTGCTGAAATTTACGTTTGAAGTCAGTATTCCAGGGTTCACCTTGTCCACATTCTCCAATAACCAAAGGCAACTGCTGCAATGAATTTGAGGAAGATAGAGCGTAAGATGGCTTGTTTTTTTATTTGAATATTGAATGAGCTTTTGTTGAATTTCACCATCCTCCAAAAACGCATATTTATCCCTTCGTCTCCTACCTCTTTGAATATGACCCGGCCTTGAATTGAGATCATAGTAGGTGCACAGTTCATATTCATTCAAAATTTCATAAACCATTTTGCATCCCTCACAACAAAATTGTTTTTCCTCAATGCTGAATAACTTATCGGAGACAGGGCTGCCGCAGTGAAAGCAATGCAATATGGATTTTGACTGAATCAATCTATGAGAACAGCTTGGTTTTGGTCAGCATTCACATTATTCATAAGAGCCTTTGTATTTGTGCAAGAATCTTTTCCCTTACAATCGCCACAACAGGTATCTTTTTCGTCGTGTTGGTGATGAGTATGGGTGCTTGCCAATCCGATATGCAGCTTTGGTTTATCTGCTTTGATGACGGTCTTTTTATTTTTCATGCGTTATTTATCTTCTTGTGAAGCGTTTTGCAAAACTGCCTTAATGCATGAATGAAAAACATGACCACAAATAGGTCGGATTATGAGATAAATCATTTTTTGAAGGTTTTAGGATGTTGACGCCTTACACGAGGCTACCAGAGTTCGTAAAAAATTCTACTCCATACCCTTCATTGGCATGGGCATAAAATTAAAAATAGGGTTAAAGACGATTCAATTTTTAATCCGTTTTTCTAAAATCAAAGCATCGAGATGGGCTTGGAAAAACTGTCCGGAATAAGCAAATTTATGGACTTCAAAGTCTTGACCTGCCTGCTGATACGATCATTTATGCACAGAAGTTTTAAACAGTGATTTGCCAGGCATTTTGAATGATTTTTATCATGATTTTTTTTTATGGTTTATGACCTGTGTCAGAAAGGCTTGAACTGATTTGATGAACCTTTGCCTCGAAATAAAAATTACACACAATGAAAAAATCAATTTCTTTTCTATTCATCACTGCTTGCACATTAGCGATCTACTCTTGTGGCGGTAATAGTAAAACAGACTCTAAAGCAACCGAAGAAACTACAGAAACTCAGGAATCAACATCTGCAGGACCTGAGAGCTACGATCCCAATCGCGGTGAAGGAAAATTTAATGCGGAGAACATAACAATAGGGGCATCGCTCGATCAGGCCATGGCCACTTATGGTGAAGCCGTTTCCGGTACCAAATGCATGTCATGCCATAAACTAAGCGATGAAAAACTCGTGGGTCCGGGATGGAAAGGGGTAACCCAAAAAAGAAAACCGGAATGGATTATGAATTTTATTACCAATCCTGACCCCATGATAGATAAGGACCCTGAAGTTCAGGCCATGTTGGAGATTTGTTTGGTGAGAATGCCGAATCAAAATTTAGCCGACAATGAAGCGAGAAGCATACTTGAGTTCATGAGAAAAAATGATGGTGTTAAATAACCCCCCTCTATCACTTAAACAGAAATACACTTTAGTATTATATAAAATCAAAATATAACAACATATCATTATGAAAAAGTCACTTAGTTTATTATCTATGTTTATCGCAGGATTGATGCTGTTTTTAGGTTCTTGTAAGCCTAAAAATACCAGCAATGCGGTAGATTCCGATGCGGCCTCCAAAGCCTATGTCGCACCGGGAAAGTACGATCAGTTCTATAATTTTGTTTCAGGCGGCTTTAGCGGACAGCTTAGCGCCTATGGTTTGCCAAGCGGGCGCTTGTTTAGGGTAATTCCTGTGTTCTCCGTCGACCCTGAAAAAGGTTGGGGATACAGCGAAGAAACCAAACCTATGTTAAATACCTCTCACGGTTTTGTTCCATGGGACGATTTACATCACGTTCAACTTTCAAAAACAGATGGCGAATATGATGGACGTTGGGTATTTGGCAACGCCAACAATACCCCAAGGGTGGCTCGAATTGATTTGAGAACCTTCAGAACCGCCGAAATCATCGAGTTGCCAAATAGTGGCGGAAACCACTCTTCACCTTTTATTACAGAAAATACAGAGTATGTGGTTGCAGGAACCCGCTTTAGTGTTCCTCCTGATGATGTCAACGGGGATATTCCAATTAATTCTTATAAGAAAAATTTTAAAGGAACACTATCTTTTATCAGCGTAAACAAGCAGGAGGGCAATATGAACATTGCTTTTCAGATTCAATGCCCAGGTGTTAATTTTGATTTGAGCCGTGCCGGAAAAGGAGTGTCACATGGTTGGTTTTTCTTTTCAACTTACAATACCGAACAAGCCAGCACTTTGTTAGAGGTAAATGCCTCTCAAAAAGACAAGGATTATATTCTTGCCGTGAACTGGAAAAAAGCCGAAGAATATATTAAGGCAGGTAAAGGCAGAAAGCAAACTGTGAGATATGCCCATAATACTTACAGTGAGGAAACCCATTCAGCAACATCAGTAATCAAGACCGAGGTGCTTGTGCTCGATTCTAAAGAACTCAAAGATCTTTGCTACTTTATACCCTGTCCAAAATCACCTCATGGTTGCGACGTGAGCCCAACCGGTGAATATATTGTAGGCAGCGGAAAACTAGCAGCCTTAATTCCTGTTTTTAGTTTCGATAAAATGAAAAAGGCTATAGCTTCCAAAGCATTTGACGGTGAATTTGAAGGCATCCCAATTATCAAGTATGAATCTGCCCTTTACGGGGAGGTTAAAAAACCGGGATTAGGCCCTCTTCACACCGAGTTTGACGACAAAGGAAATGCCTATACCTCTATGTTTGTATCTTCCGAAATAGTGAAATGGAGCCTCAAAGACCTTACCGTTTTGGACCGTGCGCCTACCTTCTATTCAGTGGGTCATTTATGCGTTCCGGGTGGCGACACTAAAAAGCCCTATGGAAAATACCTGATAGCCTATAATAAAATAACCAAGGATCGCTATCTTCCTACCGGACCCGAATTGTCACAGAGTGCACAACTCTATGATATAAGCGGCGATAAGATGCGTATGATTCTGGATTTCCCTACCATAGGCGAACCCCATTATGCACAGGCTGTCCCTGCCGACCTATTGGCTAAAGGACAAGTAAAATTATTCAAAATCGAATCCAATAAACATCCCTACGTTGCCAAAGGTGAAAACGAAACCAAGGTAATTAGAGAGGGGAATAAAGTGCATATATACATGACTGCCATTCGCTCACACTTAAACCCCGACAATATCGAAGGCGTAAAAATGGGAGACGAAGTCTATTTTCATGTTACCAACCTGGAACAGGACTGGGACGTTCCACATGGTTTTGCTATTAAAGGCGCATCCAATGCCGAACTCTTGATTATGCCCGGTGAAACTTGCACCTTAAAATGGCTTCCCGACAGGGTCGGAATATTCCCTATTTATTGCACCGATTTTTGCAGTGCATTGCATCAGGAAATGTCAGGCTATGTTAGAGTATCTCAAGCAGGAAGTAGTGTTCCTATCTCCTATGGACTAGGCCAAGCTGTTCCGGAGGATAAATAGTTAAACATTCAATTTTCATTAGGAGCAGTTTAGAATTCCCAGACTGCTCCTTTTTTTTATACCGAACATCAAAACGCATTGACAAAAAATAATCCAATGACAAAAAAAATATCTTTAATCTCTAGAATACTGTTGTTTTTAGCAGCGATTCTTTTAATCGCTTCTATTTTCGTACCGATATGGCGAATTGATTTGGATGCCCCGCAATATCCTGAAGGCTTGCGCTTATTGATTTATTCCTACAACATTGGAGGGGATGTGGACATCATCAACGGACTCAACCATTACATAGGCATGCAAACCTTGCATACCGAAAACTTTATTGAGTTTGCAATTCTGCCTTATATCATCGGTTTCTTTGCATTGTATACCATCATAGTAGGCTTCACCAGCAACAAAAAACACATGTATCTTTTACTTACCTCCTTCATATTATTTGGTATCATTGCCATGGTCGATTTTTGGAGGTGGGAGTACAATTACGGACATAACCTGGACCCCAATGCAGCCATCATCGTTCCCGGAATGGCTTATCAACCGCCTCTCATAGGATTTAAGCAACTTTTAAATTTTGGGGCTTATTCTATTCCCGACCTAGGGGGATGGTTTTTTATTGTAAGTGGTGTATTCATGTTAAGCGCGGTATTTTTGGAATCTAATTTTTACCATAGGTTTCTTAATAGCAAACACATAGCTCCTATTGGGATGATTTTGACTTTGGTACTCGGCTTAAATTCCTGTTCGGTAAACAAGCCTGACCCCATTGTTATCAATAAAGATCAATGTGATTTTTGTAAAATGACCATCACGGATGGAAGGTTTGGTTGTGAATTAATCACTGCCAAAGGCCGAATCTATAAATTTGATGACCTGGGCTGTATGCTGCGCTACAAACAGGAGAAGAGCAATATTGAATTCAAATCGTTCTTTGTTCATGATTATTCAGGCCATAATGTTTTAATACCGGCTGAAAATGCAGATTATCTGGAATCAGAACAGTTAAAAAGTCCTATGGGTGGCAATATTGCAGCCTTCAGTGATAAGGGTAAAGCCGGGGAGTATGCTAAAGAATACGGCGCTACCCTCCATTCCTGGGAAAAAATAAATCAAAACTCGCTTTGACAAGGTTCATCATTTTATTTCTATTTGCAGTATTTGCCTTTCAGGTAAATGCAGTAATTATTAAAGTTGGGCCAAGACAAAAGTTTACCAAAATAAAGGCCGCGCTGCACACTTGCCAGTCAGGCGACACGGTGTTAGTGGAGAGGGGAATTTATAAGGAAGGGAATCTGATTATTGAAAAATCAATTACTTTCCTCGGCGAAGGTTTGCCAACATTAGACGGCGATAGAAAATTCGAAGTACTGTCGGTAAAAGCACATGGAGTCACGGTAAAGGGTTTCAGGGTTCAGCATTCCAGTTATGCGACTTTGGACGATCCGGGGGGAATTAAAGTATACAATAGCAATCATGTTAAAATTCTCGACAATTTGCTGTTCGACAATTTCTTTGGCATCTACATTCAATATGGCAAAAACTGTATTGTAAAAAACAATAAGATAGTTGCCTTTGGAAAAGCCGAGCAACAGATAGGAAATGGCATTCATTGCTGGAAGAGCGACAGCTTACAAATTACGGCCAACACCATATCAGGTCACCGGGATGGTATTTACTTTGAATTTGTTACCCATTCTGTGATTTGGCGAAATATAGCTTTCAGCAACATTCGGTATGGCTTACATTTTATGTTTTCGAACAACGATGCCTACTTCACCAATCTTTTTAGAAACAACGGTGCCGGTGTGGCAGTGATGTTTACAAAAAATGTGATCATGGCCAACAATACCTTCGATGAGAATTGGGGAGACGCAGCTTATGGCTTACTTTTAAAAGAAATTTCGGATAGCTACATTCATGGAAATAACTTTTCTAAAAACACCTCTGGAATTTTTATGGAAGGCACCAACCGCATCAGGGTAACAAAGAATATTTTCAAGGCCAATGGCTGGGGCATGAAAATTCAGGCCAGCTGCATGGATAATACCATCGAAAATAATAATTTTCTTGGCAATACTTTCGACGTGAGTACAAACGGAAGTTTGGTCCTTAATACTTTTGACCTTAATTATTGGGACAAATATGAAGGCTACGATTTAAATAAGGATCAAATTGGCGACGTACCATATCATCCGTTGAGTCTGTTTTCAGTCATTGTAGAAAACAATCCTTCTGCCATGTTGCTTTATCGCAGCATGATGGTGATGTTTCTCGACAAATCCGAAAAAGTGATGCCGAGCCTTACCCCCGAAAATTTTATTGACAATAAACCACTCATGCATTCCTTACCGCTTTGATTGAAATAAAAAATACCATAAAGAAATTTGGGAAAAACACTGTTTTGAAGTCCATTAATCTCAATTTCGACAAAGGCGAGTGTATCGCTATGATTGGTCCGAACGGCTGTGGGAAGACCACTCTGATTAAATGTATTTTGGGAATGGTGGTTCCCAATTCGGGTGAAATCTTATTTAAAGGAAAAAGCATTAAAAACGATTTCGGGTATCGACACCATATTGGTTACATGCCACAAATAGGACGCTATCCCGATAACATGACCATTGGTCAGGTGATAGAGATGATAAAAAATATTCGTCAAAGCAAATCGGATTTGGATTATGAACTCATGGATCAGTTCAAGCTAAAGGAAATGTTTGACAAGAAAATGAGCACCCTAAGCGGAGGTACCACTCAAAAAGTGAGTGCAACACTTGCCTTTTTATTCAACCCTGAGGTGTTAATTCTAGATGAACCAACCGCAGGACTGGATCCATTGGCTTCTGAAATTCTCAAAGCCAAAATTATACGTGAAAAGGAAAAAGGAAAGCTTATCCTCATCACCTCACACCTCCTGAGTGAGCTTGACGATCTGATCACCCAACTGGTATTTATCCAGGAAGGCAAGGTGGTTTTTCATAAAAACATGCAATCTCTGCAACAAGAAACCGGGCATGAAAAAGTATCCAAGGCCATCTCTTCCATTTTAAAGAAACTGGCGTCATGATAAGAATTGTAAAATTTATTTTTTTAGATATTTTAAAAAACAAATTTGTATTGATTTATACATTTTTGCTTGCAGCCTTGTCGTGGAGCGCATTCAGCCTTGAGGACAATACAGCCAAAGGTTTGCTCACCCTGCTTAATATCATACTACTGACTACCCCTTTGGTAGCCATTCTTTTTTCAACCATCTACTTATACAACAGCAGTGAATTTATAGAATTGTTGCTGAGTCAACCTTTAAAGCGAAAAACCATTTGGCTAAGTTTGTTTTTTGGTCTGAGCGTGAGTTTAATGCTGGCTTTCTTTATGGGAGCCGGAATCCCTATCCTGCTCTATGCTCCCGAAAATGTTGGTTATATGATGCTGGCCATAGGGCTTATTATATCCGTGGTTTTTGTTGCCCTTGCTTTTTTAAGCGCCATACTTACCCGTGATAAGGCCAAGGGAATTGGAATTTCAATCATGTTATGGTTGTATTTTGCCCTGTTTTTCGATGGGCTGGTTCTATTTCTCACCTTTCAGTTTGCCGATTATCCCATTGAGAAAGCCATGATTGGCATAAGTGCCCTGAGCCCCATTGATATGGCCAGGATTCTGATCCTTTTAAATTTGGATGTTTCGGCCATGATGGGATACACCGGCGCTATTTTTAAAGATTTTTTTGGTACCAGCAAAGGCCTGGTTATTTCCTTTGTCGTGCTCCTATTATGGATAGCCGTTCCATTTTTAATTTCACTTTACAAATTCCGGCATAAAGATTTATAGACGCCATAATGGAGCTATTTATTCGCAAAACAAGGCAACCATTCTTAAGTAAGTATCCCTATAGCTAAAAATAAGAGCATGGGAAAAGTAGACACCGCTTAAAATTAAAATCCACATGATCAAAAACAAACAGCGAACCTTGGCTGAGCCATTTAAAATAAAAATGGTTGAACCACTCAAAATTACAAGCGAATCCTACAGAATTAATGCCTTGAAAGAGGCAGGGTACAACCCATTTTTGCTAAATGCTACCGATGTTTTTATCGATTTGCTGACCGACAGTGGAACAGGAGCCATGAGCGACAGTCAGTGGGCAGGCATTATGATGGGAGATGAGAGCTACGCCGGTGCAAAGAGTTGGAATCACCTCGAAAATGTAGTAAAGGATTTGACGGGCATGCCCTATATTTTGCCCACGCATCAGGGAAGGGCTGCCGAGAGAATTCTTTATGGGATTCTGGGTGGCAAGGATAAAATATTTATTAGCAATACCCATTTCGACACCACCCGGGCCAACATTGAATTTACAGGAGCTACCGCCATTGATGTCATGCCTGAAGAGTCAAAAGACCCTGCTGTTTATCTTCCCTTTAAGGGTAACATTGACCTTTCGAAGGTTCAAAAGTTGATTCAACATTATGGAACCGAGAAAATTGCTGCCCTTATTATTACTGTAACCAACAACTCAGCCGGAGGGCAGCCTGTGAGCATGGAAAATGTAAAGGCCTTGAGGGCCCTTTGCAACGAGAATGGGTTGCTACTGGTGATTGATGGCTGCAGGATTGCTGAAAACAGCTATTTTGTTAAACACCGAGAAGAAGGATACGCGCACAAGACTTACCATGAAATAGCAAAAGAAATGCTTCGCCTTGGGGATGCCTTTATCATGAGCGCCAAAAAAGATGGCTTAGTAAACATTGGTGGTTTGCTCACATTAAAAGATGAGCAGCTTGCCGCTAAGTGTAGAAATTTACTGATTATTTCTGAAGGGTTCACTACCTACGGGGGCTTGGCCGGACGTGATATGGAAGCACTTTCCATCGGACTCATGGAGGTTTTCGATGAGGATTACCTCAATTACAGAATCAAAAGTGTAGGCTATTTGGGCGAGCATCTCAGCCTAAAAGGAATCCCAATTGTGTGGCCAATCGGAGGACATGCAGTTTATGTAGATGCTAAAAAATTATACCCTAATATTCCGGTAAATGAATATCCCGGCCAGGCTTTGGTTTGCGACTTGTATACCAAAGGCGGTATACGCTGTGTGGAAATTGGAAGTGTAATGTTTGGCATGAACGATACCAAAGGCAACCTTGTACCGGCCGCTAATGAATTTGTGAGGTTGGCCATTCCAAGAAGGGTATATACACAAAGTCACATCGATTATGTGGTCGATGTTTTTGATGATATTTTAGAATTGAGGGCCAGTGAAAAGGGTTATAAAATAACCTACGAACCCCCGTTTTTAAGGCACTTTACGGCTAAGTTCGACAAGTTATGATAAAACCGGCCTATATATTCTGTGTCCTCTGTTCCTTGTTTTTAATATACTCTACAAAAATATACCTCACCCCTTGGTTAAATAAAAATGAGCAGGCCAATTATAAAATTGAAAAAGCCGCTGAAGGCCGTTTGGTTTGGCAAAAGTACAATTGCCAAAGTTGCCATCAGCTTTATGGACTAGGAGGTTATCTAGGCCCCGACTTAACCAATATTTGTTCAGATTCAATGAGAGGTGAAGTGCTCATCAGGACCCTTGTGAAATCAGGCGTAAAGCAAATGCCTGCTTGTAAGATGTCGGAAAGCGAGCTGGTTTACCTCATCGAGTTTTTGAAATCGGTGAATGCAAGTGGTAAATCCGACCCAAGGCTTTTTAAAATTAACTCTATCGGAATGATTGAAAGGCATGAAAAAAAGTAACTTAAAAATTGAAAACCTTTTTTTGCTAAGCGCTTTAGGTATGTTGCTACTCGGCCTCTGCTTTGGTTTGCTGGCAACCTTAAGCTATCTCTCACCCGATTTTCTAAAACAACAGTTGGGATTTGTTTCGCTTAGACCTCTGCACGTTTCGTCTGCACTCTTCTGGATCATTTTAGGGGCCACGGGCTGCGTTTATGGCGGCATAAAAATCTATGGCAAGGGTGAGATTAACCAAACTTTTGGCATCTTGCAATGGCTCTTATGGTTAATAGCCATTGCAGGTATCTTGCACTCTTACTTCTCTCAGGAGTTTGGCGGAAGAGAGTATTGGGAGTTCAGTCCTAAGTGGGCATTGCCAATTCTTTTAGCCTGGTTATTTTTCTTACTTAACTTTTACAAGGTGGTACGAAAAATGAAGAACTGGCCTGTATATGTGTGGATGTGGCTTACCGGAATCACCTTTTTCCTTTTCACTTTTTTGGAAAATTACCTTTGGGTATTCCCTTATTTCAGATCTCACTTTATAACAGATATGACCTTGCAGTGGAAAGTAAATGGCTCTTTGGTTGGCTCATGGAATCAAATCCTATACGGCACTGCTTTCTTTCTGATGGACCGAATGGAAGGATCTCAGAATGTAGGCAAGAGCAAAATGGCCTTTGCGATGTTTTTTTTAGGGCTCTTCAACCTTATGTTTAACTGGGGACACCACATTTATACACTTCCAACCGAACCGCTTATCCGGTATGTGGGGTATGCGGTGAGTATGACCGAATGGATCTTCTTTTTACGCATCATTTATTCATGGCGACAAACTTTAGGCGACATCCAAAAGCATTACCACTACTTCCCTTATCGATTTCTGATGGCTTCAGAATTCTGGGTTTTCATAAATATGGGTCAAGCTTTATTGATGTCAATACCGGCCATCAATCTTTATACCCACGGCACCCATGTTACCGTGGCCCATGCCATGGGTACCACCATTGGCATTAACAGCATGATACTTCTGGCTGCGTGTTTTGTGTTTTTAAACGGAAGCGAAGCTTTGGACCGTCCATACCCAAAATTTTTGCGCATGGCGTTTTGGGTTTTGCAGGGAAGCTTATTGGTGTTTTGGTTAACGCTAAACCTTGCAGGTGTTAAAAAAGCAATATGGCAGATCAGCGAACATCAAATGAGTTATTCCAAAATGATGGATTCGCTACACATCTATTTCATTGCGATTTTTCTCGCCGGAATAGGATTGTTAATTTCCCTCTTCGTTGTGGCCCTATTTATCATGCATTCTCATTTAAGAAACAAAGCCGGTGGTTCCTACTAGATAAAGATTTTAATCTATGGGCATAAGATTATTTTATTTCATAACCTATAGTCTTATTAAGAAAGCTTAGGGTCAGCTATTTCCTTGTTTTAATGGGTTTCAAATCCGTGATATCTGAAGTTTTTTTATGTGGTCCATCCTTAAACTTTTTCGGCAGGCCCCTTTAGGAACCTGCAGAAAAGCAACTACTTACTTAAGGTGACTAGGTTTAGCAATATTTTTCAGATAGCTTAACTATCTTAGGGCTTGCTGAAAAAGTTCAGTGTGCGTTCATTACGAGGAGGCAAGGCGAAGATGTACTTTGCCGTACCTCGAGCCGAAGCCGACGAAGTAAGGGACGTGCAATGAACTAACGATTTGATGAGGGCATTCGATGCACGATATTTTCATGGGTCACTCATTTTATCGTGCATTAAAAGCAATAAAAGTTTAGATGAACCTTATCATATCAAGCCTTTAAGTGTTTTTCAGCAGGCCCTATCTTACAAACAAACTAAGGTTTCAAAACTTATAACTGGTATCGAACAGTTTCGCCAGGCTTAAGTTAAAAATATACAGCCCTTTACTTTGGCAGCAATACTGCATCAATTACATGAATAATTCCATTGGCAGTAGGAATTGATGCCACAACGTTAGCCACTCCATTCACCATGGTTTTATCTCCTTCCTTGGTTATTTTTATTCTGCCTCCATTCACCGTTTCATATTCCTGTCCATTCTGCATGTATTCCACTTTAAGATTACCCACGTAAGTGTGGTATTCTAAGATAGATTGCAGGTCGGCCTTTTTTTCAGGTTTTAGAAGGTCACTCACAGTGCCGGCAGGTAATTTATCGAAGGCGGCATTTGTAGGCGCAAATACAGTAAAAGGTCCTGCGTTACTCAAGGCATCAACTAAGGAAGCTGCCTTAACGGCTGCCACCAATGTGGTGTGGTCTTTGCTACCTGAAGCTACCTGAACGATATTAGGTGCCGAGGTTTCATCTTTAACCCCTGATTGACCAACGGTTTGTTCACTTGATTCAGCATCGGAATTAGCTTGTTGGTCGGTTTGGCCTGAGTTGCAAGATGCTATAACAAGACAGGCAGAGATTGCGAAAATTGAAATTTTGTTTTTCATATGTCTTCTATTTTAAGAACAAATCTAATTCCGTAATAATTAGGGAAATATGACCTATATCATGGCCTTGATTATTTGTTCCGGCTAGAAAATAAATGTGTGACCAAAAGCAGCAATACTCCAAAAAACAAGAAAAGAGAAGCGCCGAAAAGCATATAATTAACCCTCGGGATAAGATGATAGCTAAGCGACGCTATGCCTTGAATGGCCAATATGATTTCATTGATATAGACCCCACCTACAAATACCAGCAATCCCAAAAATGACCACTTACCAATTTTCATTAACTGATTTGTATAGAAAAAACACAACAGAAAAACTGAAAATATGGCCAGCAAAACCAAATGGAGGTAAGCGATAACGATGGGTCTAAAGCCGAAGGCCAATTGGCTGATAGCTGGAACGGTTGATCCAAGTTGCAGCCCAAATTTAATAGTTAGCGACAAGGCTACAAGTCCGAAAAGTATTTTACCTGGCACTGTTATTGCCCTTGACTTTAAAAAGCCGATTCGCTTAAGGTTGCTAAACAGTTTAATCCATGCAAGCATCTGCAAAAGCGCTCCCAAAACAACGATAGCATAAATCCATACGGGTAATTTTAACCACAATACCGATAAGCCAAATGCAGCAAGACCGCTGAAGGCAAAGAGCCAAAAAATAGAACTTGGAACTTTAAATTCAGGAAATTTTTGATGGACAAAATTAAGAAAGAGGCCTATGGAGGCAAAGAAAAACCATCCATTGTACTGAAAATGTAAGTACCAGTATTCTGCCATCAAATCGGCATTGGGCGGTATGTATTTATTCAGTGCCATGTAGGCCAAACCAAAGATTCCTGCGGTGGAGATGAAAAAAAACAGCATGGAAGCTTTAAGCCAGGGAATGCTCGCGTTCGATTTATTCATTTTTCCAAAATCCCTAAAACAGGCAACGCTAAAAACAGTAAAAACAACCAGGGAAAGTGTGAGAAAGAAGAAATAAAGAATCCCATATCCCCGGCTGGTAAGCGTCACTAAAATAAAATAAGCGAAGGTCAGGTGAAGCAAAAGTAGGAGCTGGTATACCTTTTGTCTTTTAACTTCGACATGGGGCCTCAGAAACAAGGTAATCAGAAACAGGAGTGTTTGTGTAATCCAACCCAAAAATGCAAAATGAGAATGGCCTTCCTGTAGGTACTTTTGATTAAAATAGAGAAACTCGAATCCTATTTTATAGCGCATGAGTACCCCCAAGGCAGCAACAATACACAGATTAAACAAAGAAATACTGATCCAGAATTTGTCGGGCAAAGTTTTCATTGGCAATAAGGGTTTGGTAAAAAAAGCAAATGTAACAGGATTAACAGCGTCGTGTAAAATTTCATCCCCTATGAACAATCACCCTTGCTTATCTGAGCAGGCCTTATAGGGTTTAACCGCCTTCTCAAATGTAGAACGAATTCTAAAAAAATCACCAACTTTTCATTCATTACCTCACAAATGAATTTAGCCTTAATGCACCACCTTGCTTAATTCTTCTCCTTGTCTATTTTGTTCTTGCAATGTCCAGCTGTCGGTCACTGTTGTTTCGAGCCATACCCTACCCGATTGCCGAAAAACCTGAACCCCTAAACCATAGATATTCCCAAATCGTTGCTCCAAATCATTCACGGTCATATCCGGAGTGATGACAATAGTTTCTGCACCTCCTGTACTAAGGCGACACTCCCCTAAAGTTTTGTTGTGAGGGGTAAGGTACTTCTTTGAATTGGCTTCACCTGGATTATGCGCTTTCGAAAAAAATTCAAGCTTCAGGTAAGGAAAAATTTTGTTAAAATCAGCCTGTACCGAATTAATTTTCCTTTGATCATTAATAACTATTTCCATTTCCGTGTTGGTGAGTATCATTATGGTTTCGACTTAATATATCTTGTATGGATCATTAAATCATTGAATTTATTTTGCAAGGAGCTTAAGAGAATAGGAGACCATCCTCGGTTTCTATACATTGCCCTGGTATTTTTTGAAAAACCTGAAAATACCCTCTCAAGGCATCTCTCCTTTGCCCAACCGGCAAATACAGGAATAAGCATCGCAGGAACCGCTAAGCATATTAAAAAAGGATTGACCATGACCCACATAATGTTTAAATACCACATGTAACCTGTTTTTTAATATACAAAATTGCAGTTCAGACGAGAATTAAAAAATGATGAATATCAGTAAATTAGCTGATATAAAATGACCGTGAGCAGACCGGCTAGTTTTTCATAGAAGCCAGTTTATCATAATTAAGAATGGTAATGCGGCTTCCTGCAATGTCAATATGTTTTTCATCCTTAAAATCACTCAAGGTTCTAATGACAGTTTCTGTGGCTGTACCTACCATGTTTGCAAGGTCTTCTCTGCTTACATTCATACTGAATTGGCTTTCGCCTTCCTTTTTGTATTTGTCCGACAATTTAATAAGCGCTTCGGCCAATCGCTTCCTAACAGAATTGTAAGCCAATTTGATAAGTTGCTTCTCGTTCTCCTTAAGGTTATTCGAAATCATTTCTATAAACTTTTTAGAAATCTGAGGGTTTTTATAGATTAGTGCAAAAAAATCCTCTTTGGGTATCATAAAAATTTCAGATTCCTCCAGAGCCGATGCTGAATTCGTGAGTTTTCCCTCCTGTAACAGATCGATGTAACCAAAAAACTCCCCTTCTTTGTGCAAGGCCGTTATAAGGTCTTTGCCAAGATCATTGGATTGAAAAATTTTAACCTTTCCTTTATTGATAAAATAAATCCCTCTGGGATAATTCCCTTCTACGTAAATTTCTTCTTTCTTTTTATAAATTCTTGGCTCCCGTCCTTCCGATAATTTTTCGAGAGACTCCTGAGCGTTACTGATAAATTCATTAAGTCCCTCAATATTTTTCTTAAATTCCTTTTTTAAAATTTCATTTTTTTTGAGTCTGCTCTCAATGGCGTTTAAAAGTTCTACGTCGTCAAATGGTTTGGTTATATAATCGTCAGCGCCCATTTCCATTCCCTTCCTCAAATCGCTGCGTTCGGCCTTGGCCGTTAAAAAAATAAAAGGAATGCCTGCCGATTCTTCATTCTTCGAAAGCATGTGCAATACCCCATAACCATCTAAAACCGGCATCATGATATCACATATGATGAGGTCCGGTTTTTCTTTTTGTGCCAACTCTACCCCTTCCTTTCCATTTTGAGCGGTAAACACTTTGTATTGTGCCAATTGCAATATTTCCGACGTATTTTCACGCACGTCTAAATTGTCTTCTATTAATAAAATTTTAGTCATTTCGGTATACTCAATATAAATGTGGTCCCTTTATTTTCAACACTGATAAAATCAATTCGGCCATTCATGACTTCAGCATACTTGGCCACAATGTTCAATCCCAACCCAGTACCTTGTATGTGCGTGGCATTATGCCCCCTAAAGAACCTTTCAAAGAGATGTTTCTGATCCTCTTTAGAAATACCAATGCCATAGTCTTTTACAGAAATTTTTACCATGGAAGCGGAAACCTCCGTTTTTAATTCAATGCTCCCCCCTTTGGGCGAAAATTTAATGGCATTAGAAAATAAATTAAAGAGGACATTCTTTAGCAACTTTTTATCAAGAATTGCCATTTCATTGCCGGAATAAGTTTCCTTTATCGTTTGCTCATTGCTCATCAACGACCTCATTTCAGAAACAATCTCCGAAAGAAAACGCTTCAAATCTATTTCCTCAGGTACGTTCTCAATTTTTCCTTCTTCCAGCTTGCTAACCGAAAGAAAGTCATTCAAAATATCGGTGAGGTTTTCAATAGATCTTTTTATTTTGTTCACATGTTTGCTCTGATTTTCGCTGTCGTTTTGTTCGCCATATCTCGTAACCAGTGAGAGGGACGACAACATTGTAGTAAGGGGCGTTCTGAATTCATGGGAGGCCATAGAAACAAAACGCGATTTTAAACTGTTCAGTTCCCTTTCTTTTTGAAGCGCCTGTTTGAGTTCTTTTTTTGTTTTTTCAAGTTCTTCAACCGCTTCTTCCAAAATAAGCGTCCTGTTTTTGACCTGTTTTTCCAGCTCGATGGAGTAGTGCTTCAAATTTTCCTCAGCTTGTTTACGCAGGGTAATGTCAATAATAAATGCAATAACAAACTTTCCTTGTGGTGTATCATAAGGGCTTAAGCTTATTTCTACCGGAAACTCCGACCCATCCTTGCGCAATCCAAACAACTCAATGCCCGCTCCCATCGATCGGGCATGGGGATGCTTGTTAAACTTGTCGCGGTGATGAACGTGATTTTCTGAAAACCTTTTAGGCACCAGAACCTCTATTCTGTTTCCGATCAATTCATCTTTCCCGTAGCCAAAAAGCCTTTCTGCACTTGGGTTCGTTCTCGCGATCTCCCCTTTTTCATTAATGGTTAAAATGCCTTCCGTTGCGTATAAAAACAAGGCGTCAATTCCTTCTTTGCTATCCATATTTGCCTGGGCGGTATTATGCATCACGAATTTACAGTTTTTACAAATGCAAAAGTAAAAGGGCATATCTCCAACCGACATGACGAATGTCATATTTGAAGGCCTAAAATTTGTAATTAGGGTATCGCTCTATATTTTTGTTCTGAAAAAGAGTAATTTTCAATTTTTATAATTTCAGAGCGCGGATGAGAACTTTATTTCAACTGTCAATCCTTTTATGTTTACCCCACATGGCCCTTGGGCAGGAAACAGCGGGCTATTTCTTAACCGATGCTAAGTCTGGTACAAAAGTTTGGTTTAAACACGGTTTTAATGAAGACAGCGTTACCTGGAGTGGCAAAGCAAAGGAGGGTTTTGCCCATGGCAAGGGACTGATGCTAGGGTACAGCAAGGGAAAGAAAAGTTGCGAATATTCAGGTTTTATGGTGGGTGGGAAACCTCATGGACAGGGGCGTTTTTTATTTGGGGGTAACCGCAAGCTCGAAGGTAATTTTTTGGAAGGGGAGCCCCTCTTTTTGAGTAAGCCCTTGTTAAATAAATTAGAAAAAAATGTGGTAGTCAACACTGACTCTTCAAATATTTATGTTGGAGATAACGGGGCATCACAGTTATTTTACTATGCGCTGATGCCTCCACAAAAAGTAAAAGGGGTTGTGGTTCTGTTGCCGGGTACTTGGGAAACCACCGAGCATGTGTTGAGCAGTATGTCGGAGTTTTGTGAATTGGCTTTTAAAAAAGAACTGGCTGTGCTTGTATTTTCCATCAATCAGCGCCTTACCCTTACCCATGAAATCGTGGCCATTATGAACCTCATGAGTGAACATGCTCTGAAGAAATACAATTTGGAGAAAAAAGAATTTGTTTTTGGAGGTTTTTCTATGGGGGGTATTTTTAGCATGCGTTACGCCGAACTAGCCGTACAGGACTCCACTCTTACCCGAATAAAACCTTTGGCTGTATTTAGCTGCGATGGTCCTTGTGATTTGGAACACATTTATCACAATTTTAAGAAAAAAGCCAATAAAAACCCGAGACTAAACGAGCCCTATTACGGAATGAAAGAATTGGAGAAATACTGTGGGGGCACTCCTGAAACCCATTTGGCGCAATACCAATATTACTCGCCCTACAGCCACAACTTGCCGGAAGGTGGCAACGCCAAATACCTGTTAAAGCTCCCCCTTCGAATTTATGCCGATGTGGATCCGTCATGGTGGATGAAAAACCGTCATGTGGACATGTACGACCTGAATGCCTTAGATCAAACGGCCGTCATTCAGTTATTAAATGACCTTGGAAATACGCGGGCCGAATTTATCAACGCCTATCAAAAAGGGGTACGCATTGAAGGCAACAGGCATCCGCACGCGTGGAGCATTATCGACTCATTGGATTGTGTTCAGTGGATTGAGAAATGCTTGACCAACAAGTAGGGCCAAAAAAAAACAGGTCTAAATTGACCTGTTCTTGATGCCTGGCTCCCCCTACTGGACTTGAACCAGTGACCCTCTGATTAACAGTCAGAGAAAATACAGTTTAATACGGTTCTATATGATTTGTAAACTATTTATATTGTGCTAATTAAGTATTTTAATAGATTGTATAAATGTGAATAAAAACTCAAAACGCGTGCAAATTGCGTGCAAATAATTAATTCACTTTATTTATATTTGTCTTATGAATACTAGCATCATAGTGTCAATTGATACACGAAGGTCAAAAAAGGATGGCACATTTCCAATCATTTTACGGTTAACACATAATCGCAAAACAACTGCAATAGGTTTAGGTCTTTATATATCACTGAGCGACTGGGATGAAGATAACAAAAAAATAAAGGGGACATACAAAGGTGTGGATTCCGTAAATCGGCTTAATAATCTTATCCGCAAAAAGTTGGTTGATGCGTTTTCGATTGTTACAAAACTGGAAGAATCCGATAAACTGAATTCAATATCAATTACCGAATTAAAGGATTATTTGGTATCTAAAACTAATAACACAACATTTTTAAAATACACCTTGGAACAAATTGATTTATTGAAAAAATCAGAACGCTTTGGTAGTGCCAGGGCTTACCACTCCATGTATCAGGTAATAGAAAAGTTTTTAGGTAAAAAGGATATCCCGTTTCAGGAAATTAACTCAAAATTTTTAAATAAACTGGAAGTTGACTACTTATCCAGGGGCAACTCATTAAACGGTTTGGCGGCGATTTTAAGGTCTTTTAGAGCCTGTTATAACAAAGGTGTTATCGATGGGATAATTGAAAAAGGAAAATCTCCATTTGAAAGCTATAAAATCCGGAAAACGCCAACAGTAAAAAGGGCTATTTCACAGGATGCGATAAATAGCATACTAGCTTTAAAATTAAAACCATCTGACCCTTGTTTTCATAGCCGAAACTACTTCCTTTTTTCATATTTAAGTTTCGGGATGAACTTTACCGATATGGCCCTCTTATCGGTTGATAATATTGTCGATGGCCGGCTGCATTATATTCGGCAAAAAACAAAACAACCTTTTGACCTCAAAATAATGGAGGCAATGAAACCTATATTAGATTTTTACACAAAGGGTAAAAAGGGTGAAGAATTTATTTTTCCAATCCTTAAAAGGGATACGATAGAAAACCAATACAGGGACATAATGTGGGCTCGGAAAAGATATAATAAGAGACTTAAACAAATTGCCGAAATGTGTAAGATTCAGGAAAATCTTACGTCATATGTCGCCAGACATTCAGTGGCAACAACTGCCTTGTTCTTAAATATTCCGCTTCCGGCAATAAGTGGTATGTTGGGTCATAAAAACATTACAACAACCCAAACTTATTTAAAAAGCTTACCATCAAACACCATTGACGGCTATCACGAACTTTTGGAAAAGGCATTGGGGTAAATATTTATTTGCATGAAAAGATATATTTGCAAGACAAATTATGACACATATTTAATGTAACATAAGGATAAAGAAATCATTTCAAAAACAAAAAAATAATCAACTATGCAACCTTGCGAATTTTCAGAAACACAGTTTTCCTTCTGCTTTACTTTTGAGTATATAAAGAGGTTTTTTCCTGCCATTCCACTTCCAATCTTTCCAAACACATTTGACGAGGGACAACTTGGAGGCGGATATGATGTCAAAATTAAAGGCAACATTTACTTCCAATTTAAGATACCTGTTTACCATGACTTAGTTTCAAATTTTTTTCGTCGGGATTGGAATGTTTTTGGGCACGAATATTATAAAATAAAACTTGAAACTGACGGATACCAATTCAAACTTTTGAAAGACCTTCAAAGCCCAGGGAATGAAGTTTATTATGCAACACCTGAGTTTCACACCACTAATAATCTTGGCACTTTATATTCTTCAGACACTATCGTTACAAATTCAGCACTTTTTCCGATTGACCATTTCCCAGCATATATGAGTGGGTATCATCATTTAATTTATAGCCCAAGATATAATTGGGGACGACTTTTTTCCGAACCAACTAACATTAAAAAATTAAAATCCATAGATCCATTTGAACTTTTTTCCGATGACAGAAATGATTTGACAATCTATCAGCAAGCTGTTCGATTAAGCCAAATTATAAAAGGACAGGAAAATAGTCTGAATGGAAAATTTGAATTCAATGCCAACAATCGAATTCAATTAGTTAAGGAGGTTTATACTGCATTACTGACTATTTATAACACACATTGGTACCCCGTAATTTCGCTTCAACAAAGATAATGAGACAAATAATAAACTGGTTTCAAGGTTAGGGAAGCATCTTATCCAACTTGCAAAAATATTGTTAATTTAGTCGGGCGGTAAGCCAAATTTTCACGTATGTTTGTTAGGTCAAAATTTTCAAATGAATGTAATTTGCTTAAAGGAAGATGCCTTTTATGAATTAGTACGGCAGGTTGTTGCGAAACTAAAGGAAGGGGAACCTAAAAAGGAAGCGGATTGGATTGATGGTGAGGAAGCGATGAATATTCTAAAATGTAAAAAAACAAAACTGCAAGAACTACGGTTAAATGGTGAAATTGAATACTCCAAACCATCAAAAAAAATCATTGTTTATTACCGTCCTTCATTATATAAATACTTAAAAAAACATCTTAAAGAATCATTTTGAAATGGATGAAATAGAAGATAAATTACCCAAGGAATTTATTGAAGCCTTTAACAATGGCTACGAGTTCTCAAAAGCTTTTCCAGAAGTAGGCCAAAGCATTTTAGAACAAAATAAGACAACAGATGAACCGAGTCCATTTAACGGATTGTTTGGTGGTATGAAGGAAGGAATAAATACAGAAAGAGTACTGGTAAATGAAAGGTACAAGGAGTTAGAAGATATAGAAAAACAAAATAGTAATAAAGGTAATGAGATTGATCGATAATTAAATTTCCCTTTTTTATTTTAAAATATTTGTATTCAAATTAAATACTTCTAAGCAACCTGTAACTACCATCAGAATATCTTTCATATACTTGCCATACAACCCATTCATAATCTGAAATAGTTTTCCCAATCCTTATTTTTCCATCCATTTCCCAATTTTTTTCTGGATTTGAACCAATCCATATATCTCCAGAATGATTCCCTTTTTTATCATGAATTTTTATTATCCAGTTCTTTTTTTCAAAATGGTCATCGAGTTTAATGGTTGCAGGAATTGTGATTATTTTTGGCAGTGAATTAGCAACTTGTTCAACCAGTTCAAAGCTCAATTGATCCCATGGTATAAAATCTCCGTTAAGCCCTTCAATATAAGCCCCAGGAGGACCACCAAAATTTACACCCCAAAATAGCTTTTGTTTTTTGGGAGCATTTGAAACACTGCTCGTTCTTGAAGAACTTCCAACTTTTGTATCAGTCATATCTATAATATGATTATACACTTTTTTCAGTTTTTGTGAACAACCATTTTCTTTTGGAGACACCCTGTTTAATGACCTTCTGATTGTTTGAGAACTGGGAGGCCAAATTTCCCAATAACTAGAAATCATTGGATTCACTTTGTCATAAATCTTTAACGCTTCCGTGATTGTTAAAAACCCCTGTTTAAATATTGCTTTCAGGAATATTTCATTTTGGGGCTTAGAAAATCTTTTAAGAAATATCTTACAGCTCTGAAATAACAATAAAATATATTCTTTATTAAGTATCTCCTTGTCCTTTTCTCTGGTCATTTGAATTATGGTGACAAATTTATATCCAAATAATCCAAATAATCCAATTATAAAACTAGTCCGGTAGTACCAAATGATATTTGATTAAAATTAACAAAAAATGGAAACAAAGGAAAATCAAACAAATTGTAAAGACAGGATTTTGACTTACCAGGAATACAGGGCCTATCTAAATAATAAAGCACGACAACTGGATCTGAACCAGTTGTTAAAAGACACCTTAACAAAGAACGAATAAAAATTTATAGGTAATATATATGAAAACAAAAAAAACATCCAAAACGCAGCCGGATTATTTACCGGCAGAATTTTTAGAATTACCTGATTTTAACAGGCAATTATCCCAAATCGAAGATTCAAGCCTTAAGGGTTTGGAATCTAAAACCTACCGTGACCACAATGCTTCCGGCACCGAATCCGGACTATTAACAAAACTTGAAGAAATTGTAACCTCCGAAATTACAGCCCTGGTTAATAAGCTTAACTCTTCGGTTAAATCAGCATTAATGGAATTAAAAGGCCAGTTTAACAGACTTGGTCGGGAAGTAAGAATGTACCGATTAAATAAAAGCTATGGGGAAGATAGTACCTTTAGATTTTTACAATACGAGCGTGACCAAAAGATTAAAACTTTGGTTGAGGAACGCCAAAACAGTATTGCGGAACTGGTTAAAACAAAGGAAGCTACAAACAAAGAACTACACTCTCATAAAGTAAGGCTTCAAAGCATCGAGCTTGCGGGGAACTATATACCACAAATAAAGCGGTTTGCTCTATTGAGCGGTGCTTCACTAATACTAATTATTGAGGCTTTGGTTTTTTCAAGTTCATTAAAAATTATCGCTTCAAATACCTTTTCATCTATTGCATTCGCCTTTGTTTTGGCTGGCTCGTTGTTTATGGCTTCTGAAATTTATGGTCGGTTTTTAAAGCGTAACCAAATTTTTGACCGAAAATTTTTAACAAGGACGTTGCTTTTCCTTTCTGTGATAGTGACAATTGCCTACGTTCTCGTGTTTTTAAGATTAAAATATTTTGAAATATCCAATATCACCTTAAACCTTCCCGTATATTTATTAGTAATAATTTTTTCAATCACGGTTGGCACTTCAGTGGCCTTATCGTATTTAGCTTCGACCAATAATAAGCATGAAACAATCGAAGGAAATCAGATAGCCCAAAGGATAAAACTATACAATAAAGAACTAAAGCAAATTGACACTAAAATAAGAAAATTAGATTTTGAAATTAGAGCTGTTAAAGTAAGTATCGAAATGGAGTATTCACTAAAGCTCAACGAATATGCGTTCCCAAATATTGAAAAAAGACTTATAGATGTTGGTGACCGGTACAATAAATTACTTTCAGCATCTAACGGTTTTGCAGACCAGTCAAATGATTTAAACAAGAAAATAATTTCAAAATACCGTGAACACTTCCTGCGATTAGCGGGACACTCATTTGAAAACAGCCAAAACGAAATAGAGGATATTACAAACCCATTTAGGGATTTTGAATATTTGGATGCCAATATTTTTATCAAACCACAATTTGAATCAAACGAAGCAAGTTATACCAAACCATACCTAAGACAGGCACTAACTATTCTAATCCTAATGGCGGTGTTATTTAATTTTGGCTGTAAAAGTAATACCGGCAAGACTTCTACAACCTTCCATATAATTGAACTTTTAGATACAAGCCAAAGCATTGTAAAGCCTAAAACCCTTAATGGGGAGCAGATACGGAAATTTGCAAAATTGGATGTAGTTAATGGGGTTATTCCGGTTAATGCCCTAAAGTTTTCAGTAGGGTATATCCACGAAACTACCAGCCCAAACTTTCAAAACATTGAATTTACACCTAATCCTGATAACGACGAATTAACCGAAATGTTTGCCTATAAAAATTTTGGTAGGAAACTGGATACCTTTATTTACATGCGTAACAAATCAAATTTTACGGGGCAAAAAACCTGTTTCTACACCAGCTTTTGTAATGCATTAAAACAGCTAAAACAAGGTGAAGCGAAGCGAAAAGTTTTATTAGTTTTTTCAGATTGTCGGGAAGATTGCATCATAGACTTTAAAAATTTTAAAGACTCAACCCCTATAAAAGTATTTGAAACCCTTCAAAGGGATGAAACATTTCCGGAAAATTTGTCGGGTATTGATATTGTATTTGTTTACGAACCACCTGACCTGGATTCCGATATTGAACACAGGAAGGTAATGAGGTTTTGGAAAAAGGTTTTGGAACCCACCAAAGTACGAGTACGAGTATTTATACAGGGAACTTTAAACCTTGATGAACTTAATTATTAAATGGTATACTATGAACAAGGAATCAAAGGATCAAAATAAAGAACCTCAAAAAATCTTAGGAAAATTATTAGGAACCATAGCTAAAGCGATACTTCTCGGTCTTTTAAAGGCATTAATCCTATTAATTTACTTCGCCGCAAAAATTACAGAAAATGTCGCAGGCCATATTGTCGAAAATCTAAAAAAACATATTTAAAAATGTTAGACACTCTTATACAAGGATTGGAGGCTTTTTTGGATGAAATTATTTCAGGAAAAAAGGAAGGTAAGCCAGGGTTAGAACATATAAGGAATTTTACTTCCCGAAAGGAAAAAGGGCTCAGTTTTGATGGAACCGATTACTTTCAATCTATTGAAATGAGCAACCGAAATACGGCAATAATTGGCGGTACCGGAACTGGAAAAAGTAGTGTTTTCGCCATTAATAATCTTCTGCTAGACAGAGGACCATCATCATATGTTGTTCTAGATCCAGCCGGTGAACTCACCGAAAAATGTTCACAAATACTCGCTTCCAAAGGCGTAAAAGTCATTGTATTTAATCTAAATAATCCTAATCTGAGCCATTTTTATAATCCAATGAAGCGATTGGATAAGAGCTTTACAAGCTGTAAACAGTTAGCTACATTGCTTGTCAGCAATACGGTTGGAACAGGCAAAGGATCAGAAGTTTTTTGGTCTGCAAGTGCAATCCAAATTTTATCAGTATTTATCTATATAACAAAACAGCTTGATGAAAAGTATCAGCACCTTGCGATGGTACTAAAGTTAGTAAACGAGTTCTCAGCCGGTAATAAAAAAGTGGATGAATTAGCTGTTAAACTTTGTGATAACTCATTGGTTTGGAGCGAGTTCAAATCTTTAAAAAGCACCGATTCACGTTTGTTAAATAACATGATTTCAACCGCGAAGGTCTCTTTGGCTTTATGGCAATCGGAGGACATAAGTTACATTACTTCAAAAGATAATATTTCATTTGAACTCCGTCAAACCCCCACAGCAATTTTCATTCAAGGGAACTCTCTTAAGATGAAATTTTTTGCTCCCGTCTTCAGCAGTTTTATCTCACAATTATTTCAACATTTATTAAATGTAGTGCCTGATAAAAACAAAGATTTAAACATCTTTTTTATATTAGATGAACTCGCATCCTTCTATATACCAGACTTTGAAACGATTTTGGCTGTTAATAGAAAATTTTTAGTTTCAATAAGTTGTCTTTTGCAGAACATATCCCAATTGAGCCATATTTACTCAGAGCGTTCAGCAGAAATAATTTTAGCGAATTGCTCAACCCAAATGTACTTTTCGAATCAAGATTTACAGACCTGTAAAAAAATCTCAGAAATAGCTGGCTTTCATAAAGTTGAAAACGAGGAAGGTAAACTTATAAAAGAACAGGTTTTGCCAATTGAAAACATTAGAAACATGCCAAACGGTCACGCAATTATCCTTTTACCAGGTACTAGGCCAGTTTATATTGATTCGCTGACACCATATTATCAGAATCATCGAATTATGAAACTAATTAATTCTGCGCCACCCTTTGTCTTTCAAAATCAAGATAATGACACAGGCATCACCCCAATTCTAGACTTAAATTAATATGAGAAAATTAAACCCTAAAACTAAATTATATCAATTTTTAGAATCAAACGGTTTCCTGAAAGGTGATTTGGACTTATTTATTGAAGGTAAAAAACAATACCGAAAGCTTTATAAACGTGAACACCAAAGAGAGCAAAGACAGTTATACAAGGCCATCCGTTTTTGGAATACAAAGGAAGAATATCGGCATCTAAAAGACCAGGCTCATTTACATAAGTTACCTGTAAGCCGGTTTGCAAAGGAGGCGGTTAATAATTACATAGATGGAACTATCATTCTACCCGATGTTCGAACCTTGGCTAAAATTAAACAACTGCTCCACCTTGTCAATTCAGGCTTGCAGGATAAACAAAGCCTTTTATTAAGTACTGAAAGGGAAATGATATTTGAACAAATAAAATTGACCAATCAACTTTTAGAAAATGTTTTTTATTTCCCTCTATTAATACGAAGTAAGGTTTCAAATGCCTCAACGATTGAAGAAGGAGTTAAAGAATTGCATCAACTAATTATTTCTCAATACAAATATGATAATAAAAGTTTTAGGGAGGAAATCGTTGTCAAGCCCGATGCGCTTGATGAAATATATACTTAATGAATCCTCACATAAGGATGGATTTATTATAACTCACAATCTTTTAGGAGATACCAAAGAGGAATGGAATAAACAGTTTTTAGAAAATGAATCCAAACGACTTTTTAAAAGGAAGTCTGTTAATATAATTACCCATGAAATTATAAGCTTTAATAAACTAGACCATTCTAAAATAACCGATGATATGCTTAAAGATATTGCAAGAGCTTATATAAAGTATAGAGGAAACGGTCAATTTGTAATTGTTCCACACCGGAATACCGAATCAACGCATCTTCATATGGCAGTTTCCGGGCTTGAAATTGAATCTGGTATGTCGCTGAGAATGAGCAAGAAAGAGTTTGAAAAATTCAAAAAAGAGATGGAAATATTCCAAAGAAACCATTATGATTTGGAACATTCGTTTGTCGAACACGGAAAAGGTTTGGCAAATGAATTAACAGATCGTGAAGCCCAACTAAACATCAGAAAAGGTAAATTGTCAAGAAAACAGATTTTAAAAAATATTCTCACCGAAACTTTGCCAAATTCACCCAACCTAAATGAAATTAAAACAACCCTTGAAAGTAAGTGGATAAAGATATACGAGCGGGGAGGAAAAATTTATGGAATCGAATATGAAGGCCGGAACCATCGGTTTGATAATTTAGGATTTGCCGAACAAATAATCGAATTAGAAAAAAGGGAAGAATTATATCACGAAAGATTAAATGAGTTGGAAGAAATTACCCAACATAAGGAGGGGAAAGAAATAAATATGAAGGAGTATATGGATAAGGAATTAGAACTTGATTTGGTGGCTGAATCTATGTTAGAATATAAAGTCAGCGAAAAGGAAGCGGGCAATGCTGAAGAGCAACCTGCCAGCGATAAACTGACCCCGACGGATTAAATTATCCTTCGTTATACAAACCACCTTGCTGACTCAGGGTGGTTTTTTTAATGATTAAAATCTGGAGGGTTACATGGCTTCAAAAACTTAGCGAAGGATTTTTTGAGCGTTGGCTTAACTTGTGAACCCCTTTCCATAACAGTCAGAACATTTATGATGACCTTTTCCATGGCATTTATAACATTTCAACAGCTTTGGATTTGACCCAAAAGTTATAAATCTGCCAAATTTATCAAGTGAATCCTCATACTTTCCAGTGCCATCACATTTGCTGCATTCTACTTGCCCACGACCGGAGCAAGTACTACATCTTTGTTTTGTCATTTCTGTTTTAACACCTCCTTTCTATTTTAATAAGTTAAAGTTCTTTATTTATCCACCTTTCCAGTTCCATCGCACACAGCACATTTACGTTTCCCTGTGCCAGCACATGTCATACATTTAGCAAATCCACCGACTAAGCTTCCGCTTCCATTACAGGTACTACAAGTGACAGACCCGCTCCCGTTACATTTGGAACATTCTTTTTTACTACTACAGCCTTGGGCTACAATGAAGCACAGCATTAGGCCGATTGATAAATACTTTAATTGATTGATTCTTTTTTTCATATATAAATTTAATTTGGTTACTTATTTTTAGAGTAGATGTTATAAATCAAGCCACATTGAAGCAAAAGGTTTGGATAGCCATATGAAATACCAAGTGCGGTCAACGGCTGACCTGTTTTTGAAATATTAAACAAAATGCCAACTTTACCCTTTGTTATCGCCCCTCCAATTTGAAAACCCATGAGCCGGGACTTTGCTGAAGCAGAGCCTGAACTTTCTTCTGTTTTATTTTCTATTACGTCCTGGGCGTTAACATAAGTATAACTCGTGTACTCATTTTTTTTATGGTATTTATCTGAAAGTAGAAATGAACAAACCAAGCCAGCATTCAAAAACAAATTTTCGGTTATGTAATATTTCCCAGATATTGGCAAATCAAAATAATTCAGTTTAACAGTTGTCGTTTTGTTATTTATATTAATGTAGGGTGTATCCCAAATGCCTGTGTCATTATATTTGGACTCAATTTTTGTTGTATATCCTCTTTGAGAGAATATTAGACCGCTAACAATTGCTATTTTGTTATTAATAAAATAATCAACTGTCCCACCAAGGTGAAAACCTAAACGAGGGTTAATACTGCCAGAATAACTGCCACCAGCTTTTGCCGAATATTCCTTATCTTTTTTTTTCATATCGGCTCTGTCTTGTTTGACATCTGGGCCAACCGGAACGGCTAAGTTTAAGCCTGTAACTAAATTTGCTTTAAATGTTCCTTTTTGAGCATTGGCTGAAATTGAAAGGAAAATGGTAATGAGAATAAGTGTTTTTTTCATTGGTTATAAAAATTTTAAGGCAAATATATAAAATTTTAACAGCGTATACGCGGCCAATAATAAAAATATTTAAACTTTCATTTGTTCGTGTGCAACAGAAGGAAGATTATCTAAAATGGCTAGGGAATAATGTCAAACAAAAGCGCATAAAATCTAATATGAGCCAACAAGAATTGGCTGATAATGCCAATGTTGCAAAAAGTACTATTCAGAGAATAGAGAAAGGGGAATTGAATCCAACTATTACAGTTTTAATCAAAATAAGTGATGCATTGGATTCTGATTTATGTATGCTTATTATAAAAAATTAAATAAAATATTCTGAAAATTCTCCTTCATAAAGAAGAAGTGAATTTTCTTTGAATGATAATTATCCACATATAGAAATTGTAAATTGCAAATAATGAGGAGTAAAAATATATTTTCTTTGTTTAAAACAAGCAGTGTCCAAAAATATAGCCTATAGATTATTTTTTATTAAGTCTATTTTTGGGTTTTTAACGTTTGATTAGAATTACAAATACTTCTCAAAATACTTGACAAGTCCAAACACATATAGAAAAGTACGAAAAATACGTGATGTAATTCATGACTATATTGATATTACATCAATTGAGGAACGACTTATCAACTCTAAAGAGTTTCAGCGACTCAGGTACATTTCTCAGAATTCGTTAGCTTATTTTACTTACCCATCAAACACTACAAATAGGTTTGCACACTCGCTTGGAGTTATGCATATAGGTGGTCAAATGTTTACTGCATCTTTAAATAATTCAAATAAAATTACATTAGAGAAATTTATTGAAGACGGTGAAAGTTTAGTAAAAGAAATTTGTAAAAAACAGTCTATTGAATTTGATGCTGTAGTAGAACATTGGATTAAAACTTTTGGGAATATTTCTAAATTCAATCATTTACCTCATGATCTTAGCGAACCAAAGTGGTTAGATAAAAAGGAGTTAGTCGTAATTAATTTATTATGGCAAGCTGTGCGAATAGGTTGTATTTTACACGATATCGGGCATTATCCATATAGCCACCTGTTTGAGTTTGCTTATGAAAAATTCAAAAGGGACTTGAGGGACTCCAACTCCATAGAGTATGATATTAATGAAAAATACCAAGAGATAATATCGAATATTCCTATTATATCTGTTGGATATGATTCAAAAATTCCTGAGTTACCGCTTCATGAAAAAAATGGTGTTTTACTTCTAGATAAATTAAAAATCCCAACTACCTCAGATAAATTTGATATTATTTCAAATATTTGTTTGACACTTGGCAAAATTATTTTTGTTTATAATAAATCAAATGAAACGTATGATTCTTTGAGTATTTCATCAAATGATCGAGTTTTACGTTGTTTGCATACTATTATTTCAAGTGATATAGATGCCGACAGACTTGATTACTGTAGAAGAGATCCAGTTAATTCTGGCATGCAGTTAGGGGCTTATGACTTACAAAGAATTTTAGATTCCACAATACTCAAATCCTATGAAAATATTAACGATGGATATTCAATTGTTTTTGGAATAACGGCTTTATCTTCGATTGAAGAATTTTTTCATCAAAGGTTTTTAATGTATGAATATTTAATTTTTCATCATAATGTACTTCGTCTGGATGGTACACTTGAATACATTATTTATGAAATTTTAAAGTATATAATTTTAGGAGACTTATTAATTACTAAGGTATTATTAGATTTTGAGTTCGTTAAAGAAATAGAGAAAGGGAAATTTAAACTATTTCCAAAAAGAGACCAATTTTACAAATACGATGATTCTTGGTGCAAGTCAATGTTGACTGTAATATATGATGAAATTTTATTAAATCCGGAAGGGTATGAGAAACTAAAAATAGCACTTGAGATAGTGTTGTTTCGTAACACAAACCATATTTATTCTCTATGGAAGAGGACAAACTCAACGAATGGTCGAATTCAAGAAATACAAAACAAACTGGTCGATTTAGGAAAAAGATTTGATAAGATAGACATCATTAACTCATTTAATGATTTGTTTAAAGACATAACGATAAAATTTGAAAGTCGCTTTATAAAACATTTAAAGGACATGTTGGAGGAAATAAATGTTGTAATGATTTATAAGGCAACTAATAAAAGAATCTTAAAAAAGAAAATTGTACATAATGCGAAAATCCTAAATGGAAATGTATTAGAAAATATTTCAGATAGTTCAAGGTACATCAAATCGCTAGAAGTTGCTTCTGAAAATACAATAAATTATAATTTTTTCTTTATCTCAACTAATATAAAAAATAACGTTGAATTACAAGCAAAAGCTACTGAATTGTTGCTAGAAGAAGTTAAAGAGTATATAATCAAAAAGGGTCAATAATTAAATAAAAGATAAATATGAACACGTCAGCAATCGAAATCGGTCAAGGTGGAATTACTCAATTCGCCGTATTAAAATTCATAAATGAATATTCACCTAGTGAATCATTAATGAATCGTTTTATTAATCGCAACTATAGTTTACTTGTTCCAAGACAGGGTTATAGCCGTTATGAATATATTGAGCTATTGGAGAATTATGGAGTGATTAACGTTGGTGATAATGGAAATTATCAATTAACGAACAAAGGGCTTATGGAATTAAGTTATCTGAAGGAAATTGATCAGACACAAAATTTCTTAGAAAATACTGGCATCACATTTAGTTTGTAGGTGGCAATATTTTTATACTATTAAATTGAGAGGCGTATACGCCTCTTTTTTTTTGAGGGGGTCGGGGTCTCCCCGCAAGATGGCATGGCCTTCCCACTGAAACAGTGAAGAATGAAATGTCAGGGGGAGGACATGCAATCTTGCCAATGCAACGAACACTCAAATTTTCAATAAAACAATAAAAGCGGGTAGGTTACTTCTTGTAACATTAAATTCTTCAATAACAAAAGTGAAGAGTAAATTTTTTTAAAAAATTCCAACAATCAATATTTACGAACTTTTTCCAGTAAATTCACAAACATTTCGACTTGTTAACACATCTGATTATTGATTAAAATATTGAAATGTGCAAAAATATTAACAGTAGTGTAATCAATAAATCTCGCAGTCCTTGACTGGACATTCGATTTTTTCGAATATGTGCAAGTGCGAGCCATACCAGCGAATATTTTGATATTGGCTGTGTAGATGGCCTGCCAAATCTTGCACAATGGCGGGCCTTTTATGCTTATGAATATCGAGAATTCAATAAATGTGTATATAGCATGGAAAGCTACTCACAGAACAGTAGCTCCTGCACGGTACGAAGTACGTCTTCGCGGATTAAAAAATTATTTGGGCTCAGACACAGAAATTGAAAAAATAACCGGCGATAAAATCGTCGAATATTTCAATTTTATGAAAACTGAATTGATGTATAGCAATACAACAGTGGTTTACTGTGCCAATATTATCAAAAATTTCTTTGAATTTTGGAGCCACCGCACCAAATTAAGCTTGTATCCAAAGGAAATTATCCGGCCAAAGGGCAAAAAATACTATCGGCCGGCGGTAAGTTTGACAGATTTCAAAGAAATGGGGAAGTGCTTATCGGAGGATAATTTCACCGATGTGATGCAGAAACTCATTGTCAATATGCTTTGGGATACAGGCATGCGTGTATCCGAACTTTGCGATTTAAATTTGGCTGATATTATTCAAGACCGTGAACAATCTTTTTTCGGTGCGACAATATCACGTCGTAAAACGCTTCGAAATAATTTGGTGCTGTGGGGAACTGAAACCAACCGACTACTCATACTTTACTTAGGAATGCGATTGGCGGTAAATCATCCTACCGATGCCTTGTTTATATCTGGACGAAAAGTTACAGCCGGAAGGATTTGTAGCAGAACGGTTCAACGGTGGGTTAAAATGATTTGTGAAATGGCCAATACAGATACAAGTTATACTCCACATAGCTTCAGACATGGCAAAGCCCATCACATGTTGAACCAACGGGCAAATATTCGGGACGTTCAGGAAGTTCTTGGACACTCAACACCGGTCAGCACTTTCCATTATTTAAGTTTAAATCAAACTCAATTTATGGATGTAGCAAAGAAGTATGTTGAACGGGGGACAGGAGATATTACCGATTCCCAAGGTGAACGATTGTCAGAAAAACAGCTAATCCACAGTCCTAGCTTGCAATGGATGTTTAAATAAAATATAATAAACGTGTACGTTAATAAATCAATTTGCATCACTTGAACTTATATGAGTAACGATTACACTACTACATAAGGAAGTGGCGAAAACACTTCCTTTGTCGTAAAATAAACAGCAGTCGAGCTGTTATTAAAAACACCGTCAATGTCGCACAATCCAACTTGTGTCAATGACAATTAATTTTTTTAATATTTTGCGACAAATCAAAAGATACAAACTAAAAAAATACGTACAAATTTTATCAATAATAAAATTCAAAAGTATGTAAGCAATAACTAAACAAAAGTTTCATTATTAGAATATTAAATTGGCGATTCAGTGCAAGGTATCGCATTAAAAATTGTTATGATTTTTTTTAACATCTTTACCAAGCGCGAATATAAAAAAGACGATGATCGCGGAGATTATCAAACATGGTACAAAGTAGGTTTTATGAAAGAAACCGAAAACGGAGGTCGATTTATTCGAATGTTCCACCAACCCGAAACAACCTATTATCTATTTCCAGCCGATAACGAAGAAAAAATACCGGACATACAGATAGCCGAAAAGTCTTAATATGCAGTCAAATGGATTGTGCCAAACCACACCAGTGCCAAACGCCTTATTCGATGAAGCTCTCTCACATTTAAAGCCGGTTGAACTTAAAGTTCTCCTGCTCATTATTAGAAAAACATGGGGATTTTATGACCCCAACACCACAACCAAACGCAAACAACTAGAACGAATAGCCTTATCCTACCTTGCTCTAAAAATCGGTTCATCGCGCCGTGCTATTTCTGATGCTATTAACAGGCTTTGTATTTCAGGATATATAGATGTTTTCGATGACTCAGGTAATAAACTTCATACCCCACATTCCCGACAGGGGAAACTTAGACTATTGTTCAGGGTTAAATTCCAACCAACCAATCCACGACCCGAAATTGAACATAAGCATAATTTACCTGAGAAAAATTTTCTGACAATAAAAGAAATTTTTAACATTAATAACTTATCAGAAAAAAAGTAATATGAACGAACAAGACGATAACTTTTTTTTCATGGGTTCTGAAAATACACCATTTGGCTCGGACGAACAAAAGGAAAAACTGGAGGATTTTCTTAAGCGCAAGCTTGTAAAACGAGTCACCATTATTGAAGGGCACATGCCAACCGAGAAAGAACAAAAATCATTCATCGAACGAATTAAGGACTTTCTTAGAAAAACAAAACAATGGCCACCCAATGGATAAAAACTGAAAGTGGAAATGAGGTGCTTATTGGTAAGGGATTTTATTTATCCTACAATTCCAACCCCCAGGATTCTATCAATAAGCACTTCGGAATGAATATCATTGACCCCGACCCAGTTCCTGAAACAGCCGTTTATTTTATTAAAAATGACTACTGGCTTGTTTTAGAAGGTGATTTTCGGAAAGAGTTTGAAAACTGTACTTCCATTATTCAGTGCTTCCTACAGTTTAAAAAACTTCAGAAAAAGCACGGCTCGCGATGGAGCACCATAAACTATCCTAGGAAAAAATATTAAGCAAAAAATACATGCTGTTTAAGCGACTTGCCGATTGGTTGGTCGTTTTTCTGTTTCTAATCTCGAAATATAATTAACGACGGTTTTTTTTCAATGGCTTCAATTAATCCTTTTAGATATGGTCCCCCAAAGTCTTCAATCGTACACTTCGGTAATAAGTTAATGTTACCTTGTCCATCAAAAGTAACTGTATTTATAATAACTGCCTGTTCTAAATCAACCGTTCCTATTGGTTTACTCTGAAAATAAGTTGTAATTTGACCTCCAGTATAAGGATTCTCTTTATTAGGAGGTATTTCAATATAATTGGAATATTCTTGACCTAAAAAATTAAATGACAAATTACCATTATTTAATTCCACATTAGTAAATAGTGAATCGAATTCTGGCAATAAAAAAATTCTAAGTAGTTCTTTTTGCATTGACACACCAATGTTATGAAGTGTATTTATTCTACGTTGAATACCTTGTAATTTATAAATTTCTTGTAACATTTTCAGTTTAACATTTTACAAATTTATTAAAAATAGCTCATTGAATATCAATAAGCTATTGGTTTAAATTTTAACTCAGATTTCCAAACGATTCAAAATATAATCTACTGCCCGTTGCGACCTCGCACTGGCATAGATTATGAATTTCTTATCATTCTTTAAGACGGTCAGCCAATTTTGGATGTACGCCACATTGTTTTCAAAATGTTTAATATCAATGTTGGTGTATGACTTAAGATAGCATGCTCCAATTTCGGCAACCAACTCCTCCATAGAATAGGGCTCTGAGCCAAAATTCAACCCTTCAGATACCTCTTTTCTATTGAGTCGAGATGAATGGCCGGTCGAATGAATCAATTCATGAAAAAGAACCCCGTAATATCCTTCGGTATCCTTAAAACTATTCATGCGTGGCATACTAATGTAATCTTCCTTTGGGTGGTAGTAGGCTTGGGAAGATAGGTGTCGAATTCTTGGCTTTTTTGGCATATCATCCAAAATGGCCTCAATTCGTTCCATACGGTTAACATTTACGGGTAGGTCAATACTGGGAATTTTGTACTCAGGAATTCCGGTACATTGGTCAATATTGAAAACGTTGTAGTAACGAAGTAGGGAAACTTTTTTAATTACCTTTGTAAGATGGTCTTCTTTTTCTGACCATTTCCAAAAAATAACTGGAATTGATTTTTCATCTTTTTTAACACCTCCTCCAAGTTCCTTTAACTGTTTGAAGGTGACAAAATAGTTTCTGCTAAAACCCATTGAAGCTAAAAGTAAAACATTAATTCCGGTGTAGGGTTTTTGAGTGATTAGATTCTGAGGTAATCCGGTTTCATTCCAAGGTTGCTTCCACGGCACTACTCCTTCTTCCAATTTTTCGATAATACGGTTGTTGATAATCGAATAAACATCGATTTGATTTCTTGATTCTGTTTCCATAACTATAAAGAGCATTTATAGTTATTATAGCATTATTAAGTCATTGGCAGAATATTATTTTATGGGTCAAATTCTAATTTTTGGCATTGTATACGTTTCATAAGGTTTTTTGACTTTCTACGTCCATTTATCCATAGTATGATAAATAATACGCCTATAATAAAGAATAAAAAAATCATTGAAATAACTATACAGAAGTGCATTAATCCTGAGATTTTTGCAGACAAAAAATATGTTAAAAATGCAATTGAAATACCTATACAAAAAAGTCCAAAATCTAACATTGGACCACTACTAAAAGACTCTTTCAATAGAACTAAATCACTAAAGGTTAAGTGATAAAATTGAGTTGTAATTCGAGCATAAATTTTTAGCTCTTTTCCATTCTTAAGCCTTGAATTTTTCTTTGCAGTCATAATCGAAAATTTAAATATACGTATCCCTGAAAAATGCACAGTAGAGGTAAACGTATAAGCGATTATGACTGCCTAAGTTAAATTATAAAAACTCCTACAGTCAATTATTTATTGAATTCATACAAATTTAAAATTGTTTTGTAAATAAAAAAATATTTTTTTTCTGTTGATAGCATAATTAAAGTATCCCTTCATCGGCAAACGACATATACCCAACTGAAGTAATAATTACGTGATCCAATAAGGTCATGTCCAGGGCTTCGCATCCTGCTTTGATTTTTTGGGTTATTGAAATATCGGCTTGTGATTCTTTAAGATTGCCGGAAGGGTGGTTATGCGAAACAATGATACTGCATGCATTGGTCTTAAGAGCCAATTGGAAAATTTCTTTTACGTTAACGGCTACTCCGGCAGTTGCACCCAAACCAATTTGGCTTGCACCAAGGCAGTAGTTGGCACGATTCAAAAGCAAAACGTAAAACATTTCCTTGTAATCAATCTTTCGGAAGTCATAAACTTCCTTTAAAATTTCATAGGAATGTTTTGAAGAAGTGATTTCAACCGGATTGTCGAATTTTGGACCTGAATAGATAATTTCAACTTCTTTCAATAAGGGCAATGAATTTGGATTTTCAAAATTTAGCTGGGTTTGTGATTTTTTCTGAAACATGCCCACTGTTCAAGTGCGCTTAAATGACAGCTAAGACAAGGAGGAATCCAAAGGAGCATTCCTTGGTGACTGTCATAAGCGACACTATTTTTGCATGTTTTAAGAATAATTCACAAGCATAAAAATTGACCTAAATATCTTGTGGTAGATATTCTTTATATTTTGTCCTTAAATAATTTAGTCCAGCCTCGTTATCTTGTAAATTTAAATTTAGTTTTTCCTTGATAAAATTATGGCGAATTTTAGCTTCTGTAATAATGTCTCCCCAAGTTAGTATAAACACATCATAATTATCACCTTCAACTATATGGCCATATTTTCTGTTTTTTTGATTTAATATTGGTTCAAGCTCTTTTTTAATGTCGCTAGTAATAAGAATAAACTTCCACTTTGTTTTACCTTTCGAAAATCTTCTATCATTCGCTACCTTGGTGGCGTAAGATTCAATTTGAGTTCTTTCTTCAAAACCAGCATTAAGCTTAGGTTTTTTTAATTCTATCACAAGATTTTCAAAACCAGATTTGCCTGAACTGAATTGTTGCCAAAGGCAAACATCAGGAATAGTTTGTAGATCACTATTATCCTCTGAATTAACAATTTCTTCAAAATCTTCTCTTTTAAGACAATCCTTTAAATAAGCCTTTAGCACATTCTTTAAAGTCAAATCATCAACTCCATATGTATATTCGTCCCCGAAGAGCCAAGTTTCATTAACGAGTATTTTATGTAAATGCCTTCTTTCAAGAACATTTTCATTTAACTCCTTATCATAAAATATTTGCTCAATTCCATTTAAAAAGTTTAGCCGATGTTTTACAACCGTCATAGTATCAATGATATTTGAAAATGTTGTACTGTCAAGAAGTTCTACTAACTCTTCTCTTTGCTCCTCCGGTAATTCAATAACCTCATTTAATATCCTTCTTAAATTTTTCGAATCATTTTCAAGAGCTTCCCGAATTAATATTAAAGTTAATTTCTTGTTTCTGTCATCTTGCTCATTAAAAGAGGGTAAATATTCATTAATCTGAAGCGCAACAATATCAAAAACTTTCCGTTTAGTTTCTTCAATCAAATTATCTGCTGGCTCCTTATATGGGTAAATTCCTTTCTTCTTTAACTCTTGAATGTATTCTTTAGAATATTCGTGAAGCCGATTACGGACATATTCTCTTGCAAAATCCTTTGAAAGCTTAAAAACCATTTGCAATACTTCATCCGCCTCATATAGACTTAACGTATTATCTCTTTGAAGTTTTTCAATATAATCAGATTGAATAAAGACTGAAACCGGAATACTTGAGCGAATTCCTAAATTTGTTTCCAAAAACGGTATGCCTTGTTTATTACAGAGGTATGTTTTTTTCTTAGTCTCAATATGCCATTCCAAAATTTTCAAGATGAACTTATATTGAAATTTGTCATCGTTGACTTTCACTTCTTTTTCAGCTGATGATTTTATTAGAGAATCAAAATTCAGCTCATTTGAGTTGAAAAATATTTTAAATTTTGGATAACTAATCCAGTAAGATGCAAATTTCTCCTCTAACTCCTTTCTGTTTTCAAGTCTGAGAGCTCCATCGGCATTCTTATTATTTATATTGTTTATTTCAACCCTAAATCCAGTTTCACCCACGCCCTTTTTTAAAGTTTTCAGGTCACTTAGTTCCGTTTTGGCAAGATGATTCCTGTCTATAGATGCTGTAAACTCAGATAATGAGCCGTTCGATTGGTAGACACTTATAAACTTTAAAGAATCACCCAATGCTAAACCTTTATATCTACCTTTTCCTTCCTTCCCATGATATTGCCTACCACTGGGGCTTTGGTATTTTGTCTTCTTTTCAGAACCTCCTAATCTCGAAAAAACATCCTGTGCCTTCTCATAGGTTAATCCATGTCCGTTATCAATAATTCGAATATATTCATAACCTCCAAGTTTTGTTGGTTTATACTCGACTCTTATTTCATTGGCATCAGCATCAAGCGAATTCCAGAGAAATTCTGCCAAGGCACTTATGCCATTTGCCCTAGTCAAGGATTCTATATGGTCTTTTTCAACACCTAAATCTATTAATTTGCTCATATTTCCATCACATTAAGCACTTATGGCTGGGCAACAAAGTAACAAAAATTTTCCTTTTATCAGTCAGACTTTTTAACATGATTTAATGAATCTGTATATTAAAAAAGAAATCAAAATTAGGTACTAAAATACCCAATTATTGAGAGCTTAAAAGGATTGAATAACCTTTGGTATTGTTGTATAATTGCCCTACAACTCCAAACCGGAATTTTAAGGGTAATTTAAGCATACATGTCAGAAGAACAAAAGAAACAATTAGAGCAACAACTTTGGAATATAGCGAACACCCTAAGGGGTAAAATGGATGCGGATGAATTTCGCGATTATATTTTAGGCTTCATTTTTTACAAATACCTTTCTGAACGCATGAATATTTATGCCGACCAAATCCTTAAAGAGGATGGCATTTCATACGACAGCCTAAAAGAGAACACCAAGGAAGGGAAAGAGTACCTCGAAGCCATAAAACGGGAATCATTGGAAACCCTGGGTTATTTTCTTAAACCCTCTGAATTATTTAGTGAAATAGCCAAAAAAGGGAACTCAGACGGCAAAGAAGAAAATGAAAGCAATTTTATTTTGGAGGAGCTTGGTAAAATCCTGAAAAACATTGAGCAAAGCACAATGGGAACGGATAGTGAGGACGATTTTAACCAATTGTTTGAAGACCTTGATTTAAACAGTACCAAGCTTGGTAAAACGGTGGAAGCAAGAAATACCTTGATTGCAAAAGTCTTGTCACACTTGGATAAGATTGATTTTAAACTGGAAGACAGCAAGGGCGATATATTAGGCGATGCCTACGAATATTTGATTGGCCAATTTGCCAGTGGTGCAGGAAAAAAAGCCGGAGAGTTTTACACCCCACAACAAGTTTCTACCGTTTTAGCACGGATAGTTACTACAGGAAAAACAAAACTAAAATCAGCTTATGACCCAACCTGTGGTTCGGGTTCATTGATTTTGCGCATAGCAAAAGAGGTGAAGGACGTGTCAAACTTTTATGGACAAGAGTCCATAAGGACGACCTACAACCTGGCTCGAATGAATATGATCTTGCACGGGGTTCATCACCAAAAATTTGATATTCAGCAAGAGGACACCTTGGAACACCCTCAACATTTAAACCTGCGGTTTGAAGCGGTGGTTGCCAATCCGCCATTTTCTGCACATTGGAGCGCAAGCCCTTTGCACATGACCGATGACCGATTTAGCCAATATGGTAAACTTGCCCCAGCTACCAAGGCTGATTTTGCTTTTGTTCAACATATGATTTATCAATTGGCCGAAAACGGAATTATGGCCGTTGTTTTACCGCACGGGGTTTTATTTAGAGGGGGAGCAGAAGGGCATATTCGCCGGTTTTTAATTGAGGAAAAGAATTATTTGGATGCTGTTATTGGTTTACCGGCCAATATTTTTTATGGAACCAGTATCCCGACCTGTATTTTGGTGTTTAAAAAATGCAGGGAAAATCCGGAGGATATTCTTTTTATAGATGCCAGCAAACACTTTGAAAAAGTGGGTAACCAAAATCAGTTAACCGACAAAAACATTGATAAGATTATTAGCACTTTCCGAAACCGAATTGAAGAACCCAAATACAGCCATATTGCCAAATTACAGGAAGTAAAGGACAACGATTATAATCTGAATATTCCAAGGTATGTAGAGACTTTTGAAATTGAGGAAGAAATAAACTTAGATAACGTCGCCAAATCGTTAAATGACTTAGAAAAAGAGATTGTAGAAACGGATAAGTCATTGGTTGAGTTTTGTAAAGAATTAGAAATTTCTTCACCATTTTAATTATGGAAGCAACCACTCAAAAAATCCCAAAATTGAGGTTTAAAAAATTCAATGATAATTGGAAGACTTATCAATTTGGAGAAATTTTTACTATGATAAACACAAATTCATTTTCAAGGGCAATGCTCAATTATGAAAATGGGGAAGTGAAAAATATCCATTACGGGGATATACATACTAAATTCAATTCAAACTTTGATATTACAAAAGAGTTAGTTCCTTTTTTAAATGATGAAGTAAACATTAATAAGATTGCGGAAAACAGCTTTTGTAAAAGAGGTGATTTGGTTATTGCTGATGCTTCAGAGGACTATAAAGATGTAGGAAAATCAATTGAAATAATAGAAACTGATAATCAAAAATTAGTCGCTGGATTGCATACTTATATTGCTAGGGATTTAAAAAAATTAACAGTAGTTGGATTTAAGGGATATTTAATGCAAACCAGAAACGTAAGGTTGCAAATTATGGAATTGGCCACAGGTGTATCAGTCCTAAGTATTTCAAAAGGCAATATTAATAAGCTAAGCCTAAACATTCCATCCCTCCCCGAACAACAAAAAATCGCATCCTTTCTAACTTCTGTGGATACAAAAATCCAACAGCTATCCCAAAAGAAAACCCTTTTAGAACAATACAAAAAGGGGGTTATGCAGAAAATATTTAATCAGGAAATTAGGTTTAAGGATAAAGACGGAAAAGAGTTTCCGGAATGGGAGTTAAAAACTTTAAACGATATATGTGAAATAGCTAAAAGCGGAGGAACCCCAACCTCAACCAAAAAGGAGTATTATGATGGTGAAATACCCTTTTTAGCCATAAGCGATATGACTATGCAAGGAAAGTACTTATATTCTACGTCGAAGCATGTTTCAGAATTGGGGTTAAAAAATTCATCATCATGGATTGTCCCTGTTAATTCAGTTATATATTCAATGTATGCTTCAGTAGGATTTGTCTCTATTAATAAGATACCGATTGCTACTTCACAGGCTGTTCTAAACCTAATAATAAAGAATGATGCAAATAATGAGTTTGTTTATTATTCATTGGTAAATTTTCAAAAAGAAGTAGCAAAATTTATCACAACAGGTACTCAAGGAAATCTAAATGCACAAACCGTAAAGGGTTTTGAAATTGATTTTCCATGTTTGAAGGAACAAGTATTAATTGCTAATTTTTTAACAGCATTAGATGTAAAAATTGACCTAGTAAACAAGCAATTAGAAAAAACCAAAGAATGGAAGAAAGGGCTTCTCCAACAGCTTTTTGTATAGTAGGATACATATATGACGCATCAACCCGAACAAATATTAGAAGATAACCTTGTAAAACAACTGCAAAAGCTGGGGTATTCTTTTATTGCCATAAAAGACGATAAGGACCTTGAACACAACCTTAAATCCCAACTTGAAAAGCATAACAATATAACCCTAACCAAAAATGAATTTGATAAGGTGTTAAACCACCTGAGCAAAGGCAATGTTTTTGACAGGGCCAAACTGTTAAGGGATAAAATGTACTTGGTTAAAGACAATGGAGAAAGTATCTATATCGAATTTATTAATCAGGAACACTGGTGTCAAAACCAATTTCAGGTTACCCAACAGGTTACAATTGAAGGAAGTTATAAAAACCGCTACGATGTTACGATTTTGATAAACGGTTTACCCTTGGTGCAAATTGAATTAAAACGTCGTGGTTTGGAATTAAAAGAAGCCTTTAACCAAATAGCCCGTTACCATAAGCACAGCTTTTGGGCTAACAATGGCCTGTTTCAATACGTTCAAATTTTTATCATTAGTAACGGGGTTAATACAAAGTATTATGCCAATAACCGGAAACAATCTTTTAAGCAAACCTTTTATTGGAGCGATAAAGAGAATAAACTCATTACCCAATTAGAAGCCTTTACTAATGACTTTTTAGAGCCTTGCCATATCAGTAAAATGATAACCAAGTATATTGTTTTACAGGAAGCCGAAAAGAACTTAATGGTACTTCGCCCATACCAATATTATGCTACTGAAGCCATAATTGAACGGGTAAAAAACAGCACTAAAAACGGTTACATTTGGCATACCACCGGTTCAGGAAAAACCTTAACCTCATTTAAAGCCAGTCAGATTCTTATGAAACTGCCCCAGGTTCATAAGGTGGTTTTTGTGGTTGACCGCAAAGATTTGGATTACCAAACCACCAAGGAATTTAACAGTTTTAGTGATGGAAGTGTGGACGGAACGGACGATACAAGGGCTTTGGTAAAACAGTTTACCAATGATACCAAACTGATTGTTACCACCATTCAAAAACTGAACTCAGCTATTGTAAAACGGCAATACCTTGAAAAAATGGAGAAACTGCAAGACAAGCGGATCATCTTCATTTTTGACGAATGCCACCGGAGCCAGTTCGGCGAAACCCATAAACGTATCAAAGCGTTTTTTAAAAACACGCAAATGTTCGGTTTTACAGGTACACCCATATTTGTTGAGAATGCCGTTAAAAATGATTTTGGGAAACGAACCACAAAAGAGTTGTTTGATGAATGCCTCCATAAATATGTAATAACCGATGCCATTAAGGACGAAAACGTTTTAAAATTCTCCATTGAATACGTTGGCCGTTACAAACAAAAGGAAAACAGTTTGACCAATATTGATATTGAGGTGGAAGACATTGACCGTAAGGAACTTTTGGAATCGCCCGATAGGTTGAATAAAATTGTTGACTACATCATCGCCAATCATAACCGCAAAACCTATAACAGGGAATTTACGGCTATGATGTGCGTTAACAGCGTTGAAACCCTGATTAAATATTACCAACTGTTTAAGCAAAAAAAATCCATTGAAGGAAAATATAACCTAAGGGTGGCAACTATTTTCAGCTATGTGGCCAATGAAGAAGATAAGGGGGCAAACGGAATGTTAATGGAAGAACCATTAATGATGGCGGCCGAACCCGAAACAGGATATGGCATAAATGCCCACAGTCGGGATATGTTGGAAGAATTTATTGGCGACTACAATCAAATGTATGGTACAAAATTCACCACCAAAGACAGTCAATCCTTTTACAACTATTACAACGACATTGCCAAAAAGGTAAAGCTGAAGGAAATTGATATTTTATTGGTGGTAAATATGTTTTTGACCGGCTTTGATAGCAAAACCTTAAACACCCTGTATGTAGATAAAAACCTGCAATATCACGGATTGATACAGGCTTTTTCACGAACCAACCGAATATTAAACGAACAAAAATCCCAGGGAAATATTATTTGTTTCCGGAATTTAAAAAAAGCCACTGACGAAGCTATTGTACTTTTCTCCAATAAAAATGCCAAAGAAGTTATTTTTATGGAGCCTTACGAAAACTATGTCGCCAAATTTAATGAGGCTATTGATAAACTGAAAGCCATAGTTCCAACGATTGATAGCGTTAACGACCTTGAAACGGAAGATGATGAATATGAATTCGTAAAAATGTTCAGGGAATTAATCCGGATAAAAAACACCTTGTCTGTTTTCACCGATTTCAAGTTTGATGATTTGACGATGGACGAGCAAACCTTTGAGGACTATAAAAGTAAGTATCTCGATATTTATGACAAGGTAAAATCAAACCAACAGATTGAAAAGGTTTCTATTCTTGACGATGTGGATTTTGAATTGGAACTTATTCGTCGGGATGATGTGAATGTGAGTTATATTCTACGTTTATTGGCCGGACTTAAAGATTCCAATCCTAAAGACCGTGAAAAGAAAAAGAGCATTATTCTTGACCTTATAGCCGGTGAAGTTAGCCTGAGAAGCAAAAGGGAACTAATAGAAAAGTTTATCAAGGAAAACCTCCCAAATATTGAAGATTCTGACCAAATAGAACAGGAATTTGAAAAGTTTTGGTCAGACGAACAGGAAATGGCCTTTAATAGCCTCTGTAAGGACGAAAGACTGGACGAAACCAAGCTACACGGTATAATCAGCGAATACCTCTTTACTGAGCGCAAACCGCTTGGTAATGACATTGTGAGCATATTAGAAGTAAAACCAAAAATCCTTGAACGGGCTCCGGTTATAAACAGGGTTACCAATAAAATATTGGACTTCGTGGAGACCTTTATGGAGGGGGTTGGGGTGTAAAAAAATAGGATATGAAAATAAGGAAGATTAAGATAACTAACTTTAAATGTTACAAAGGAGAATTTGAATTACTACTTCATAATGGCCTTAATGTTATTGTTGGGAATAATGAATCCGGAAAATCTACAATACTTGAAGCAATCCATTTGGTATTGACAGGGATATTAAACGGAAGATATTTAAAAGGTGAATTAAGTCAGTATCTTTTTAATAATGAAGTAATATCAGAGTATCTAAGTAAGGTTAATAATAGAATACCTACTGTACTACCAGTCATAGAAATAGAACTTTTTCTTGATGGAGATAATCTAGCTAGCATACAAGGTGATAATAATTCAGAAAAAATAGATTCACCAGGAATTAAACTCAAGATTTGTTTTAATAATGAATATCAAAAAGAATACGAGGAACTATTAAAGGCTGGAATTTTAAATACTCTCCCAATAGAATATTATGACATACAATGGTCATCGTTTGCTTGGTCAATGATTACGTCAAGAAGTATTCCATTAAAATCAGCACTAATCGATTCTGCAAACAATCGTTTTCAAAATGGTTCAGATTTATATATTTCAAGAATAATTAAAGATAATTTAGATGATAATGAAATTGTTAGTATTTCTCAGGCCTATAGACAAATGAAGGATGGTTTTATGAATGATGATGCCATCAAAAAAATAAACTCAAAAATTCAATTAGCATCAAAAATATCAAACAAGGAAATACAAATAGCTGTTGATTTGTCAACAAGGAATGCATGGGAAACAACTCTTACCACATATTTAGATAGTGTACCATTTCATCAAATTGGTAAAGGGGAACAATGTATTGTAAAAACAAAATTGGCATTATCGCATAAAAAAGCACAAGAAGCAGGGGTTATTTTATTAGAAGAACCTGAAAACCACCTGTCTCATACAAAACTAAATGAACTTGTGTCCTACCTTAAAGAGGATTGCAATGAAAAACAAGTTATTATATCTACTCATAGTAGTTTTGTGGCTAATAAACTTAACCTTTCGAATTTGATACTAATTTATAATCAAACAACCACCACTTTAGACGACCTTTCAGACGACACCAAGGAGTTTTTTGAAAAACTATCCGGTTATGACACATTAAGATTGGTTCTGTGCGAAAGAGCAATACTGGTTGAAGGTGATAGCGACGAACTAGTTGTTCAAAAGGCGTATATGCAATTAAATCAAAATTTATTACCCATTGAACGAAATATCGAAGTAATATCTGTAGGAACAGCATTTCTACGATTTTTAGAAATTGCTGAGAAGTTAAATAAAAAAGCAGCAGTTGTAACTGATAATGATGGCGATATTGATGCTCTTAATAAAAAGTATGAACTTTATATAGGAGAAAATGCTAAAGAAAATATTAAAATCTGCTTCGATGATGTAATTGATTCAGGCGAAATTCCCGAATTCAACTTCAATACACTTGAACCAAAATTACTTAAGGCTAATGGTCTACAAAAAATGAACACCTTATTAAATAAAAAGTATGATTCAGAAGAGGGAATTTTGAAATGGATGAAGTCTGAAAAAACAGAAACGGCACTTAAAATTTTCAAAGCGGACGAAGAAGTAATAATTCCTAATTATATCCTAGATAGTTTGCAAGAATAGCTATGTTGGAGAACAAACTTATTATTGCATCCGCAGGTTCAGGTAAGACAACTTTTTTAGTTAAAGATGCTTTATCTAAGCCTGACAAAAATATTTTAATTACTACTTTTACATTATCAAACGAAAAAGAGATAAGAAATAAAATTATTGAAATTAACAGGTGTATTCCAAAGAATATTACAATTAAACCTTGGTTCACATTGCTTTTGGAAGATGGAATAAGACCATATCAGGGGAAATTTTCTGAACAAAGAATAGACGGCCTAATTATAGTAAACTCTCAATCTGCCGTTCGTTACCGAATAAAGGGAATACCGATACAATGGGACGAGGAAAACAATTTTCTTAAACATTATTTTACTGCTGATATGAAGATATTTTCAGACAAATTATCAAAATTCGTCATAAGAAGTAATGAATTAAATAATGGAGCGGTAATTCAAAGATTATCTAAATTATATGATTATATTTTTATTGATGAAGTTCAGGATTTGGCAGGGTATGATTTGGCAATAATTAAATTATTAGGTATATCGGAAATAAACCTAACCTTAGTTGGCGACCCAAGGCAGGTGACATATTTAACTCACAATGAAAGGAAATTTTCAAAATATGAATGGGGTAAAATAGTTGAGTTTATTAAAAATGAAGCTAAGAAGGATGGATGGCATATTGATGACACCTCCTTAAATGTCTCTTACCGAAATAACGAAGACATTTGTTCAATTTCTTCAAAACTTTATCCAAGCCTACCTTCTTGTGTCCCTGGAAATAAAGAGACAACAGGCCATGATGGGATTTTTTTTCTAAATAAAGACGAAGTCAATAATTATATTAATGAATTTAGGCCAGTTCAATTAAGACTTAATAGGGAAAGTCAGATTAGTAATATCAAATCTGAAGTCTATAACTTTGGTGAATCAAAGGGTATGACATTTAATAGGGTATTAATATGGCCAACGAAAGATATGTTTAACTGGTTCGGAAATAATGATACTGAATTAGCAAATAAAACCCGTGCTCAGCTATATGTGGCATTAACAAGAGCTAAATATAGTGTAGCCATTGTGAGACCAGCTACTAAAAAGTAGTTTCTTAAATAGCTTCACTGTAATCCTCTATACTTAAGGCATCCCTTGGAATAAAAGACATGTTCTGTATTGAAAGTAAGGCCTCAGTGAATTTATATTCAATCCTTTTTGCTTTTTCGAGCTTTTGAGTCAGAAAATGAGCATATTTTGATACTCTCTTTATTGATTCCCACCCTAAAAGCATTAAATTTAATTTATCGACTGCCTTTGCATGAGGATCCCAACCATAATTATATGAGAAACCTACTCTGTTGAATCGTTCATCTTCGGTAATAATTCGACCCTGATCAACTCCATATTGATCCTGAACAATAAAAACTTTTATATATGCATTGTCCCCTTCATTGTTATGCTTTAATATGGTCTCCATATCCATCCCTAAATTATTACCATAAAATAATAAAGTCTGCCAAAATTGCATTGCAAGCACGTTACTATTCCCGATTTTCGGGAAAATAAAAGTATAGCGAACCTTCTCTGCCTCAGTTTGACATGTATAGTTTTTCTGCAATTTGGACACAAGAACCTTTCTTATTCTCAAAGATTCAGCCCGATCTTTTAACTCCATCGGATCAGGTGTAATGATTGTAATTTTCTTTGCGGTAATCAATGCATTTATCAGTAAATTGTAATATTCTGCATGAATACTTTTGTAAACCTCTTCGGGGTTTTTACCGACTTGCGTCACATTTGCTTCATTTTTTGATTCAAAAGATTGCCTTAATGCTCTTCGAAGATCCGTTTTAAGCATAAACTCATCAATAAAAAAGCCTTCATTTATGTGTTTAACAGCAAGCACTATGGCTGTTTCAAGTTCCTGTGATAGAGGTCGTCGTGCTGTTGATATTTGGCTCAGAAGAGATTTAATACTCTTTTCATTCCTACCATAATAGGTGCTATCTTCAAGGGTGACAAGGGTATTGGCTAATTGAGAGGCTTTTTGGATATTATACTTCGCTAATATCTTATTGAATGTTAGTAGTTTTTCGGTTGCTGTTTCCATGATATAAAAAACGGACTGCAAGATTACGACTTTTTCAATGAAATACAAAGGATTGGTACACTTTTTTTGCTAATCATAATTTTTAGTTTACATAATTGCAATATTAAAAAATAAAATAAATTAGACAGGGTATTGTATAATATGTGGATATTTTATACATTTGGCCATGTTTTTATCTGTCGGTATCCACATATTAATAACATTAAGTACAGCAAATCTGTGTACCGATAAAATAAAAAAGGGGTATGCCATTGAAGACAACACCCCCCTGAATCCGCATCAGCATTGTGCCTTTGACGAAATCTCCAATTCAAATATCGCACAATTCTGGGTAAAATGCAAAGGCTTGTGGGGAAAATGTCAGTTAATAATTGTTTTCAATGGTGAACCGATACATTTGTTGGTAGGTAACCCTCCCTGCTTATCAAATGTATGTGATTTTCAAAATCGAGGGAAACCTTTAATGAAAACAAAATGGAAGTACCTTTACTTAAATTAAAACTTTATTCACGGCTTTCAGCAGTTTGGTTCAGCTCTGGATTGCATCAAGTTATTAATATAGAAAAAATTAATTCCCTAAGGTTTGAAAACCTTGAAACAGTATTAATCGATGGATTAGTTTGTATGCTCTATATTATCTCAAACTTGGCATACACAAACAAGCCACTCATTCATACTTTTTGGATTGGTTTTTTCCGCACCATTTCGCTTATGATTCCAGTCGCATCCTGTTTTTTTGAAAACTTACCAGATGGAATTTATTTTAAAGAGATGAACGTGCATGATTTACAACAGGCCGGGGTAATTTTCTTGGCTATGAGCTTTTTAGAGGGGGTAAATAGAGGAATTGGTAGGTCTATTAAACATTTACCAAAATAATTAATGTAAGACCACCTTCCTAAAAGTAGTTTCTTAAACCACCCCTTAGGACGGTTTTCCGGTTATTTCCGATAATAAGCAAGAACTAAAATAGAGGTCACGTTCTATACTTAGACCAAAAGGAGGTAAAGATAATGATTCCAATTCAGCGATACTAAAGTATCCAAGTTCATCATATCCAAAGTCGGTTACATATCCAAAACAGGTATTTGAAGATTCTTCATAACTGATGGCATACCATGTACCGACACCTGATGGATTAAAGAACTTGGCAATGATAATTGGATCAGACACCTCCTCCTGAGAGCCTACTTTTGCGAACTCTTTTTTTAGTTCTTGGTTAATAAGTTTGATTTTTTGTGTTTTCATAATTTTAATGGATTATTTGTTAATGTTTCGACGAGCAAGTGCCACCAACAAGGGATAAAGGTTTCGTGCAATTAGGAATCTGAAAGAGCATTGATTGCGGGACACCTGACCTGTTGTAACGTCGCACGGTGAAAGGTTAACAAACCATAAAAATGAAAACCAAAAAATCTTCATAAAAACTAAATTACTAATCGAATAGTGAAATGGTTTTTAAAAAGAAGTATCTAAGAATATTCATTTTGTCAGATTATTTAATCAGCATAAAAAAACATTAGCTGTTCATTAAAAGCTTGAAATATATTGGTGGTAATGGTTACAGAAGGGATTTAACTATCTGTCGAAAGTTTAAAGAAATTTAAAATGATTTCTTTATCCTTCTTAGTAATTAGTTCTTCATTTTGTATCATTTCTTCACTGAACCATTTACCATATTGCCCTTCATAAACCTTTAACTTATCAACCTTGTTTTTAGAAATTTTGGAGAAAAATATATTTTTTACTACACCATGATCTTGATATGTACCCAAAAAAGAAAAATGCTTAAGGTCCAAATTTAATTCCTCCATTATTTCCCTAAGTAAGGCAGTTCTTCTTGTTTCGTTAATTTCAATTCTACCGCCAAAGAAGCTAAAATAGTCAGGAAATAATTTTGCATTTTTAGATCTTTTTGAAAGAAAAATTATTTTATCACCATCTAAAATATCATATATTATTAAATTGGATTTTCTAATCCGCATCTATACTTCATAGCATGAACTTTTAAGATATTCAAGCTTCAGTATAAATGCTTTTTACAGTTTTATGCTGAATTCCATGCTGATTGACACCACATAGCTGAAGCCATGGACATTTCAGTCAATTTATTTAGAGTAATTCCAATATTATTTAGTGCCTCCTCGTCTAAAGCTGACCGAATGAACTCAAGGGAGGGAGCCCTTCCGGTTAAATTAGAAACTACTTGATCTTTAGAGTATGAATTATCGCTAAACGGGGCAGGACAAATTCTAATTAAGCATGGTAATACTAATGTATAACCGGGATAAATTAAACACTCCATTCTCATGTCCCATAAATGGGGAAGATTATTTATAGAAAATGGGGTTGATTTTACAAACTCAAATAATCTAATTGGAAATATAGTAGAGGCATAATTATTACCGTAGTGTTTTTCAGCATCATGAAGTATCAATTCTAGCTTTTGTTCAATTTCGATGGAAGAGAGTTCAATTGGAAAAAAATCAATTCCAGCTCCACCTGAGCCAGCATTTATTTTTGCAACAGCAGTAGAACCCTTCTGATTTATTTTATTAATAGCTTTTATACACTTTTGTTTATCCCAAACCTCTTCTGAATATAGTGGCTCAATTCCTGTACCTTGTGCAACTTTCTGTTGTTTATATTTGTCGTGTGTAATCTTTAACAACGGACCATCATGAAATATTTCAGATAAGGATTGAGTATAAAGTTCTTTTTTAGAAAATTTGCCAATCCTAGCTAATTCTGGAAGAAGGTTTGGATTGCTCGAAAAAATTACTTTTAAGTTTTTAAAATATAATTCACTGTTTCTAAGGGATATATTACTTGCAATTTCTTCCACGGTACCACAAATTATTACAACACTTTCTTCCCCGTATGGTTCAGAACAATCCCTTATACCTGTCGTTTTGTCTTTTGAAATCAGCTTTGCAAGACAATAAATTCTAGAATAAAATTCTGCCAAATGCATAAAGCCATCCTTATAAGGGAAAAGCAATACGGTATTTTCTATTTGCTTACTTATTTTATCCTTAACAATTGAATAAATATGTTCTACTCTTAAATTATCGTTACCTAATGATGTACTTGTAAGATTACCATTTGACCCATTTGCTTCAATAAGCCTAATTTTCTTATCTTCATCTAATGTAATATCCAAAATTGCAATTCCCTGAATATCCGTATTAGTTTTGACCAATAAAGGGAAATGTTTTTTCAAATTTCCAGATTTATTAGATAATATCGAAAGTTTTGGGAATTTATGCCCAATAGATTTGAGAAGAGATTCAAAAGCTAAAATTGAAATTTCTGTATTCAATTTTTACAGTTTTTAAGTATATTTACAAAGAAGTACGCAAACATGAGCTTCAATTGCATCTCCATGCCCAATTGAATCAACTCCTTCATGAGTTTTTATTTTTACATTGATATCCTCGATAGAGCAATTCAATAGCTTTACTAAGTTTTCTCTTATGAGTATTTTTTTTGATTTAATACTTGGGTATTCTAAAATTATTGTTGAATCCAAATTTGAAATGGACCAGCCAAGATCGTTAATTCGACGTAGGGCTTCCATTAAAAAAACTCTAGATGAGTCGTTTTTAGGATTAATTAAATTATTTTCAAATAATTCACCCATAGATGGAAGTGCTAAAGCTCCAAGTAATGCATCAATAATAGCATGTAAAAGTACATCGGCATCTGTTTTTCCTACGGGGCCAATTTCATGTTCAATTTTAACTCCTCCTATTAGAAAAGGTTTACCATTTCCAAGTGGAGGATGATTTTCTAGTCTATGTATATCATATCCATAACCAACTCTATATTTGATTTGACTATTATTTTTTGGCATATTTTTTTAATATATAATTGTATTCACTTAAGGTGTCAACATCCACAATTATTGAACTGTCATCAACATTAACTTTAAGAACTTTGGACTTATTTTTAAGAAACAGGTCAGAAAATTTGCTTCCATTTACTTTATTTATGTTACAAAGTGACGAGAACATTTTTTTTGAAATATATCTTGGGTGACCTTGTTGTTTATCATAAACTGGCATGAGAAGATCTGGATGTTCACTGTGGAATGTTTTATTTAGGAATTGCACTGTTGAACTAGGAATAACTGAACAATCTCCAGGTAAGACAGCAATACCATCAACTGAGTCCGGCAAGAAATTCAGACCATAGACAATTGTAGAAATCATACTTTCTGATTCATAGGGAAGAGTCGCAATTATAATTTGATTTTTTGAATTCAGATATTTAAGATTTTGGAAAGGAAAATCTTTACTTATTACAACAATTACTGGAAAACATCCTGCATTAACCAACGTTTTAGTGCTAGCTTCAAGTAATGTCATTCCTGAAATTTCTAAAAGCCTTTTATCAACAGTCATTCGTTTTGATTTTCCTGCTGCTGGGATAATTCCTGCAATCCTCAAATTTTCCATTTTTCGTGTACATTTTATAGTATTTCACAAGATTGTTTTTTAAGGATATTATCTACCCAATTGTTGGAAAAATCCCCATTAATTACAGCTGTTTTGTAAGCATATTCAGTCTTAACTTTTTGGGTAAGCCGTTCAATCAGAGTAACGAGAAAATCTTTAGGAATAATTACAATACCACTCAGGTCTCCAAACACAATATCTCCTGGGTTAACAATAACCCCACCGCATTGGATAGGATAGTTTATTTCCCCAGGTCCTCTATGAAATGGTCCATTCGGAGTAATTCCGCGTGCAAAGACTTCAAGATTAGTCCGCCTGATACCTTCAATATCGCGTACCAGTCCATCTGCAACAAATCCAATAACTCCCCTATGCGCAGCTTTAATCGAAACTAAATCACCCAAAACTGCTGAACTTTCAATTCCATTTGAGTCAACAACAATTATGTCTCCTTCTTCTACAAAATCAAGCGCTTTGTGAACCATTAAATTATCTCCCGGCACAACTTTAACTGTACATGCAGGTCCAATAAGCTTTTTTCTCATCGCTGTTAACGGTTTGATTTTAGCAGATACTGTATATAATCTATTAAGTTGATCAGATATTGCCGGAGAATCAAATTGATATAATAACTTTAACAATTCCTTATTAGTTCTTTCAAATTTAGTTTTTATTCTAAATTGCAAACGTCGGTATAGTTGACCATCTTACGCCGATTTATGTTGACCAGTTTG